>NZ_CP032487.1:4065376-4742939 GCF_004124235.1 Yersinia hibernica
TGAGATTATTGACCTTAAACTCAATGAACCGTGCGTAATTCGGATTATTGAGAGCAGCCAACATATCCGTCATTTGAAAGTTGAAGGGGATAAATCCGGATGGACTCCAGCATTTTTATTATTGTGTTTCTAGGTAGGGATAAATCATGTTTGATATTTCTGGCGAGAAAATGCCAAGGAAATTACTATTTCAGGCAAGCAACACATCAAAGACCTTATTATTGACCTCCGCATTTATATTAATACCGACACTACCAGCAGCGGCTGCGACCACCGCAAAAGAAGCCGCAGCGAAAGAAGATAAACTCGTGGTTGTTGCCAAAGCAGGCAGCGGGCAACAAGATAATGGCTTCGTCGCAAAAAATAGCTCAACCGGCACGAAAACTGATACCCCGCTTATCCGCACGCCACAATCAATTTCCGTGATTACTAGCCAGCAGATGCAGGATCAAGGCGCGACATCCGTCGCACAAGCATTGCGTTATACCGCAGGTGTCGTACCGGAATATCGCGGTGGATCTAACATGAATGACGAAGTAATCATTCGTGGTTTCGGCTATGCGCCGCGTTTTCTCGATGGGTTGAGTTACAACTCTCTGGGTGGCGCACGCCGTGGTGGCCAGATTGACCCGTGGTTGCTAGAACGTGTTGAAGTCATCCGTGGCCCGGCCTCAGTCCTGTATGGTCAAGTCAACCCCGGCGGCCTGATAAATATGGTCAGCAAGCGCCCAACAGCTGAAAGTATTCATAAAGTGCAGGTTGGGGCGGGCAATAATAGCTTGGCAGAAGCCGCCTTTGATTTTGGTGGAATATTGGATGATGAGGGTAAAGTTCTCTATCGCCTGAATGGGATTGGCAGAACACAAGATGATGCCGTGAATACCTACAAACAGGAGCGTTTTGCTATCGCCCCGGCGTTAACATTCATTCCCAACGAAGACACCACGTTTACTTTACTGACCAGTTATCAGAAAGAACCCAAGGCCGGTTCACGTAATTTCTTACCAGCCACCGGCACGGTGTTTGGCACCGCTTACGGCAAAATACCTTACGATTTTAACGTCAGCGACCCATCGTTTGAACAATCGGAACGCGAGCAAACCTCGGCCGGTTACGCGCTTGAGCATTACATCAATGATACCTTTAAATTCCGCCAGAACCTGCGTTACAGCTATAACAAGCAGGATTATAAGTATCTGGTCTTTATGGATTTACTGGCAGATAATCGCACAATGACCCGCCGCCCGCAAATTGAACGCCAGACCACGGCTGAGTTTGCAGTCGACAACCAATTGCAAGCTGATTTCTGGACTGGTCAATTAAACCACACCGTGCTGACAGGGATAGATTACAAACGCACCCGTATTGATAGCCAATTCTTTATGGGCAAAGTGCTGCCAGCATACAATCTGGATTGGGTATCACCGGTTTATGGCCTGAATATTAAAGACAGCGATTTGCCACTTAATAGCAGTGACTTGACCAAGCTCGACCAAGTCGGCGTCTATTTACAAGACCAAATTGAGCTGGATAAGTGGAATTTCCTGTTATCCGGGCGCTATGACTGGTCGCAGCTAAAAACCATGAGCCGCAAAACGGCCACCCAAGACCAACAGGATGACCATGCCTTTACTGGCCGTGGTGGCGTGTTGTATGCCTTTGATTCCGGGATTTCGCCGTATGTCAGCTACAGCACTTCATTTGAGCCAAGCACCGCCAAAGGCGCACCGGGTACTGGGGCACTTGACCCTGTGACTGCACGTCAGGTCGAGCTGGGTGTTAAATACCAACCACCGGGAAGCAACACGCTACTGACCACCGCATTATATGATTTACGCCAGAAAAACATCAGCCAATATGACCAGGCACTGGCCTATAATGTGCCAATTGGTGAAATCCAATCTCGCGGCATAGAAACCCAATTAAACAGTCAGATCAACGACAATATCAACCTGATCGCCGCTTATACCTACACCAAAGGGAAAGTGCGTGAAACCAAGACCGCCGCTGAATTAGGTAAAATGCCGGCTCGTACCCCAAGCCATTCAGCCTCACTGTGGGGAATGTATAGCTTTGATAAAGGGGTGGTGGATGGTTTATCTACCGGCGTCGGTGTGCGGTATATCGGCACCAGTTGGGGCGATGGGAAAAACAGCTTTAAAGTCCCGGCGGTAACATTATATGACTGGATGATGCGCTATGAACTGGGGCAGGCACTGCCCGCCATGAAAGGCACCAGTTTGCAGGTCAATGTTAATAACGTATTCAATAAAGAATATGTCGCCAGCTGCGCGCAAATGGCGGCCTGTTTCTATGGCAGTGGCCGTGTCGCTACCGCCACCGTCAGTTATTCCTGGTAAGTTTTCGTTTTCAACCGCGCCGGTTCATTCTTACTGGCGCGCTTTTTATCTTAATGAGATAAGAATTACTTAAAGAAAAGTAAATTTTCGCCCCAATTCGCACCATTTCTGTGGTGTTATTGACAATAAATATAATAAATTCAGCCCACTAACCTTTCAGCAACCTTTCATTCTATTTAGCGTAACCGGACAAAACCATTCTAAAAACAGTGCGATAATCCTATACTCGCAGACAACATTCTTTCATCTCGCCATTTATTCAGGGTCATCATGCCAGCATTGATGAGCAGCAAACAGCTAATGCACCAGATGCGCGCCAGTAAAAAGCGCCTGTGCGGTATGCTATTGGTTGCCTGCTGGTTTTTCCTCAATACACAACTGGCGATTGCGGGTCATCAGTGTGATATCGCCCCCAGTGCGGCCCCGGTTTTTAGCCAGCATCAAGGGCATTTGCAGTCAGACTCAATGCAGCAAATGTTGTCGGCGATGGAAATGTCCCATGGCCAGGCGCAAAATTCCCTGTGTGACAAACACTGTCTTCCCGATTCAGTACAGTCTGACAGCGGGATGCTGGTGCTGGCCGCCTTGCCGACCCACACGGAATTAGTGTTGGCGGATGTCCAACAAGCGCCCCGAGTTCACCGCCTCGACTGGCATATGCCACCGATTGTCGGCCCCCCCACCGAAATCGCATTTTGCCGATTTAGAGAATAGATCCAGACAGATTTAACCACATTATTCACGCGTCTTGCGCGTGCTGTGCTTATTTTTGTTTTGGAGTTATTTCTATGAATACCTTATTTAATATTATCTCCACCGCCGCTAGCGCCTTACTTTATGCTGCCGCTCTATTCTCGGCTCCGCTTTTGGCCGCCATCCCGTCAATGACAGAAACTATGCCGATGTCCCATAACCATGGGGCAATGATGGCTGAAACCGCAACCGCGCCAACTGATGTCTATCACTCTCGCGGGCAAATAAAAGCCTGGAATACCAACAGTGTCGCCATCGCCCACAGTGCTGTTTCAGCCCTAAACTGGCCGCCAATGACCATGACATTCAGCCTGCCGGATAACCTAGTGCCAGCCCCGATTCCGCTTGGCACATCCGTGACATTCAGCTTCCGCCAGACTGAACAGGGTTATCAACTCACCGCCATTTCAGCACAACAGCCGTAAGGCGGGAGCCATCATGAACCACTTATTGAATCGCCGACAATGGGTGCGGCGCCCGGCTGCACTGCGCTTAGGAATGGCCCACCTGCTGATGGCAGTGGCATTCAGCTTGCCGGCCATCAGCTACGCCGCGGATATCACTCTGGAGCAAGCATTGGTTTTCGCACAGCGCTATTCCGCCGAGTTATCCGCCAATCAGCATCAGGTTAATGCGCTAGAAAATATGGCCAGTTCTGCGACCCAACTGCCTGATCCCAAACTGAAATTTGGCATTGAAAACTTGCCCGTCGGGGGTAGCAATGCTCGCCGCTTTACCCGCGAGGGCATGACCATGCAGCGGATCGGTATCATGCAGGATTATGTCAGCAGCGATAAACGGCAAAGAAAGGCCGATACCCTCAATGCCGAAGCCCGTAAAACCGCAGCGGGTAGCGAAACCATCCGCACCCGGCTACAAAAAGAAACCGCGCAAGCCTGGCTGGACTTGGCGCTCACCGAGCAAGCAGTGAGTGATGCCAAAGTCTTGGTACAGGAAAGCGAAAAACAGCTGGCGCTGCAACGAGCCGGGGTAGCCAGTGGCGGCGCGTTACCCAGCAGTGTGTTAGAGGCGCGCCTGACGCTATCGGCCATGCAAGATAGGTTAACCACCGTACAACGTGATGTGGCTTTAGCGCAAACCCAACTGACTCAATTGACCGGAATCGAAGTTCAACACGTCAATGGGCCGCGGCCAAAATTCACCCACCTGCCCGCGGATATCACGGTCCTGCGGGATGCTATCAACCAACATCCCGAAATATTGCTCGCCAGCCGCGAAGCGGAAGTGGCCAAAGCGCGCTCGGCGCAATCCGCGATTGCTGCCACTCCCGATGTGGGTATTGAAGTTTATTACGCCAAACGCGCGCAAGAGTATGAGGACATGGCCGGCGTCATGGTCACAGTCGATCTGCCGCTGTTCCGCTCACAACGTCAGGACAAAGATTATGCCGCTGATGTTTCGCGCTCAATGGAGGCCAATGACCAACTGACATTACTGACCCGTGACCATCGGGCGCAGCTCGATACTTTGCTGGCGCAATATCAGGCCACCCAACAGTTATGGCAGCGGCAGACCAATGAAGTTTTACCGCTGCAAAAACAACGTGTTGATTTGATGATGGCGCAGTATCAGGCCAATAAAAGTGATTTGAGCAGTGTATTAGAAGCCCGGCGCGCCCTGCTCGACAGCCAGCTCAATGCCAGCAATGTCGCCAGAGAATTAGCCCGTACTTGGGCGGCTATCCGTTATCTGACCCCGCAGGAGAGCGCGCGATGAAAAAACTATTTAGTCTGACTTTGGTGGCCGTCGCCGTGATTAGTGGCCTGGGGGGATATCTGCTCGGTAAACCGGCATCGCATTTCACTGACACTGCCACGGCAAGCCCTGACACCACAACAGACAGCAGCCGTAAAGTGCTCTATTGGTATGACCCGATGTCCCCCGCTCAGCGCTTTGATAAGCCCGGAAAATCACCATTTATGGATATGGAATTGGTGCCACGCTATGCCGGTGAAACCGTGGAAGATGCAGGGGTGACTATCAGTGCCCGCCAACAGCAAAATCTGGGGGTACGTACCGCCCCGGCAGAACTGCGTGTGCTGGATTATCGCCTCACCGGCTACGGCACCGTGGCGACAGATGAACGCAGTGTACAAGTGATTGCGGCACGGGCGAATGGCATCATCGAGCAATTATATGTGCGAGCCAACCAGCAATCCGTCACAAAAAATCAGCCATTAGCGCAATTATGGGTGCCGGACTGGAGTGCCGCTCAGCAAGAGTATCTGGCGATTCGCAAATTGGGTGACAGCGCATTAACCATGGCGGCGCGCCAGCGGCTACAACTGCAATTTATGCCAGAAGAGGTGATTCGCAGTGTAGAAAAAAGCGGTCAGCCGCAAACGCGCGTCACTCTGCGCTCCCCGGCCACGGGCTATGTCAATAAACTGGATATCCGCGCCGGTTCGCAAGTCAGTGCGACCCAATCGCTGTTCGAATTAGCCAGCCTCGATCCGGTGTGGATCGTGGTGGATTATCCGCAGTCACAAGCCAGTTTAGTCACTATCGGCAGTGAAATTGCGGCGACCACGGCCAGTTGGCCGGGTGAAACCTTCCATGGCAAAGTCAGCGAGTTATTGCCCAGTATGGATCTCACGACGCGCACATTAAAAGCCCGCATCACCGTAGAAAACCCACAACAGAAGCTAAAACCAGGTATGTATCTGAATGTGCAATCGACACAAATAGCTCCCCGTGAGCCGGTGCTGGTCATTGCGCAGGAAGCATTATTAATGTCGGGCAACCGCAACACCGTGTTGCTGGCCGAAGGTGATGGCCACTTTAAGCCCGTTGAAGTCAGTATCGGACAAACTCAGGACGGTTGGGTCGAAATCAAATCCGGCTTGAGCAATGGCCAGTTGGTGGTGACCTCCGGGCAATTCCTGATTGATTCGGAGGCCAGTTTGCACAGCGCCTTGCCACAAATGAATGACATTCCAGCAACTGCGTCATCTGCGGCGGTATCAGCACCGGCCGACATCTACTCGGTGCAAGGGGAAGTCAACGCGATTAATGGTGCAACCATCACCTTGTCACATGGCCCAATTGCCGCCTTGAAATGGGGAGCCATGACCATGGACTTCCTGCTGCCACCGGGCAAGTTATCAGCAGATATTGATGTCGGGAGCAAAGTGAATTTCACCTTCACCTTGAATGAGCAAGGCGCACAAATCCGCCAGATCCTGCCGGTGAAAACCAATAACACCACGGATATCCATGGGAGCCACTTATGATTGCCGCCATTATCCGCTGGTCGCTACGTAACCGGCTGTTGGTGCTGCTGGGCGCGGCGATGATGGCCGCTTGGGGGATTTGGTCACTGCAACAAACCCCACTGGATGCATTGCCCGACCTGTCAGATACGCAAGTGATCATTCGCGTCAGTTATCCCGGTAAAGCACCACAAGTGGTCGAAGATCAAGTCACTTACCCGCTGACGACCACCATGTTATCTGTGCCCGGGGCCAAAACTGTGCGCGGCTTTTCCATGTTTGGCGATGCCTATGTTTATGTGCTGTTTGATGATGGAACCGACCCTTATTGGGCGCGCTCACGCGTGTTGGAGTATCTCAGTCAAGTGCAATCCACCCTCCCCGCCGAGGCCAAAGCTGCCCTGGGCCCGGATGCTACCGGCGTTGGCTGGATCTATGAATATGCTTTAATCGATAGAAGCGGCAAACACAGTTTGGCTGATTTGCGCGCATTACAGGATTGGACACTGAAGTTTGAGCTGAAAACGGTGCCCAACGTGTCGGAAGTCGCCAGTGTTGGCGGCATGGTGCGCCAATATCAGGTGGTGCTTGACCCAGAAAGGATGCGGGCGCTGAATCTTTCGCATCAGCAAATTGCCAGCGCCATTGCTGACAGCAATCAGGAAGGCGGAGGCTCAGTGTTGGAAATGGGGGCCGCCGAATATATGGTGCGGGCCAGTGGCTATCTGAAAACACCGGATGATTTTCAAAATATTGTGATTACCGCCCGTGAGGGCCTCCCCATTTTACTGTCCGATGTCGCCACTGTGCGCATGGGGCCAGAGATGCGGCGCGGCGTGGCGGAATTAAATGGCGAAGGAGAAGTGGCGGGCGGCATCATTGTGATGCGTTATGGTAAAAATGCATTAGAAACCATCAATGGCGTGAAAGAGAAACTGCAACAGATTGAGCGCAGCTTGCCCGCCGGGGTAGAAATTGTGCCAGTCTATGACCGCTCACAGCTGATTACTCAGGCTATCGACAGCTTGTCATTTAAGCTGCTGGAAGAGTTTTTAGTCGTCGCGGTTATCTGCTCTTTATTTCTGTTCCACTTCCGCTCGGCACTGGTGGCGATAATCACCTTGCCACTGGGGATCCTCGGGGCTTTTATTGTCATGCATTATCAGGGCGTTAATGCCAATATCATGTCACTGGGCGGCATTGCTATTGCCATTGGTGCCATGGTGGATGCGGCGATCGTGATGATCGAGAACATGCACAAAGTATTGGAGCAATGGCGGCGGGATAGACCCGGCCAAACGCCCGTTAGCTCGGATTACTGGCGTATATCCGAACAGGCGGCAATTGAAGTCGGCCCGGCGCTCTTTTGCAGTTTACTGATTATTACGTTGTCATTTATCCCGGTATTTACCTTACAAGCACAAGAGGGGCGAATGTTTTCGCCGCTGGCCTTCACCAAAACTTATGCCATGGCGGTTTCTGCCGGTTTAGCCATCACCTTGGTGCCGGTGTTAATGGGCTATTTTATTCGTGGAAAAATTCCGACCGAAAATGCCAACCCGATTAACCGCTGGCTCATTGCTCTGTATCACCCAGTGTTAACCGCCGTGCTGGCGCGGCCAAAAACCACCCTGGCGGTGGCGGGCATATTATTGCTGGCCACATTATATCCGCTGAGCCGCTTAGGCAGCGAATTTATGCCCGCTCTGGATGAAGGTGATTTGCTGTATATGCCCTCGACCCTGCC
This sequence comes from Yersinia hibernica, assembly GCF_004124235.1. Lineage (NCBI taxonomy): Bacteria > Pseudomonadati > Pseudomonadota > Gammaproteobacteria > Enterobacterales > Yersiniaceae > Yersinia > Yersinia hibernica. The sequence goes on from NZ_CP032487.1 coordinate 4,073,470, forward strand.
GGGGATTTCCGTGCGGGAAGCCAGCCACTTGCTGCAACAAACTGATCGCTTGATCAAAACAGTGCCGGAAGTGGCCACCGTGTTTGGTAAAGCCGGGCGCGCGGAAACCGCCACTGATCCCGCGCCACTCACTATGATTGAAACTACCATTCGTTTTAAACCCAAAGATCAATGGCGGCCCGGCATGACCATGGACAAATTGATTGAGGAACTGGATGCCACTGTTAACGTCCCTGGGATTGCCAATCTGTGGGTGCCGCCCATCCGTAACCGGCTGGACATGCTGTCTACAGGGATAAAAAGCCCGGTCGGAGTCAAAGTGAACGGCAAGAATGTGCAGCAAATTGAGCAAGTGGCGCAGCAAATTGAGCAAGTGGTACGCAAAGTACCGGGGGTTACCTCGGCGCTGTCGGAGCGGCTGGCCGGTGGCCGCTATATTGATATTGATATCGACCGCAAGCGGGCCGCGCGCTATGGCGTGTCAGTCAAAGAGCTACAATCACTGGTCGAAACCGTGATTGGCGGGCAAAACATTGGCGAAACCATTGAAGGGCGCGAGCGCTATCCCATCAATCTGCGTTATCCACGAGAAATCCGTGATTCGCTACAGAAATTACGTGATTTACCGGTCATTACCGCCAGCGGTGGGCAAGTGGCATTATCCGAACTGGCAGATATCAAAGTGGCAGAAGGCCCCCCGATGCTGAAAAGTGAAAATGCGCGCTTATCCGACTGGGTTTATGTTGATCTACGTGGGCGAGATTTGAAATCAGCGGTTACTGACATGCAACAAGCTGTAGCCCAACAAGTGAAACTGCCGGAGGGGGTTTCTCTCAGTTGGTCTGGGCAATTTGAATATCTGGAGCGCGCGAGTGCGAAACTGAAAATTGTTCTGCCAGTCACTCTGATGATCATTTTCGTGCTGCTGTATGTGACATTCAGTAGTGTCCGTGATGCCGCCTTGATTATGGCGACCCTGCCTTTCGCACTGATTGGCGGAGTTTGGCTGCTTTATGGCCTGGGCTATAACTTTTCCGTCCCCGCAGCAGTTGGCTTTATCGCGCTGGCGGGGGTCGCGGCAGAGTTTGGCGTCATTATGGTACTGTATCTGAATCAAGCACTGAAAAAATATCAGCGCCCCGGTATGACCATGACTGCCAGCGAAATGAGTGCCGCCATTCATGAGGGGGCGGTGCTGCGAGTTCGACCCAAAGCCATGACGGTGGCGACAATCATGGCTGGCCTACTGCCCATTATGTGGGGAGGCGGCACCGGTTCAGAAGTTATGCAACGCATTGCCGCCCCAATGATCGGCGGGATGGTGAGCGCCCCCTTGCTTTCGATGTTAGTTATTCCGGCGGTGTATAGGTTGCTGCACAAAAAAGACCGTAAATAGCAATAAAACCTTAGTCATCCTCACCATAGCCCTGAATTTAACTTTACAGAACTCAGGGCTTTCTTATTGGTGCCTGATTAGTTCTCAATCCGCCCAGCGCAACAAAAGGTTAAGTTAATCCGACATGTGCCCGCACTGGCAGAAAATCCGCCTCATGGTGTCATTGGGAAGACAGATCCGTTGCCATCACGGCCTCACTTTACCTCAAACTATTGTGTCACTAAGACCAATATAATTTACTCCAACTCCCGAGTTAACTTATTGCTATTTCATTCCCCACCGACTTTTCACCACTTCACACGGAGAGAAAATATTATATTTAATATATTGAAGTTAAAAAACATTAAAATTCATCGAAAACAAGAAGAATAATGCAAAAAACACAATTAAATGGCAAGGATAAAATAATAAACAAATAAGAAATGATGATAAATAATAATAGCAAATAGCATATTCAGTCTAAATGACTGCTTGTTAAGCATAATTGTATCATGCAAGAATATGTGGCGTAGTTCTTTAAAGAGTTTATGGGGAAATAAGCATAGAGAAGCAGCGCATTAATAATCCTTATAGCAACCATCACATGGTATGACGACACTTACAATACACAACATCAAAGAAAAACACTTACTCGAGTAGATCTGATTTGCTCAAGATAAGATAAAACCTTAAAGCAATAAAAAACACACACCTTATACAGGATAGGTAACTGCCAATATGGAGACAAATGAGATAGTGTTTAAATTAGAAGGCACGGTGCTATTTTCCCCCACACAACGCTGCTTAAATGGCCCTGATGGCTCAGTGGTAATATTGACTGAAAATAATCTGAGATTCTTACAGTTATTGCTTAATGGCGTCACTGAAAAAGAGCAGATTATCAATCAAGTATGGAAAGAACAACGCGGAGCAGTCAGTGAAAGCAGTTATTATGGGCAACTCTATATGCTGCGTAAGGCATTTATTCAGGTTGGGTTGAAAGAATCCCTTATTCATACAATTCCTCGCAAAGGAGTTCGCTATACCGGGTCAGTCAGCCAAATAACAGGGTGCCAAGGCTTACAAGAAGAGCAAAACAATAATGATATTCAACAGATAACAGTACTCCCTGCTACCTCTCAAACCACTACACTCTCTTTGCCAGTTAAAAGCATTGCACTACAAACTCCACCAATAGCGAGTAAACAAAGCTTTCTGCACAGCAACCACTGGAAAAGATTAATTTCTATACTCGCTTTTTTCTCTTTCTGCTGGCTCTCATTCCTCTCAGTCTTAGTCACTATTATCTTATTCAGTGGGGACAAACCAAATCCTTAATGATCGCACTAAAATGAATGTGATTTAAAAAGGCAAAATGATGGCAGCAAAAAGGATTTCCCACCCAATAAAACGTTTAATAGCTACCACTACGAACGAGGCGAATATAAAAAATATCAATTCGGGTAGTAGCGAAATACCTACTCAATACTTAATTTAAAATATCGGGAAAATTCCCAACACTTTTAACGAGGAAAATAAGCTATGATGGACTTAATCACTAAAGGTTACGTAACAGCACAAGTTAATGTACAAAAGTTTATGAAAGATAATCGCGGCACGGTTATTGAGTACGTTATGATAATTGCTGTAGCAGCTACCTTACTGGCCTTAGTGAAAACACCATTGAAGGATATAGTAGATTCGACCATGACAAACATAACTGAAATGGTTAAATAAATATAAATTGTTCTCATCTGCACGGTAGCCTAATACTACCGTGCATCATATATATCGGGGTGGTGGATTGAACCTATTTAACGTATTGTTAAATACACTATTGATATTGCAGCTACTGTTGGTCTGCTACAGTGATATCCACTATCGGACTATTAGCAATAATTTTATTATCACTATCACTATCAATACCGTAGTTTTGGGTTTTACGACCAACCACGGAATTAACATGATAATTCCTCTCAGTGCATTACTGATTGGTTATGGCATATTTTATTTCAACCTTATTGGTGGAGGTGATGTCAAATTAATCACCGCATTGTTATTTGCACTAACAACGGTGCAGTCACTGGATTTTATTCTCTATACAGCAATGATGGGCGGCGTAGTGATGATAATAGGAATGTTGGTTAACCGGAGAGATATTCAACAGCGCGGAGTTCCCTATGCTGTTGCAATATCTGCTGGATTTTTATTGTCACTTATCATTTAAATTAATAAGTCTATCATCTAAAAAATAAGATAAAGGATATTATCATGAATCGTAAGTTTATTTTATTTCTTTCCATCTTAATAATAGCCACTGGTATTACAGGTATCCTGGTTAATAATGATAGTCACGAAACGACATCCAACGAATTGCTCGAATTGAATAGCGAGAAATACGTCAATATAGCATTAGCACAGTCAACTCGAGACCTATCCTCAGGAAAAACATTAAGTAAAAACGATTACGCCATAAAAAAACTCTTAGTTAAAGAATCAAGTGAATTAGCAAAAAACAACATATCAAGCAGTGCTGAAATCAATAGCCACATATTGAAGGAAAATGTTCTTGCTAACTCCTATCTGACAAAAGACATGTTAGCCTCACCTGATAGTGATGAGTTTAATCGCCTTACCTTAAAGAAAGGTGAGATAATCTATAAATTCAATTTAAAAAAACAAGATGAATATTTACTCAATTCATTAGACATCGGAGATAAAGTTTCCTTTCAATTAGTTACTCTTGAGACAGATAATAGAAAGGGGATGGAGAATGACATCACGATAAATAAAAAAGGAATGAGTAATAGACAAGGGCAAAGTTACTCACTCTATAAAATTATCCAAAACATGCAAGTAGTAAGAATTAAAAAGTACTCAGAAAGTGAATTATCAGAAGTAAACGGTAAGAATAAAAAGACTGAGGAGACGATAACTGGTTATATAGACGTCATCATAAACATGCGAGATCTAGATTTAATCTATCTGGCGGAAGTATCAGGTGAAATAATCCTGACTCCAGCTATCGCTGATGAAGATAATAAATCAAAACGTCTACATGACACGTTACCTGAGTTACGCAAAATAAGAGAGTTAAGAGGATGAGAGTCGCTAAGTCGAGATACTTAAATAAAATAATACTATTTTTACTATGCATAATTACCGCTTACCAAATAGCAGTGAATAGTGCATATGCTAAACCAGTTTATTTATCTGAGGGTGAATCTTATATTATTAAAGTACAAGAGGAAATAGACACTGTTTTTGTTTCTGCCGCAACTATCGCAGACTATGAGTTAGTCGGTAACAATAGTATTATTGTGTATGCTAAACAGGAAGGAACTGCAGAGTTTGTTTTGTTTAATCAAAGCCATCAACCCATAAAAAAGTCAGTCGTATTAGTTAATAATATTATTACCTCGGCAAACAAAAGAATACAACTTGAATTCCCTGAAAGTAACATAGATATTAACAAGCTAGGTAATAGCTATATCCTGACAGGAACAGTAGAAACTGAAGAGGCAAAAGATAGTATTATCAGTATTATTGGTGAAGCCATCGGAAGTAAAAAATTAATAGGGGTAAGCAGAAAAAAAGAAATCGATGGTGATAGTCAATATTTTAACACCCCAGAATACTCTGGTATTATTAATAGAATAAAGTTATCGAATTCAAACCAAGTAAATGTAAAATTAACTATTGCAGAGGTCACCAAAGACTTTAGTGAAAACATTGGTGTTGACTGGAATACGATAGGAAATCTATCAGGTTCATTTCAATTTCATAAATTTGATGGGTTGAGTAAATTTAACGCGAAAGGTATTAGCGCATTAGTCCATGCTATTAATGATGATTCTATTGCTCGTGTTTTAGCCGAGCCTAATCTATCCGTATTATCAGGAGAAAGTGCTACATTTTTAGTCGGTGGAGAAATACCCATTGTTAATACCACACAAAATAGCACGTCAGTAACTTATAAAGAATTTGGCATAAAACTAAATATCGGAGCCAAAGTCAATGAGAAAAAACGTATCAGAATTAAACTTGATGAAGAAGTCAGTAGTATAAATAAATTATTTAGTATCAATGGAGGAGATTCACATCCATCATTCAGAACACGAAAAGCCGCAACAACTTTAGAGTTAGGTGATGGTGAAAGCTTTATCCTTGGCGGGCTTATCAGCAGCTCGGAGAGGGAATCTCTAAAAAAAATCCCACTTATTGGTGATATCCCTATATTAGGCGCATTCTTTCGCAATGCAGAGACACAGAAAAATCAAACTGAATTAGTTGTCGTCGCGACCGTGAATTTAGTGAGACCCGTTTCAGAGAAAGAAGTGGAACTCCCCAATTTCATGCATACCTCAACACTTGAGCGATTCTTTAACTTTACACATATCATGGAAATAAAAAGAGAGAAAATGGCTAGAGAATTTCTAAGCAAAGGGGGATTTATCAAATGAAGTTATTACTAATAGGCAGCATTGCTTTATTTTCAAATTTGGTTAATGCAGGGCCAACAATTACCCCGATGAGCAATGAGCGCGCATCAGTATTAGTAGAAAAGAATGAAAAACCAATAAAAATCATCAATCAATGCAAAGATAGCAAATTAAACGCTCGATACAAACCCTGTCAATATAATGTTAATGATTACCGCATCACTAAAAGTAGTGAAGTAGGCTGTGCCTACAATACCAATAGAAAAAACTCAAACACTAATGGTAAATTATGCAATTAATTCTCAATAAGGAACTCATCAATAGGAAAGACAGTAAAATAAAAAACAATATTGTAATTATGTCTACCAGAAAATGGGTGATAGAGAAAGTATCTGAAAAGATACGGCTAGCTGATATTCACGAAATTAAAGAAATTGATAAAGATATTTTTAATATATCGGATATAACTATTCCAGAACAAACTGTCGGATTTATTGTTGATATCGGTAATAATGAGGATGTCGATAAAACGTTAAGTTTAATAAAAAGCAATACTCCGCGGGACTGTTGGTGTGTGTTAGTCGGTGATATAGACTCAATTAGCGTCGCGCAAAAATTTACTGAGCGTGGAGTGTTATACTTAAATCTGCAATCACAGTCAGTTGAATTAACACAACACTTACTCAAAGGCATTCCTATTGAAACCGAAAGGAAAGCTTTTTTTATTAGTATACTAGGATGTAAAGGTGGTATTGGCACCACACTACTCAGCTATCATTTCTCTTGTGAAATAGCTCAAATAAAGAAATCACCTACTTTATTATTACAAGGTAATCAAGGATCTCAAGATCTTGATCTTGTCACAGAGAAAAAGATAACAGCAGAGGTAAATGAATGTCATAAGAATATTGACATTATGTTATGCAAAGAAAATAAATTAAGTGATATTAATACCCAAATAGGTAGAAAGCACAATTATATTGTGTTCGATCAATCCATCCATAATTTATCAAAAGAAAAATTAACAAAATATATTGAATACTCAGATTGCATCATTATATTACTCGACAATAGTATGACATCTGTTCGTGTTGCTAAAGAATTCATTGATATTTATGAACGTTTTAAACGAGATAACAGACAAGCCACACGATTGATTGTTTGTTTAAATGAAAGCCGGCCGATAGCAAAGAATATGTTAGATACTTCCGACATCCAGACTTTATTAGCTAGAAAGATTGACACCCAAATACCTTATATATATAAAAATAAAGAGTCACTAATTGATCAGAATTATTTTGGCAGAAATAAAATAAAAATAAAAAACTTAGCTAAAAACACATTGGGCATCAGCACCCGCTTATCAAACAATAAAAAGTCATGGATAAATATAATCACTGTATCACTAAAAAAAAGGAATGCTAAAAAGTGAAGGTACCATTGAGCACACAAGAACTCATTAGAGAGAGAATGCTAGCTAACATTGATATAGATAAGGTTGAATATCTGGTTGATGATTATAGCAAACTCAGTGAATTACTTTCACATACTCTTGATGATTTATTTAATAATAATAACTATAAATTAACAACCCAAGAACAGAAAGAAATGATTGCAATGATTGCGGATGAAATTACTGGATTCGGCCCATTAAGAGAACTTATGGAGGATGAATCTATTAGTGACATTATGGTTAATGGCCCAGAAAAAATATTTATTGAACGCCATGGGAAAATAACTTTAACTGCTCGCCGCTTTATTAATAACGCTCAATTGACAGATATTGCTAAACGTTTGATGCAACGTGCTAACCGTCGTATTGATGAAAGCCGGCCACTGGCGGATGCTCGTTTAATTGACGGAAGTCGTATCAATGTGGCCATAAGCCCTATCACATTGGATGGAACTGTACTTTCTATCCGAAAATTTAGTAGCAATAAAAGAAAGTTAGAAGACTTAGTCGATATGGGTGCCATGAGTAGTGATATGGCTAATTTTCTCATTATTGCTGCTAGTTGTCGGGTTAATATTATTATCTCAGGGGGAACAGGGTCAGGTAAGACAACATTACTCAATGCACTATCAATGTATATTGCTGAAAATGAGCGGGTTATTACCTTAGAAGATGCAGCGGAACTCAATCTTGAACAACCACATGTAGTACGAATGGAAACACGACTTGCCGGGTTGGAAAATACCGGACAAATAACAATGCGAGACTTAGTTACCAACTCACTGCGTATGCGCCCTGATCGGATCATTATTGGGGAGTGCCGAGGTGAAGAAACCTTTGAAATGCTTCAGGCAATGAACACAGGCCATAATGGTTCAATGTCCACACTGCATGCTAATTCTCCTCGAGATGCGGTTACCAGGCTCGAAAGTATGATTATGATGGGGCCGGTTAATATGCCAATATTGACTATTCGTCGTAATATTTCCTCAGCAATCAATCTTATTATCCAGGTTTCGCGAATGAATGATGGTTCGCGAAAAATATGTCAAATCAGCGAAATTATGGGGATGGAGGGAGATAATGTTGTGTTACAGGATATTTTTTCATTTAAATCTGCAAAAGAACCCAGACGAGAAGGAAATATCCAAGGTGAATTTATCAATCATGGTTTACTGAGTCGTTCATCTGTAAGGATAAATTCCGATATCTATAACTTATCAAATGAATTAAATGGCATTTTTTCTTTGGTGGGAAAATGATTTACTACATAATATTATTATCAGGTTTTATTTTGATATTGTTAAATAATATCAAATGGTTGAAAATAAAGAGATCAGTTATAAAGACAAAAAAACACAATGGATCTTTCTTAGCTATATTAGCTAAGAAAACATTTGAAGAATGGACCGTTTATTTATCCGATATTTTTAAAGAGAAGAACACTCTCCATATATCAATTCCGATAATATACTCAACAGGTATTTATTCGATAAATTACTTTTGGTTTAGCCTAAATACTATTATTACTTTACTTTTCATCATGATAAGTGTTGTATACTTTCAATTGATATTGTCAAAAAGAAGATATTATACTCTTTTTAAGCAAGATTTTCCTGAAGCATTGTTAATGATTAATATGGCCGCAAGTAGTGGTGCAAGTATTAATCAAGTATTAGACCGCTGTGGTCAAGAGATTAGTGGCCCATTAGGGAGTGAGTTTAATCTTATTTACCGCCGATTAAATGTGGGGGAATCTCCTGAGTCCGTTTTTTATGAATCTTATCAGCGTTTTAATTACCCAGAGTTCTATTTTCTTATCACTATTATTTTACTTAACCTACAGCAAGGTGGGCAGTTAAGAGAGCTCACCAGTCGCTTATCAGAAGTGATCAATAAAAATAAAACTACTGAACAAAAAAAAGCAGTTATGACCGCACAAGTACGGATGTCGGTGAATATTATATCCGTAATGCCGATCGTATTTTCTCTGTTACTCTATTTTCTTGACCCTACCACCATAAAATCCATGTGGGAACATCCCATCGGAAAATTGATATATTACTATATTTTTGCCAGTGAATTGATTGGAATGGTAGTCATAAGAAGAATGTTAGGTAAAGCGACATGATGACATTATTATTCATTACTATAATAATATTTGGGCTGACTGTTTTTCTAAAAAATAAAAACAAGAATAACAGCATGGAAAACTACAAAAAAAATAAATAATATCGATAATGAAAAAATAAAAACTAAGAGTAATAATAGCGCAAAAGAAATTGATAAAAATATCTACAACACCATAAAATTACCATTTTTTTATATAAAACAATATATTTAAAATTGACTATTATCATAGTCACTCTGATGATAATAGCTTTACTAGCAGCACTTGATTTATTCCAAGTTAATCTCGAAAACATGCTTTTAGTCGTAGTGTTTATGTTAATAATATCATTATATATCCCCAAATTGATCGTGGAAAGTATTGTAGCCAGGAGGACTCAATTTTTACTTAAGTCGCTCCCATTCTTTATTGATATAACGGCTGCCTGTGTTCAATCTGGGATGACAATAGATAATTCATTGCGTTACTCAGCCAAGAAATTTGAGTTAATTAATACCGACTTAAGTTTAATTATGCTAAAAATGACACGACGAGCTGAAATTAATGGTTTAGAGAGTGCAATTAAAGAATTTTATCAATCCTCTACACAGGTGGAAATTCGAATGTTCTGTGGCGCACTTCAATACAGTATCAGTTTTGGTGCCACTGTTTACGAGCAGTTGATTAAATTATCAAAGGATATGAGAGAAATGCAGTTGCTCGTTACAGAAGAGAGAATAAGCAAATTAACAGCGAAGTTAACTATCCCATTATTTTTATTCATTCTTATCCCATTTATTATATTAGTTATATCCCCTAGCCTTCTGGAGTTACTTGCATATGAATAAAAAATTTAGTATCTCGACAAGTGTATTATTTTTTACTTTATTTTTAAGTGGTTGCACTTATAATAAAAATATAAGTGACAAAGAGTATTATTATCGTGAGAGTATTTTACTCAAAGCTAATAATCACCATGGACTCATTAATTTATATCGCGATAGGTTAAAATTAAAAGAAGATGACTCAACCAGGTTAAAGCTGGCAAATAGTTACTATCTTACCGGTGATATTAAATCATCTTTATATTATCTACATCCAATATCGCATATGCAGAATGCCTCAGTTCACATGCTACAAGCCAAGAATTTTATAAGTAACAATGATAATGTGGCTGCCAGGATGGCAGTCAATAGGTTATTAGCTATTTCCCCCAATAATGCAGAAGCACATAATTTAAACGGCATTATTTTTGCCAATGAGGGTGACATAAAGAAAGCTGAGACGGCTATTGAACAATCACGTGCTTTGTTTATATCTGATGAGATAGCAATGAATAATCTCGCAGTAGTAGCAATACTCGATGAACGTTATGCCGATGCTGTCAGGATATTATTCCCTGACTATCTGGCGGGTGGTCGAGAAAATTTAATGCTGCATAACTTAGTATTCTCATTAGTTAAACTTGATGATAAGCAATATGCCAAAAAGATAATATCCGCTGAGAAAATGGCTAAAGACCCTGACGAGTTAATACTCGCACTCAGTCAAGTGAGCGGCCCCTATCAAGATAAATTCGCAGCTAAGGCTCAATAATGGGTGCCATAACTCTACGTTTTTTTCACTCTAATCGGGGTTCTATTGCTATTGATTTTTCACTCATAATAATTTTATTTATATTTATGCTGCTTTTTAGCGCGGAAATTGCTCGCTTACTTTATATTTCTGCTAGTTTGGATTTAGCCGTTTCGGAAGCGGCAAAATCAGCCAAAAATAAAGAGCGCAGTGACAATAATAGCTATAGTTCGATCCTACGCCAGAGATTAATTTCACACCAAGGAGTTTTAGGCTCTTTTATTACAGAAGATAACTTGAGTATTTCAAACGTTTTATTTAGTCGTAATATTCCTGGGGTTATTAATCGGGATATATCAGGTGATAATACATATCCGCTAGCTACGTATAGTATTAGCTATTTATATCAACCAGCTTTTTTTCCTATTTCATCGTTATGGGCCAGTAGTCTATTATCACGAGAGGTTGTTTTTGTACAAGAAAATTAACCCCAAAAATATAATTGTCAATATTCAGGGTGCAATCATTGTTGAATTTGTTTTTGTTGTTTTCATCACTACTCTATTTATAAAAATATTGCTGTCAGTCTCTGAATACTATTCAACCGTTGGAAAATTAGATCGAATATCATATTCATTAGTTGGGGTCGTGCGAGAAAGAACCCGGCTATATAACAATGATAATGTGTTAACGCAGGCTCAAGTTAGTGAAATAAAAAAGTTGGCAGATAGTATGTTGGCAAACTCGCATTATCCGCAGACTGATCTTGCAATAAAAATAGAAACAATACATTTCCGTCATACAGATTCGTCTAAGATAGAAAATAGACATATTGATGATGAGAAGAGTCTTTCATTCAATATTGGAGTTTGTGAACCGGATGAATCGCTCAATGAGTTAAGACAATTATCATCCTTTAGTCTTGCCGGAAGATGGATTCCTCTTTATCAAGTGACTTTATGTTTACCCACGACACCTTGGTATAGCGTTCTATTTAAGTCTAGGGGAAATATTGCACCAATAAAATCATCATCCATCGCCATGGAACGCTAATTAACCCATAGCATTGGGTACAACAATCACGCAATTAGGCTATTTATGCTGAAAGAAAATACTATTATTCATAGGGAATTTAGAATTATCAATTTTATCAAAAATGAAAATGGCGCGATCTTACTGTCATTTATTATTTTACTGCCTATCCTTATGGGGCTCATTTTTTTATCTTTGGAATTATCTCTTTTCATACAAAAGAAAGCTAGGCTCTCTGATGCTATTGAGCAAGCTACATTAGCATTAACTGTTGCAAACCATGATATTCCTGATGATCCTCAGGCACAGAGAAACAATGACCTTGTTTCTTCTTATGTTGCAGCATACTTGCCATCAGAAACATTCTCGATACCAACAATAGCAATTAATAATAACGCGGTTCACCTTGAATATGATGTAAATATTACGATGAATTACCCGGTATCCTTTTTAAAAAAATCGATGATTGCTCGTGTAAATAATGAAATTACCACCACTGATAGCGCTTCTGCTAAAAAATACCTATCCAGCCGTGCTGAACCCACCGACATTGTTTTTGTCGCTGACTATTCCGGTTCAATGAATAAGTCATTTGACTATTCGAATAGCACTGAAAGTAAAATAGCAGTATTGAGGAGGATATTTGAAAATTTAAATGAAAAAATAAACAGTAATGATGCCATTGATGTCATTGGGTTTGTCCCCTTTTCCTGGGGAAGTAAAATCATAGCGGGGAATAAAGAATTTTGTCATTTTCCATTCGTGCCAAAAAAATATAGTTCTAGTGGGGACTATCTTCGGCGATATACCGCATCTGGATTAAAGAAATTCCAAGGTTTAGAAAAATTAGGCGATATTATTCATGTTGAGTATGGAAAATTAAGTCAGGAAAGTGAAGATATTGAAAAGGGAATTGAAGGAATAAAGAAAAATATCATTAATGATAAACAGCGTTCTAAAGCCACTAAGTTTTTCAAATATGCTACTTTTATTGATTACACCACAATAATATGGAAGATTATTACTGATAATATTGACTATAATAAGACAATTAAATCAATTACAAAAGAAACAAAAGAAACAAAAGAAACAAAAGAAATTAATATTCCTATGTTAGATATTCTTAATAATGAATCTTGCTTAAAAAACATTAATGCCCATATTATTGACAGAGATAATATGAATAACTCAATATTATTGGACGCCTTAAAATTTGATGCTGAGGGTGGAACGCTAATAAGTTCCGGGATACTGGCTGGAAATAATATCTTTAAGAAAATAAATAACGGCCATAAAAAATTAATGGTCATTCTTTCTGACGGTGATGATAGTAACCATACTCACACTGGACTTCCTGACGAGTATAAAGATAAAAACTACTTTAATGTTACTAAAAAACTTATTAAGAAGGGAATGTGTGAAAAAATCAAAGAGAATGATATTAGGATGGTGTTTATTGGGATTGGCTATGTTCCAAGAGAAGATATTGATTGGAAAGCATGTGTTGGGGAGGATAATTTCTATTTAGCACAGAATGCCCATGAATTGGCGCAGGATCTTGAGCAAGTGCTAATAGCCGATACTGAAGTTGGTCGTAATACGCCGAAAAAATAATAATAGGCGCGGTAATATCCACCGCGCCCTTATTGATTATTTTGCGCCACCCGCTTCCATGCCGACTAACCCGACCTTGAGATAACCTGATTTACGCAATGCATCCATCACGCTCATTAAGGTTTCATAATCCACCACTTTATCCGCTTGGAAGAAAATGGTGGTTTCTTTGTTAGATTGGGTCACTTTATCCAGTGCTGTGGCCAGTGTGTCACGATCCACTTGCTGGTCACCGACATACAACTGATTATCCGCTTTCACCGTCAGAAAGACCGGCTTCTCTGGCCGCGGCTGTGGCACCGCTGAGGATGCAGGTAAGTCCACTTTGATATCAACTGTTGCCAATGGCGCTGCCACCATAAAGATAATCAGTAATACCAGCATGACATCAATGAAAGGCGTCACGTTAATTTCGTGCAACTCGCCACTTTCATCAAGGTTGTCGTTCATCCGCATGGCCATAAATCACCCCGCACGCAATTGGTGAGGCTGCTTAGGTGACTTTGCTTCAGCGCTGCTGCTCAAATCAAGATCACGACTCAACAGTAATAATACCTGTGCTGCGACATCCCCGACCTGAGCCCGGTAAGAACCAATCAAGCGAGCGAAAATGTTATAGATAACAACCGCAGGAATGGCGGCAACCAAGCCAAGGGCAGTGGCGAGCAATGCTTCAGCAATCCCCGGCGCAACCACGGCCAGGTTCGTCGTCTGTGAATGGGCAATGCCGATAAAGCTGTTCATGATGCCCCAAACCGTCCCAAACAACCCGACAAACGGCGAAATCGCCCCAATTGTTGCCAAGAATCCGTTACCTTTGCCCATTTGGCGGCTAATGGCCGCCACACGGCGCTCCAGACGAAAAGCGGTACGTTCTTTGATGCCGTTGTTATCATTCGATTCTGCCGATAACAGGCGCTCGTTTTGCGCCTCGCGCAGCAATAGGCCGCTGATACTCTGTGGAGAAAAGGCCTCTGCCCGCTCGGACGCCGTGTCGAGATCAGTGACCGCACCAATAACTTCGTGCTCTTGCTGTAAGCGGCGACGGGCGCGGAATAATTCGGTTCCTTTGGAGAACAAAATGGTCCAGGTGACAATAGATGCCAATACCAAACCAATCATTACCCCTTTCACAACCACGTCAGCATGTTGATACATGCCCCAAACAGAGAGATCCATCGCCAGCCCTTGTGGTGCCGGTGCGGTGAGTGGCTGGACCATAGGTGCCGATGTCGCAGGCGCAACAGCTTCTGCATTGGCAGGTGTTGCTGCTACAGGTGTAATTTCCGGCGCAGGTAATGGTGTTGATGTTGCAGTTGTTGGTGTCGCAACAGATGCAGCGACGGCGCTGCTGTTGCCTGGCGCTGCGAATGCATGGCCGGCTAAACCTGCCACCAGCAATAATGCCGTCGCGCCTTTCATCATTCGGCCTGGCGCGAATGATTTATCTTTAATCTCTTTGCCAGCTGTTTTCACGCTGTGCCTCCACCCAATATGCATATCAATTTAAGGACGAAATCAGAGGCCGATCATATCAAACAAATCAGGGATTGATAGTAATTATCATTAGTATTTGCGCCGATTTTTTGAGAAAAAGTAAGAATTGCCCTGATATCAGGGACTCCGTGGTTTGATAAGAAATATGATTTATTAGTCGCACCGGATGACTAATGCCAAATGAATATATAAAAGTGATTAGTCATATGGCGTAAGCTGGCGCAAAATAAGGTATTCGTTGGCGCTAACACCTTAATAAATCCTCTATTCCGGCATTTATACAGCATTTTTCCATCACAAACTCTCAGAAAACAGCGAGTCACCCTCTTGAGTTTTTTTCATGGTGAAAGCTGACCCCACATGATAATCATCATGCTAACGTAAGGAATAAATACATCCCGATAATGAATGCTGGCCATGGAATAATGGGCGTGCTGATAAGAAGGTGGCAACAAAATCATGTCTGCAAATAAATCAACCACAGAAAAATTGGAAACAACCTTAGTGAGCGCCGGCAGAAGCAAGAAGTTCACCCAAGGTTCGGTCAACACCGTGATTCAGCGGGCATCTTCTCTGGTTTTCGACTCAGTAAAAGCGAAAAAACAGGCCACGATTAACCGTGGAAATGGCGAGTTATTTTATGGCCGTCGCGGCACGTTAACTCACTTTTCTTTGCAAGAAGCCATGACCGAACTGGAGGGCGGTGCGGGGTGTGTGCTTTATCCTTGTGGGGCCGCCGCCATTAGCAATGCCATCTTATCATTTGTTTCCACTGGCGATCATGTGCTGATGACCGGCTCTGCCTATGAACCGGCGCAAAGTTTTTGCGATAAAATATTGTCGCGCATGAATATTGCCACCACTTATTTTGATCCCATGATAGGGGCCGAAATAGCCTCTTTGATCCGGCCAGAAACCAAAGTCGTCTTCTTGGAGTCACCGGGTTCTATCACCATGGAAGTGCAGGATATTCCGGCGATAGTCAAGGCCATCCGCGCGGTCTCGCCTGACATGATTATTATGATGGACAATACCTGGGCGGCTGGCGTGCTGTTTAAAGCACTGGATTTTGATATTGATATCTCAATCCAATCAGGCACTAAATATATCATTGGCCATTCCGATGCCATGTTGGGCATTGCGGTTGCCAACGCCCGTTGTTGGGAGCAGCTGCGCGAAGATTCTTATCTGATGGGGCAGATGGTGGATGCCGATACCGCCTATCTGGCCAGCCGCGGTTTACGCACCTTAAGTGTGCGTTTGAAGCAGCATGAGAAAAATAGTATCGCAATCGCAAACTGGCTAGCTCAGCGCCCGGAAGTTGCGGCGGTCTATCACCCTGCGCTGCCCGGCTGTAAAGGGCATGAATTCTATAAACGCGATTTTACGGGCTGCAATGGTTTGTTTTCTTTTGAGTTAAAAGCAGAGCTCACTCAGCAGCAGTTAGAAGCTTATCTCGATAATTTTACTCATTTCAGCATGGCTTTCTCTTGGGGCGGATTCGAGTCTTTGATTCTGGGTTATCAACCTAAAGATATCCGAGCAATCCGTCAATATGAGGGCGCAGGAATCACAGGCACCCTGTTGCGTTTGCACATTGGCCTGGAAAATGTACAGGATTTGCAGGACGACTTAGCTGCAGGGTTTGAGCGCATCAAAGCCGCGCAGTAAACTTTTCGCATGTGAATGTGCGCTAACAGTCTCCGCGCATTCATCCTCTCTTACACAAATAGTATCAACAGCGGGTATATATACCCGCGAAAATTCAGTTATTGAGGATAAGATCAATGTGGATCCGCGCCATTACAGATACACTGGGTAAGACCTCACAACAATATCCTCACATGATAGGCAAACAGGAACAGAAATGGATGTATTACGCGAAATCCTTCATGCCTTATGGCAGCAGGATTTTAGTAAACTTGCCGACCCGAATGTGATTTGGGTTATTTACGGCATACTTTTTACGACTCTTTTTTTAGAAAATGGCTTGTTACCGGCTTCTTTCCTCCCTGGTGATAGTTTGTTGCTATTGGCGGGGGCACTCATCGCCAAGGGTGTCATGGCATTCTTGCCAACCATGATAATTCTGACCGCAGCGGCCAGCTTGGGGTGTTGGCTGAGCTACCTGCAAGGGCTGTGGTTGGGAGACACCAAAGTGGTCAAAAGGTGGCTGTTGCAGCTACCTGTTCATTATCGCCAACGCGCCCACAATCTGTTTGTTCGCCACGGGCTGGCGGCGCTGATTATTGGCCGTTTTCTGGCTTTTGTCAGGACTTTATTACCCACTCTGGCGGGGATTTCAGGTTTAAATAGCACACGTTTTCAGTTCTTTAACTGGCTTAGCGGCCTGCTATGGGTGGGGAGTGTGGTGGGCTTGGGCTATGCACTTAGCCACATTCCGCTGGTTAAGCATTATGAAAACCAAGTCATGACCGCCCTGATGATTTTGCCCATTATCTTGCTGCTGGCGGGCTTGATTGGCACCCTGGTTTTGGTCTGGTGTAAACGTAAAAGTGTGACGGAGTGATACCCTCATTTCAACGGCGCTCCGCGCGCCGTTTTTGGGTGGATATGGCCTCAGTTAGTGCGCAGTTTGGCGACTTCTTCACTCGGGGTTAGGCCGAAATAGCGTTTAAACTCACGGCTAAATTGTGAAGCACTTTCATAGCCGACCTTATTGGCCGCCGTGCTGGCCTTCAAACCGTCATGTAGCATCATCATCCGCGCGCGATGCAAGCGGTAAGATTTCAAGTATTGCAGCGGAGATGTGTTAGTCACCGCCTTAAAATTATGATGGAATGCTGAAACACTCATATTCACATCTGCGGCTAATTGCTCGACATTCAGGTTATCTGCAAATTGATTTTCGATGCGCCGCAGCGTCTTGGTAATTTGATTGAAATGGCCGTGGCGGTTAACCAAAGCCTGCAATGCGCCACCACACTGGCCACACAGTACGTAGTAAATAATTTCTCGCACAATTTGTGGACCAAGCACCCTGGCATCCCGCGGATTGCACATCACATCCAGCAACCTCTCAGTGGCGCATAGCATCTCTTCAGTCAGTGCCGCGGAGTTAACCCCGGAGGTATTACCGAAAGGTTTAGCAAGCTCATCATCACCAATGTCTATAATTAAGTCCTGTAGCATCTGGCTGTCTATATGAATTGAGATTCCCGCCAGTGGCACCTCAGGGCTGGCAAAAGTCTCACATTCAAACGGCAAGGGTACAGTCAGAATCAGATAGTTTTTCGGATCATATTGAAACACCTTGCTGCCGAGATAACCGACTTTATGCCCCTGAAATATGATGACCACACTCGGGGTGTACATGACGGGGGTGCGCGGTTGATGCACGGTGGAGTATAAAATCTTCACTTTGGGTACCGCGCAGGGAGTCAGCCCATTGCCCTGAGCCAGGCGAGTAATAACCTCGGCCATCTGTGTCTGAATATCAGTTACCTCAACCATTGCGCTCTTACCTGCTTCTGTTATCTGAAACGATCCGACATAAATTGTGCAGTATTTTGCGGGTTTTCTACAGTGATTTGGAGAAATAGGCAAGAGCAAGGCAGAAATGTGCATTGAGGTATGGCAGCAGGTTGCCGACAATGGCTACCACTGATACGGCGACAAACACCTCTCGCGCCACACGTTAATCTCTTGGTGCTTATTGTTCATTACCCCACACTGGAAGACAAATCATGCAAAACTTTACTCTTCATACCCCCACTAAAGTGCTGTTCGGTAAGGGTCAAATCGCGCAACTGAATAAAGAAATCCCTGCCGATGCGCGAATTTTGATTACCTATGGTGGCGGCAGCATCAAGAAAAATGGTGTGCTCGACCAAGTCCACCAAGCACTGAAAGGCTTTGATTTCTTGGAGTTTGGCGGCATCGAGCCGAACCCGACCTATGAAACCTTAATGAAGGCAGTTGAGATTTGCCGCGCCGAGAAAATCACTTTCTTACTCGCGGTAGGCGGCGGTTCAGTCTTGGATGGCACTAAATTCATCGCCGCGGCGGTCAATTATCCACAAGATCCATGGCATATTCTGGAAACCACTGGCCGCGATATTAAACAAGCGCTGCCCATGGGGTCAGTGCTGACCTTGCCGGCCACTGGCTCGGAAACCAACAGTGGTGCAGTTATCAGCCGCCGCAGCACCGGCGATAAACAGCATTTCTTCTCGCCACATGTGCAGCCGCTGTTTGCGGTGCTGGATCCGGTGGTCACTTATACCTTGCCACCACGCCAGGTCGCCAATGGTGTGGTCGATGCTTTTGTTCACACTATCGAGCAATATCTGACCTATCCGGTTGATGCCAAAGTGCAAGACCGTTTTGCCGAGGGCTTGCTGCTAACACTGATTGAAGAAGGCCCGAAAGCCCTGACTGACCCTGAAAATTACCAAGTCCGTGCCAATATCATGTGGAGCGCGACGATGGCATTAAATGGCCTGATTGGTGCTGGCGTACCACAAGATTGGGCCACACATATGCTGGGGCACGAGCTAACAGCACGTCACGGGTTGGACCACGCGCAAACATTGGCCGTGGTGCTCCCCGCCCTGTTGGTAGAGAAGAAACAACAAAAACGCGCGAAATTACTGCAATATGCTGAGCGAGTTTGGAATATCCGTGAGGGTAGCGAAGACCAGCGCATTGATGCTGCCATTGCCGCAACGCGTCACTTCTTTGAAAGCATGGGGGTGCCCACTCGCCTATCCGATTATCAACTGGATGGCAGCACCATTCCCTCACTCATCAAAAAGTTAGAAGAGCACGGCATGACTGCTCTGGGTGAACACGGCGACATCACTTTAGCCGATAGCAAACGTATCTACGAAGCTGCGGTCTAATAAACACAGCTATAGCGACTAAACTTATCATATTGGTTATACAAATAGGCTGATACAGCCCAAATCTATACCCAACAAAAATGGCGTTGCAGGGAGCGGATTTCTTGCAACGTCAAGCACCAAGGGTATTCAGCTAAGGAGATAAATATGGCAGCGCAACCCATTATCAAATTGCACGATGGAAATCTGATGCCACAACTTGGCCTTGGCGTTTGGCAAGCCAGCATTGCAGAAACACAACTTGCTGTCAGTAAGGCGCTGGAAGTCGGCTATCGATCAATCGATACTGCGGCGATTTATAAGAATGAACAGGGGGTGGGTCAGGCGCTGAAAACCGCCAATCTCGCCCGTGATGAGCTATTTATCACCACCAAACTGTGGAATGACAGCCAGCATAATCCACAGCAAGCACTGGAAGAGAGTCTGGAAAAGCTGCAGCTCGATTATGTGGATCTCTATCTGATCCATTGGCCAGATCCGGCTCAGGATAGCTATGTCAGTGCTTGGCGTGAATTGATCGCATTGAAAGAAAAAGGTTTGATCCGCAGCATTGGGGTCTGCAATTTCCACATTCCCCATCTGCAACGGCTAATTGATGAAACCGGCGTAGCCCCTACGGTTAATCAGATTGAGCTTCACCCGCTGCTGCAACAGCGGCAGCTCCATGCCTGGAATGCGACACATCATATTGCGACTGAATCCTGGAGCCCACTGGCGCAGGGTGGCGATGGCGTTTTTGATCAGGCTGTCATTCGTCAATTAGCACAAAAATACAGCAAAACACCGGCACAAATCGTGATTCGTTGGCATCTGGACTGTGGGCTGATTGTTATTCCAAAGTCAGTGACACCAGCGCGCATCAGGGAAAACTTTGAAGTATTTGATTTTAAACTACACAAAGATGAACTGACGGCAATTTCGAAGTTGGATAGCGGAAAACGGCTGGGGCCAGATCCTGATGTTTTCGGATCTGACCGCTAATTTAGCTTAATGATGCTTAGCTTTCCCTCTGGTAGCTCCAGCGGGTTTATTCACCGGCGCTCTGTTTGCGCCGGTTTTGCTGCCTGATGCTTTGGCCGCAGATGTGCCGGTGGTTGCTGGCACGGTTTTAGCCAAAGACGCTTTATTGGCCGGTGTTTTACCCGCAGGAGCCGCATTTGTGCGGCTACCCGGCTGGCGCTGGCGAGTTATCGACGTGTGCTTGGTCAGTGCCGGAGTATGTTGGCGATACGCCCGGCGAGCCTCACGCTGCTCTTCCAGAGTAGGGGCCGGTACCAAGCATTCACGGCGGCTACCAATCAAGTGCGACAGCCCCATTTCTTCTAATGCTGTGCGGATCATCGGCCAGTTCGCGGGATCATGATAGCGCAGCAATGCTTTATGTAACCGCCGTTGGCGATCACCTTTCGGCACAGTGACATCCTCACTCTTGTAATCCACCTTGCTCAGCGGGTTCTTGCCGGTGTAATACATGGTGGTGGAGTTAGCCAGCGGTGATGGGTAGAAATTCTGCACCTGATCCAATCGAAAGCGGTTTTTCTTGAGCCAGAGGGCCAGATTGACCATATCTTTATCTTCCGTCCCCGGGTGGGCAGAGATGAAATAAGGAATCAAATACTGCTCTTTGCCCGCCTGCTTGGAATAGGTATCAAACAGCTCCTTAAAGCGCTGATAGCTGCCCATACCCGGCTTCATCATTTTAGAAAGTGGCCCTTCCTCGGTATGTTCCGGCGCTATTTTTAAGTAACCGCCCACATGATGGCTGGCTAATTCTTTGATATAACGCGGATCTTCCACAGCCAAATCATAGCGAACCCCAGATGCTATCAGGATCTTTTTAATCCCCTTTAAATCACGCGCTCGCCGATACAAAGAAATGGTCGGCTGATGATTAGTATCCATGTGCTGGCAAATTTCAGGATAAACACAGGATGCACGACGACAAGTTTGCTCAGCGCGCGGTGACTGGCAGCGCAACATATACATATTGGCAGTCGGGCCACCCAGATCAGAAATAATGCCGGTAAAACCGGGGACTTTGTCCCGAATTTCTTCGATTTCACGAATGATGGAATCTTCAGAACGGCTCTGAATAATACGCCCTTCATGCTCGGTAATAGAGCAGAACGAGCAACCGCCATAGCAACCGCGCATGATATTGATCGAAAAACGAATCATATCGTAAGCTGGGATTGGCGATTTGCCATAAGCCGGATGCGGTACGCGCTGGTAAGGCAGCGCAAAAACACTGTCCATCTCTTCGGTGCTCAGTGGGATCGCCGGGGGATTAATCCAGATATAGCGATCGCCATGTTTTTGCATCAAAGCCCGGGCGCAGCCAGGGTTGGTTTCATGATGTAAAATCCGCGAAGTGTGGGCATACAGCACTTTGTCCGCTTTCACTTTTTCATAGGATGGCAGCAAGACATAGGTCTTTTCCCATGGCTTGGGTTTGGCGGCTCGCACGGTAATTGGCTTGGCTTCCGCAGTGGGCACACTGTCTGTGGCACATGGCAAATCTTCGCCATATGGGTTTGGAATAGCTTCTATACGCCCCGGTTTATCTAGACGGGTAGAATCCACGCCACTCCAGCCCGGTAATGCGGTTTTGCGCATGACAACGGTATTGCGAACATCCTGAATATCAGCAATTTTCTCACCCGCCGCCAAGCGGTGCGCAACCTCAACCAGTGGCCGCTCACCATTGCCATATACCAACATATCGGCTTTGGCATCCACAATAACTGAGCGGCGCACGGTATCTGACCAATAATCATAGTGGGCAATGCGCCGTAAACTGGCCTCAATCCCCCCTAATAAAACCGGCACATGGCTATAGGCTTCTTTACAGCGCTGGCTATACACCAGTGTGGCACGATCTGGCCGCTTACCACTTTGGTTATCTGGCGTGTAGGCATCATCATGGCGTAACTTGCGGTCAGCGGTATAGCGGTTAATCATCGAGTCCATATTGCCCGCAGTAACCCCGAAGAACAGATTCGGCTCACCTAGGCGCATGAAATCATTTTTATTCGTCCAATCTGGCTGAGCAATAATCCCCACCCGGAAACCCTGAGCCTCCAGCATGCGGCCAATAATCGCCATGCCAAAACTGGGGTGGTCAACATACGCGTCGCCGGTGATGACAATAATGTCGCAGCTATCCCAGCCCAGTATGTCCATTTCTTCGCGAGACATCGGTAGGAATGGCGCGGTGCCATAGCATTCAGCCCAATAAGGCTGATAAGAAAACAGGTCACGCTCTGGCTGGATCAGGCTGGTACTCATGGCAACACTCTTTGAATTGGGGAAAATTGAGGTATTCGGGTTAAGAAATCATCACCGGGCGGCGATTATACGCATT
Organism: Yersinia hibernica; assembly: GCF_004124235.1. Classification (NCBI taxonomy): domain Bacteria; kingdom Pseudomonadati; phylum Pseudomonadota; class Gammaproteobacteria; order Enterobacterales; family Yersiniaceae; genus Yersinia; species Yersinia hibernica. Next base: position 4,096,797 of record NZ_CP032487.1, read on the forward strand.
TATCCGTGAAAAGAGGAAGGATATATCTTTTGAGCATGTGATTAAGAACATCATTAAAAGCGGGGGTCACCGAATCAATGTCAATTGAAGCGATGACCCCATGTTTCTTAACCGAGTGTGGGTGCCGCCTGTGTCACCAATTGCCCGGCGGTTCCACGGTCTGCCATCTCGAGGGTCTGGCTGTAAAACAGGAATGGGAAATGTTCAGAAGAAACCTGATTGAAATACACCAACAATTCCACATCGCCATCGACCCAAACTGTATCCTTCCAGCCACGATCTTCGGCCATCGCGGGCGCGCCATTAACTTTTTTCACTAAGAACGAAACACCCTGAATATGGAATGCTTGCGGCATATCGGCATGAATTGTCCAACGCTCCCAAGTGCCTTGTTGTGCCTGAGCATCAACCCGGTTCATATCCCAGATAGCGCCATTGATTCCTGGCAAATCATCCCCCAGACGGAACTCGCGGGAACGTACCACACTGCCGTCCAGTATCTGATCCGAGAGCAAGCGCATTGGCAAATTATCAGTGACCAACGGCAGCAAGCCGGTCGGTTTTAATGTCAACACTAAGGTGGAAATCAGAATACTCGATGGCTCAAATAGCCCGCGCAACCGGTCCATAATCCCAGCAGATTCCCCGGCCGTAATTGACACTTCGCTACCCTGCGACATATCAATCACCACTTCACGCCGCTCACCCGGCGCTAACGAAAGCTGCTGCACCGCAACAGGCGCAGGTAGAAAACCTTGGTCACTGGCAACCACATGCAATGGGCGGCCATCACTCAGTTGCAAGGTATAGCGACGCGAATTGGAGGCATTTAATAAACGTAACCGCACCCAACCACGGGAAACTTCAACAAACGGGCTTTGTACACCATTAACCAGCAAGGTATCGCCAATAAAGCCGCCTTTAGCGGGCGGGTCATATTCCGGCACACCGAAGTTATCGAGCCGCTTGTCCTGGATAATAATCGGAAAATCATCAACACCATAATGGCTCGGCAGCGGCATTGCTTTGCTGACGTCATCTTCCACCAGCCACATGCCAGCCAGCCCATTATAAACATGGGGTGCCATGCGGTTTGGTGTATTAGCATGATACCAACAGGTGGCCGCGGGTTGCCGTACAGGCAATACCGGCGACCAATCCACACCAGGGGAAATCATCCGCGCCGCGCCGCCCATCAGTGTGCCCGGAACTTGCAGCCCACTGATGGTCATGGATACCGGCTCAGTCAAACGGTTGCTGTAAATGAGTTTAACGTCATCCCCGCTATAAACCCGCACAGTCGGCCCCAGATACATGCCATTGACACCCCACACTGCCGCTTTCTGTCTGCCACTGAATGCCCAGTGCGCCCGCTGTAAAGTCAAAAACAGCGGTTGGCCACGGCGAGATTCCAGTAAAGGTGGAACAGGTAACGAGGGTTGCTGGGTACTATTAGCCTGTGCCCTCAATGGCAACGAACCTGCGCCAAGCGCTAAGCCCGTAGCCTGAATGAACTGGCGACGACTGAGTGACATATCTTCTCCGTGAAAACCACAATCAAACTTACTGCAAAATTTTGCCTGACTGCGTATAACGCTGAAGGACGGCAAAACGCTCACGACCAGAGTCGTTTAAATGAAAATCCAAAAATTAGCTGCGGGCAAAATAATCGTCGCAGAATAACCCGTGGGTAAAGGCTAATAGATTATTTTTTAGTGGCTGCCTGCTGGGCAATTTCTGCATCAAGTTGTTCAATTTTAGCCAGCATCAAATTACGGCAATGCTCTGACAACTCACGAACGCGATCTTTACCATAACCGGAGGTATCAACCGGCGGCATTATTTCTACAATAACTTTGCCATTTGACCAACGGTTTAACTTGATGTGGTTAGTGCTGGACACACAGATGGGTACAATTGGCACCCCCGCGGCGATAGCGGCATGAAAAGCGCCTGTTTTGAACGGCAGCAAACCACGGCCACGGCTACGAGTCCCTTCGGGGAACATCCAGATAGAAACATTCTTTTTCTGAACTTGCTCAACCACTTGGGCGATAGTGCCATGTGCTTTAGCCCGGTTATCACGGTCAATAAGGAGATTACCTGTCAGCCAATATAATGGGCCAAATAATGGTATCCACAGTAAGCTCTTTTTGCCCACGGTAACAGTACCGGATTGAACAACATTCGACATCGTGACCATATCGTAGTTATTTTGATGGTTTGCGATATAAATGCAGGTACCGTAGTGCGCTGCTTCTGCGGGAATTCGTTGCTCAACGGTAATCCCAAATAATACTGACATTCGGCCAAAGAGATGGGCGAACGTGGCAAGATTACGCGGATTCCGTGGACGGAACAGGCAATAAATCGAACCAAACACACACACTAGAAAACAATATAAAACTGCCAGCACCGTGCGCAAAATTAATAGCATAACAACCTCTTAAACACTCACTCTTAGATTCGTAATCGGCACTAGTATAACGATTTTCAGGCAAAACACCGCGCAGATTCCTTACCCTAGTTCGGTTACGCGGCAGCGCGCGCAAATTGCGCACGCTCTCTGTAACATTGACGGGCTATTAGCGCATTACTCTTCATTATCTATTGGTATCGGCCGCTCTGGTGCATCAACATCAACACGATCAATACGTTGCAGACCACGAGGCAGTGGGGAACCTTTCCGGCCACGTTCCGCTCTGAATTTCTGCAAATCTTCTGGCCGCAAGGTGAGCTTACGTTTACCAAAGTGAAGGGTAATGGATGTTTGGGGAGGCAAGACAAATAGCCATACCAGACGATCTTTACCTGCAGCGGCGTCCGCCGCTGGGATTGAGACGATTTTATTACCCTTACCTTTTGATAATTCAGGCAAGTCGGCGACCGGGAACATCAACATACGCCCAGCAGCAGTGATGGATAACAGCATGTCATCCGGCCCATAAATTTCTAACGGTGGCAGCGCTTTAGCATTCTCCGGCAGGGTAATCATCGTCTTGCCAGCACGGTTTTTGGCAACCAAGTCATTGAATGTACAAACAAAACCATAACCTGCATCAGAAGCCATCAATAACTTCTGGCTGTCGGATGCCATCAATACCTGTTCAATCGTTGCCCCCGGCGGCAGAGTTAACTTACCGGTTAGCGGCTCTCCTTGCCCGCGCGCAGATGGCAGTGTCAGTGGGTCCAATGCATAGCTGCGGCCAGTTGAGTCGATAAAGACCACCGGTTGGTTACTCTTGCCGCGTGCCGCCGCACGGAAGCTATCACCGGCTTTATAGCTTAAGCCCGTCGGGTCAATATCATGGCCTTTAGCACTGCGTACCCACCCCATTTCAGACAGCACAATGGTCACCGGCTCAGAAGGCACAATGTCATGGTCACTCATGGCTTTAGCTTCACCGCGTTCAGTCAGTGGTGAACGACGGTCATCGCCATAAGCCGCAGCATCAGCCTGAATTTCTTTTTTAATCAGTGTATTAAGTTTACGCTCTGAGGCCAATAACGCCTGCAATTGATCGCGCTCTTTGGCTAACTCATCTTGCTCACCGCGGATCTTCATCTCTTCCAATTTAGCTAAATGGCGGAGTTTCAGTTCGAGGATAGCTTCAGCCTGAGTTTCAGAAATCGCGAAGTGCTGCATCAGCAGCGGTTTTGGCTCATCTTCAGTACGGATGATATGAATAACTTCGTCAATATTCAGGAAGGCAATCAATAAACCTTCTAAAATATGTAGCCGCTTCAGTACCTTTTCTAGCCGATAATTCAGTCGGTTACGTACTGTTTGGCGGCGGAATACCAGCCACTCAGTCAGGATCTCCAACAGCCCTTTGACTGATGGGCGATGATCCAGGCCGATCATATTCATGTTGATGCGATAACTTCTTTCCAGATCCGTGGTGGCGAACAGATGGTTCATCACCTGATCCAGATCGACACGATTAGTGCGCGGAACAATTACCAAACGGGTCGGATTTTCATGGTCAGATTCATCGCGTAAATCTTCAACCATCGGCAATTTTTTGGCGCGCATTTGGCTGGCAATCTGCTCCAGCACTTTAGCACCGGAAACCTGATGTGGCAGTGCAGTAATCACCGCGCTGCCATCTTCTTTCTTCCACAATGCCCGCATCCGCACCGACCCACGGCCATGCTGGTAAATCTTACGAATTTCATCACGCGGAGTGATAATCTCTGCTTCTGTCGGGAAATCTGGCCCTTGTACGAACTCCAACAACTCATCGAGAGAAGTCGTGGGTTTATCAATAAGGGAAATCACCGCCTGCGCAATTTCGCGCACATTATGAGGCGGAATATCAGTGGCCATCCCTACCGCTATGCCGGTGGTGCCGTTGAGCAGAATGTTCGGCAGACGCGCAGGCAGCATTTTCGGCTCCTGCATGGTGCCATCAAAGTTTGGCACCCAATCAACCGTACCCTGCCCCAATTCGCTCAGTAAAACTTCTGCATATTTAGATAGCCGCGATTCAGTGTAACGCATCGCCGCAAAAGATTTAGGGTCATCCGGTGCCCCCCAGTTCCCTTGTCCATCAACCAGTGGATAGCGGTAAGAGAATGGCTGCGCCATCAATACCATCGCTTCATAACAAGCGCTGTCGCCATGTGGGTGATATTTACCCAGCACGTCACCGACTGTACGGGCAGATTTTTTGAATTTTGCGTTATTGCTCAGCCCCAGCTCGGACATCGCGTAGACAATGCGCCGTTGCACCGGTTTCAAACCATCGCCGATAAACGGCAACGCCCGATCCATGATGACGTACATGGAATAGTTCAGATAGGCGTTTTCAGTAAAGGTGTGCAGCGGTAAGCGTTCTGCACCGTCATGAGTCAAATCACTCATTACTCAATTATCCTCAGACTCTGGAGGCGATCACTGTAAGCCAGCAGATCGGCACCGCAAGTTCATTGTCAATTTCTGCCCGCGATAGTACCTCATCTGCAGGGCTACTGTCACAACCCACAGATAATCTCAATTTTTTATAGCCAGTGGCGCTTATTTCTCCCCCGTTTAGCGAAAAAAGATGCAAATCATCCTTAATCCATCCCTTTTATTGCTTATTAAGCAACAGTGTTATGCATTATTGCGCATTTTTTTCTGCTATCGAAACCATTAGCATACTCAGCATTCCGGGTTGGACTGTATCAATCCCTGCATTACAAGGATTATATTAATGAGTAACATATTAATTATTAACGCAATGAAAGAATTTGCGCACTCCAAAGGGGCGCTAAATCGCACTCTCACTCATGTCGCGGCTGATGCTCTACAGGAAAATGGTCACCAGGTTAAAATAACTACGGTTGACCAAGGCTATGATATTGAAAGTGAAATTGAAAATTACCTGTGGGCTGATACGGTTATTTATCAAATGCCGGGTTGGTGGATGGGCGAGCCCTGGATTTTAAAAAAATATATTGATGAAGTGTTTACCTATGGCCATGGCCGCTTGTATCAAAGTGACGGCCGTACTCGCTCCGATGCTACCAAGGGCTATGGTTCTGGCGGGTTGATTCAGGGTAAAACTTACATGCTTTCAGTAACCTGGAATGCACCACTTGAAGCCTTTACTGATCCAAATCAGTTCTTCGAAGGGGTCGGTGTTGATGGCGTTTATCTGCATTTCCATAAAGCTAATCAATTCCTTGGAATGAAACCTTTGCCAACATTTATGTGTAATGATGTGATTAAACAACCCAATATTGAAGGGGACATTAGCCGCTATCGTCAGCATTTAGCCGAGCACTTTAAACCCCAAGCTGTTTGATACATAGCATCACATCTACATTGGGCTAGCTATGATTAGCGCTTTGGCAGCAATAAAAGTCAAATGGGGCGGCGTCAGCGGGTGTTATTGGCTATTTTTCAGCCAATGACTGCCCTGTAACTTAATTTGCTCACTGACATAATCCAGAAAGCAGGTAATCCGCGCCGCAAGTTGGGTATTACGATAATAAACCGCATTGATTGGTTGCCAAGTTTCCAGAATTTGGTCGGCCATCACCTCAACTAAACGGCCCGCCAGTTGATCCTCACGGGTCATAAAATCTGATAACTCGACGATCCCCTCGCCCTGTAAAGCCAGCAAGCGCAGGGTTTCACCACTGGATGCCGCCAGATTAGGGGCAATTGATGTGCGCCCGCCCGGTAAATGGGGCAGCGACCACTGGTTAAGAAATTCCGGCTGAGTGAAGCCAAGCAAGCTGTGATTGGCCAAGTCGTCAATTGACTGCGGGGTACCGTGGCGTTGCAGATAATCAGGGCTGGCGAGCAGTCGCACCCGGCTGGCCCCTAGTAGACGCGCATGAATAGTCGAATCTCGCAATGTACCGATGCGAATCGCGATGTCAGTGCGCTGTTCCAACAAATCAATATTTAGATCGTCAGTATTCAGCTCAAGAATAATTTGCGGATATAGCGCGCGAAAACCGCTGATCATCGGCACAATGACATGCTGCATAAAAGGGGCTGCCGCATTCACTCGCAGCCGCCCGGCCGGTTTCAGCCGCCGTAGCGCAATCTGCTCTTCAGCATCATCGACCGCCGCCAGAATCTGCCGAGCATGACTGAGGAATAATTCGCCCTCTTCCGTCAATTCCAGCCGTCGCGTGGTGCGGCGCAACAATGTCGTCGCCAGTTTGTGCTCCAGCCGGCTCAATGCCCGGCTGATGCCCGATGTAGTCTGGCTGCGCTGTTCCGCCGCCGCCGTAATCGAGCCGCAGTCGACCACCGAGGTAAAAGCCTGCAACTCTTCTAAGGTCACTTTCATCGATTAAACCTCGATTTCAGCGGTATCACCTTTTTCTTGCAGCCAATTGCGGCGATCTTCCGAGCGCTTCTTCGCCAATAGCATATCCATCATTGCCATGGTCTTATCCACATCTTCATCACCGATGGTTAACTGCACCAAGCGGCGGGTGTTAGGATCAAGTGTGGTTTCACGTAACTGCAACGGATTCATTTCACCCAGCCCTTTAAAGCGCTGAACATTCGGCTTGCCGCGTTTGCGTTTTAATTGCTCCAGCACTCCGGCTTTCTCTTCTTCATCCAGGGCATAAAACACTTCCTTGCCCAAATCAATGCGATACAACGGCGGCATAGCCACATACACGTGGCCATTGCGCACCAGAGTGCGGAAATGGCGGACAAATAACGCGCACAGTAAGGTGGCAATATGTAAGCCATCGGAGTCCGCATCCGCGAGAATACAAATTTTGCCGTAACGCAGCTGGCTCAAGTCTTCGCTGTCGGGATCAATGCCAATAGCGACTGAAATATCATGGACTTCCTGTGAGGCCAGCACTTCATCGGAAGAGACTTCCCAAGTATTCAGGATCTTCCCTTTCAGCGGCATGATCGCCTGATATTCACGATCACGCGCTTGCTTGGCAGAACCGCCAGCGGAATCACCCTCCACCAGAAACAGTTCGGTCATGCTCAAATCTTGCGAAGTACAATCAGCCAGTTTGCCGGGTAATGCCGGGCCGCTGGTCAGTTTCTTGCGCACCACTTTCTTCGCCGCACGCATACGACGCTGGGCGCTGGAAATGGCCAGCTCAGCCAACTGTTCTGCAGCTTGCACGTTCTGATTCAGCCACAGGCTAAAAGCATCTTTTACTACGCCGGAGACAAAAGCCGCGCACTGACGTGAAGAGAGCCGTTCTTTGGTCTGGCCGGCAAATTGGGGGTCTTGCATTTTGACGGATAACACATAAGCACAGCGCTCCCAGATATCATCTGCCGAGAGTTTAACGCCGCGCGGCAAAATGTTGCGGTATTCGCAAAACTCGCGCATGGCATCAAGTAAGCCCTGACGTAAGCCATTGACGTGAGTACCGCCCTGCATGGTCGGGATCAAGTTGACATAGCTTTCAGTCAGCAACTCGCCGCCTTCCGGTAGCCATAACAGCGCCCAGTCGATGGCTTCAGTATCACCGGCAAAAGAGCCGACAAACGGCGCTTCTGGCAATGTAATCAAGCCATTAACGGCTTCCATCAGATAGTCAGTCAGGCCGTCGGCATAACACCAGCGCTGCTCAGTATTATTCACCTGATCTTTAAAGACGATTTCCACGCCCGGGCACAGTACTGCTTTGGCTTTCAGCAAATGCGATAAACGAGATACCGAGAATCGCGGGCTATCGAAGAAAGAAACATCCGGCCAGAAATGTACGCTAGTGCCGGTATTGCGCTTGCCGCAGGTACCAATAACCTGCAAATCCTGCACTTTATCGCCATTTTCAAAGGCAATACTGTAGATTTGGCTATCACGGCGCACCGTCACTTCTACCCGCTTGGATAAGGCGTTAACCACCGAAATACCGACACCGTGCAAACCACCAGAAAACTGATAATTTTTATTAGAGAATTTGCCGCCTGCATGTAAACGACACAAAATTAGTTCAACCGCAGGAACGCCCTCTTCAGGATGGATATCAACCGGCATCCCACGACCATCATCTATTACTTCCAGTGATTGATCGGCGTGCAGAATGACGTCAATGCGGCGGGCATGCCCCGCCAGTGCTTCATCGACGCTGTTATCAATCACCTCTTGACCAAGGTGGTTTGGTCGCGTGGTGTCGGTATACATTCCCGGACGACGACGCACTGGTTCTAAACCGCTGAGTACTTCAATGGCATCAGCGTTATAGCTGGATTCAGTCATGGTTTGATTAACATTCGGCTAATGGTTGGAAGGCTAGACATGCCCGACAGGCCATTATGGCCTGCGGTACAATACCCACTGTTTGGGTGGAGCATAAACCGCCAGATATCAAGCAGTTGCTAGCCCTAAAAAAGTCACAATCGGGGAGAAATAATGATCAAAGCCAACAAAGGCGTGATTCCCACCTGATTCTACTGTTTGCCGACAAGAGGTGTAATAGGCAACCGCTTGGCGGTAATCGAGGATCTCATCCCCGGTTTGTTGCAATAACCAGAGTAAATCCGGCGATTGCAACTTTTCAATCTGCATGGCTTTCAGATCATAAATATGTCGAGACTCTAACACATATTGTTGCCCAGTGTAGGGGTTCTGATTTTCACCCAGATAATCATTGAGCAGCTCAAATGGCCGCACCGCCGGGTTAACCACCACTGCGGGAATACTAAAACGCTGAGAAAGCCAAGTAGCAAAATAGCCCCCCAGAGAAGAGCCAACAATACCAATGGATTGCCCGGCTTTATCCATCACGATGCTTTCCAGCATTTCTGCTGCTTCCGCCGGATAAGGCGGTAATTGGGGGGTTAGCATCTCAATATCAGGATGGTGCTGCTGCAACCAACTTTTGAATGTGGTGGCTTTGGCCGAGCTGGGAGAGCTATTAAAGCCATGAATATATAGAAGCGCACTCATCAATAACCATCCGAATCCATGTCCGGGCAAAACTCATCACTGGCCAACCGACGAACCTCAGTTTCAAGTCTTCCATCAGGCAGTAAGTCGAGGTAACGCCATCCCGGTGCCACAGTATCAAGTGTAAAATTAGTACAGTGCGGTTTGAACTGCACACAGGTTGAAGGGCTTGCCAGCAGGCGTTTACCATACCAATCGAGATCCAAATCTTGGTGGATATGGCCGCACAATAAGGTGGTCACGCGCGGATAGCGGGTCAGCACCGCCGCCAGCATATGTGCATTGCGCAAACTGTGCTGATCAAGCCAAGTACAACCAGACGGCATCGGGTGATGATGCAACAATACCAGTGTGTAGCGCTCCGGGTGCGCCACCAGACAGCGCTCCATCCACTCTAACTGATAGTCACTCAGCTCGCCGTAAGGAACCCCAAAGACCTGGCTGTCTAATAAAAGAATCTGCCAATTATCCCCGATCAGAACATGCTTTGACGGGGCAATTCCCGCATTCGCCAAAACATCCACCATCACAGGCTGGAAATCGTGATTACCGGGTAGCCAAACACAAGGTGCTGGCAGGCGGGAGATGCCCTTCGTAAAATTCTGATAAGCAGCAACAGAATGGTCCTGAGCCAAATCACCGGTCGCAACAATAAGATCAAAAGGGTGCTGCTCAGCAAGAATCGCATCCAACACCGCGCGATAACTGCGAGAAGTATTTACACCCAGCAAGGTCTCATGTTCCCCTGCAAAGAGGTGGGTATCTGTTATTTGTAAAATTCTAACCTTGGCCCCACTCGCCATAGGCAGTTTAAACAGGCTTTCCAAATGGTGTCCTTGTTTTTGCACCCTTCCAACCAGATTCATCAGGTATTTTCATCTGTAGAGGTCAGGCTATAAGTCTGTCTAACAAACCGGAACTGCCACCGCTCCATGCGCCAAGCAATAGCGCAACCAGTCAGCAAGAAACTGGTTAATTTGATGCTTTTCGTCCCGCTGATGCAACTTTTTATTCGGATAATCATAACTTGCTTTGAAGCGGGAGATCTGCTGACTGGCACACACTTCCGCGACCTGCGCATCATGATAAAGCCGCACTACCATAGATGGCAGGCTCCAGTGGCTGATTGCCGGCTCAGTTTGCGCAATCTCCACGACAGAAGTGTAGCGCGTCGATTCAATAATTGTCAGTTGATAACTGGCGCCATTAACCCGATAAGCTACACTTTCGCCCACTTCATCGATGCGCGGTATCAAACGACGCAATTGCGCGAAGTTAGTTTCACATATCCGCATCATTTCAGGGAAATCAGGTATGTAGCGCTTGCTCATTATTATGCTCGCTTTTTTTACGGCTGCCATTCTGCTCTCAGCGATTGATGGTGCAACGCCAACCATTGTAATGCAATGATTGAGGCTGCGTTATCAATCGCACCTTCATCAACCCAGCGACAGGCTTGCTCGCGACTAACAACATGCACCCGGATATCTTCATGTTCATCCGCCAACCCATGAATACCACTCGCGGTGGTCGCATCGACCTCCCCAACCATGATGGACAACCGCTCACTGGTGCCACCGGGGCTGGCTAAATAACTGAGAACCGGTTTACAGCGGCCAAGATGAATTCCCGCTTCTTCCTCCGTTTCACGACGCGCCACTTCCTCGACGGTCTCCCCCTCTTCAATCATTCCCGCTACCATTTCTAATAACCAAGGCGACCGGCTGCTGTCAATAGCAGCAATTCGCAATTGCTCCACCAGCACCACTTCATCGCGCACAGGATCATAAGGTAATAACACCGCGGCATGGCCACGTTCGAAAATTTCGCGTTTGACTTCTCCGCTCATTTCACCATTAAACAAACGATGACGAAATCGATATAAATTCAGTGAAAAAAAACCACTGTACAGGGTTTCACGTGCAATAATTTCCACATCTTTCTTGTCAAAAGTCACCGGTGAGGGTTGTGCTGATGTCATAGACTTCTTTCCTTACTTGAGTATCGAGCCTAAATTGTGATTTTTGATGACAGCTCAATGATGCCAGTCAGGCTAATAGAGGTTGGTCATTTTATAAAGACAGTTTTATAAAGATTGTTTGACAAAAGTGGTGTGATACAGATTAGTTGTCTGAATACTCATTTAGCTTTGTGATAGATTTAAGTAAATTAAGGCAAGATGGCACAATCAGCCACCTTATCCCATTGGCAGACTCTGATAGAATCGGCAACAATTCGTCTATCGACAGCTACCATAGTAATATTGCCGCACAACTGCTGCACAACAAGGACTGCAAATGAAGAAACTGCTCCCCCTTCTTATCGGGCTGAGTCTGGCTGGTTTCAGTAGCATGAGCCAGGCAGAGAACTTGCTGCAAGTTTATAAGCAAGCCAGGGATAGTAACCCGGATTTACGCAAATCGGCGGCTGACCGCGATGCTGCATATGAAAAAATTAATGAAGCTCGCAGCCCGCTGTTACCACAGCTTGGTTTAGGCGCAGGTTACACCCATACCAATGGTTTCCGCGATGCCTCTGACAACCCGGACAGCAATGCGACGTCAGGATCTCTGCAATTGACTCAAACCATTTTCGACATGTCAAAATGGCGCGCGCTGACTTTACAAGAGAAAACTGCGGGTATTCAGGACGTAACGTTCCAGACCAGTGAACAAAAACTGATTCTGGACACCGCCACCGCTTATTTTGCCGTCCTAAACGCCATTGATACATTGTCTTATACTGAAGCACAGAAGCAATCTGTCTATCGCCAGTTAGACCAAACAACCCAGCGCTTTAATGTGGGTTTAGTCGCAATCACTGACGTACAGAACGCCCGTGCCAGCTACGACACGGTATTAGCGGATGAAGTGACCGCCCGTAATAACCTGGATAATGCGCTGGAAAACCTGCGCCAGATTACCGGTGTTTATTACCCTGAGCTGGCATCACTGAATGTGGACCGTTTGAAAACTGAACGCCCGCAAGCCGTCAATAACCTGTTGAAAGATGCTGAAAAACGTAACCTTTCTTTGCTTTCTGCCCGTTTGAGCCAAGATTTAGCGCGTGAGCAGATTAAGTCAGCCGAAACCGGCTATATGCCAACTATCGATTTGACTGCATCCTCCTCAGTGACTAATACCCGTTACAGTGGCGGCACACCAAGCACTCAGCAAGTGAATACCGATGCTGGCCAAAACAAAATTGGCGTGCAACTGAGTTTACCGCTGTATAGCGGCGGTGCGACCAACTCTGCCGTGAAACAGGCGCAATACAATTTCGTCGGCGCAAGTGAGCAACTGGAAAGCGCACACCGCAGTGTGGTGCAAACAGTTCGTTCCTCATTTAATAATATTTCAGCCTCCATCAGCAGCATTAAAGCCTATGAGCAAGTGGTTATTTCTAACCAAAGCTCATTAGATGCCATGGAAGCGGGTTATCAAGTGGGGACGCGCACCATTCTGGATGTTTTGACTGCCACAACCAACTTGTATCAGTCCAAGCAGCAACTTGCCAATGCGCGTTATACCTATCTGATTAATCAGTTAAATATCAAGTCTGCATTGGGTACGCTGAACATGAACGACCTGATGGCACTCAATGGTGTGCTGGATAAACCCGTCCCAACATCAGCTACCAGCCTGGCACCGGATAACGCCAACCAGAATGCTTATGCTAATGGCACAAGCGCTCAAGCGGCACCACGTGCAACGGCTGTTAGCCAGCCAACGGCCGCAACACCTGCCGCTACACGTAACGGCAACCCATTCCGTAACTAATTTTACGAATTGGGGCTCACCGGGCACAGTATCAAGCTATGCCCGGTTTATTTTTCGCTGTCCGACTTATGATTCCCCAGCATTTTTCGTCAATGAAAAAAGCGAAGTTACCCTCAGCATTTCGTATAGCTTTGTAAAGTCTGCCGCTCATCGCCCCTCACGCTTTAATTTCGTACATATTTCCCCTATTCTTAGGGCACTTACTGGGAAAGGGCATTGAACGCCCGGAAATGAGACAAATAATGATGAAACGGACTCAAAACATCAATCAAGAGACTTTCCGTAAATCCTGGCGCAATTATCGCCTTGCGCCAGTTGCTTTAGCTGTCAGTGCCGTATTTATGCTGGCTGGCTGCGAAAAAACTGATGAAACCGTATCTTTGTACCAAAATGCTGATGATTGCTCGCAGGCCAACCCGTCCAAGAGCGCTGAATGTACCACGGCTTACAACACTGCTTTGCAGGAAGCGGCCAAAACTGCACCTAAGTACGCAACCCGTGAAGATTGCGTCGCTGAATTTGGTGAATCACAGTGTACTCAAGCTCCAGCACAAGCAGGAATGGTGCCAACATCATCATCAACGTCTGAAACTACAGCTGCAGCACCACAGCAAAGCGGCAGTATGTGGATGCCACTGATGGCCGGTTATATGATGGGCCGAATGATGGGCGGTGGTGCAAGTCAGCCATTGTTTACCTCCAAAGCACCCAATAGCCCAGCCAATGGCAAATTTGTCGATGCCACCGGCAAAAACTTTGGTTCAGCCACCACGGGCCGCACCATGACAGTGCCAAGAACGGCAATGGCACCGAAGCCAGCCGTGACCAATACCATTACCCGTGGCGGTTTTGGTGAGTCCGTGGCTAAGCAGTCCTCGATGCAACGTAGTGCCGCAACATCATCCAAAACCAGCACGCGCAGCATGGGTGGCTAAGGTCTGATTAATGAAACGTTTAGCGATTAGCGAACGCCCGGACTGGCGCGAAAAAGCCACCGAATTCGGTTTCCGTTTCCACACCATGTATGGCGAGCCGTACTGGTGTGAAGATGCATATTACGAATTTACACTTGCGCAAATTGAAGAGTTGGAAGACACCACTGCAGAGTTGCATCAAATGTGCCTGCAAGTGGTTGAAAAAGTGATTAATAGCGATCAACTGATGGCAAAATTCCGCATTCCGAAACATTGTTGGGATTTTGTCCGCAGCTCGTGGCGCACCAACCAGCCATCGCTCTACTCGCGCCTTGATCTGGCTTATGATGGCGTCAATCCAGCAAAACTGCTGGAAAACAATGCGGATACCCCAACCTCATTGTATGAAGCCGCTTTTTTCCAATGGCTATGGTTAGAAGACCAGATTAATGCTGGCAATTTGAGTCAGGATTCTGACCAATACAACAGCATGCAAGAAAAACTGATCGAGCGTTTTGTTGATCTGCGTGATAACCATGGTTTTAGTTTGCTGCATCTGGCCTGCTGCCAAGACAGTGAAGAAGATCGCGGTACAGTGCAATATCTGCAAGATTGCGCCTTGGAAGCGGGTCTGCCGACTGAATTCATGTTCATGGAAGAGATTGGCTTAGGGGAAAAAGGGCAATTTACCGACTTGGATAACCAGGTTATCAGTAATTTGTTCAAACTTTATCCGTGGGAGTTTATGTTCCGCGAAATGTTCTCCACCAAGCTGGAAGATGCGGGCGTACGCTGGTTGGAACCGGCTTGGAAAAGCATTATCTCCAATAAAGCCTTGCTACCATTGCTGTGGGAAATGTTCCCAAATCATCCTAATCTGTTGCCTGCTTATTTTGCTGAAGATGATCATCCTGCCATGGATCATTATGTCACCAAGCCGCTATTCTCGCGGGAAGGTGCCAATATTCAGATAGTAGAAAACGGCAAAGAAGTGGCGCGGGTTGATGGGCCCTATGGCGAGGAGGGCATGATTGTTCAGCAATTCCATCCATTACCTAAGTTTGGTGATAGCTACACGCTGATTGGCAGTTGGCTGGTTAACGATCAACCTTGTGGTATCGGTTTACGTGAAGACCGCGAACTGATCACCCAAGATCTGTCCCGTTTTTACCCGCATATCATTTTGGGTTAACAGCACGCCATTAAAGTCAGGGAAAGCATCGGCTTTCCCTGAACATCTCCAGCATATTATTCTTATCATTCAGTGAATAATGGGATTATTGTCCCGATAGCTCAATGTCAGCTAGCTAACAACGCTATAACGTCAAGGGCGCGGGGTATTTAGCCGACTTGTACCGACAACATACTCAGCGACCCCATCTCAATCCCATCTGTCGGAATCGAAATTGGCTCTTTACCATTCCAGCTGCCCAATACATACAGCAATGGCAAATAATGCTCCGGAGTTGGGTTAGAGAGTGCCGCCCCCTCATGCTGCATAAAGTTAACCAGAGGATGATTATCACCTTGATAACTTAGGTTATCCCGCACAAATTGGTTGAAGGATTCAGCCCATGGATACGGGCTACTCTCCCCTTGCCATCTGACCATCCGCAAGTTGTGTACCACATTACCACTGGCGACAATCATCACGCCCTGATCACGTAACACTGCCAGTTTACGGCCTAATTCATAGTGATACTCTGCCGGTTGCGTACCATCAATACTCAATTGCACCACCGGAATATCCGCCTCAGGGTACATTTTGATCAATACCCCCCAGCTCCCGTGGTCCAATCCCCATTCACTGGTATCCGCCTGTACTGCAATGGGTGCCAGCAATTGCTGAATGTGTGCCGCCAACGCCGGGGAGCCGGGTGCCGGATATTCGGTATCAAACAGCGCCTGGGGGAATCCACCAAAATCATGGATAGTCCGAGGTTTTTCCATTGCGGTTACCGCGGTACCACGGGTATACCAGTGGGCGGAAATGGCCAGAATCGCCGTAGGACGAGGTAATGTCTCACCCAACGCACGCCATGCCTGTGTGTGACTATTTTCTTCCAGCACGTTCATCGGGCTACCGTGACCGAGAAATAGTGCCGGCATACGAGAGGTGTTCATAGATAATCCTTACTGTTAAGAAAAACGTGGCGCTAAAATCATAACGAATACATTACGCGCTTTTTTTTCATTACACAGCCGGATAACAGTGATGAAGATATTCAATAAATTTGAAGAGAAAAAGTGGTGAGGAAAAAGATGTAAATTATCTGACGACAGAAAATAACCGGGCGGCTATCTATTCAATACAATAATGGCAACCCGGTGTGTAAACCACATTATCGATAGGCAATATCTGTGGATATTGCCATCAAAATCAACTGGCTTTTTTGGCTTGGGACTGAAGATACTCAGCCAAGTCATCAATAGTAACAACCGGCATATCATGTAATTTCGCGAATTCAATGACTTCCGGTGCATGCGCCATGCTGCCATCATCATTGGTCAGCTCACACAACACACCCGCAGGTTTGAAGCCGGCCAGTGTTGCCAAATCAATGGATGCTTCAGTGTGACCACGGCGAGATAATACCCCACCTGGCTGACCACGTAATGGGAATACATGGCCTGGGCGGTTAAGGTCGGCAGGCTTGGCATTATCAGCGATCGCTGCACGAATAGTCGTCAAACGGTCAGCCGCAGAAACCCCTGTCGTCACGCCTTTCGCCGCTTCGATGGTCACAGTAAATGCCGTTTGGAACTGGCTGGAGTTATGGGCAACCATCATGGGTAAATCAAGCTGTTGGCGGCGCTCATCAGTGATACACAGACACACAATGCCACTGCCGTGGCGGATAGTCAGTGCCATTTGCTCAACCGTCATCGCTTCAGCGGCAAAAACCATATCGCCTTCGTTTTCACGACTTTCGTCATCCAACACCATAACACCACGGCCATGACGCAGAGCGTCAATAGCACGTTCTACACGCTCAACCGGCGTGCCAAAATCTGATAGAAGGGTCTGATTCATGGTAAAAAACCTCATTAAAATTATGGATTACCAGAATCAGGGCGGTCTTGAGGAGTAAATGGCCATATTTCTACATCAATCATATCTATATCAATAGAAATAGCCGAAATAACGCAAGCGAGCTATAAGCTCGGCAGATACCGTTACTCTCTCCCATCCGGACTATAACCGTCGGCCCCGGAATTACACCGGATCTGCTGACCTCTACCTTGCTCCCTTTGACAAGAGAAACAACGTGAGCGCTCGCGGGCTTTTGCACCACGACATAATATGCCGCAACACAATTTACCGCCGGTGGGGACTTGCACCCCGCCCTGAGAATAAGCCCTATGACTATAACGCTATTGATTCGTCGGAGCAATTACCAAAATGGTGATTGCAGAGGTTTATACATTCGCCATCTGGCATTACACTAGTGGGAGTAACTTCACATCTAATTAGGGAAATATCATGATTGACCCGAAAAAAATTGAACAAATCGCTCGCCAAGTGCATGAGTCTATGCCGAAAGGTATTCGCGAATTCGGGGACGACGTCGAAAAGAAGATTCGGCTGGTGCTGCAATCGCAGTTAACTCGTCTGGATTTGGTTAATCGTGAAGAGTTCGACGTGCAAACTCAGGTATTGCTGCGCACCCGAGAAAAGCTGGCGTTATTGGAGCAACGCCTGGGGGAACTGGAAGCCAAATTCAGCAGTGCTCCCGTTGCTGCGGATACACCTAAAGCTGTCGATGACAAAGCGGGAGAATAATACCCCGTGATGATGAGGGCGCCCTGTAGCGCCCTGTGTTTAGGGCTGTATCACGGCTACCCGCGTTCGGGACATTAATATCCACAGCAGCGCAAACATCAGCAAAGCATATAAGCTTTTCCAACCAATCATCACCAGCAATACACAACACAGCATACTGCCAATTACCGACATCGCCCGCGAGCGGCCGCTTAACAAGCGGATCCCTGCCAGCATACACAGCAAATAAATCAGCACGAAAATGCCATTGGCATAAACAATCAGTAAATCTAATGGCAAAGCCAGCCAATAAATCAGCAGCGCGAACAGCAGGCAACTGCCAACCACCGCAGTGAGTGCATTGACCGGAGTGTGTCCGGCAGACAGTTTTGCCAACTGACTTTGAGGGCGTAGCTGCGCTTGTGACCACACCATGCGGGCAAAGCTCTGGGTATAAATATTGACGCTGGCAAAACACGCTAAATAGCCAATAATGCAGGCAATCCACAGCGCATGCTGACCAAACAATTGCACCACAATACCCGGTAATGAAGCCGCCGCCGCTTGTTGTTCGCCATAAGCATGGAAATGCAGCACCGCCACGGTACATCCCCAGTAAACCGCCCCGGCGACCAACAACCCGACCATCAAAGCTCGTGGGAAATCACGTTCAGGGTGACGGAATTCTGTTGCCAGATGCGCGAAAGCCTCCAGCCCGACAAAGCACCAAAACATCACAGCCAGCGCGCTAAACATATTTGGTGGAGAAATATCTTGCAGCGCGGGCCAAGGTATTTGCGATGGGTGAATAGCCCCCTGCCACCAAATGGCCACCACCAATGCAATGACTAACACGGCAATCAGTGTTTGCACATTAGCACTCGAGCCAGCACTGCGGGTTCCCAACAGCCAGATAACCAGCAGTGTCACCACTTGCACCATTAACAGCCCGGTATCACTCCAACCAAAAGTGGCTTGCCAGAAACCGGCGGCAATTTGCAAGGCAGCAGGTAAACCGACCGGAATGACGGACAAAAATAGCCAGCCAGTTACTTTGCCCAGTTTGGGGCCAAATGCCATGGTGACAAAGTGGGCCGCGCCACCGGCACTGGGAAAATGGCGACCTAAAGCAGCAAAGGCGATAGCTATCGGGAAAACCAACACAATCAATAGCGGCCAGGCCCACAAACTGTCATCGCCCGCCAGCATTGCGGCCAGGGCTGGCACCGCGAAGACACCGGTTCCCAGCAGTGATGTGGACAACAGCCCGACTCCTTGTGCCAGGCTCAACTCCTGTTTTAACCCCGCCACCATCACCGCCTTTCTCTTTCTATACCCAATCTATAATATCCAAAGTCATTGGAGCGGCAGGCGGCAAGCAAACATACCCGATGCGCTTACTCAAGTCAGTGACTCGGGTAAGCTCGCGCAGCTCATGCCGGTGCAGCTTCAAGGCCGAAGGATATTTAGCCGCGGCCATTCTTAATGGACTGAATAATATTGGTGGTGGAAACACCATCTTCAAAATTCAGCACTTTAACCTCCCCACCGGCCGCCCACACCTCGGCACTGCCGGCAATTTCATCCGGTTTATAATCGCCACCTTTCACCAGTAAATCCGGCAAGATATCGGCAATTAAGCGCTGTGGCGTGTCTTCCTCAAATGGCACGACCCAATCCACCGCTTCCAGCGCAGCTAACACAATCATGCGCTGATCCAGTGGGTTAACTGGGCGTTTTTCGCCTTTCAAGCGCTTGGTCGAGGCATCACTGTTCACGGCGACAATCAGGCGGTCGCCCAGCTTGCGGGCATTGGCTAGGTAGGAAACATGGCCAGCATGCAGAATGTCGAAAATGCCGTTGGTCATGACGACTTTTTCGCCGCGTTGGCGGGCTTGAGCAACCGCTTTTTTCAGTTGCTGCTCATCCATCACGCCAAAACCGGTTTCAGCTCGGCCGCGAATGGCATTTTCCAGCTCAATGGGCGAAACAGTCGAAGTCCCCAATTTACCCACCACCACCCCCGCCGCCGCATTCGCTAAGAAGCATGATTCTTCCAAGGTGTTTCCAGCGGCCAATGCAGCAGCCAGCACCCCAATCACCGTGTCACCCGCGCCGGTCACATCAAACACTTCTTGTGCTTGAGTCGGTAAATGTAATGGCGGTTTGCCCGGCTGGAGCAGGGTCATACCTTGCTCAGAGCGGGTTACCAACAAAGCGGAAAGCTCAAAATCGGCCACCAACTTCATCCCACGGCTCACCAACTCTGCTTCATTTTTACAGTGGCCGACCACCGCTTCAAACTCAGAGAGATTAGGAGTCAGTAAGGTTGCACCACGATAGCGTTCAAAATCACTGCCTTTTGGATCAATCAGCACCGGCACTTTTGCTTTTCGCGCCAGCTGGATCATCATCTGCACACTGTTCAGCGCGCCTTTGGCATAATCGGACAGTACCAGAGCGCCAATCTGTGGCAGCGCTTGTTGGATGCGCTCGAAGATAGGTTGGGGGTCAACACCGGCAAAACCTTCTTCGAAATCAAGGCGGATGAGCTGCTGGTTACGGGATAGCACCCGCAATTTGGTAATGGTCGGGTGAGTCGGCACCGAGACAAAATCACAGCGCACCTGCACTTCATTCAGTTTGCTGGTCAGGGCGCGGGCAGCATCATCAATACCGGTCAATCCGACTAACCGGGAGATAGCGCCAAGGGAGGCAATGTTCATCGCGACGTTCGCGGCACCACCGGGGCGTTCTTCGATGGTATCGACTTTAACAACCGGCACCGGTGCTTCTGGTGAAATTCGGCTCGTTGGGCCATACCAATAACGGTCTAACATGACATCGCCGACGACTAATACTCCAGCGCGGCGAAAATCAGGCAGCGTGACTTTCATACGTTAGCCCCCCAAAGTGAGCTGTTATTAACCCCGAAAACACACATCCCTTCGCTCCAATTTTGTGTTTGTTATATGGTGCCGGATAATATCACAGACACCTTGCATACCATTAATAACTGGAATCTAGGCGCTGGCAGGCGCTACCACCAACCATTTACGCCAACTGGCATCCACCTGCTCTCTTTCTTTTAGAAAGCTATCCGCCGCCACTTTGCTGGATTGCTCCTGCAA
This sequence comes from Yersinia hibernica, assembly GCF_004124235.1. Classification (NCBI taxonomy): domain Bacteria; kingdom Pseudomonadati; phylum Pseudomonadota; class Gammaproteobacteria; order Enterobacterales; family Yersiniaceae; genus Yersinia; species Yersinia hibernica. The sequence goes on from NZ_CP032487.1 coordinate 4,117,767, forward strand.
TGCCAAGTGATGGATTTCATCACGCATGGTGACGTAGGCGCGGGTTAATGCCGCGGCTTCCTCCTCGGGCATGATGCCGTAATTAGCCATTAGCTCAAAAATTCGCACATTATCAGACCAGCGGGTCAGGCGTGGCTCAGTGGCGGCGTAGCGCAGCACCAGATATTGGGCAATAAACTCAATATCAGTGATCCCCCCCTCATCGGCTTTGATATCAAACACATCGCGCTGCTTACTGCCCAGATGATTGCGCATTTTCTCACGCATTTCGCGGACTTCCTGCTGCAATTGCGGGTCTTCACGATGGCGACAAAGAATGTGCTGGCGAATGGTGTCAAACTCTCGATGTAACTCAGGGTCACCATAGACAATGCGCGCGCGCACCAATGCTTGATGCTCCCACGTCCATGCTTCATTTTGCTGGTAATCAGCAAAAGCCTCGACGGTGCTCACCAACATGCCCGCCTCTCCAGACGGCCTTAGCCGTGCATCCACCTCATAGAGAATGCCTGATGAGGTACGGGTGCTGAATAAATGCATTACGCGCTGGGCCAAACGCAAATAGAACTGGCGGCCGTCAATGCTACGCTCACCGTCCGTCATCACCTCTAACGGGCAATCAAGCAGGAAAACCAGATCCAGATCAGAGCTGTAGCCCAGCTCCCAGCCGCCCAACTTGCCATAACCAATGACAGCAAAACCCCGGCCTTCGCGCTGTTGCAAATGACTTGGCTGACCATAGCGGGCAACCATTTGGTTCCACGCTTGTTGGATAACCGCGTCAATGATGGCTTCTGCCAGATAAGTTAAGTGGTCACTCACTTTCATTACCGGCAGCGCCTCAGTGATATCACCGGCAGCAATACGCAATTGTTGCGCCTGCTTAAACTGCCGCAGTGCCTCCAGCTGTTGCTCTTCATCATCTTCCGGAACCCGCAGTAAATATTGACGAAGTTCATCGCGGTAAGCACTGGGTTCCAGTGGCTGATAGAGTGATTGCGGGTCGAGCAATTCATCCAATAATAGGGGATAGCGCGCTAGCTGGCTGGCGACCATCGGCGAAGCTGAACATAAGCGAATAACATGTTTCAATGCCGCATGATATTCGACCAACAACTCCAGATATGTGGTTCGAGTCACGATACTGAGCAGCAATTGAATCAAACGGCTGAGAGCAATATTAGCATCGGGTCGTGGGCAAACTTCCGCAAACAGGCGCGGCATCAGTTGATCCAGCACCTCACGACCACGCGGCCCAATGGTGCGTTTATCCACGTCATGGCGAAAATGTTTGATAGTCATCAGCAACTGGCTGCGCGCGGCTTCGTCTAAATGCGGTGTCAGTGGCGCTAAATCATTCTCCTCCAGTGCATCCTGCCACAAGCTTTTATACAAACCATGGCGGGGATCTTCGCCAATATCTGGGGTATCGTCGCCGATTAGGTCATCAAAGACCAAGCGGACGGCTTGCATGTGATGTTCTAGCGCGGCATGCATCGTAGCCCAATCCACATAGCCCATGCCACAAGCTAGTCGGGCCTGATTCAATGCATCGCTGGGTAAAGTCTGAGTTTGTTCATCGCCAATAGCTTGCAACAGATTCTCTAAACGGCGCAGAAACAGGTAACTGCCACTGAGTGCGGCCACTTGTGCTTCGGGCAGTAAACCCAGTTGCGCCACGGCCTGTAAGGTGGGCAGCAAAGCGCGCTCTTGCAGACGCGGTTCACGCCCGCCTCGAATGAGCTGAAAAACTTGGGTGATAAACTCAATTTCACGAATGCCACCCGCCCCCAGCTTGATATTGTCTCTCAGGCCGCGCCGCCGGACTTCACGGGCAATCATCCCCTTCATATTGCGCAGTGACTGAATCACACTGAAATCGATATAGCGGCGGAACACAAAAGGCCGCAGAGTTTGACGCAGCTCCTGACTGTAATGGTCTTCCGCCCCGCCCATCAGCCGCGCTTTCACCATGGCATAGCGCTCCCAATCGCGACCTTGCTCTTGGTAATAATCTTCCAGTGCGGCAAAACTCAGCACCAGCGGCCCGCTATCGCCGAATGGGCGCAAGCGCATATCCACCCGATAGACAAAGCCGTCGATGGTTTGCTGGTCTAATGCCTTAATCAGCCGCTGGCCCAAGCGGGTGAAAAACTGGGCATTGTCCAACTGACGCCGCCCTCCTTGGGTCTGGCCGTTTTCGGGATAAGCAAAAATCAAATCAATATCTGATGAGAAATTCAGCTCGCCACCACCTAGCTTTCCCATGCCCAAAATCAGCAGAGGCTGCGGGACACCCTCACTATTGCAAGGGGTGCCAAAATCACGACAACAAGCCTGATACAGCCAATCGCGAGCGGCGATAATCAAGCTTTCAGCCAACCAACTTAACTGCTGCAAGGTATCCGTCGTGGCGCTGGTTTCCAGTGCTTGTGACCAAGCGATGCGCACCATAATCCGCCGACGAAATAGCCGCAAAGCGGTTAACAACGCGGCTTCATCTTGTACCTCGGCCAGAGCTTGATGCAGCCATTGTGGATAAAATTGCCACTCCTGCGGCTGTGGTGGCTGCTGATGCAGCTCATCCAACCAATCAGGGTGAATCAGTAGCATGTCACTGACAAAATCACTCAACGCCAAGACGGCAATATCTTCTTCACCTAAATCCGGTCGGGCCGGCAACTCATAAAAGCGCTGCTGTATATTTTGCGCCTGAATCTGTAATTCCGCAGAGAGTGGCAACATATCAAGTCCTTAACGGCCAGGCTGAGGGCTATATATTCGATTAACGCACGGTTTGAATTAGCGCACAGCCCCATTCAACCAAAAAGCGGGCTGGGATAATGCGTCCTTACGGGCAGTATCACGCCAGTGCCCTTGGCGCGCCATAATCGCCTGCTGTAAACCAAACCAGCCATCAATGTATGGGTGCCATTCATCTTGTGGATAGAAACCAGAGAGCAGTTGGAAAGCCATGATCTGCCGGTTTAACCGCGGCAATTGTGCCAAATAGCCATCATCATCCAGGTGATGGCCAAAGGCCTCTTTCAAGTCGGCAGCACTGCGGCTCAACATAATGTCGCAGAAGCGTTTGAACGAACCATCGAACTTGGCTCGAGCTTTATCATCCATAAATGGCCGCCAGCCAGCACTCACCAACCAAGATGTAAGCGCTAACTTACATTTCAGGTAATCGGCGCTATAACAGATTAACTCGGCATCGGCATTTTTCGGCTCTAACTGAGGTTCGAGCGCCATTAATGACGCCCGCAGCTCAGTGCTAGCTTTGCGTGGCACCAATCCGCCAAAGATAGCCAATGTTTGGCGAATCATCCCTAATGCTTCAATAATCATAGGCTTCGCCGCTGACTCACCACGCAACCATAACTCTTCGTGATACTGCCAGTGGTCTAATGCCATTTCCAGCCCGGCAACCATCCCTTGCTCGACAGTAGATTTCGGCGCAGGTTGCAAAACCAATAATGGGCGTAATTCACGCGGTGGATTACCTTGCTCCAAATGATAACCGCGCGCCGCTTTACTGAGATTCCCCTGACGCAAGCCGCCGATCTGTGCCAATTCAACTGCCAGTGCCAATAAATCTGTCTGATGGCCTTTTTTGAGTTCTAACTCAATTTCACTCAGGGGTTCTGATAGCTCACCAGCACTGATCGTGCCTTGGTCGAGAGCAAGCTCTATCTCGCTCTCACCGTAAGTAATTACCCACTTCTCACGGGTAAAATCAGTGCGGAACAAGGGTTTTAATTCTGCTTGCAGCGCATCAACCACCCAACCTTCAGGCCAGATATCAGCGGGGAAACGCGCCAAATCTAGTTTGTCGTTATCAATATCAACGTTGTATTCAGGGCGCTGATGTAAACCACCGATAACTTTGCCGCCGGTCTTGACCGTCATTTCATAACGGCCATCATAACCACGAATACGCAAGCCAATATCATGCTGGCGCAGGCGGTTATCTGCTGTTTCGAAATAAATATTGGTCAAGGTTTGCGGCGCTGAATGCTGGTTTTGCCAAGAGGTGATTCGCTCCGGTAAAGCGGCAATGGCCGCAGGTGTAGCAATAAATTTTAATTCTATTTCAACGGTCATAATTTCATTCACACCGGTATGTTGCGAGATTACGGACATTATGCCTTTTTTGCGGTGATTTGCCTGTTTTACACAGATAAGCCCGCACGGCAGCCCTGAGTCAAAGCCTATTTTAACCTGTTTTAGCCAGTCTACCCTAAAGCTTCATAAGACAAATTTTCACCGTCGTTAAAATAAACAGCTAAAGGGCTAAAGCCGCGCGGGCTATGAGAGTAAGATAGTTCTCATTCCGGTTTATGCGTTGCGTCGGCAAACTGAACACACTACTATCGTCACATATATTCACTCATAAATGACTCTCTAATGCAGAAATTACACCTAATTTGCCTTGCCATGCTAAGTCTCATTCTTTCCCTGAGTGCTTACGCGGAAGAAAAACGCTATATCTCTGATGAGCTGGATACTTTTATTCGTAGTGGCCCCGGTAATCAATACCGCATTGTTGGCACGCTAAAAGGTGGCGATGAAGTTGCCCTGATAAGCGTTGATGACAGCACAAATTATGGCCAAATCCGCGACAGCAAGGGCAAAACCACCTGGATCCCGCTGGGTCAACTGAGCGAAACCCCCAGCTTACGTGTTCGGGTTCCTGACCTTGAGCAGCAAGTTAAAACACTGACCGACAAATTGGCTAATATTGATAATAGCTGGAACCAGCGCACCGCAGAAATGCAGCAAAAAGTGGCGGCCAGCGACAGTGTCATTTCCGAATTGCAAAAAGAAAATGAGTCACTGAAAAACCAGTTAGTTGTTGCTCAGAAGAAAGTCAGTGCCGTGAACCTGCAATTGGATGACAAGCAGCGCACCATTATTCTGCAATGGTTTATGTACGGCGGCGGTGTCGCGGGAATTGGCTTGTTATTGGGCCTGATACTGCCACACTTGATCCCAAGCCGTAAAAAGAATAACCGCTGGATGAACTGATATTCGCTGCAACGCCAAGAACGAAGGGTTTTACATGGAAATCTACCTGGTCGGCGGTGCCGTCCGCGACAGCTTATTAAACCTGCCAGTCACTGAACAAGATTGGGTCGTCGTCGGCGCTACCCCAGAACAACTGCTGGTACAAGGCTACCAACAAGTGGGTAAAGATTTCCCGGTATTTCTTCATCCTGTCAGCCATGAAGAGTACGCCCTGGCCCGCACCGAACGTAAATCGGGCCAAGGTTATACCGGATTTACCTGCTATGCCGCCCCTGACGTTACCTTGGCAGAAGATTTACTGCGCCGCGACTTAACCATTAATGCCATTGCCCGCAGCAGTGATGGCGAGCTATTTGATCCCTATAATGGCCGACAAGATTTAGAAAACAAAGTCTTGCGCCATGTTTCTGATGCTTTTGGCGAAGATCCATTGCGTGTTTTGCGTGTGGCGCGTTTCGCTGCTCGATTCGCTCATCTGGGATTTACTATCGCCCCAGAGACCCAAGCATTGATGGCGAAAATGGCTGAAAGTGGTGAACTGGCGGCTTTAACACCAGAGCGCGTGTGGAAAGAAACTGAAAAGGCGCTGAAAACATCAAGCCCACAAATCTATTTTCAAGTGTTGCGTGAGTGTGGAGCACTGGCGGTGCTGTTCCCTGAAATTGAGCGCTTATTCGGTGTTCCTGCGCCAGAAAAATGGCATCCGGAAATTGATACCGGCATTCACACACTGATGACGCTGGCCATTGCCGCTCAACTCAGCCCTGAGGTTGACGTGCGCTTTGCTGCACTTTGTCATGATTTAGGTAAGGGACTGACACCAAAAGAGTTTTGGCCACATCATCATGGGCATGGCCCGGCAGGCGTCAAGTTAGTCGAGCAGTTATGCCAGCGCTTTCGGGTGCCAAACCCAGTGCGAAATTTAGCAAAATTGGTGGCGGAATATCATGATCTCATTCACACAGTGAATAAACTCCGCCCTGAAACTCTGCTCAAACTGTTCGATGCTATTGATGTGTGGCGCAAACCAGAGCGCCTTGAGCAGATGATAATGACCAGTGAAGCAGATGCCCGAGGCCGCACCGGATTTGAGAAAAATCCGTATCCACAGGGTGATTATTTGCGGGCCGCATTCCGTATTGCCAACGGGGTATCGGTGCAGGAAGTGGTTGCCAGTGGGCTACAGGGTTTGGCAATTCGCGACGAACTGAAGCGCCGCCGCCAATTGGCTTTGGCACAATGGAAACTCACTCAAGAAGTGATTCCACAATAAGTGACTGTCATGCTGAAATAAAAAGCCCTGATTATTCAGGGCTTTTTTGTAGCACTCGGTCACTAAACTACGACATAAAGACCCAGTACACCGCGGCGGCGACAATAAAGCGATAAATCGCAAAAGGCACGAAAGAGATACGCTTAATCAGTGACAGGAAGGTTTTGATGGCAATCAGCGCGACAACAAAGGCGGTGATAAAACCGACGGCAAACATCGGCAAATCGCCCCAACTCAGGAAATGTAAGCTTTTATACAAATCCAATCCGCTGGCCCCGAGCATCATCGGCACAGCCAAAATAAAGGAAAATTCAGAGGCCGCGTAGCGGTTAACACCGACCAACATCCCGCCAGAAATCGTCGCACCAGAGCGAGAGAAACCCGGCCACAAAGCCAAACACTGAAAGCAGCCAATGGCAAAAGCTTGGCGATAAGTAATATCGTCCAACCCAATCGACTTAGGATTTTTCGGTTTAAACCACTCCGCTGCCAGCAACAATATACCGCCAGCGACCAATGCATACATCACACTTTGCGGATTGAATAACGATTTGATGACGTCGTGAAAAACCAATCCCAAACCGACCGCCGGAATCATCGCCAATAAAATATGGCCCAATGTCAGATGGCCGCTGGTTTTCCCCTCATGAGGGACTTGACCAAAATGAATACCAATCAGGCCGAATAGACGCCGCCAGAACACCACCACCACGGCTAGAATCGACCCTAACTGGATAATGACTTCAAAGGTTTTTGCTTTATCGCCGGTAAAACCTAACAGCTCACCGACAATAATCATGTGACCCGTCGATGAAACAGGCAAAAATTCGGTCAGCCCTTCAACCACACCCAATACAAAAGCCACAAACAGCGAATACATATCCGTCATCTACGATACCCAATGCCCTGTAATAGAGACCACAAAAAACGGCAATGCTGAAAACAATATCGATAGTGACTAAAACAATATCGACTGTTAACAAAACAATGCCGTTCAGATTCAATATTAATTAATTTATCACGCTATACGATGCAATCAGACCATATTATAGAGCTAGGGTTGCACTTTTATGTCACTATAGCGAAAAATATACCTTCAATAACGCCATGGCTTAACTGGGCCGCTGACCGCGTTCAATCACCACCCCAACATTGCGCGCCTGAGCAACTGCACCTGGTTTGCTGACCTTAATCCGCACCCAAGGCGAATTAAATTGCTGGAGTAATAGCCCGGCTATCTCTTCGGCCACCCGCTCAACCAGGGCAAAACGCTGCGATTCAACATGCTTGATCACGGCATCACTGATATCTGCATAGCTCAGGCAATCATTGACATCATCACTGCCAGCGGCCTTACGATTATCCCAGCCCATTTCGATATCGAACACCAGCTTTTGCTGAATGGTCTGCTCCCAGTCATAAACACCGATGGTGGTTATGACACTGAGTTCCTCAATAAATACGATGTCCATCACGTCATTCTCTGTTTTTATGCCTGCCGGATACCACTTCCAGCCGAATATGCGTATTATCCACTGATGTTGCGATTAAAACGATCATTATTCAACAGGGCGGTGTTATGAGTGCTATCGCGCTTGGCATGATTATTTTCGCGTATTTGTGTGGCTCTATTTCCAGTGCGGTCCTGGTCTGCCGGGTTGCCAAGCTACCCGATCCGCGTGAGCATGGCTCCGGTAATCCCGGGGCCACCAACGTACTACGCATCGGTGGCCGCACGGCGGCGGCCACGGTACTGATTTTCGATGTGTTGAAAGGGATGTTACCGGTTTGGATTGCTTATCTGCTACACGTTTCGCCACTGTATCTTGGCTTGACCGCCATTGCAGCCTGTCTTGGTCATATTTATCCGGTATTTTTCCACTTTAAAGGTGGTAAAGGCGTCGCCACGGCATTTGGTGCCATCGCGCCTATTGGCTGGGATTTGACCGGCCTGATGACCGGCACTTGGCTGTTGACCGTGCTACTGAGTGGCTATTCATCTTTGGGCGCAATTATTAGCGCATTAATCGCCCCCTTCTATGTCTGGTGGTTCAAACCGCAATTTACCTTCCCGGTGGCCATGCTGTCCTGCCTGATTCTGATGCGCCACCACGATAATATTCAACGTTTATGGCGCGGCAAAGAAAGTAAAATCTGGGATAAGCTCAGAAAGAAAAAACAGAAAACCCCGGCCGAAGAAGCCGCCGAGTTAGAAGAGAAAGAGGATTAGTTTAGAATCAGCTAAGCGGGCGCGAGGCAAGGCGCAAAGAAGTGAAAAAACGGAGTGGACTTATAGTCCATGAGCATTGTGAAAGACTGCGGCAACACCGCCGCAGCCCCGCTTACACTTTCTGATCACACTTTCGGTAACTCACTCAACGGCCAGCGCGGGCGAACCGATACTGACAATTCGCTATTCACACCACTTTTCAGCCGAATCAGACCCGCATAGGCGATCATCGCGCCATTATCGGTGCAAAATTCTGGTCGAGCATAAAATACTTCCCCGCCACGTTTTTGCATCATTGCGGCCAGTTTTGAGCGTAAAGTGCGGTTAGCACTCACTCCGCCAGCAATAACCAAGCGCTTAAAGCCGGTTTGATCCAGTGCGCGCTTGGATTTGATAGCCAGAGTGTCGACCACGGCATCTTCAAACGCGCGGGCAATATCGGCACGAGTTTGGTCATCATCACCATTGGCGCGGATGGTATTCGCCGCGAACGTTTTCAGGCCAGAAAAACTGAAATCCAGCCCCGGACGGTCAGTCATTGGCCGCGGGAAAGTAAATCTTTCGGCAGTTCCAAGCTGGGCCATACGCGACAACATTGGCCCACCGGGGTAATCTAACCCTAATAATTTTGCTGTTTTATCAAAGGCTTCCCCGGCCGCATCGTCAACAGACTCACCGAGTAACAAATACTCACCAATCCCCGTCACACTGATTAATTGCGTGTGACCGCCGGAGACAAGTAACGCGACAAACGGAAATTCCGGTACATTTTCTTCCAGCATCGGTGCCAATAAATGCCCTTCCATATGATGGACGGGCACGGCGGGAACGCCCCAAGCAAAGGCTAATGCGCGGCCGACAGTGGCCCCAACCAGCAATGCCCCGACCAACCCAGGGCCTGCGGTATACGCCACGCCATCAATGTCTTTGGCGCTCAAATTGGCTTCTTTCAATGCAGCTTGAATCAATGGCACCGTTTTGCGCACATGATCACGGGAAGCCAGCTCAGGCACGACGCCGCCATAATCAGCATGCAATTTAACTTGGCTGTACAATTGGTTAGCTAACAGACCGGCTTCATCGTCATACACTGCAATTCCGGTTTCATCGCAGGACGTTTCTATACCCAAAACTCGCATTACATTTCCCATCATTCACGTGCGGCCGATAGTTTAGCATAACCCAGTCGCTCGTCATGATTTCTGATCCTAAATTGGGCAGGAAAGTGGCATTTTGGCTAGCCAACGCCATGAATGTTGTTGATAGTTTTCACATTTGAAAAAAATGTTGATAAATTCGCTCAATGGCCCTGTTTAGTATATAATCAGCGGCCGTCGCACTCTCGGCACCAACTTTCTTGTAAAGAACGGGGGCGACATCACAGGAGCGTGCCTGTTTCAATTTGCTGTGGTGCTTTACAAAGCAGCATCCATTGAAGTAAAATTCCGCACCATTTTGAGAAGGCTGGCGATTGGCCAGCAGCAAACCGATTTCTATTGAGGTGAGAGGCACATGCCGGTAATTAAAGTACGTGAAAACGAGCCATTCGACGTCGCTCTTCGTCGTTTCAAACGCTCTTGCGAGAAAGCAGGTGTTTTAGCTGAAGTTCGTCGTCGTGAATTCTATGAAAAACCGACTACCGAACGTAAACGCGCTAAAGCTTCTGCTGTAAAACGTCACGCGAAGAAACTGGCCCGCGAAAACGCACGCCGCACTCGTCTGTATTAATTCTTCGGGGGTAACCCCGCCGCGTAGTTTTTTATGTTCTAAGAACGCGCAGATCGAGTAGTTGCATACGAAGGCCGTGCTTTCCGAAAGGAATGCGCGGCTTGTTCTCGTTTATGGACTGACCGAATAGGGGCTTATGGCTGGACGAATTCCACGCGTATTTATCAATGACTTGCTGGCTCGCACTGACATCGTCGATCTTATTGATGCTCGGGTAAAACTGAAGAAGCAAGGCAAAAATTATCACGCGTGCTGTCCGTTCCATCATGAGAAAACCCCCTCATTTACTGTTAATGGCGAAAAGCAGTTTTATCACTGTTTCGGCTGTGGCGCGCATGGTAATGCGGTTGATTTTTTGATGAATTACGACAGACTTGAATTTGTCGAAAGTATCGAAGAGTTAGCCACCATGCACGGGCTGGAAGTGCCTTATGAGGCAGGAACCGGCACCACACAGATTGAACGCCACCAACGGCAAAGTCTTTATCAGCTGATGGAAAGCCTAAGTGCATTCTATCAACAATCACTCAAAGGCCAGAACGCCAATCAGGCACGCGAATATCTTAAACATCGCGGTTTGAGTGAAGAAATCATTCAACATTTTGCTATCGGTTTTGCCCCTCCAGGTTGGGACAATGCCTTAAAACGTTTTGGTCGCGATGGCGAAAGCCGCACGGCGCTGAACGATGCAGGGATGTTGGTGACTAATGATACAGGGCGAACTTACGATCGTTTTCGTGAGCGCGTCATGTTCCCTATTCGCGATAAACGCGGGCGGGTTATCGCCTTTGGCGGGCGAATTCTGGGTGATGGAGTGCCGAAGTACCTCAACTCCCCAGAAACAGAAATTTTTCATAAGGGCCGCCAGTTATATGGCTTGTATGAAGCGCAAGTGAATCACCCGAATCCAACCCGGCTACTCGTGGTTGAAGGTTATATGGATGTGGTGGCACTGGCGCAATTTGGTATTGATTATGCTGTTGCCTCGCTGGGTACAGCCACCACGGCGGAACATATTCAACTATTATTCCGCGCGACCGATAATGTAATTTGTTGTTATGACGGCGATCGGGCCGGTAGAGATGCAGCTTGGCGTGCTTTAGAAACAGCTCTGCCCTATCTAAATGATGGGCGTCAGCTACGCTTTATGTTTTTGCCCGATGGCGAAGACCCGGACACTCTGGTGCGCAAAGAAGGGAAAGATGCATTCGAACAGCGGATGGAGCAGGCGCAGCCACTCTCAACTTTCTTGTTCGAAACCTTGATGCCACAGGTGGATTTGAGCAGCCCAGACGGGCGCGCCAAATTAAGCACACTGGCACTTCCTTTAATCAGCCAGGTGCCTGGAGAAACCTTACGGCTTTATCTGCGCCAACAGTTAGGCAATAAGCTAGGTTTGCTAGATGACAGCCAGCTTGACAAGCTGATGCCGAAACTGGCTGAAAACACAAATAGCTACCAGCCGCCCCAGCTAAAACGCACAACCATGCGTATACTTATAGGGCTACTGGTGCAAAACCCACAGTTGGCTACACTTATCCCCTCATTGCAGGGTGTCGAACAAGCCAAGTTAGCTGGATTACCGTTATTTATTGAGTTGGTTGAGACCTGTTTAGCCCAACCGGGGCTAACAACCGGTCAGTTATTGGAACTGTATCGTGATAATAAATTCAGCCAACAGCTTGAAACTCTTGCAACATGGAACCACATGATTGTTGAGGACATGGTCGAACAGACTTTTGTCGACACGCTAACCAGCCTGTATGACTCCATATTGGAGCAACGTCAGGAAACACTCATAGCGCGTGATCGTACACATGGATTAAACGCCGAAGAACGTAAAGAGCTTTGGTCTTTGAATCTGGCATTAGCCAGGACAAAATGAAATACCCAACGGCTTAATTGCCGATAAATGTGGGGGCGAATCCCCACAATATGCCGTCATGGCGGGCAGCGGCGACAAAAAAAAGCCCCAAATGCTATTGTTGGCGGTTTCGCCGACCGACACCAACCCAAATACTCTGAAGTGTGGATACCGTCTTATGGAGCAAAACCCGCAGTCACAGCTGAAACTACTTGTCACCCGTGGTAAGGAGCAAGGCTATCTGACCTATGCTGAGGTCAATGACCATCTGCCGGAAGATATCGTCGATTCCGATCAGATCGAAGACATCATCCAGATGATTAATGACATGGGCATACAGGTGCTAGAAGAAGCACCTGATGCCGATGATTTAATGCTGGCCGAGAACACCACTGATACCGACGATGACGCGGCTGAAGCTGCTGCACAGGTGTTGTCCAGTGTTGAATCCGAAATCGGGCGTACCACTGACCCGGTGCGTATGTACATGCGCGAAATGGGTACCGTTGAGTTATTGACGCGTGAGGGTGAGATTGATATCGCCAAACGTATCGAAGACGGTATCAATCAGGTTCAGTGCTCCGTTGCTGAATACCCTGAAGCGATTACTTACCTATTGGAACAATATGATCGCGTTGAAGCAGGTGAAGCTCGTTTATCTGACCTGATCACCGGTTTTGTTGATCCGAACGCCGAAGAAGATATTGCGCCGACGGCCACTCACGTTGGTTCTGAATTATCCAGCGAAGAAATGGATGACGACGACGACGAAGATGAAGACGACGAAGAAGAAGAAGACGATAACAGCATTGACCCAGAGCTGGCACGTCTGAAATTCAGCGAATTGCGTGAGCAGTACGAAAATGCACGCATGGAAATCAAGAAAAACGGTCGCAGTCATGCGAATGCTGCTGCTGAGATTCTGAAACTTTCCGAAGTCTTCAAACAGTTCCGCCTGGTACCGAAGCAATTCGACTATCTGGTCAACAACATGCGCGCCATGATGGACCGTGTTCGTACTCAAGAACGCATCATCATGAAGTTATGTGTTGAACAGTGCAAAATGCCAAAGAAAAACTTCGTGACCCTGTTTGCTAGCAATGAAACCAGTGATACTTGGTTTGCTGCAGCAATTGCCATGGGTAAACCGTGGTCGGAAAAACTGAAAGACGTTTCGGATGATGTTCAACGTAGCTTGCAGAAATTGCGCCAGATCGAAGAAGAAACCGGCCTGACCATCGAGCAAGTGAAAGACATTAACCGTCGTATGTCTATCGGTGAAGCGAAAGCGCGTCGCGCCAAGAAAGAGATGGTGGAGGCTAACCTGCGTCTGGTTATCTCTATTGCGAAAAAATACACCAACCGTGGTTTGCAGTTCCTTGATTTAATTCAGGAAGGCAACATCGGTTTGATGAAAGCCGTAGATAAATTCGAATACCGCCGTGGTTATAAGTTCTCAACCTATGCAACTTGGTGGATTCGTCAGGCTATTACACGCTCTATCGCAGACCAGGCGCGTACCATCCGTATTCCGGTGCATATGATTGAGACCATTAACAAACTCAACCGTATCTCGCGCCAGATGCTGCAAGAGATGGGCCGTGAACCTACACCGGAAGAGTTGGCTGAACGCATGTTAATGCCGGAAGACAAAATTCGTAAAGTGCTGAAAATTGCGAAAGAGCCAATTTCAATGGAAACCCCAATTGGTGATGATGAAGATTCACATCTGGGCGATTTCATTGAAGATACCACTCTGGAGCTGCCGCTGGACTCTGCAACCTCTGAGAGCCTGCGTTCTGCCACTCATGACGTGTTAGCTGGCCTGACAGCGCGTGAAGCGAAAGTTCTGCGCATGCGTTTCGGTATTGACATGAATACTGACCACACCTTGGAAGAAGTGGGCAAACAGTTCGACGTCACCCGTGAACGTATCCGTCAGATCGAAGCGAAGGCATTGCGCAAACTGCGCCACCCAAGCCGTTCAGAAGTGCTGCGCAGCTTCTTGGATGATTAATTATCCATTGCGCTGACAAGCACACAAAAACCCCGGCATGCCGGGGTTTTTCTTTTTAGCCCGAGACTGATATTTTACTGATATCGGTCAGTCTCAACCCACCAAGTCCGTAAAAAACCTTAATTTTGTGCATAAAACGCCCATCTGATTCTTCAGCTCTAGACCGCAGGATAAAAACTACCGTATAATCAGCGCCCAAGTCTGGCCCCTTAGCTCAGTTGGTTAGAGCACGCGACTCATAATCGCTTGGTCACTGGTTCAAGTCCAGTAGGGGCCACCAAATTCAGTGAGGAGTTAGATGAGCAATCGTCTGACTCCTTTTTATTTGGTTTGAATAACCCGTGATACTCGCTTCAGAATAAAAATCAAAAAAAGAGGTGCCGCTCTCGCTGGCACCCCAAATGTCAAAGAAGAATAGAATTTAAGGGTAAACTTTATATTTCTCGCGTAGCTTCAAATAATTATTAATACCGGGTTGCCAGTGAGACTCCAAATAATTGACAGTCTCATCAACAGTTAATTTCTTCTCATTAGCCTCTTCCATTAATTTAACCAAATTACGTGAGCCGGTTAATTTAGCCAACCAAAGAGGACGTATTAAAAAATACTCTTCTTGATAATCCAGATATTTTGCTTCCATCGAGGATGGGATAACCATTGCATACCCTGCCTCTTTAAATTTGAACCACCATTCAACAAAGTAACGTATCGTCGGCTTAACCTCGGCTATATTAGTGGCAGTAAATTCTTCACTACACACGTCTTTACCCGCTTGCGGCCAGCCTGTTTTCTGCTGGTTAATATCCACGTGATAGCAAGTGTTGACATAAAATATCCGAGATGGAAAACCCAATTGTTCAAAAGGATGGTCAGAGCCTCGCCCCATATTGACACTGGTTGCTTCAAATATCCCCAAAGCAGGATAAAGCTGAATAGCCAGGTCACTGCGTAAATTTGGCGAAGGTCTTACTGGCAATGAATAAGGCAAATCATGTGTGTAATTCCCCATAGCAATGACGGTCAAATCTTCCACAGGAAACTGATAAGTTTTAATACCGAAAGCCTGCCAATTAGAATCATCGAAATTCGTCAGCCAGCCTTCATTGATAATCATCTTGGCAAATTCACCCGACGTCAGCCCATGTACCATCGGCACCGGGTGCATACCGATACCGGAAATATTCTCTTCCTCAAGAATAGGCCCATATACATGATTTCCTAGCGGGTTAGGCCGGTCAAATACCATAAATTGTTTATGATATTTTTGCAGACTTTCCAACATATGATGCATAGAAATGGTATAGGTAAAATAACGAACACCGACATCCTGCAAATCATAAATGACGACATCAACATTAGATAACTGTGCCTCGGTTGGATGCGCCCGTACACGCCCATCGTTATCCCGCCCATACAAAGAAATAATCGGGAGGCCACTCTGTTTATCAACGTGATTGTCATCACCCAGCCCAGCATCTGCATTTCCACGTATGCCATGCTCAACAGAGAATAATGCCGTCACTGTGAAGTGATATTTATTCTGCTCAGCTAACAACTTGTCGATGGTATGACGCCCTTCTTTGTTAATTGAGCTTTGGTTTACCATTAAGCCGATACGCTTATTTTTAAGCAGCGGCCCATATACATTTTCCTGATCGACACCTAAAATAATTTCTTGTGTCTCACGGGTATGTCCAGTGCTTAGCACAAGTATCGAGCATAGGCACAGTAATGTTCGCAGGAAATATCTCATTCCTTATCTCTCGCTATAAATGAAATTATATGTTGATATTACTTATTTGATATCAGAAGTTATGCCTTAATTCCACCGCCCAGAACCAAAAGTTGTTACTGCTCTTGTTGTTATTCGTCCAGGTTTGCTCTGGGCGATAATAAGTATCAGTAAATATTGAAGTTTGCTTCGTCAGCGGATAGAGCACCTGCAAACCATAGCGACTACGATTTTTTTCTTTATACAAAATCTCATGATTATTCGAGTCACGGAAACTTTGTGTTCCTTTGACCAGTGCCAGACGTGTATAAGGCATCAATAGAAAACCGTTATCAAATTTATAACGATATATTCCCCAGAAGAAATGCTCTTTATTATAAAGCGTATTGACCAGTTGCTCATCAATGTACAAATAGTTTAACCACAGTGAATTCTTCTGATTAAAGGTGATGTTTGCACCAGCAAAATGCTCATTAATTTGGCTCCAGTCCCGTTTATATACGCCGTAATTCCCTTTGGCACGCGCATAGTCTAACTTACGGTCTATCAAACGAAATGAGAGGCTGGCATTAAAACTCAAGTTTTCTGAATATTTATAATAGGCTTGTGGACGGATCCAAATTTCATGCCGCTCTTCACCTTTACGAATATCCCCTTTATAAGCAGGATCCGCTAATGCCGGGTTGCTGATTGAGGGATAATGCCAGTTATCATTACGATAACCCAAACGCAATTTTGTATTACCGTTCTTACCATTGTAGGTAAAGGGAAAAGTTCTAGTTACCCCGGCCTGCCAACGTGTACGGTCGTATTCGGGATTATTATCTAAATATGTTTTCAAAAACTGAACATCATATAGCCATAATGAGTCATTCTGATAAATATAGGCCCCAACATAAGGTGATGTTGCCATACTACCTTTAATAAACTTCCAACTTTCGTCACTATCTATTTCTTGCTCTGCACCAATATAGGTGTCAAAATTCCATGCTTTCTGTCTTAGTTTATCTTGTGCCTCTTTTTTCTCCTGTTCTATTTGCTGAATTCTTTTATTCAATTTATGAATTTCTTGATCATAATCAGTTTCAAATTCATCGGCTAAAAGAGGCATACACATTGTTAGGGTACTGAGAATCACAAATCCTTTTAAGATATTCATTTTTACCTTCCAATATTTTTATAACGTCGTCAATCCGTAACCACGTGGATAGAGTATTTGGCTATCATCAGGCGTTCTAATATCCACAGGTAATTTCCCATGAGGTTCAGCCAGTACATCTAACTTACCTTTTGGCCCTTGAAATAGTGTTCTTAATCCGCTACGAATATTGGTTTCCAAGCTGTTGCGTACATTATTGGTAACATCAAAACCAGTGATACCATAGATGGCAATATTTGCTTTTACATCTGATAAGTAAGCAATATCATAAGGATTTCGACTTGACATCACGACTAAAGGAATATTGGCTTTATTAGCTTCATCTATAATCCGCTGTGCATTAATAGGATTTAGCTTAAGATTATAGGTAGCAAGAATAATAAAGTTTTGGTCTTCAATTTGTTTTGCAATATCTTCAGCGCTTACATTATCTTTATCCAGCTTTATGACTTGGTTTTTAACCAAAAAATTAACGTGAAATTCATTAGCAATATCATCAAGATGTTTGGTAATAAGCTCATTGCGGGGTTTCTCGTCGGAGAATACCATGATATTGTTTTGTGGCTTAATTTTATAAGGCAAAACATTATCATTTTTAATCAGCGTAATAGCCTGTTCAGAAATGAAATTCTCAATATCTTTATGCATTTTTGAAGCGACAACTTTCTCTGCTCTAGCAATATCACGAGGTTCTGGAGAAATACGTTTATTCAGTTTGGTATAAATGACCCGCTGTGCAGCATCCTCAATACGTTGTTTAAACACAGGATCTTTAGTAGCCTCTGTCTTTAAATAGCTATAAAGTACATTGAGTTGTTCGATGCTAGTGCTATTTTTTATTGCCATTGGCATTAATACAATATCACTACCCGCTGTAATAGCCTGCTTAATCGACCAATTACGATCAAAGTTACTGGTAATAGCCCCCATATCCATTGCATCGGTCAGGATCAGACCATTATATTTGAGTTCATTGCGTAAAATGTCGGTCAGAATAGGTTTTGATAATGTGGCTGGAGTGCCAATTTTCTCCCCATTAATGTTTGTCAGCATTGAATTGTCAAGGGCTGGCACGACGACATGGGCCGTCATAATTGCATCAGTAATAGGCATGACTTCTACAAAGGGTTTCAGCTCGACTTGTTGCCATGCCGCTTTATCAATATTAACTGTTGGTAGAGCAAAATGCGTATCCGAGGTGACATTACCGTGTCCTGGGAAATGTTTTAGTGAAGTGAGCACATTATACTTGTGAATACCGTCAATATAACTGCGCGCTAACTCCCCCACCAGCACCGGATCATTTGAATAAGATCGGACGCCAATAACAGGGTTATTCTGGTTATTATTAACATCAACTACCGGGCCAAAATTAAAGTTAAAACCCAAGCTAGATAATTCATAACCATGCACACTTCCCGCTTGCTGAGCTAATTTTGACGATCCAGTCGCGCCCAACGCCATATTCCCCGGCATTTCAGTTCCAACTCGTAGACGGGTGACATAGCCCCCCTCTTGGTCTGTACTAATAAACAGAGGGAAATTACTGCGAGCACGCTGCAGATTATTGATTAAATTGACCGTTTGAGCAGTATCAATCAGATTCTCTCGAAAAAGAATAATAGAGCCCAAATGATAATCATGAATCATTTTACTGACAGTATCATTTATTTCGACAAATGCTGTTTTATCGCTATTCTCATCTTGACTCCAGGAACGAATATCAACCATCAATATTTGCCCAAGTTTTTCTTCAAAACTCATTTTAGAAACGATTTTTTTAGCGGATGCTTGCGGTGATTGCCACATCTCTTTCAGTTGCGCGTCTGGAATAACATCTGCATAAGTACAGGTGCTAAATAAGAGAATCGCGGGTATTATTTTTTTCATTAACTCCTCCATTAGTTATGTTTGCCGGGCGATTTTACTTTTTAGCGCACATAATAAAGTGATAATTATCACAGTTGATTGATTCGTCTTTTTGTCCTAAAAGGAATAATAACATTTCTTTTCGTGAACTGCATTTCCACAAGCCCGTGGCATAAGGCAATAAGACAAGGAATAATTTTTTTAGCTCTGGAATACTGATTATATAATTATCTAATCACCATTAGAGTTTGTAGGTAATTTCCGATGCATGAGGAAAAGGGAAAAAACATAAGGCAAAGAGATAATGAAAATATATCACCCTCATTGCCTTAGGGGTTATAAACGATAAACTTATATATTAATCATCCAGATTGTTTATTGTCATGCTGGCATTCAGAATCAAAGGTTTAGCCATTTCCTTCCGCTGCTGCATCAGTGCCAGAAATATTAAGTCTGTTAGTGTATTTTGGGCTGTTCTGGAAGATATGGAGGAACTTCTCCACTCATTTTCATCCGAAATACTTTCAAGGACATAATCTGCAATTTTAGCCAATGGCGAGACTTTACTGCCGGTAATGGCAATAACGGTAGCCCCTTGGGCTTTAGCCACTGTTGCAGCGATTCTCATATCCTTTCTTCGGCCAGTGAAAGAAAGAACAATCTGTACATCTTTTGGTGTGAGGGTCAGTGCGGCGGCAATCTGCACATGAAGATCAGCTTCAACCAAAGTCATTATGCCTATTTTCTGTAATTTATAACTCAGATCTTTTGCTGTAAGCCCCGACCCCCAGATACCCACTATCTGTACGCGCTGAGCGGTATTAATGAGCGAAACGACTTGCTGGAAAACTGAAAAATTAATTTTCCGGGTGGTTTCCATAATCGATGCCGTCTTTTCGTGCGCCAGTTTTTGCGCCATTACCATCAATGAATCTTCTGACGAAATAGAATTATGCAGCGCTTTATGTGGATAGGATTTGAATAAGTTATTCCTGCTTAATTCTTCACTAATGGCGACTTTTAGTGCTGGAAAACCTTTCATTCCAATTTTCTGGCTAAATTTTACAATGGCGGATTGGCTGACTCCTGCATCTTCGGCAAACTGGGAGGAGGATATACTCAGTATAGATTCCGGATTATCAAGAATATATTTTGCTATTTTTTGCTGATTTTCAGCCAGTTCAGGTAGTAACCAGGTTATTTCATTCAGAATCGACATCAAAGGTTCCCCGTTAAATACAATAGATTATTCCAGTGCAAGCACCTTTTATGATTAAGGCGTAACTGCATAAATATAATGAAGATAATTTATTTATTTGTTCTGTTTTATCTGTACTTATTCCTCATTTCCCCAGTAATTAGAATAGATTTTACCGTGATAAACATCACGTTTAATAAATAAATAATTCCTTAACATCGCCGATAATTTAAATAAAAGGAAGTCCTCATGAAGATTAACCTAAGCTCAATGGTTACGGAAAGCCGAAACCCGGCCAGTGCTCAAATTGATACTCTTTCAGCATTAGAGATACTCAAGGTCATCAATAATGAGGATAAAAAAGTCCCTTTCGCGGTGGAAGAAAAGCTCCCCGAGATTGCCAGCGCCGTTGCTCTTATTGCAGAGGCTTTCGGGCAAGGCGGCAGATTAATTTACTGTGGCGCGGGGACGTCTGGTCGATTGGGGATTTTGGATGCTAGTGAGTGCCCACCAACTTACGGCACCCCACGAGAAATGGTCGTGGGGCTAATCGCTGGCGGGAATACCGCTATTTTACAGGCAGTTGAAAATGCAGAAGATAGCCGCGAAATGGGCGAGCAAGACCTGCGTAACCTCAATTTTAATGCCCGCGATGTATTAGTGGGTATTGCCGCCAGCGGCCGCACACCATATGTATTGGGGGCGATGGCCTATGCAAGTAGTGTTGGTGCGAGTGTAGTGGCCATTTCCTGCAATCAAAACAGTGAGATGAGTAGAGTGGCAGATATTGCCATTGAGCCGCTAGTCGGCCCGGAAGTTGTTACCGGTTCATCACGAATGAAAGCGGGAACCGCGCAGAAACTCATCCTGAATATGCTGACAACCGGGGCGATGATCCGCAGTGGGAAGGTGTATAGCAATCTGATGGTGGATGTTGAGGCAACAAACGCCAAGCTGGTGCAACGTCAGGTGGATATTGTTGTTCAGGCGACGGAGTGTTCCCCTGAGGAGGCGCAAGAGGCGCTCAATCAATGTAACCGACACTGCAAAACGGCCATTATGATGCTCCTAAGTGGTATGTCTGCTGAGGAAGCTAGCGCTATCCTTAACAAAAACAAGGGATTTATCCGCAAAGCGCTACAGGAGATTAAAGCATAACCATGGCGAAAATAACGGACAGCACGATAGACCAAATTTTGCTCTTCATTGGCGGTCGACACAATATCATCGTCTGCGGAAACTGCATGACGCGGCTTCGCCTCACCTTAAAAGACCGAGAACTCATCCAGCACGGAGACCTGAAAAAAATCCCTGGTGTTATGGGGGTAGTCAATGGTGATGACCAACTGCAAATCATTCTTGGGCCAGGCAAGGCCCAGACTGCCAGCGAGATGATGAACAAGGTATTGAGTTCTGAACCGCAGCAGGGGCATGAAACTGCTCAGGATGTTGATTTGCAAGCACTGGCGAGCCAGAAAAAACAGCAAATGAAAGCGAAACAACAAAGTGCTGTTCATAATTTTCTGACCAAATTCGCCACCATCTTTACCCCATTGATTCCCGGATTTATTGCCGCAGGGCTGCTGCTGGGGATAGCAACACTGCTCCAGCAAACACTGGCATTGGATGGCGTTGTTCAGTCGCCATGGTTAGCAGCACTGATTGCTTACATGAAAGTATTTAGCATCGGTTTGTTCACATTCCTGAGCATTCTGATTGGCTTTAATACACAAAAAGCCTTTGGCGGGACCGGGGTTAACGGCGCAATTATTGCGTCGCTCTTTATTTTACGCTACGTGCCCGAGGGGACTGTCGGCTACTACGGCGGCATGGAAAATTTCTTTGGCCTGGTCATTGACCCACGCGGCAATATCATCGGGGTGCTATTGGCCTGTATGTTGGGCGCTTGGATTGAGCGGCAAGTGCGCCGTTTTATCCCTGATAATCTGGATATGATTCTGACATCGGCGATAACCTTACTCATTACCGGTGCCATCACATTCGTTGTCATCATGCCGGTCGGTGGCGAGCTGTTTAAGGGCATGTCATGGCTGTTTATGCATTTGAATGGCAACCCATTTGGCACCGCTATTCTGGCAGGATTATTCCTCATTGCCGTGGTATTTGGTATTCACCAAGGATTTGTGCCGGTCTATTTCGCCTTGATGGATGCGCAAGGATTTAACTCACTATTTCCCATTCTGGCGATGGCGGGTGCGGGTCAGGTCGGGGCAGCGCTGGCGCTTTATGCCCGCTCGCCACAAGGTTCTGTGCTGCGCACGCAGATTAAAGGGGCCATATTCCCGGGGTTACTGGGGATTGGAGAGCCACTGATTTATGGCGTAACCTTACCGCGCCTGAAACCTTTTATTACCGCTTGTGTCGGCGGTGCAGTCGGCGGCTTCTTTATTGGTCTGGTCGCCTGGCTGGGGCTGCCAGTTGGGCTGAATACGGTGTTTGGCCCCTCCGGGTTGGTGTCGATTCCATTGATGACCTCAGCCCAAGGGATTTTCGCCGGGATGCTGGTGTATGTGGCAGGTTTGCTTATCTCATATATTGCCGGCTTTATCCTGACTTGGTTTTTCGGCCACAAAGATATCGATTTAAGTTAATTTGCCACTAACCATGTTGGCCCTGCCTGGCAGGGCCATTTATGACTAACGGCTTTTATATAAGTTATATCCTAACTGCTGAGCCACCGACGCCACCATTTTTTGCCCACGGACACTATTGCCAACCGGGTCAAGTGGCGGTGAAAAGGCCGCAATCCCCATGATACCCGGAACCACCGCCAATATTCCCCCGCCCACACCACTTTTCCCCGGCAACCCTACGGTATATGCCCAGTCGCCCGAACTACCATACAGCCCCTCCATGGTCATTTCAGCCAAAATAAACGGCGTATTGGTGGCGGTTAATACCCGTTTTTTAGTCACAGGATTTATGCCGCCTGCAGCAAACGTTGCCCCCATGGTTGCCAGTTCAATGGTATTGAGCAATGTTGAGCACTGACGGGTATAAACATCACAGGCCTCCATAGGATCGCAATACATGGTTTGAGCCGAATAAAGCAGCCATGCAATCGCCCGATTGTGAAAATTGGTCGTTTGTTCGGAATGATTAACCTCATCCGACAGTGCAATCGGCGCTCCTACTAACTGTTGTTGCATATCCAGAATACGCGCCCAGCGCTCCTCCCGGCTGCTAGCTTTAATCGCACTCACGGTCGACATCGCCCCTGCATTCACCAGCGGTGACAATGGCTTACCATTATGCAGTTCCAAGGCAATCACCGAGTTAAACGGCAAACCCGTCGGATCTGCACCGATTTTGTCTTGCACTGCTTGCGGGCCAATATCCTCTAATGCCAGAGCCAGAGAGCACACTTTCGAAATGGACTCCAAGGCAAAGCGAAAATCAGCATCACCTTGCGAAATAATATCGCCATCAACAGTGACAATGGCCACCGCGGCCAACTGGCTGGGAACACTGGCCAGATAGGGAATGTAGCTGGCATTCTCCCCTCCAGCGAGGGTGGAATATTGCGAATATGCATCCTTAACAACTTGATTCAGGCGAGCTAGGTCAATAGTCATAATACTGACTCCAACACTTAATATGATGAAGCAGGGGGCCGAAGCCGCCCTGCATGTAAGGGAGGATGTTAACTTTTCGGTGTACCCGCAGATGCGGCTTTATTTGCCGCCGCAGCGGTCACCTCACCGGTATGTATCGCCGAAGTGCTCGGGATCCCCGGATGACCATTTTCCGCTTGCCAAGTAAATGGGGCAAAATCACTATTAGCATCACGCCAGTGAGGTTTGCGGACGATATAAATCAAGAATGGCAATATGACGAAGAACAATGTGGCGGCAATCAAAATGCCAACATATTCTGTTGGGCTACCCACCGAAATTTGGCTGGGTGGAATAAAGCTGAATACGAAAGCCAAGATTGAGCCAATAAGCCCTGCGCCACCAATAATCCACATACCAATCGTCCCACCGGGAATATGATAAGGGCGTGGGCGATTCGGCTGGCTATAACGCAAATAAATCGCGGAGCCGAACATCAACATATACATGATAAGGTACAAGATAACGGTCAATTGACTCATTATTTGATATGCCGCCTGCACGGAAGGTAGCACCACAAATAATATCGCTAACAAGGAAACTAGCAGCGCCTGTAGCAATAAAATGTGGGTCGCCATGCCATTCTTATTGGTATGTTGCCACCAACGCGGTAAATAACCCGCCTTAGCCACAACCAACAGCCCAGAAGACGGGCCAGCAACCCAAGTCACGACACCGGCCAAGACCCCAATAGCCAAGGCAAAAGCGACAACTGGCCCCAGCCATTCCACATGCGCCCACTTAAACATATCGTCGTAGGCAACCAACAAACTTTGGGTCAGGCTAATATCAGATTGTGGAATAATAAAGGCAATCGCCAAAGTTCCTAGCACGAAAATAAGCACAGTCCCCACGGCTGATAACATGATGGCAATGGGGTAATTTCTATTAGGGTTATCCACGTCTTTAACATGGATGGCATTCATCTCCATCCCGGCGTAGAACAAGAAAATACTCGCTGCCAGCACCACATTATCAAAGTTAGTAAAATCAGGAATGGCCTGATCCCAGGCTAATTCTATTTGCGGTGCACCACCGCCAATAAGGTAAGAAAAACCCAACACAATCAAAATAACGGCTGGAATAATGGTACCGATAATACCGCCCCATTTTGAAACTTTGGCGAAAGTATCTACCCCTTTAAAGGCAATAAAGGTGGCTAGCCAATAAATAAATAACACTATTCCTAATACAAAGAATTTATTGGCAGACAGGGCCTCGTCCCATCGTTGTTCCGGGCCAATAAAGGCCAGTGAGACAGCAGCAAATGTCAGTGCGGTTGGAAACCACACTGTCACTTCAACCCACAGCATAAACATGGCGAGAAAAGCTAAACGGGGGCCAAAGGCTTCGCCAACCCAGCGAAATACCCCGCCTTTCTCAGGCCAACCGGTGGCCAGTTCTGCCGCCACCAATGATACTGGGATTAAGAAAAATACTGCGGCAAAAAGATAGTAGAAAATAGAACTCAGACCATATTCAGCTTCTGCGGGTAATCCCCTGAGGCTAACAACGGCCACGATATTCATAATTGCCAGTGTAGCGATACTCAGTTTTTTTACTGGAGCCGCAGGTTTACCGGTACCGGAGACATTATTCGACATAATTTATCTACCTTATTCACGGGCATGACGCCACCTTGAAGGTTAATAATCAGAATAAAAATCACTATCCAGTTTAGGTATGACTAAAACTATTCTGGCTCGCCTCGCCCCCAAGGGATGGATGCTCACTCAGGTATTTCAGTGAAGTTTTAAAATCATCGATTAATAACCCCGCGAAATCCATCTCGAATCCGCGACGGCACATGATGCGCATCACCACGACATCAGACATCTTTCCGCTTAGGGTAAATGCTGGAACTTGCCAACCACGCAGTCTCAGGCGCTCAGAAAGGTCATATAGGGTATACCCGACTTTAGCCCCTTCTTTGATACGGAAACAAATCGCAGGAATACCCTGCTGTGGGCCACCACTACAATAGAATTCATAGGGCCCCAATGGGGCAATCTCTTTAGCCAAAAATTCTGCCACCTGATAGCAGGCACTTTGTACTTTGGTATAACCCTCACGCCCTAAACGTATAAATTCATAGTATTGGGAAATAACTTGCCCTGCCGGACGCGAGAAGTTAATCGCAAAAGTGCCAACTTGGCCGCCAAGATAATCAACATTAAATATCAACTCTTCAGGTAAAGCCGCGGCATCACGCCAGATAACCCAACCACATCCCAAAGGTGCTAGCCCAAATTTATGCCCGGAAGTACTGATTGATTTCACCCGTGGTAAACGGAAATCCCACTCAATATCGGGCGCAACAAAGGGGGCCAAAAAGCCGCCACTCGCCGCATCAATATGCATATCAATATCAAGACCGGTATCTTTTTGCAGTTTATCCAATGCGTCATGCAAAGGTTTTGGTAACTCATAATTGCCGGTGTAAGTCACCCCAAAAGTGGGGACGACGCCAATGGTATTTTCATCACACGCTTCAATCATCCGCTGTGGATCCATAAATAGCTGCCCGGGAATCATCGGAATTTCACGAATTTCGACATCCCAATAACGAGCAAACTTATGCCAGCAAACTTGCACCGGGCCACAGACAAAATTTGGTTTATCAAAAGGTTTACCAGCGGCTTTCATTTTTTTGCGCCAGCGCCACTTCATGGCCATGCCACCTAGCATGCAAGCTTCTGAAGAACCAATAGTATTCGTGCCAACCCCTTGCCCATCCTTTTGTCGCGGAGCATTCCACAAGTCAGCCATCATATTGACACAGCGCATATCTATCGCCGCTGACTGCGGATATTCCTCGTTATCAATCCAGTTTTTATTTATCGAAAGATCCATCAGTTTGTGGACATTATCGTCATCCCACGTCTGACAGAATGTGGCGAGGTTTTGTCGCGCATTTCCATCAAGCAATAGCTCATCACTTATGATTTGAAAGGCGATATCCTCACGCATTTCCTCTTTAGGAAAATATTTGTTTTCTGAAATATTACGAATCGCTTGAGAACCAAAACGAGAGTCTAATAAAGTTGAGCGAGAGTCATCCAAAATTTTTTTAGTCATTTCCTTCCCCTATCCTAATTGAGATAAACGATCAATTAAAAGCAAGTAAAATCAAATAACTATAGAAATTGAGATTATTATTGAAGTTGCCCAGCAAAGAAAAATACCTCGCCAAAGCACTGTTATGATTTCACATGCTCATAAAAAGTTAGCACTGGAAAAAAATTGTGCCACTACAAATACCAATATGTTTGTTTTTAGGGGTAAATGTTTATTGTATTACTTGTTTCCTATTTTCTATTTATTTGGAAATTTATTAGCAATTAATTGCGTAATATATTTCTCATTTTCCGTAATTCAGATTGCATCAATTAAGTGATTTTCACCGCCAATACTTTAGCGCTTAATCACTTTTTCCCGATGGCAGTCACTGGCATCTAATATGGTGCCTTGCTGTGAGGATACCGTCAGTTTACTGATAGGTTGCCCGCTCTGATTATCAACTAAAATAGAATACTTTTCGCCCGCAGAAAATAGATGCTCTTCGCCCCATTGGCGCAAGCTGACTACGATTGGGAATAATTGGCGGCCTTTATCAGTCAGTACATATTCATGATAAGCACTGCCATCAGAGGCGGGAACAATCATCAGAATATTGTGCTCAACAAGTTCACGCAGCCGACCCGCCAAAATATTTTTCGCCAATCCGAGATTGCGACGAAATTCACCAAAGCGCCGAACCCCATCAAAAGCATCACGGATAATCATAAGCGACCAGCGGTCCCCCACGATGTCTAGCGCTCTAGCGACGGGGCATTCCTCTGCTTCTGCCCGATTTTCATTGGTTTTAGACATTTTCTTCCTCTAATAAACATCAAAAAAACTAGTTGCATATTAAAACCACCTCTGTTAAAAATCAATTAAGTGGTTTTAATTCGAAACCAGATAAAGCATTAGGCATTGTATGTCCATCGCAAAAGAATCCGCAAAAAACTGCACCTATCCATTGGCAAAAACAGCGCTTACGCCGCGCCTCACCTCAATCATGGTGCTGCTCTTTGCTATGGTCTGCGCCATGGCGGTTGCCAATGTCTATTTTGCCCAACCCTTGCTGGATATCATGGCGACAGACCTCAAGGCTCCCCCGTCGGCGGTGGGTCTGGTAGTGACTCTGACACAAGTGGGCTATGCCTTGGGGCTGATATTCATTGTGCCGTTGGGTGACCTTTGGGATCGGCGAAAATTAATTATTGGCCAGTTATTGTTGTCTGCTACAGCATTGATCTGCGCAAGCTTGGCCACCACTTTTTCACTGTTACTAATGAGTATGCTGATTATCGGCCTGATGGCTGTTGTGGTGCAGGTCATCGTGGCTTTTGCTGCCGCACTGGCCCCAGAGCAACAAAGAGGGGCAGTGGTGGGTAAGGTTACCAGCGGTATTGTTTTGGGGATCCTGCTGGCGCGTTTTATCTCTGGTGCAATGGCTGATTTTGCCGGCTGGCGCTCAGTTTATTTTTGCTCCGCCACCATGATGTTATTGATGGCGATTATGCTTTATTACGTCATGCCGCCCGCAGCTAGATCGGCTCCATCATCATATCGGCAGCTATTGCTGTCACTGTGTCAGCTATTTATCAGTGAGCACGAATTACGTATACGAGCGACGCTGGCATTACTGATATTTATGGCTTTTAGTGTGCTATGGACTGCAATAGTGTTGCCCCTCAGCCACCCCCCCTATGCTCTATCACACAGCCAAGTGGGCTTATTTGGGCTGGCTGGTATCGCGGGCGCATTAGCGGCGAGCCACGCCGGGCAGCGAGCAGACTGTGGCTTGGGGCTGAAAACAACACAAATCGCCCTGGCGCTGCTGCTGTTTTCCTGGATCCCGATAGCATTGTTGCCCCACTCTCTCTGGTGGCTGGTCATCGGCGTGGTGATATTGGATTTTGCGGTACAAGCCGTGCATGTCACGAATCAAAGCCTCATTTTAGCACTGCACCCAGCGGCTCCAAGCCGTTTAATCGCCGGCTATATGTTGTTCTATTCGATTGGCAGTGCCATTGGGGCTATCAGTACCACCTTAATCTATGCATATGCTGGATGGTCAGGTGTCTGCGCGCTAGGCGCGGTGATAAGTGCCGTGGCGATGCTGTTTTTACATCTGACGTACAAGAATCATTCCACAGTGTAATCAGTTGAATATCATAAATTTTATTTATGCATCTGCGGTTCGGCCTATACTGATAGTAGTTATTGATAACTGAGTTCAGATCATAGATGAGTAATCGTAATGCTGAATATAGATAGGAAATACTTAGTCAGTCTTAATGAGGAAACGTTAAAAAAACAAAGAATTATAATGCGGATTATGGCGGTGCTACTGCTGTTAGGCGGGATTTTTTGTCTGTTTAACCCATTAGCTTCTGGGGCGGCCCTAAGTATGATTATCGGCATTCTGCTGCTGCTTAGCGGGGTGGCGATGATAGTCGGAATGATAGCCAACCGCAGCCATAATCTATGGCCGATGGTGACCGGTATTTTACTCGGTGTGGCCTATCTCGTGATGGGTTATGTGTTCATTACCAATCCTGAAGTTGGAATGATAAGTCTGGCGATTGTATTGGCGGTTTTGTTTGCCTTTGGTGGGGTATTACGGCTGATAACCGGCTATAGAACATGGGGATTACCGAGTGCATGGCTGCAGATTTTACTGGGTGTATTGGATCTGATTATTACTTATTTGCTGGTCAGTGCCGGGCCATTAATGTCAATAACCATGGTCACTACCTTAGTCGGGATAGAGATGTTATTCAGCTCATTTGGCTGTTTTATGGTCGCGGGCTTATATAAACGCCAATCATAACTCTCCTCTCCGGGCGGTATCGCGAGCTGCGATGCCGCTGTGCTGGAAATATTTTCATATTCCCGAACGATGATTGATACTCACCTCGCGAACTGCCACAGTGATATCACGACAACAAATTTATTAATCCCCAACAAATACAGGCAGGTCGTGTGAAACTTACTGATTTATTAATTGCTCTACTGATTACCGCAATCTGGGGAGTCAATTTCTCTATTATCAAACTCGGTCTGATCACCGCCGACCCGTTTATTTTAGCCGGGCTGCGCTTTTCCCTATGCGCCTTGCCCGCAGTCTTTTTCATTAAGAAGCCAGATACCTCATGGGGTTATATAATCGGCTACGGCTTATTATTTGGTATCGGCCTATGGGGTATTGTCAATCTGGGTATCAAAGCTGGCGTATCCGCAGGGATTGCGTCTTTAGTCCTGCAATTTGGCGCCTTCTTCACGATGATCCTGGGCGCATTTTTATTCCATGAAAGTTTATCCAAATATCAATTTTTGGGCATTATCGTCGCGCTTTGCGGGTTAAGCAGTATTATTTTTATCAGTGACGGTTCCGTAACAATCATTGGCCTAGCATTAGTCTTATGCGGAGCGGTCGTCTGGGGACTGGTCAGCATAATTATTAAAAAATCCAATACTAAGCAAGTCTTCGCCTTTTTGGTATGGTCGAGTTTATTCTCCCCTATCCCACTATTCTTACTGAGTTATCTATTTAATGGGGCAAGTGGATTTACTGCATTAGTTGATAACTTTAATGCAACCACACTATTTTCTATTTTATTTCAGGTCTATCCAAATACATTATTTGCCTATTGGGTCTGGAATTCATTACTCACCAAATACCCAGTTTCCGTGGTCGCGCCATTATCCCTATTAGTGCCGATTTTCGGTATGTTAGGTTCAGTGATGATTTTCAATGAAAGCATTCCGACAGGGAAAATAGTCGCGATGGTATTAATTATTAGCGGGCTGGTTATTGGCCTATACGGTAAACAGCTTATCGGCCGACGACAGAGAAAAGCCTCTGTGACTCTCTAGTTTTTATCCGGCCAGCGGGGCGGCGCTGGCGGAAGAACTGACTATCAACTTTATGGCGGGCTCCCGTCCAGATGGATTTCGGCTCGCGTTAGACCCTGATGGCCACCTTCTGCGCATGATTGGCGATTAAATATTGGGTGAATAATAGATAGCTGCATTGATAGCCCATCGCCACATAACCGAAGGAAATATGCCCTATCCGCATAATTCTTTCGGTTGATACATCAAGCATCCCCGACGTCATATTCATGACGGCTATCACAATCAGCACATTGTGATTTCCCAAGCTGCATTGCACCGTCTAAATTTGAATAAAAAATCTCATCCGACCACTTGCCGACACTCGCTATGGCGGAGAGAAATAACAATAATGGAGACTGCAATGTTAACTTACCCTCATCTGCTCACCCCGCTGGACCTGGGTTTTACTACCCTAAAAAATCGCATCTTAATGGGGTCAATGCACACCGGGCTGGAGGAGTTACCCGATGGCCCACAGCGCCTGGCCGCGTTCTATGCTGAGCGCGCCGCTGGCGGCGTTGGTCTGATTGTCACCGGCGGTATTGCCCCCAATAAAAAGGGCGTCGTTTATCAGGGCGCATCGGTGTTAAATGACGCCACACAAGTGCCGCACCATCAAATTGTCACCGAGGCCGTGCATCGTGCTGGCGGTAAGATAGCCCTACAAATTCTGCATGCTGGCCGCTACAGCTACCAAAAACAGCCCGTCGCCCCCTCGCCACTCCAAGCGCCGATTAACCCTTTCGCTCCCCAGGCCTTAAGCCACGATGAGGTGCTGCAAACCATTGCCGACTTCGCAAACTGCGCGCGATTAGCCAAGCAAGCTGGCTATGATGGTGTCGAGGTGATGGGTTCTGAAGGGTATTTAATTAATCAATTTCTAGCTGCCCGAACTAATCACCGCGATGATGACTGGGGCGGTAATTTCACTCGGCGGATGCGCTTTGCCGTAGAAATCGTGCGGGCCGTGCGGCAGGCGACCGGGCCTGATTTTATCTTGATTTACCGCCTTTCTATGCTCGATTTAGTGGAGGAAGGCTCCAACTGGGATGAGATTGAACAGCTGGCTCGGGCTATTGAACACGCCGGTGCCACCATCATTAACACCGGCATAGGCTGGCATGAGGCCAGAATCCCGACGATCGCCACCATGGTGCCACGTGCCGGATTCAGCTGGGTGACTCGTAAATTGATGGGTAAAGTGAATATTCCGCTGATCACCACCAACCGGATTAATGACCCCGCAGTTGCAGAGCAAGTTCTGACCGACGGCTGTGCTGACATGGTGTCGATGGCGCGCCCTTTCCTCGCCGATGCTGCTTTTGTCCAAAAAGCCGCTCAAGACCGGGCTGATGAAATTAACACCTGCATTGGATGCAATCAGGCCTGTTTGGATCAAATTTTCGACGGGAAACTAACCTCATGCTTGGTCAATCCCCGCGCCTGCCGTGAAACTGAAATGCCCATATTACCGACAGAAGTGCCCAAGCGCCTCGCCGTGGTCGGTTCTGGCCCTGCCGGATTGGCTTTCGCCGTCACGGCCGCCAGCCGTGGTCACCAGGTCACACTATTTGATGCCGCCCCCGATATTGGCGGTCAGTTTAATATTGCTAAGCAGATCCCCGGCAAAGAAGAGTTCTACGAGACACTGCGTTATTTCCGCCGTCAATTAACACTGCATGGTGTTATTCAGCAGTTAAATACGCCAGTCAATGCACCGCAACTGGCTGATTTTGATGAAGTGATCCTCGCCTGTGGGATTCAGCCGCGCTTGCCCGATATTAAAGGCATCGACCATCCCAACGTATTGACTTATCTGGATGTATTACGCGACAAAAAGCCGGTGGGTGAGCGGGTGGCCATTATTGGCGCGGGCGGAATTGGCTTTGATACGGCCGAATACCTGAGCCAATCGGGCGATGCCAGTAGCTTGAATAGCCACGAATTTTGTCACGAATGGGGCATTGATAGCGATTTAGCTCATCGCGGGGGATTAGCCCCAGAGGGTGGCAAAGTTCCGCCATCGCCGCGCCAGATTTTTCTATTACAGCGAAAAGCCAGTAAAGTCGGTGAAGGGTTGGGGAGAACCACCGGCTGGATCCACCGCGCCAGTCTGTCTATGCGTGGCGTGAAGATGCTCAACGGGGTGAGTTACGAAAGTATTGATGATGAAGGCTTGCATATCATTCGTGCAGAACAGGCCAGTTGCCTTCCGGTCGATACCATTATTATCTGCGCCGGCCAGGAGCCACGCCGAGAGTTGCACCAGCCCTTGCTGGATATGGGCAAAACCGTGCATTTGATTGGCGGAGCTGACGTCGCCGCAGAGCTAGATGCTCGCCGAGCTATTGATCAGGGAACACGTCTGGCCCTCGCCATATAGCAGAGACCACGCCCGGCCATTCATTGGCGTTGCAGCACATGAACACCGCCGCAACGCCAAGGACAAAGCAGAGTTAGAAATCGCTGTACGACATATCCAAGCTCCCAGAACCACCGCCCTCAGAGCGGGATGAGGCCTTTTTCACCGCCTTAAGCACCATAAACTTCTGGTTGGAATCCAGCGTCTCACAGTTACCAAACAAACGATTCAGTTTGTGGAAGTAATCCAGATGACGGTTCCCGACAATCATCAACTCGCCGCCCACTTTTAAGCAACGTTTAGCATCACAGAACATCTGCCAGGCCACGTGGTCACTGACGGCATGTTGTTGATGGAATGGCGGGTTACACAGCACCAATTGCAGGCTCTCACGCGCCACGCCAGCCAAACCGTGACTCACCATAAACTCACAGCGCGCTAAATCCTGTGGCCGATTATAGGTGATATTCAGCTCGCTGGACGCCACCGCCATGTAGGATTCATCGACAAACAGCACTTCTGCTAATGGATTTTGCTCCAGCGCGATTAAGCCGACGACGCCATTACCACAGCCCAGATCGGCAATTTTACCTTCCACATCATAGGGTAGGATTTCCATGAAGAAGCGCGCACCAATATCCAAATTATTGCGAGAAAATACATTCGCATGGTTATGAATGACATATTCGGTGTTTGCCAATGGCCAATCTGTGGTGGTGGGTGCTGCTGGCTGTGGGATATCGGCCACTTCACAGTGAATCAGCCGTGCCTTTTTCCATGCCAACGTCGTTTTGGTCGGCCCCAGAATTTTTTCAAACAATTGCAGGGTCGAATTGTGTACATCGCGGGATTTCGCACCGGCAATAATCACGGTGTCCGGCGCGACAACCTGGCGCAAAGCATGCAGTTGATGCTCCAACAGCGCTAAGGCTTTAGGGATCTTAATCACCACCAGCTTAGGGGCCTCGGGCAAGGCATCCATGCTGCTGAGCAATGTGACGGCATCTTCATCCAGATGATTTAAACGCAAATTATGCGCCGTGGCCAATTGACTCATATAAGAGTCACTGACACTAAATGGACGATAAGCATGTAAAGCACAAGTCAAGGTCCCAAATTGATCGTTGAACACCAGCACTGGCCGGCCGTCGATTTGGCTTAAGTCAATGTTTTGTAGCAGATATTCATCTGCTGCTTCCCATGCCTGTAAGGTATTGGAATTTTCTTGTGGCGGGAAACGTTCCAGCTCAAGGCTTTGTGTCCCCAGTAAGAGTTGGCTCATCACCGCTCCTGAATAATAAATTTGGCCTGTTTATCCCCTAAAATGGGCGCTCAGTAAAATGTTTTTTTGCTTAAATGCCATTTAATCGCCACCAGAACCAGCAAAAGCGGGAGATGCTGGGGCCATGGCGGGGAAAACCAGCTGAAAACGACTCGAGCTAGTTGGATGCAGCGCATATTTTACGCCGCCCAAATCATTAGTCAGCCTTAGTTTCATGTTAACTCATTATCAATCGATACTATTTCGGTTAGCTCAACATAAAATACTCAGCCAGATAAATTTTAATTGCTTATTAATTTCATATTATGACTCACTTATAAATCCAATTAAATATATTAGCAAAAAAAATAATAATTAATTTCAATACCAAGTGGGAAATTATTAATTACAAATAATATTTTTATATCAATTACCAGGACGGTAAAACAATAATGTATATATCAAATATGATTCAATCAAAATATCGAATCCTTGCCCGGAATATATTTTCAAATCATGTCAAATATCGGTTATCTCCATGTGCCACAGCTATTGGCGCTCTGTTGTTGGTATGCAGTAATACTGTTGCATGGGCGAATGTCGAAACTGGGGGCGAGCCACACCTCAGACTGCCCCCCAGACCGCTGACACAGCTACAGGAAATGCTACAACATGAGCAGTATTTGCTAGATGATCTAGATAAAGTGAATACAACGAAGAAGCAGTTACACGGCTTATTATTCACCGAAGAACTTCAGCAGTCCGAAGAGGCAAGGCAGGAACTGAGGACGCTAGAAGAGCAAGGGGAGTATCTAAATAGGCAACTCAGTCAGCATCAGTATAACTTGCAACAAGCAGAGCAGCAGTTTCTGCAGTATAACCCCCACCTGGGGGATGTGTTAGATTTAGATGATTTAGATGAAGAAAAGCGAGTTATTAAACAACGGCAGCAACAAAAAAGCTACGATTTAAAACAAACGAGTCGGCAGCAACAAACTGACTCTACAGCAGAAAATACACCGGCAGTTGGGCCTGTAGCTGAACCGAAAGCCAAGCCCGCCGTCCAAACTAAAGTCGCGAGCAAATCGCCATCCCGCAGCAAGAAAAAGGCCCTTGCGCCGGCACCTAAACCCGCCATTATCATTAGCCACAATCCGCAAGCCGGTAACTATTTAGCTAACCAAGCAGCCGCTCAACAGATGTTTATGGCCGATGATTTACACCATCGTCAGAGAGAAATTCGCTACATTGACCCCATCACCGGCGAGCAAAAAGTCAGCAGCATGTGGCTCAATACCTCAGCAGCCAAAAGCCGCTTTAACTCTGGTAATAGCCAACTACAAACAAAAAGTCACCGCTATGCTATCCAACTGGGAGGAACCCTGAGTCAATGGAGCAGTGGCGCAGGTGATCTCGGGACGTTAGGGATAACCACGGGCCTGGGTAAATCTACCAACCGCAGCCATTCTAGCGCCACTCAGCATCAGGCTCAGGGCTCTGTTGATGGTTATAACCTCGGTTTATATCACATCTGGTATGCCGATAATCAGACTCGACTCGGGCCTTATATTGACCTGCTGACACAATATGGCTGGTTTAATAATCAAGTTAAAGCACACCACGTGATCTCAGGGGCAAATTATAAGTCTTATGTATTTACTGGCGCATTGGAAACAGGCTACAAAGTTCAATTGGTCGAAACAGCAGACTCGCGGCTACTTATCCAGCCGAAAGCAAAGGTTTCTTGGCAGCGAATGAGCGGGATGCAATATAAAGAAGCCACAGGAACCCAAATAATGATTGAGGAAAGCCAGGCAGTGGCAACTAAATTAGGGATACGCACCGCATTAGAGTTGGATATCGCGACCTTGTCTTCTACCAAAACCCTGCAACTCAGCCCGTCCTTTGAGGCCAATTGGATTCATAACAGTGATAACAAAGGGATATGGTTTGGCACCACAAATATTAAGCCACAAGGAAACAGCAATATTGCTGACCTTAAGTTAGGTATTGAAGCGAATATCGACAGTCACTTGCGCTTGTGGACTCATTTAGGCCATCAATTAGGTGGCAGTCGCTACAGCGATACGCAAGCCACTTTGGGGGCAAACTACCGTTTCTAAACAGGTAACCGTTGAGTCAGTCAAGCTTTCCCCCATATCAGCACAGCGGCTATCGCCATGAGTTGATATGGGTAACTTTTGCTTGAACCATGAGACTTTCTCTTCTCCCCGCGGTCAACTTAAGCTGGCTATTTTTGTTCCAATAGCCGCCTTTTGTCTAACTCACTGAAAAAAGCTATTATCATCGTCAATAATACACAAACCCAGCCAGGGTAAATGCATATGCAGGAACTCACCTATCTGCAAGGTTATCCCGAACATCTACAATCACAAGTACACCAACTCATCACTGAGCAGCGGTTAGGCAATGTATTACGCCAGCGCTATCCGCAACCTCATGATTACAATACAGATAAAATGCTTTACCAATATACGGTTGATTTAAAAAACCAGTATCTGCGCAATGCTCAGCCGCTCAGTAAAGTTGCTTATGACAGTAAAATTCAAGTCATGAAGCATGCGCTGGGCCTGCATACCGCCATCTCCAGAGTGCAAGGTGGTAAATTAAAGGCCAAAGCGGAAATCCGGGTCGCGACGGTATTTAAAAATGCCCCTGAAGCTTTTCTGAAAATGATTGTGGTGCATGAATTAGCACATTTGAAAGAGAAAGATCACAACAAAGCATTCTACAGTTTGTGCTGCCATATGGAGCCGCAATATCATCAGTTAGAATTTGACACGCGCCTCTATCTGACACACTTGGATCTGTTTGGCACGATTTACTAGCTTTTGACTGCTATACCCCATAGCTTTATGGTGTGGTAAGGCTGTAAATGCACTCACTGGCAATATGCAAGATAAAGAGCCATAAACTAATCCGTTGATTTTAGGGCGGTTCAATGTGTTTTTCTTCTGCAGGAATGGAGTTCACTATGATTCGCTTCGCGGTTATTGGCACTAATTGGATTACGGCCCGCTTTGTTGATGCTGCCCATGAAAGTGGCAAAATGAAATTGGTGGCGGTTTACTCGCGTAAGATAGAGCAAGCCAAAGAGTTTGGTGGTGATTATAACGTCACTGAATACTTTGATAACCTTGAGGCAATGGCAGCAAGCAATCAGATTGATGCCGTGTATATCGCCAGCCCCAACTCGTTGCACTACCCGCAAGCCAAGCTGTTCCTCAGTCACAAGAAACATGTTATTTGTGAAAAGTCACTGGCATCAAATTTCGCTGAAGTCGACGCCTTGGTTGCCTGTGCTCGCGAGCACGACGTGGTGCTATTCGAAGCATTTAAAACGGCCTACCTTCCTAATTTTATTCAATTAAAACAGTCGCTACCGCGAGTAGGAAAACTGCGCAAAGTTTTTCTCAATTTCTGCCAATATTCATCACGTTACCA
This sequence comes from Yersinia hibernica, assembly GCF_004124235.1. NCBI lineage: Bacteria > Pseudomonadati > Pseudomonadota > Gammaproteobacteria > Enterobacterales > Yersiniaceae > Yersinia > Yersinia hibernica. The sequence goes on from NZ_CP032487.1 coordinate 4,155,545, forward strand.
GCGCTATCTAAATGGTGAAAACCCAAATACCTTTAATCCTGCATTTTCTAATGGCTCTATCATGGATATTGGCTACTATTGCCTTGCCAGCGCCCTGGCATTATGGGGAGCGCCTAAATCAGTGTTTGCGAGCGCCAGCTTATTACCGAGCGGCGTGGATGCCCACGGCACAGTTTGTCTGAATTATGGTGACTTTGATGTGGTGATTATCCACTCAAAAGTGAGCCAATCCGACATTCCCAGCGAAATTCAGGGCGAAGATGGCTCGTTAGTTATTGAAAGCATTTCGGAATGTTCGTCCGTGGCCTTTACCCCTCGCGGCAGCCACTCACAAGATCTGACGCAGCCCCAGCATATTAATACTATGCTGTATGAAGCTGAGGTTTTTGCCCATTTAGTCGAAAACAAGCAGGTGGAGCACGACGGCTTGCAGTTGTCATTGCTGACGTCACGAATCCAGACAGATATCCGCCGCCAAACCGGCATTATCTTTCCAGCCGATTCTCAACCCCTGCATTAAGTTAATTTTTTGTTTCAGTGATTGACCTGTGAGCCATTTTCAATTATTTTTGCGCGGCAAAGGGGAGTAACTTCATTGCCGGTCTGCCGTCATTACGGTGCGAAAGCACCCGGTTACCGGGCAACCTCATTAATGTACCAGCATCTGTTTAGATGCTGCTATAACCCAAAAAAATTCAAGTTGCAGCAAGGCGGCGAGTGGTGAATCCCTAAACTTACATGAGTAAGTCATTGGGGTGAATGCAAATAGCCAACACCTATGCAGTTTGAATGATGATGGGAATACATTAATAGAGTTGTAAGTGAGACCTTGCCGGAAGGCGAGGTTTGCTTGCAGCTCAGACACAGCGGCTGGCGTCTTCCGACGTTGGCCGTTTTTGTTTTTATGAGGTTCCTAATGATGAATACCGTGGGTACACCTTTATTGTGGGGGTGTTTTGCCGTTGTTGTGACAATCATGCTCGCCATCGACTTATTATTGCAGGGGCGTCGTGGTTCACAAACTATGACACTGCGCCAGGCTGCTTGTTGGTCGTTGGTGTGGGTGGGCTTATCTTTGCTGTTTAACGCCGGATTCTGGTGGTATTTGGCCGAAACAATGGGCCGAGAAATCGCCGATAAACAAGCATTGGCTTTCCTGACCGGCTATCTGATTGAAAAAGCACTTGCCGTCGATAACGTCTTCGTTTGGCTGATGCTATTTAGCTATTTTGCTGTTCCTGCCAATTTGCAGCGCCGAGTCCTGATTTACGGGGTACTGGGTGCTATCGTGCTGCGTACCATCATGATTTTTGCCGGAAGCTGGTTGGTATCGCAATTTAGCTGGATTCTATATCTGTTTGGCGCTTTTCTACTGTTTACCGGCATCAAGATGGCATTGGCGAAAGAAGACAATACGCCGATTGGCGAAAAGCCGCTGGTGCGGTGGATTCGCAATCATCTGCGCATGACTGACGAGCTGCATGGCGACCGCTTTACCGTGCGTAAAAACGGCCTGCTCTATGCTACACCGCTGGTATTGGTATTAATTCTGGTTGAACTGAGCGACGTGATTTTTGCTGTGGATAGCATCCCAGCGATTTTTGCTGTCACTACCGATCCCTTTATTGTCTTGACCTCTAACCTGTTTGCGATTTTAGGTTTGCGAGCGATGTATTTCTTGTTAGCAAACGTGGCTGAACGTTTCTCCATGTTGAAATACGGCCTCTCCGTCATTTTGGTGTTTATCGGTGTGAAAATGATGATTATCGACCTATTCCATATCCCTATTGGCATTTCATTAGGTGTGGTAGCCGGTATTCTGGCCCTGACATTGTTAATTAATGCTTGGGTAAATCATCGAGCAGACAAGCGTTTAACAGCAGATAAGACTGCCGATAAATAATCAATATCACGATACAATATATTATTCGGGGCAGCTAATGCCCCGCATTTATCTCGCTAATGCCACCAACAGCCAAATGTTATTGCCATCACACAAATGTAAATGAAATGTTATGCAAATTTGATCCACATTGGATTTTGCTGATTGTTTCTTTCCTGCTCAATAGATTCCCTTATACTGTCAAAGCAAACACACCAAGTTACAAATAATATTAAGTTACAGGTGTGGAAACTCAGCATTGGGCCACGTTCCGGCCCATAGGTGAATTAACTAAAGATTTGGGAAGAGGTATCACTGGAAACTATGGAAAAGACACAGTCTGGCTTTATCGGATTTATTATCCGCGGCAGTTTGGTTAAGCAGATTCTGGTCGGTTTGATTGCCGGGATTATTTTAGCGCTAATCTCCACGCAGGCCGCACTGGCGGTGGGTTTGTTGGGGACATTGTTCGTCGGCGCTTTAAAAGCTGTCGCCCCGGTGTTGGTTTTGATGCTGGTTATGGCCTCCATTGCTAATCATAAACAAGGTCAAAAAACCAATATTCGCCCTATTTTGTTTTTATATCTATTAGGCACTTTCTCAGCAGCACTGATTGCTGTTGCTGTCAGTTTTATGTTCCCGTCAACATTGGTGTTGGCCACTCAGAATGCGGATATCACCCCGCCCGGTGGCATTGTTGACGTACTGAAAGGCTTGCTAAACAGTGTGATTGCCAACCCAATCCATGCGCTGCTGAATGCAAATTATATCGGCATTCTGGCCTGGGCCATCGGCCTGGGTATCGCGCTACGCCATGCCGCTGATACTACTAAGGCATTGATTAATGATATGTCTGATGCTGTGACCGTGGTAGTCCGCGTGGTGATCCGTTTTGCACCACTGGGTATTTTTGGTCTGGTGGCCTCCACCATGGCAGAAACTGGCTTTGGGGTGCTGCTGGGCTATGCGCACCTGCTGGCCGTATTGATTGGTTGTATGCTGGTGGTGGCATTGATAGTCAACCCACTGATTGTATACTGGAAAATCCGTAGAAACCCTTATCCACTGGTATTTGCCTGCTTGCGGGAAAGTGGCGTTACGGCGTTCTTTACCCGCAGTTCAGCCGCAAATATTCCCGTGAATATGGAGATGTGCAAGAAGATGAACTTGCACGAAGATACTTACTCGGTTTCTATCCCCTTGGGCGCCACCATCAATATGGCCGGCGCGGCCATCACTATCACCGTGCTGACCTTGGCGGCAGTTCATACTTTAGGCATCACGGTGGACTTACCCACCGCGCTGTTGTTGAGTGTGGTTGCGGCGGTCAGTGCTTGCGGGGCATCGGGTGTCGCCGGTGGTTCATTGCTGCTGATTCCACTGGCGTGCGGCATGTTTGGCATTCCAAACGAAATCGCCATGCAAGTGGTGGCGGTTGGTTTCATCATTGGCGTCTTGCAGGATTCAGCTGAAACTGCACTGAACTCCTCAACTGACGTTATCTTCACCGCCGCCGCGTGCCAGGCCGACGATGCCAGACTGGCGAATCCGGATCCGCTGGCAAACCGTAAAAGTATCTGATTTTTAATCGACAGGAGATGGGGGCTATCTGGCCCCCATTTTTAGAGGGTAACTTCTTCTTTTGCCGCTTTCTTTTCTACCTTAAAGGGATCTATCCCTTTTAATTGCAGGCGGCGGAAACGGATAATATTAAAACCGTTAAGCAGCAAGAAACTGCCTTCAATCAATGACCCCCCAATAGACCCCAACCAAACATTATGAATAACCCAGCACACTGTGGACACCCACATCACACAGCGGGTTGTCAGGCCAGTGGTGCGAAATATCGCCCAAGTGCTGATAACAGTGCCGAAAATTGGCAATATTTCCACTGCGTGTTGCATGCGCCATAGGCCAAAAGCCAGTGTCAGGGCGATAAAAACTATCATCGCAATATTACTGCGGGTTTTGGCTGCCACCAGATTACGCAGTGCATTGAGCATTGCACTGCTGCCGGCGGCGCTGGCTCCCATCAGGAAAAAATGGCAGCCAATAATGGCGCTGTAGGCGGAAAGTTGGAGTCTAAAACGCCGTTCATCACGATTAAAAAACATGGTGATACCGACAAAAAATGCCAGTACACCAACGGCTTGAGCAAACCAATAGAAAGTCATGGTGGGGGGATCCTGATGTACGATTACCGTACAAATTAATAATCAAACGGCACTAGCCTACACCCTTGAAGCCGCAGAATATCACCTGCGACTCCAATTATTTTGGCTATAGCGTCTTATCCATAAAAAATAAAACACCGTTTCATATTAATCAAAAGACACATTATTTACAAGGTTACACCACTTTTAAAGATTGCCAGTTCGCGGAAGTCATTCACTTCATTGCGCGCCGGTTTACCGCTGGCAATATTGACTATCAAATCAACAAACTCGGTCAGCAATGTATCCATTGGCGTGCCGTGGATCAGTTTACCGGCATCAAAATCAATCCAATGAGGCTTTTTCGCCGCCAGTTCACTGTTGGTGGCCAATTTCACTGTCGGCACAAAACCGCCGTATGGTGTGCCACGACCGGTACTGAACAGCACCATATGGCAACCCGCCCCGGCTAATGCACTGGTGGCGACGGCGTCATTACCCGGTGCACTGAGTAAATTTAGGCCAGGGCGCTGCAAGCGCTCGCCATATTTCAACACATCGACCACTTGGCTCTGACCCGCTTTTTGGGTGCAGCCCAAGGATTTTTCTTCCAGCGTGGTGATGCCACCGGCTTTATTACCCGGTGATGGGTTTTCATAAATCGGCTGATTATGGGCAATAAAGTACTGTTTGAAGTCATTGACCATGCTGACGGTCTTTTCAAAGGTCACTTCATCGCGGCAGCGGCTCATCAGAATTCGCTCAGCGCCGAACATTTCCGGCACTTCGGTCAGAACGGATGTTCCGCCATTGGCAATCACATAGTCGGAGAAACGCCCCAGCAACGGGTTAGCGGTAATCCCTGATAACCCATCAGAACCGCCACATTCCAGACCAAACTTCAGCTCACTCAACTTGCCCGGCACTCGCTGGTCATTGCGCATCACTTGATATAAAGCATGCAAATGCTCAAGACCAGCTTCAACTTCATCATCCTGCTGCTGACAGACCATAAAGTGCACGCGATCTTCATCAACTTTGCCCAACGTGGTTTGGAAAACGTCGACCTGATTGTTTTCACATCCCAGCCCAATCACCAGCACCGCGCCAGCATTAGGGTGGCGCACCATGTTTTGCAGCATGGTGCGGGTATTTTCATGATCCTGGCCCAGTTGTGAACAGCCAAATGGGTGGCTGAACAGATAGACGCCATCAATACCTTCAGCATCTTGTGTCTCTTTCAGGAAACGCTGCTGAATTTGGCGGGCAATCCCATTGACGCAACCGACCGTCGGAATGATCCACAATTCATTGCGGATCCCGACATCGCCATTGGCGCGACGATAGATTTGGACTGCGCGATCCGCCATTTGCGGCGGCAAGTCGCTAAACTCCGGCTGATATTGATACTCATCCAGATCACTGAGATTTGTTTTAGCATTTTGCGAATGAATATGTTCGCCCGGCTGGATCAGGGTTAAAGCATGGCCGATCGGCAGACCATACTTAACGATCATTTGCCCAGGTTCAATGGCCGTTAAGGCAAATTTATGACCCCGAGCCACGGGTTGAGCCAGCTGGATGCTGAACTCTCCAATTTCTAGCGTGTCATCAGCGGCTAAGTCTTGCAGTGCGACCGCGACATTATCTAACGGGTGAATTTTTATAATACTTTGCATAGTTAAACCTTAGCTGTAGGCCGCGACTGCAGCTCTCATACCGCGATCAATGATAGTTTGCAGTTGTTCTGTCACTTGATTTGCCAGTTGCGGTACGGCGGTCAAATCCTGCCCCCAATGGTTAGCATCAGACAGCACACTGTTCACCAACTCGGCCAGTGCAATATCGCCGTGTTTTACACCATTCCACAGGGTTGCATAGCGTTCTAACCAGTGAGCATCATCCTGTAGCGGGTAAGTTTGGCCATCACGCTCACCACGATAGAAGGCCATCAGAGCAGCCAGAGCAAAGGTTAGACGTGGCGGTAATTTACCTTGCTGCTGCTGATACGTGAGCAATTGGGGCAAAATACGGGTGCGGAATTTTGTCATGCCATTCAAAGCAATAGACAATAACTGATGTTGAATAAACGGGTTACGGAAGCGGCTCAGCACCGCCTGAGAGAATGACAACAGCTCGTCTTCGGGTAAATCTAAGACCGGAACAATCTCTTCGGTAATGGTTTTTTCGACAAAACTGCTGATTTGCGCGTCATCCATGGTCTGGCCGACCGTGTCCAACCCAGACAGATAAGCCACTGGCACCAAAGCAGTGTGTGCGCCGTTCAAAATGGCCACTTTGCGTTCTTTGTAGGGCTTGATGTCATCGACGATGCGCACATTCAGATCTAATTTATCGAGGCGAAGCTCTTGCGCCAACTCTTTTGGCCCTTGAATAACAAACAGATAGAAATATTCTGCCGTATCAAGGAAGCTGTCTTGATAGCCCAGCTCAGCTTGTAGCGCAGCCACTTCATCACGTGGATAACCGGTAACAATACGGTCAACCAATGTTGAGCAGAAAGTGTTATTTTCAGTCAACCATTGGGTAAATGCCGCTGGCAGTTGCCAATGACTGGCATAACGCAGCACTAACTCACGCAAAGCTGCGCCATTATAATCAATCAGTTCACACGGCAGCAGCACCCAACCTTTATCTGCCGCACCCGCAAAATGCTCAAAGCGCTCAAACAGCAAACGCGTCAATTTAGCGGGGAAAGAACTTGGAGGCGCATCACTGAATTGGTCAGCTTCATTCCAGGCAATACCGGCCTCGGTGGTGTTTGAGAACATAAAGCGGATATTAGGATCACGCGCCAGCGCCAAATATTCATCAAACTGACGGTAAATATTGATTTCCCGATTCACCGAGCGAATCAATCGCGACTCACGCACCGCCTCACCCTGCTCATTCAGACCGCGGATCACCGCAGTATACAAGCCATCCTGCGTGCTGAGTGACGGTGGAAAATCAGTGTCGATCGGGCGGATTACCACGATCCCAGCATTCAAATCGGTGTGTTCATTCAGTAAATCAATCTGCCAGTCAACAAAGGCTCGCAGGAAGTTACCCTCACCGAATTGAATAATTTTGTCAGGGTGGCTACGGCCAGGAAAGTCACGACGGTTCAGAGTTTGCATCAGGGTTCACCTCATAACGCATATAGCCGTGGGCTATCATTACTGACAGTCCTCGCTGGGCGGAGAGCTTGTCTTCCGCAGCGTAGCCGGGCGCTAAATAATCAATAAGTTATAGTCATAAGGGCCAGAAAATTGGCCCTATTTTTCGCGTAAATGGTTGTTATCTCTGGCTGTAACGATTACAGCTCGATGGCAAAATATTGCTTGGCGTTATCGAAGCAGATGTTTTTCACCATGGAACCCAGCAGCTCAATATCCGCCGGAGCTTCACCGTCTTCGACCCAACGGCCAATCATTTGGCACAGGATGCGGCGGAAGTATTCATGGCGGGTATAAGACAAGAAGCTACGGCTGTCAGTCAGCATGCCAACAAAGCGGCTCAGCAAACCAAGCTGCGCCAATTGGGTCATTTGACGTTGCATGCCATCTTTCTGGTCATTAAACCACCAGCCAGAACCAAACTGCATTTTCCCCGCCGCCCCCTCACCCTGGAAGTTACCCACCATGGTGCCGATCACTTCGTTATCACGTGGGTTCAGACAGTAGAGAATGGTTTTTGGCAAGGTATTACGCAGGCCCTGCGCATCCAACAAGCGAGACAAAGGCTGCGCCAGTGGCTGGTCATTAATAGAATCAAAGCCAATATCTGGCCCGACCAGATTGAACATGCGGCTGTTGTTGTTACGCAGTGCGCCGATGTGATACTGCTGCACCCATTCACGACGGTGATATTCACCAGACAGGAACAGCAATACGGCAGTCTTGAATTGTGCGGCCTCTTCAGCGCTTGGCTGATGACCGGCCAGACGACGAGCAAGAATGCTATCCAGAGTCGCCTCATCTGCCTCGCCGTACACCACAACATCCAGCGCATGGTCAGATACTTTACAACCATGAGCGGCAAAGTGGTCCATACGTTTGTTCAGTGCAGTACACAAATCGGCGAACCGGCTAATAGCGGTGTCAGCGGCAGCTTCCAGACGCTGCATGTAGTCGTTGAAACCCGCAGCTTCAATATTGAAAGCTTTATCCGGCCGCCAGCTTGGCAACACTTTGATATTAAAGCTGCCATCAGCAGCAATGGCTTTATGGTGGCGCAGATCATCAATCGGGTCATCAGTGGTACCGACCATTTTAACATTCATCTGCTGCATGATTCCGCGCGCAGAGAAACTGTCCTGCGCCAGTAACTCATTACCGCACTGCCAGATTTCATCTGCCGTGGCTGGGGACAATAACTTACCTGTAATACCAAATGGGCGGCGTAACTCAAGATGAGTCCAGTGATATAGTGGGTTACCGATAGTATGAGGAACCGTTGCAGCCCAAGCATCAAACTTCTCGCGGTCACTTGCATCGCCAGTACAGAAACGTTCTGCCACCCCATTAGTGCGCATAGCGCGCCATTTATAATGGTCACCTTTCAACCAGATGTCATACAGATTTTTAAAGCGGTAGTTTTCTGCAATCTGTTCTGGCGGTAAATGGCAGTGATAATCATAGATCGGTTGATCTTTTGCATAGTCATGATACAGACGACGGGCAAATTCAGTGTCGAGCAAAAAGTCTTCGGTCAAAAACTGCGCCATATTAGGTTCCTCACTTGAGTACATCTTAGAGTACTGCTTTCTGTTATCGCGAAGTTATCACACCAATTTCATCTATCGTCCAGTACTTTTTTATAGATAGAGATCGCAAAAACCTAACAAAAAGAACAAATACTCAACATTTATAGTCCATTTAGTCCCTTGCGGCACTAAGCCTGCTGAGTTCTATTATTCCCTAATTGAAAAGTGGTTTTTGTGATATCACTCAACTTTTAAATCTGTATGACAAGTTATTGTTGCGTCGCCATCAGTCATCTCATTCGCAATGTTCAAACAAATGCACTGATTTGGCCTTAATGGGAATACAGAAGAATGAGCTCCGTACCAGCACTGCGGTCTCAAATAGGGAGGGATCCCCAAAATAGTTGAAGCTATCAACAGCACACCAGGTACCACCGCATGCACAGCGATGCCGGATTGGACCAAATTGCGTCATGAAACGTCACGACAGGCGGCGTTTCATGGCAGTAATCTAAGACTGGGAGAAAGTTATAAATGATGCGTAAAATTAAAGGCTTACGCTGGTACATGATCGCTTTGGTTACCGTTGGTACCATATTAGGTTACCTAACACGTAACGCGATTGCCGTTGCCGCACCGACGTTGCAAGAGCAGTTACATATCACGACTCAGCAATACTCTTATATTATCGCTGCTTATTCAGCCGCTTATACCCTGATGCAACCGGTAGCCGGTTATATTCTGGATGTGATGGGCACCAAAGTAGGCTATGCCATGTTTGCCGTGATGTGGGCCATATTCTGTATGAGCACTGCATTGGCCAGCAGCTGGGGCGGCTTAGCCATTGCACGTGGTGCGGTCGGTGCCGCCGAGGCGGCGATGATCCCTGCCGGTCTGAAAGCCACCAGTGAATGGTTCCCGGCAAAAGAACGTTCCATTGCTGTAGGCTATTTCAACGTGGGTTCTTCCATTGGCGGCATGATAGCTCCACCATTAGTGGTCTGGGCTATCGTGATGCATAGTTGGCAGATGGCCTTTATTATCACCGGTCTGCTCAGCCTGATTTGGGCCATTGCTTGGTTAATCCTGTACAAACACCCGAAAGATCAGAAAAAACTATCTGATGAAGAACGTGAGTACATCCTCAGTGGCCAGGAAGCACAGCATTCTACTGCTAACTCCAAAAAGATGTCTGCCATGCAGATTATCCGTAATCGCCAGTTCTGGGGTATTGCAATCCCGCGTTTCTTGGCGGAACCGGCTTGGGGGACATTCAATGCGTGGATCCCACTGTTCATGTTCAAAGCTTATGGCTTTAATCTGAAAGAAATTGCGATGTTTGCCTGGATGCCAATGCTATTTGCCGACTTGGGCTGCATTCTCGGTGGTTACCTGCCGCCGTTGTTCCAGAAATACTTCAAAGTTAACCTGATTGTTTCTCGCAAACTAGTCGTGACAATGGGTGGCTTATTAATGATTGGGCCGGGCACCATCGGCCTGTTCACCAGCCCTTACGCGGCGATTGCCCTATTGTGTGTGGGGGGCTTTGCGCACCAATCACTGTCTGGAGCACTGATTACGCTATCTTCTGACGTCTTTGGCCGTAATGAAGTCGCCACCGCCAACGGCTTGACGGGTATGGCGGCCTGGACTGCCAGTACCTTGTTTGCTCTGGTCGTGGGTGCCCTGGCCGATACCATGGGCTTCAGCCCACTGTTTGCTGCACTGGCCGTATTTGATGTGTTGGCGGTAATTGTTATCTGGACGGTACTGCAAAACCGCCCGGCAGCTGAGCCCGCGGTCGATCCGGTACACCAATCGCCAGCCGGACAGAACTAACTCAAGTTACCATGATTAAGCTATAGACGCTAAAAGCCCGGTCAAACATGGCCGGGCTTTTTTTATCCCCCTCCGGCCCCTATTTACCGCACATTTTCCATCATAACTGTGATAGCAATAACTAGAACCCAGTAGGGATAAGTGGTATAACAAGTCCAATTGTATCTCCTACGGGATATCATGCCTTCCAGACAAAATGAGCCGCAAGATTTGTGGCCTCAATTGATCCAAGAGCCTTAATCATGGAATTCACAGAAACCAGACGGTTGTACCAGCAGTTAGCCGCAGAGTTAAAGCAGCGCATCGAAGCCGGTGTTTATCCGGTGGGTGATAAATTGCCCGCAGAACGCTACATTTCCGAAGAAATGAATGTCAGCCGCACCGTGGTTCGTGAAGCGATTATCATGTTGGAAGTGGAAGGCTATGTCGAAGTGCGCAAAGGCTCTGGCATCCACGTGATGTCGAATCAACAAAAGCATTTAGTCATGCCGAACCAGGGTATTGAATTTGCGACCGCCGGCCCTTTTGAGCTGTTACAGGCGCGTCAGTTGATCGAAAGTAATATTGCTGAATTTGCCGCCACACAAGTGACTCGGCAGGATATCGTGCAATTAATCGAGATCCAAAAACATGCGCGGCAAGAAGATCGTTTTCGTGACTCGCAGTGGGATTTGAAATTCCATGTGCAAGTGGCATTGGCGACACAAAACACCGCCATGGCGACGATCGTCGAAAAAATGTGGAGCCAGCGGGTACATAACCCTTACTGGATCAAACTGCATGAACATATTGATGATAAATCTATCGAGAGTTGGTGCGAAGATCACGACCGGATCCTTGAAGCTCTGATGCGCAAAGATCCCTACGCCAGTAAGCTCGCCATGTGGCAACATTTGGAAAATACCAAGCAGATGCTGTTTCGCGCGACTACCGATGATTTCGAGTTTAATGTGGACCGCTATCTATTTACTGAAAACCCGGTGGTTCACCTTGATATCCCAAAAGAACTGGCTGTCAACATAACCGGTAAGCAACAACCGAGTGAGTCACTCAAGTAACTGGGTCGGCTGTCGTCTGCCATCCGTGAGAGCCTGGGGTAGTTTTAGTTGCAAACACTGCCGCTTAACCCCGGCGCTTTAAATGCGCGGGGGGCAAATTTTTGCTGCTTTGTGGTCAGTAAATGTCGAGTTCTGTCAGCAAATGTCAGTGTCGGGCCTGTTTTTAAACTATTGCTTAAAAAACACTCAATTAGTCCCTATATTTCCCTGTTTCATACCCCGCTATTTTGCTAAAGTGGCAGCACTTTTTTATTCGGGTGCTTTGGGAGCGAAACGCAAATACATGCGCTGGTTGTTTGCTCTGTTTATTGCAGTCTCTGGCTGGGTCGGTTCGGCTTCCGGCAGCCTGCTATCGTCCACACATCCCGCATCAGGTATCGCGTCACCTGCGGTTGACTGCCACTATGTCAGCAGCAGCTCACCATCCGTCAATGTATTTTCGTCATACCTGCGCCTGCAAAAGAAAGCCTTGTATTCACAGTTGCGTCTGATGGGTATGCCGGCCAAAAAAACCGCCATAAAAAACCGGTTGGGTGCCCTTAAATTTGCCGGTTCAGCCAGCCCATCATTCGCTAATAACATCTGGCATGACACACATCTGGCGATGTCCCGTCATTATCGTGCGGATGAAATCTATAAACAGCCACGCCAATCACTGCCCCTGTTGAAGTATTCCAATTGGATATTCTATGCATCAACACAGCAAAATCGTGTGGGAGGCTGGAAAGAGAGTAATACTCAATATAGCGGGATGCTTACCTATCACCTTATGGCGTGATGCTTTCTCTGTTGTCGTAATACTGAGCATCGCCACAAGAAGTAAATTTACCTCTAGATATCAGCGAGTTGGTTTGCTCTGGTCCATTTGTCAAACTATCGCTAAAACACGAAAAGCCATCAGATATCTTTATAATCGTGTTTATATCCATAACGATGCATACAACAAACAATGACGTTTTAGGAATACCAGATGGATATCATTAAAGAACTCTTACATGCTTTATGGGCGCAAGACTACGAGACACTGGCGAACCCGTCATTGGTCTGGGCCATCTACATCCTGCTATTTGTGATACTTTTTCTGGAAAATGGCTTACTCCCGGCGGCCTTTTTACCCGGTGACAGCTTGCTGATTTTGGTCGGGGTATTGATTGCCAAAGGAGCCATGAGTTTCCCGGTGACTTTAGTGGTATTAACCACGGCAGCCAGTCTTGGTTGCTGGGTCAGCTATATTCAGGGGCGATGGCTGGGCAATACAAAAGTGGTGCAAGGGTGGCTATCCCATCTGCCAGCCCATTACCACCAGCGGGCCCATAACTTATTCCACCGCCATGGATTATCCGCCTTATTGGTCGGGCGTTTCTTGGCCTTCGTGCGCACCTTATTGCCAACAATCGCTGGCCTTTCTGGCCTAAATAATGCTCGTTTTCAATTCTTTAACTGGATGAGTGGGTTGCTGTGGGTCTTGATCCTAACCACAATGGGCTTTGCTTTTGGCAAAACACCGGTATTCCTGAAATACGAAGATGAAGTGATGTTCTTCCTGATGTTGCTGCCTCTGGCCCTCTTGGTGATTGGCCTGTTTGGTTCTTTATATGTGCTTTGGCGTAAGAAAAGTAATGCTTCCGCGAATGACAGCAATGATAAAGGTAAGTCAGAGTGATTAACCTCAGGGGCCGTTTTGGCCGGCCAATTTGGCACTATCTCATGCTACCAGTGACCCTTTTGTTGCTGGTAGCGCTGCTATTTACTCCCATCATTATGCGTACAGAAAGTGCATTAAAAATCCGCCCTAATCAGCAGGGATTATCATTGCCAGATGGATTTTCTCTGTATCAACATCTTGATCAGCGCGGCATTCGGATCAAAAGTATCACCCCTGAGAGTGGCAGTCTGGTGGTTAGCCTTGAGTCTGCGGAGCAGCAACAAGAAGCCATCAAAGCTTTGCAGGATATCTTGCCAAGCGGTTATGTCATTGTCTCCAGTGAGTCGAAGAAACGTCAGCGCTTATTGCCCGCCTTTAGAAATGACCTGCAAAATGTAGGGTAATCGGCACCACGGGGGGGGGTATCTCCCCGTCGTTTGGCCTGTGTTATTACCCATTTATTCTGCTGATATCTGATTAATCTATAAAAAATCCCCAAGTAAACTTGGGTATCATATAATTCAGCGCTATGCTTAGTCATTCATAGCGACCTATTTCACCCCCGATTCATGCTGTAAAAGGAAGCAATACCATGTTGTTACGTACCGTTTTTTCGCTACGAGCCGCTCTTCTGCTGATATTACCAATGATTGCATTTTGCAGTGCCGCCCAAACAAATGAATGCGACACCAAAGCCAATGAAATTCAACAGCAGATTGATTATGCCAAACAGCATGGCAACACGCGCCGCGCCGCCGGTCTGGAAACGGCCTTGAAAGAAGTTAAAAGCAATTGTACTGTTGAAAGTCTGAAAGCCGAGCGGCAGAAAAAAATTAATGAAAAGCAGCGCAAAGTTGCTGAGCGTAAACAAGAACTCAAAGAAGCCCAGCAAAAAGGTGATGCCAGCAAAATTGCTAACAAACAGAAAAAGTTAGCAGAAGCTCAAGCTGAGTTAAAGCAAGCTCAAGCACAGAAGTAGCAACCCCGAGTTTACACACCAACATAGTGGGCTATTGGGGAATTATTAGGATGATTAACCTATCAACTTCCCTAAAAATTCACTAGATTAAGTATTCACCTCAGTTATGTTAAGGAGCTATTACATGCCACAAGATAAAACCTCTGAACATTTACGCGCTGAACTTAAGTCACTTGCGGATACTTTGGAAGAAGTGCTGCAATCTTCGACCGATAAGCCGAAAGCTGAGTTAGATAAGCTACGGGCCAAGGCGGAAAGCGCGCTGAAAGATACTCGTGAACGGTTGAGCGAAACTAGCGATAGAATTGCTGCCCAAACCAAAGAAATTGCTGATAAAGCTGACCACTATGTCCATGACAAACCTTGGCATGGCGTGGGTATCGGTGCCGCAGTCGGCGTGGTGTTAGGCGTTCTGCTGTCTCGCCGCTGATTATGGCTGAAATTCCTCAAACTCAGGGCCCCGGTAAAGGGGTCCTCGATACCGTCCATCGCATCGTCACCATCGTGGTTGGCATGGTTGAAACCCGTGTTCGGCTGGTCGCTATTGAGCTGGAAGAGGAAAAAGCAACACTGATTCAGTTGTTGTTGATGGCGGGGGTCACTCTGCTGTTTACCGCTTTCGGTTTGATGAGTCTACTGGTGTTAGTGATATGGGCTATTGATCCTGCCTATCGTTTAATCGCGTTGGGGTCGACTACCGCGGCGCTATTAGTGCTGGCGATAATCGGTGTTATCTGGACACTCAGCAAAGCGCGCCGTTCCACACTGCTGGGCGCAACGCGCAAGCAATTGGAAACAGACCGCGAATTATTGGAGAAAGAGCGTTGAGTCGCCGTCAATTAGCACAGGAAAAGGCTGCATTGTTACGTGAGATCCAGCAACAACGTCTGGATCTCGCGCACAGCACCGCGCATTGGATTGAAGTGACTGCACCTTATGACCGTGGCTGGGCAAAAATCGTCAGTATGCGAAAATATTTGATGGTAGGTTCAAGCTTGGTGGCACTATACGGCATCCGCCACCCCAGCAAGTTCATCCGCTGGTCACGAAGAGCGGTCAGCGCATGGGGCACTATCCAATTGTTTCGCAATACTTTTTTCTTACGTTAATCGCCGATTTTACCGCACTGCCACAGCGCAATTATCTTATGTTTGATAACATATAAACATCACCCAGCCTGCTGTTAACTTTCGCCATAGGCAGGCTTTTATGTTCTGTCACTTCAGTTTTTTTGATGAAAAACGACAGTTTTACTTGCTAACAACTTATCAACTTCTCGACTAACATTCTCTCATCAAGTCAGGGCGTTTGCACAAACACATTGGCAAACAATCATATATAAACTTTTTGATTAATAATTAACGCCAGCAGATATCAGGCATTAATACAAAACACTTTTTGGAGAAGTCGTCGATGAACAAATTACAAGATACTGGTCTGTTGGTAGCACGCATTCTGATGCCAATTCTGTTTATTGTTGCCGGTTACGGCAAAATGGGTGATGCCTATGCCGGTACCCAACAATATATGCAAGCAATGGGTGTCCCAGGGTTCTTCCTGCCACTGACGATTCTGTTAGAGTTTGGCGGCGGTCTGGCCATCCTGTTTGGCTTCTTGACCCGCACTACCGCGCTGTTCACTGCCGGCTTTACTCTTCTGACTGCATTGATTTTCCACACGAACTTTGCAGAAGGCGTTAACCAACTGATGTTCATGAAAAACCTGACCATTGCTGGCGGTTACATTGTATTAGCGGTTGCCGGCCCTGGTGGTTTCAGTATTGACCGCCTGCTGGGTAAGAAGTGGTAAGCGCAGCAGCGAATATGAAGTTGCTATGTTAATTAACCGCGCCCAATCATTTGAGAGGGCGCGTTTTTTATCGAGGGGGATAAAATGGGCCAACTTGTTGATGGCGTCTGGCAAGACGTCTGGTATGACACCCAATCTACCGGCGGCCATTTCAAACGCAGCACTGCACAGTTTCGCCACTGGGTCACTGCAGATGGTCAAGCTGGCCCACATGGCAAAGCGGGTTTTAAAGCTGAAGCACAACGTTATCATTTGTATGTTTCTCTAGCTTGCCCATGGGCACACCGAACCTTACTGATGCGCACATTGAAGGGGCTGGAATCACTGATTTCAGTCTCTGTGGTACACCCGCTGATGCAAGAAAATGGCTGGACCTTCGGCGATGATTTCCCAGCCAGCACCGGCGATTCTCTGTATCACCTTGATTATCTTTACCAACTCTACCTGCGCGCTGACCCCCATTATAGTGGGCGAGTCACCGTCCCTGTGTTATGGGATAAGCAGCAGCAAACTATTGTTAGCAATGAATCAGCCGACATCATTCGTATGTTCAATAGTGCGTTTGATAGCGTGGGTGCCAGGGCGGATGATTATTACCCCACCGCATTGCGCCGTGATATTGATAATATCAATGGATGGGTTTACGACCAGGTCAATAATGGGGTGTATAAAGCCGGTTTTGCCACCACGCAAGCTGCCTATGATGAAGCGGTTAACACCTTATTTGATGCCCTGGCCAAACTGGAGCAGATTCTGGGCAAACAGCGCTACCTGACTGGCAACCAGCTTACCGAAGCAGATTTGCGTTTATGGACAACATTGGTGCGGTTTGATCCCGTGTATGTCACACATTTCAAATGTGATAAACACCGGATCAGCGATTACCTTAATTTATATGGTTTCTTGCGCGATATTTATCAGATGCCGGGAGTGGCCGGGACTGTGGATTTTGCCCATATCCGCAACCACTATTACCGCAGCCACAGCACGATAAATCCTTACGGGATTATTTCCATCGGCCCACAGCAAAACTTGCTGGAGCCACATGGTCGGGATGCCCGTTTTGCTTAGCAAGCAGGTTAACTGACAGCTGGCGTTTACCTATTCGCGAACAGTTTGGGGATCTCGCGCAGACACCACGACTTGGCCTCCCCCATACTGTCGCGCCGCCACGCCATAATGATATCGGCCTCACGGCTGTACTCTGGCCCGACAACCCGCAAACGGCCGGCTTCGATATCTTTTTCGACCATGTCATACGGCATGGTCGCCACCCCTAAACCGGCTAATAATGCCCGCCGCTTATCTTCGATGGTACTGACCGTTAGCCGCTGCTGTTTATCCAGCAATTGTACGGTTAATACCGGCCGTTCTCGGGCAGTATCCGCCACAGCCACCCCCCGGTATTTCACCCGCGTCAGTTCTGAGAGCGGCTCGGGCTCCTGATGAATTGGGTGGTCCGGGCTGGCCACATAGACGCTGGTCACTTTGTACAGCTTGCGGCTGTTAATTTCCGAAGACGCACGAAAATGCATATCAGGCGCAATCACGATATCGGCCCGCCCTTGCTCCAGTCTTTCCCAAGCTCCGGCTAAAACCTCAGTGAATATAGACACTTGGGTATTGGCTTTCAGCGCCAACCGGTCAACCAACGGGAACAGTTTCCATGCTGGGGATAATGCCTCACTGACGATGGTGATATGGGTTTCCCAACCACGCGCCAATGCCTCAGCATCAGTCGTCAATTTATCGGCGGCTTCCAGCAGCACCCGCCCGCGATCCAAGAGCATCCGGCCCACATTGGTAAACTTGGTGCGATGCCCGGAACGGTCGAACAACACCACATCCAGCTCTTCTTCAAGCTTTTGCATGGTGTAGCTTAACGCCGAGGGCACCCGCCCCAATTCATCAGCCGCCGCCGCAAAACTGCCACGGCGGTCAATGGCATCCATCACTCTCAATGCTTCTAACGTTAGCGCCCGATCTTTGCCCATCATTTTCTCAATCAGGAAATTTGAATATAGTGACCAGATTAACTGGCTAACAATCTGGCGTCCAGACGCTTACCATTTGTTTACAGATTAATGTCGACAAATTATGCCAACGTCATGGGTATTTGAGTGCAGCCAACACATCTGCAACTGGCAAAATGACGGGCAACAGGAGCAATCATGATCACATGCAGAACAGCAAAACAGTGCGGGCAAGCTGACTTTGGTTGGCTTCAGGCGCGGTATACTTTCTCATTCGGCCACTATTTTGACCCGAAATTGTTAGGTTACGCGTCACTGCGCGTGTTGAATCAGGAAGTGTTAGCCCCAAGGGCATCATTCCAGCCGCGCACCTATCCACGGGTTGATATTCTCAACCTGATTTTACAAGGCGAAGCCGAATATCGCGATAGCTTGGGTAATCATGTTCGCGGCAAAACTGGCGACGTGCTGCTATTTTCTACCCAGCCCGGTGTCAGTTATAGTGAGCATAATCTGAGCCCGGATAAACCCTTAACCCGCCTTCAGCTCTGGCTCAATGCTTGCCCCGAACAAGAAAGTCAGCCGGCACAGCGGATGTCACTGTGCACCCAACCATTAAGATTATTGGCGTCCCCCGATGGTGAGCAAGGTAGCCTGAAGTTGCGCCAGCAAGTATGGATTCATCATTTGGATTTAGCGGCGGGTGAACAACATACCATTGATTTACATGGCCCCAGAGCTTACTTGCAATCCATTCACGGGACAGTAGCAGTGGCTGGCCCACAAGTGAGTGAAGCTCAGCGCTTAACCTGTGGCGACGGGGCTTTTGTCCAGGAAGAACAGCATTTAGTGATTACAGCAGAAACGCCACTGCGGGCATTGCTTATCGATTTACCGGAATGACCGGGTATTCGCCCGGTCACTTTTTACATGTCAGACTCACAGCCACATCTATTAGTCATGTCTCTGTTACGGCTTTAATGACGCCATATCAATCACAAAGCGGTATTTCACATCACTTTTCAGCATACGTTCGTAAGCATGATTAATGTCCTGAATATTAATCATCTCGACATCAGCGGCAATGCCGTGTTTAGCACAGAAATCCAGCATTTCCTGGGTCTCTGCAATACCGCCAATGCATGAGCCCGCCACTGAGCGCCGCGCCAGAATGAGCGGCATGGTATTGATCATCGGGCTAAGATCTCCAAGATAACCGACAAACACCAAGGTGCCATTAACATTCAATGTTGGCATATACGGGTTGATATCATGCACATAAGGCACAGTGTCAATAATCAAATCGAACTGCCCTTTGACCGCCGCCATTTGTGCATCATCGGTAGATAAAACAATATGATGCGCACCCAAACGACGAGCATCAGCCTCCTTACTGGGCGAGCGGGTAAACAGTGTGACTTCAGCCCCCAGCGCATTGGCCAGTTTCAATGCCATATGGCCAAGGCCACCCAAGCCAACAACGGCGACTTTACTGCCTTTGGCCACATTCCAGTGGCGCAGTGGTGACCAGGTGGTGATGCCCGCGCACAGCAGTGGTGCAGCAGCTTTCAGGTCCAATCCCGCCGGCATTTTTAGCACAAAATCTTGCGAGGCAATAATAACTTGCGAGTAACCACCATAAGTTGAAGTGTGGTCATGGCGGTCAACACCATTGTAGGTTTGCACATTGCCCTCTTCGCAATACTGCTCCAACCCCTGTTGGCAGGGCTGGCAGTGACGACAGGAATCCACCATACAGCCAATGCCGGCAAAATCTCCCACTTTGAACTTGGTGACATCCTTACCTACCGCCGTAACACGGCCAACCACTTCATGACCGGGAACAATAGGGTAGGTGCTAAACCCCCAGTCATTTCGTGCTTGGTGTAAATCTGAATGGCAAACCCCGCAATAAAGCACCTCCATGACCACATCATCTGGGCGCGGGTCGCGGCGGGTAAACTCGAAGGGGGCGAGAGGAACTTTTGCTGACGTGGCAGCATAACCGAGTACTTTCATTGTCATGGTGTATCTCCGGTATTATGAGCATTTAAAAGATAGGCACA
This sequence comes from Yersinia hibernica, assembly GCF_004124235.1. Taxonomy (NCBI): domain Bacteria; kingdom Pseudomonadati; phylum Pseudomonadota; class Gammaproteobacteria; order Enterobacterales; family Yersiniaceae; genus Yersinia; species Yersinia hibernica. The sequence goes on from NZ_CP032487.1 coordinate 4,175,657, forward strand.
GTGTTCATCAAAGTTCTTGTTTCGTCGGACGGAATAATACTTCATTAATATCAACATCCTCCGGCTGAGCAATAGCAAAGGCGACAATACTGGCGAAAGCATCAGCGGAAATAGCCACTTCATCATAAAATTGCTTAATGCCCACCGCGACATCAGCTTCAGTGATGCTATCCACCAACTCGCTACTCACTGCACCGGGAGAAATAACCGTAGTACGAATATTGTACGGCTTCACTTCCTGACGTAGCCCCTCAGAAATCACGCGAACCGCCGTTTTGGTCGCCGCATACACCGCACTGCCCGGCCTGACTTTATGGCCCGCCACTGAGGAGGTATTGATGATATGCCCGCTTTCCTGCTCTTTCATATAAGACAATGCGGCGGCGATGCCGTAAAGCACCCCTTTGAGATTCACATCAATCATTGCATTCCAGTCATCAATCTTACGCCGCTCCAACAGTGAGTGCGGCATTAACCCGGCATTATTCACCATGACATCAATGCGGCCATAAAGCCTAACTGCGGTGTCCACCAATGCCTGAACCTGATCAGGGTGCGTCACATCAGTTTTGACAACCGCAGCTTTGTTCAATGAAAGCTCGTCGGCCAATGCTTCCAGCCGATGAATACGGCGGGCACCCAGCACCACTTTTGCGCCATCTTTTGTCAGGCGGCGCGCCAAAGCCTCACCCAAGCCACTGCTGGCCCCAACGATAACTACGACTTTATTTTCAATACCTTGAGTCATATTCCCTCCGAGGTTATTTCCGATATTGTTCGTCGCTAACTTTTTCCAGCCACTCAACTGGGCTGCCATCGAGGGATTCGGCGATAGCAATGTGGGTCAGCGCGGTGTCTGGCGTGGCGCCATGCCAATGCTTGACTCCCTCAGGTATCCAAACGATATCACCCTGATTCATCTCTTTAACCTCACTGCCCCACTCCTGAATCCAGCCACGGCCTTGGGTGATAATCAACGTTTGGCCCAGTGGATGAGTATGCCAGACGGTACGTGCGCCGGGCTCGAATGTGACCAAAGCGCCGCCCACACGGGCCGGCGGGGTGGCCTGAAAAGGAGCATCGATACGTACCTGGCCGGTAAAATAATGTGCGGAACCAGGTTGAGATGCTTGCGAGCCGCTTTGCGTAATTTTCATTTTGTCCTCCATATCGACGAAAACCGCCGAATTTAACACGGACTACATAACTGTAGATGCTAAGAGTCATTTCATCGTTATTTCTGATAGTGTTCGGGTGATAGCCTAAAGACCGGTCAGTCTTTCCAGCGCCTCGGGATAGCGGTCACCGACCAAGGTGACTTTCGCTGCAACACTATCAATTTGCTGAAGATCCGCGGCAGTCAACTCAAGGTTGGCAGCGCCGATATTCTCTTCCAGCCGATTAACCTTACGGGTCCCAGGAATTGGCACAATCCACGGTTTTTTCGCCAACAACCAAGCTAAAGCGACTTGTGCGGGTGTCGCGCCTTTTTGCTGTGCCACGTCCTGAATCAAGCTAATCAATACCTGGTTGGCTTTTAGTGCTTCTGGAGTGAAGCGCGGTAAGCTACGGCGAAAATCATCACTGGCAAACTCAGTTGATTCCGTCATTTTACCGGTCAGATAACCTTTACCCAGCGGGCTATAGGGCACCAAACCAATCCCCAACTCCTCTAGTGTGGGGATAATTTCCTGCTCCGGTTTCCGCCACCACAACGAATATTCACTCTGTAGCGCGGTGACCGGCTGAACCGCGTGAGCACGGCGAATGGTTGCCGCCCCTGCTTCTGACAAACCAAAATGCTTAACTTTTCCTTCTTTAATTAAATCTTGTACCGCACCAGCCACATCTTCGATAGGCACATTAGGATCAACACGATGTTGATAAAACAGATCAATAACATCTGTTTTTAGGCGCTTGAGAGAAGCCTCCGCAACCTTCTTGATATGCTCAGGCCGGCTATTTAACCCCACCCATTTTGGCCCACCGTTCGGGTCAGTCTGAAAACCAAATTTAGTGGCAATCACCACTTTCTCGCGCAAAGGGGCCAGCGCTTCACCCAACAATTCTTCATTGGTGTATGGCCCATAAACTTCTGCGGTATCAAAAAATGTCACGCCGAGATCCACAGCTTTGCGCAGTAATGAAATCATTTCCTGTTTATCAGTTGCTGGCCCATAACCAAAACTCATGCCCATGCAGCCCAAGCCTATTGCTGACACTTCAAGATTACTGCGACCGAGTATGCGTTTTTGCATTGTCTTTGCTCCTGCTGGTCATTGTTTACCGCCACAAGACACTCACCAGGTGAATATCAGTTGCATTAAGGTAGCAAATGCTTGTGCAGAGCATTAGAGGGGGAAATGCGCATGTGTATATGAATTAAACTCATAAATTGAGTTAAACTCGACAACCTCAGTGCTAACAGGCGGGAAGCAAAATGTTAAAAGAGAATTTTAACGATTTAATGTCATTTCTCATGGTTGCCAGAGAACGCAGCTTTACCAAAGCCGCCGCAAAATTGGGTGTTTCCCAATCAGCGCTAAGCCATGCCATCCGAGGGCTGGAGGAGCGGCTTGAGTTGCGCTTACTGACCCGCACTACTCGCAGTGTGGCACCGACTGAAGCCGGTGAAAGACTGGCAAATAGCCTCGCGCCACTTTTGGCAGAAATTGAGAGTGAGCTGAATGCGCTAAGTGAGATGCGGGCGCGCCCTGCGGGGAATATTCGCATCACTGCGGGCGAGCATGCTGTTGACTCTGTGCTCTGGCCGGTACTGAAATCCTTCCTCACCGCATACGCTGATATCAAAGTAGAAATCAACGTCGACAATACCTTAACTGACATTGTTGCAGGCCGTTTTGACGCGGGGATCCGGCTGGGAGAACAAGTAGCAAAGGATATGGTCGCGGTGCGGATTGGGCCAGATATGAGTATGGCCGTGGTCGGCTCGCCGTCATATCTGGCGAAATACGGCACTCCTATCACTCCAGCCGAGCTACAAAATCATCGCTGTATCAATATGCGCCTACCAACAATGGGTGGCCTGTATGCTTGGGAGTTTGAAAAAGAAGGGCGCGAGTTAAAAGTCCGGGTTGACGGACAGTTAACTTTCAATAGTTTACGTCAGCGCATTGATGCCGCAGTTATCGGTTTTGGCCTGGTTATGGTGCCAGAAGATTCAGTAAAAGCGGAGATTGCCAGCGGCAACTTAATAAGAGTTTTGGCAGAGTGGTGTGAGCCATTCCCCGGCTACTACCTTTATTACCCCAGCCGCAGGCAGCATACCACCGCATTTTCTCTCTTTGTCGACGCCTTACGTTATCCGCGTTAGGCGGTTTTTTGTGGTATGAGTGTGGTTGAACAGTAAGCGGGGATTTGCAACAGTGGCTTTATTTGCAACAATACCAAAAGTATATGTAACCATACTCGTACGAATAGTAAGTAAACTATAATCGTTTAGTAAAATTATTTTACTTGTTGTGTTTTTATTTTTAAATATAATTACTTCCATTAGAGGGGATTAATATAGATGCATGATGGCTTTTATCAACTTTATATTTATTCATTGGGTTATCTAAATTTTTATATAGCCAACCCTATTATGCGACTGCGCAAAACTCTATTTACATAGTATCTAACCAGAGTTATCCAGAGTAAAAATAGGTAACTTACACCACTTCTGACCGCATAATATTGGAAATACGATAATTGGGGTGAGGAATGGTGGATATACAAAACGGTACCAGGAACTGATGAGACTACAGATGTATATCAAGGGGGGTATTAAGGTAAAGTAAGCTCTAAATATACAATCGAACATTCAGCTTTAATTAGTCGATATTAATGAACTCACTCTAATTTAATCAATATAATTTTATAATTTTAAATGTAGATAATACAAATGAATACTAGTCTAAATTTAATGTCACAATCACTCTATTTATCATTGCCAAATCTTAAAGATATGGGCTATGGAGCAATCGCTGGGATAATTGCATTGTTACGTGGGAGATATAATGGCAAACCATTTAAGCTATGTTTCTTTGATGCATTAATATGTTCATTTATCGCTTTTTCAGTTCGTGACCTACTTGTGTTCATGGGTGTAACCACAGACCTTTCATACATTTCAAGTGTCGCTATCGGTTATATGGGGACTGATTACATATCAATATTAGTTCGATGGCGAATTGAAGAAAGAAACATAAAAAATAATATAGGTAAAAAGGATGATAAATAATTTCAAATTTAGTGAAAAAAGTGAGCAAAGATTAATAAATGTCCATCCAGACTTGATTAAAATCGTACGTTACGCCCTCAAAATTAGCACCATAGATTTTGGTATTCTCGAGGGTCTACGTACTATTTCAAGACAAAAGGAGTTATTTGCTAGCGGCGCAAGTAAGACCTTGAATAGTCGACATCTCTCTGGTCACGCCATTGATATTGTCGCTTATGTTGATGAGAAAATCAGTTGGGAGTGGCAATATTATGAACAACTTGCTAACACAGTGAAATCAGCCGCTAAAGAATTGAAGATCCCTATTGAATGGGGAGGAGATTGGAAATCATTAAAAGATGGCCCACACTTCCAACTCCCGTTTAAAGAGTATCCGGTATGAACTGGAGCATTATTAAAATACAGATCATGACCGTGATTTTACTAGGAGGTTTTGTTGTTTTACTCCTATTTAAGATAAGTAGCCTTTTTAATCAGAATGAAAAGCAAAAAGTAGCACTGGCAATAGTACAAGATAAAAATGAACAACTTGAAGACGCAATCAATACTTTTAAGCTTAATGAGTCTGAAAATTGGGTTATAACGGAACGCTACTTATTACTTGATCAGCAACTAAAGAAGAAAGTCGATGCAGAAACGACACAACTTCAGCATGCTTTATCCCCTGATAAATGTGCTAACAATGCTATTCCTGATAATGTTTTTAACATCTTGCAGTAATGACTATGAAAGGAAAGCACCAAGGTTTATTTATAAATATCCGGCAGACATATTACTTATGCCGTGTGAAAAACCTAAGTTAGTAGGTAATACATGGAGGGATGTTGCAATATTAGCTAAACAGCAAAGGCTTGCTTTAGATATATGCGCTAATCAAATAGATGAAATTATAAAGTGGCGAAAGAATATAAATATTAAGTAAATGAATTAAAATTCCATCAGATATTAATAACATGGGCGCGTGATGGTCATACGTGATTTATTCAATCCTAATGGGTTATATCTTGCGACTATGCAGTTTCTATCAACTAAAAAAGGAGTAATGTATGAGCGAAGTAAATAAAAATGCAACCGGTGCTATATTTTTCCAACAGAAAAACTTTAATGGCAAACCTCACAATTACAAGGAGCGAGAGATTGTCTACAATTTACCTCAGGAACTCAATGATAAATTTCTGTCTGTTGACATTGCGGAATTAAGCATAGTTCACGGCTGGAGACATTATCATGATTCCCAACCTGAGCAAATCTATAAGGTGTGGACTACATCACAACCAGATATCAGTGATATTAAAGGATTGTCGAAATTTGTAACTGCGCCAAAAAATACGGAACTTCTGGCAATGAAGTTAACCAACAAATCAGCAAACAGTAATCTTGACTATGTTTTCATTCAGACATATACAATTGAAAACCCGGTAAATATCCCTACTAATGGTGATTATGATATTATTGGCCTTATTCCGAATGATGGCAGAATGTATGTAACATCAATTATTCTTTTCGACAAAAACAAGATTCCACTGGAAATCGGCGCTGCATACTTCATGTATGATGCTTCAATGGAGGAACTTAAAGCCGTTACTTATTCTGAAACTTTCCCTGCTGGCTGGAAACTGGTTAAAAAGGCAGGCTATCGTTTTGAGCTTGTCATCAATAGTATAACTCAAAGTAGCAGCGGTGTGGCTATGATAAAATAATATGTAACTAATAAACTCGCTACATATAATATATATGGCGAGTTTATTACCATTTAACCGCGTTTTAGCTCCCGCCATAGGTGGGCTACGTCAATGACTTCTACGACTGGTAAGTCTTAAGTATTAGGCGGTTTTCAAGGCTCTGTCGCATTAAGGCTTGGGCAGGAAATATGCTATTTTATTTATGTAATTTCACCCATTTATATCTCTGGCCCGAAACACCTCCCGTCACCTGCGTTATCCCCACAGATGTTTTTGCTCAGAGTGTTAGTTGTTATCACGCTTATACCCTCAGCTAGCGTAATTAATCTAGAAGAGGTGAGGCAAAGCGTGGCGTTATTGTAGGCCACTCCAAGTCTCACCGATGAGTTATTCGTCAGGTACTGTTATAGAGGAAAGTATTTAGCCAGCATAAACATGCTGGGGGGAATTTTTACTAGCTTACCTACGCGAAGGCAATAGAACCAAATGGCTAACCATCAAGATCTCGAGCAGGATAACGGAAGGTAAATAAAATCATTAGATTATGTTAACCATCAGTTACAATAATATAATGCGCACTTCATATACTACTGCTATGTTAATAGCGAAACTTATATAACAAAAATACGAGGCCTGCATGTTTTTATCACGAGAACTAAAATCGTTCATATCTGTTGCTGAAGAAAAGTCAATAAAGGTAGCAGCGGAACGTCTGAATTTAAGCCCTCCGGCTGTATCTTTCATGCTAAAAAAAATGGAGGATCGATTAGAAATAAAGCTCTTTAAATATAAAAATGGATCTATGGAAATGTCACGTGATGCTTTTATGTTATATAAAGACTTATCAAGTCATTATCACGGACTATGCGAAATAGAAAGCAAGATATCAAGCAAGAGTAAGAGTATAAATATCTATCTTGATAAAGAACTGTTCTTTCTAGTTGACATGATTAGGTGCTATTTCATGGCACTTGATATAAGTGTAAAAGTGAATTTTTCTAATACACTATCTAGTCCGGTAGATTTGAGCATTAGAAGAACCATTAGTGACGAGAACGAGAACTGGAATAACACTGATTTACTTGAAATTAAATTTAGTCTAATCAAAAAGGTTGGTAAAGAATCTAATTTAATGGTGCTTAACCCCAGATTCAGTGATGTTAGTGTTTTTCATGAATTAAAAAATGAAGTAATAAAAAAACATGGAGTTAAAGAAGTAATGTTTATTGATGATTTTCATTACCTGGTTGAGATGGTATCAACTGGGTTAGCAGTCTCGGTACTTCCCAACATCAGCAACTTTTCGAAGTCCATCAATCAAAACTCGATAGAATTTGAGTTGAAAGAGCTTGATCTTAGACAGACGATATATCTAAGTAGCGCCAAAGTAAAATGTCCATCTTTGAAATTAATAATATCTGATTTCATTGTTAATCTTAAAGATAGATGTAACTGAAGTTAAAAAAATCCAATTAGATGCTTATTGCAAATAATGAGAGTCAGTGTTTTTACTGATAGATAGGGGGATAATCAGACTAGAATCGTCTCAATATTAAAGAGACGATTAATAAAAATACAGTCCTGTCCGATACCCAAAAATCAGATTCATCACGACATAAAAAACATCAAATTCACCTTTCTTTTCAAATCTCTGGAGTGTTGACCGTGCCCGTTCAGGGCATTTAAAACCACTCGTCGCTCCCACTCATTTTTTGATAGGTGCATAGTCCGATTCTATCCGATGGTCGAAAGACTTTATTTGCCGTTATTTCACTGCATATCGCAGTTTTTCTTCTTTGACTAAACGGCCCGATAGGGTAGCGGTATAACGAACATTTGCCGGTATTTGGCGTTTCTAGTTGCATCAAGTCAATTTATTTATTTCGTGAAATAAAATAATCAGTGTTGTAGAGAAATCATTACTAATAAATAATCCATCTCGAGAATTATAGATACTTATATAACTCAAACATTACGAGTCATAACAAATAAAATTTTAATAAGGGGTTTCAATGAAAGACAATATCGTTATGGGATTTTGGCATAACTGGCCAACAGAGTCGGGCAGTGGATATAAAGGCGGTCGATTCAAGGAAATGGATTTGACCAGCATTCCACTAAATTACAATGTAATTGTTGTTGCGTTTATGAAAGTAATTGACGGTAGCAACGATCATATTCCAGACTTTCGTCCTTATAAATATACTGATATTGAATTCCGTCAACAAATTGACACGTTACATAGTCAAGGTCGTAAAGTTCTTATTTCTCTCGGTGGCGCAGATGCTGACATTGTCATGCATAATGGTGATGAAGTTGCACTGGCTGAGCGTATTAAACAACTTAGCGATAAGTTTGGCTTTGACGGTTTAGATATCGATCTGGAGCAAAAAGCTATCACTGCTGGTAACAATCAGAAAGTTATTCCTGCTGCTTTACGTATGGTTAAAGACCATTATAAGTTACAAGGGAAAAATTTCATTATCAGCATGGCACCTGAATTCCCATACCTGCAAAAAGGACGCGAGTACGAAGAATATATTATTAATCTAGAAGGCTATTACGACTTTATTGCGCCACAGTTCTATAATCAAGGCGGTGATGGCGTTTGGGTTGATAATATAGGCTGGCTGGCACAAGATAATAACCAGAATAAAGCTGATTTTCTCTATTATCTATCTGAAAGTATTGTTACCGGCACCCGTAATTTCATTAAGATCCCAAGTGACAAATTTATTATCGGTTTGCCTTCTAATAATGATGCAGCTGCAACTGGCTACGTTATTAATGCAGAAGATGTGAAAGAAACATTTTTACGCCTGCAAAGTGCCGGGCTGCCCATCCGTGGATTAATGACCTGGTCTATAAATTGGGATGCTGGCACTAACAGCGCCGGGAAAGATTACAACTGGGAATTTATTAATCGCTTCGGTTACCTGACAGAAAATAATGTCGTACCAGAACCGGTTGAAAATAATTGGGTTGCCAATGTGCGTTATGAAGATGGTGCCCGAGTGTTATGGAATGGCATCGTATATAGCTGCGTAATGCGTCATGAGTCCAATATTTATTGGACTCCGGAAAAGGCGGCCTCTTTGTGGAATATAGGCTCTAATTAATTATTATTTAAATGGAAAATATTATGAACGGAATTATTACTGAAAAGAAAAAGTCGCCTAACCTGCGACACGGCCACGTTTTTTCACCGAAATCACGTGCCTACTTTGCCTGGGAAAAAGGCCAGATTGATACAGGTATGTTGAACCAGCGTGAAGCAGGTAAATTCTTCCCTGCATTGGTTAGTGGTCTGGCAGATACTCTGGCTGCCACTGATACGCTGAGCTCATTGCCTCCGCGTGATGGAGAAATAGCGAGCGCCAATCAGATGAATGGCAACATGCTTGACCAACCAGGTACTCACTGGGAAAAACACAACGTGGAATCCAGTCAACTATTACCTATTAGCTGGTCCTACAGTGCTCAGCATGCAACTCGTCGCTGGAACTACTTCATCACTCGTAAAGATTGGGATCCAAACCTGCCATTGAGCCGTGCACAGTTTGAAGATACACCGTTCTATCAGGTTCAACTGAGCGAACAACCTTTCTGGGAGTACGGTGCGGCACTGAATCCACCTAATCCAACCGAGCATAAAATCATGCTACCGGAACGTGTTGGTTACCATGTTATTCTGGCAGTTTGGGAGGTAGCGAACACCGGTAATGCGTTTTATCACGTTATCGACCTGAACTTCGTAGGGGGTAATGTCACCCCTGAACCTGTTGCACCGGCTGGATTACGCTGTACTGGTGTGACGACAAGCAGTGTTTCTCTTGCTTGGAGTGCGCCTTCTGTACCTACAGCTTCTTACCGTATTTACCGCAACGGTACATTGATTGGTTCACAGACAGCGACAACCTTTACCGACAGTGCTCTGACAGAAAATACACGATTTGACTATCAATTATCCAGTGTTGACGCGTCAGGTACAGAATCTGCGCTAAGTGAAGTTCTGTCGGTCACGACGCTCTCTACTGATGCCGTTGATGCCCCACCGTCGGCGCCAGCTAACCTGCATAGTATGGAAATAACCACAGAAAGTGTAAGCCTGATGTGGGGGGGAGCACAGTTCGGAGAGCGTGTTCAGGCTTATATCATTTATCGTGAAGGCGACGAGGTTGCTCGTGTTGAACGGAGCCAGCTGACTTATAAAGATAAAGAGTTACAGGCGAACACTCGCTATCGCTACTTTGTTGCAGCTGTTGATGTGCAAGGTCGTCTCTCAGTGCCGAGTAACGTTTTGACTATTACCACGGATGCTGAGCAAGAAGTGATCCCAGAACCGGTACCGGAAGGTTATCGCGCATGGGCATTGGGGGAAACTTATGCTGCGGCTGAAGTCGTCAAACATAATGACCTTTTGTGGTCTTGTCTTCAGGGCCACATCGCCTGGGTTGATAGCTGGGCTCCAGGAGCTTCAGATTCAACCACCCTGTGGCAAAGAGCTTAACTGGTAATTTAAAAGGCTGGCTTATCAATATAGGCCAGCCTTTTCTTAACTTTACTATAAGAGCTTTAGCCCCATAAATACGAAATGCTTGTTGTAAATAATGAGAGCCAGTAGTTTTACTTATAGCGGGGATATTAGGCTAATAATCGTCTCAATATTAACGAGGGTGGTGTCGTATTAGCGAAGAGGAAAAAACAACGGTGATTATTATTTAGGTCGCCAACAGATAAAATTGTTCTGCTGGTGACCATCTGTTGCCAGCAGAAAGCCAATGGTCTGGCCGTCGGTATCAACTGCGCGATACAGATATCTCCACCGGCCCCCATAAAGCTAAATATAATATAAATCGGCATCAATTATCAGAAATTTCCTACAAACAAATGGGAGGTTCTTAATGTATTTGTTGCAAATTTAATTCAGAATTGTCGCCCTAAAATAACTCTCTTATATTAATCGGACATAATAAATGCTTAAATTCTTTTGGACGAAATCATTTAAAACACCCTCGGGACGAAAGCACGCGGTGGCGTTACCTCATTCGAGAACGTCTAGCGTCATCGCCTGGGTAAATATTATATTCCAGTTACTATTCCCCTTAAGTCTATCATTTTCATCCGCAATTGCCGCATCGTCTTCAAATACTTTCGCAATGAATACGGCCACAGAATCTTACACTCTACTTGCCAATGAGAATGTTGATACTGTAGCTAAGAAATATAATATTTCTGTCGACGAACTAAAAAAATAAATATATATCGCACCTTTTCTAAACCTTTTAATAAATTAACCATTGGGGATGAAATTGATGTCCCCGGGAAACGTTCTCCATTCGCCATAGACAATGAAAAAAATAATAACACGGATATTTCACAAGAGAATAAATTTGCCAGCCATACCTTGTCTGGGGCTGCGGCACTGACGAGTGACAATACCGTCAATGCGGGGAAACAAATACTTCGCTCAGCGGCTAATAATGAATTCAATAGTTCAGCACAACAGTGGCTGAATCAGTTCGGTACTGCGCGCGTAGAAATGAATCTTGATGATGAGTTTAAGCTGGATGGTAGTGCTATAGATGTACTGCTCCCACTCTATGACAATCAGCAATCAATACTCTTTACTCAACTGGGCGTTCGAAATAAAGACAACCGCAATACCGTCAATATTGGTGCTGGTGTGCGCACCTTCCATAATAATTGGATGTACGGTATGAACACTTTCCTTGATAAGGATATTACCGGTAAAAATCAACGCATTGGTGTTGGGGCTGAAGCCTGGACCGATTACCTGAAATTATCCGCTAACAGCTATATCGGTACCACCGATTGGCATCAGTCACGTGATTTTGCTGATTATGACGAGCGCCCCGCCAATGGCTATGATGTCCGGGCCGAAGCCTATTTACCGTCTCACCCCCAATTGGGTGGCAAAGTTATGTATGAACAATATCGTGGTGATGAAGTCGCGTTGTTTGGTAAAGATGCTCGGCAGAAAGATCCTCATGCCATTACGGCTGGTGTGAATTACACCCCTATTCCATTAGTGACTATCGGCGTTGAGCATCGTGCCGGTAAAAGCAGTAACAATGACAGCAGCATTAACTTTCAGTTGAACTACCGCCTGAACGAATCTTGGCAATCCCATATCAATCCATCAGCCGTGGCGGCAACACGCACCCTGGCAGGTAGCCGCTATGATTTAGTTGAACGTAACAACAACATTGTGATGGACTATCAAAAACAAGAACTGCTACGGCTAACGCTCCCAGCCAGCATCCATAATGATGCAGGAATGACGGTGAATATAACTGCTGATGTCGCCACTAAATATGGGCTTGACCATATTAAATGGGACAGTCCAGCATTAATCGCGGCGGGAGGGAGTATCAAACAGCTGTCTACACAGGTACTACAAATCACATTACCACTTTCAGTACCTAACAGCAGTAACCGCTATCCTCTTACTGCTGTTGCTTATGATATTAAAGGCAATGTTTCTAATCAGGCTAAAACACTAATTAATGTAAATACTCAAAGTGTGACTAATTCTGCCCTTGGAGCAGAGCCTCAAACCTTACCTGCCAATGGCAGTGCTACAAGTGAAATTATCATCAAACTCCGTGATAATAATTCAAAACCTATCAGTGGAATGAGTGAGAAACTGGCTCTTTCAATGAACTTTGCTACTGATAGTGGTTCACAAAACTTGCGTAATACTGATATTCAAGAACAGTTACGTTTAGATGAAGTCATTACTGAAATTTCTCCCGGTGATTATCGGACAGTGCTCACAGCCGGTACACGAGCAGGGAATGTAACGATTACAAGTAGTTTGGGATCGCAGTCCTTGGACTCGACGGTTGTGACCTTGACTCAGGACACAGTGGTAGGGAATAACTCCAGTCTGACGGTGGCTCCGTCGACTATCGTGGCCAACGGTAGCGATGCCGCAACCCTGACATTCACGGCGCAGGGTGCAAACAACAATCCCATCCGCGGCCTGGCGGTGACCTTTGCTTTGAGTGGTGCGGCGGCCCCCGGTAGCACAGTCGGCCCCACCACCGATAACGGTAACGGCACTTACACCGCCAATCTGACCGGCCAAAATGACGGCGTGGTCACTGTCGTCCCCAAAGTAGCAGAAATCCCTGTCACTGGCGCGGCCAACAGCAAGGTGGTGACCTTAACTTCCCCGGATACTATTACCGGTATCGTGGCGAACGGCCATACATTCGCAGTCGATGCTGGCTTCCCAACGACGGGTTTCGCGGGGGCCAAATTCCAAATGATGATTAACGGGAATACGACCAAAAACAGTGATTATAACTGGAGCTCTGATAACATTTCGTTGGTGTCAATTGATACTACAGGGAGTGTAACATTCCGTGATCCGGCGAATGCACCATCGTCAGAGATTAAGATCACAGCAAATCCTAAGGCTGGAGGAAGTGCATTAAGCTACACCTTTAGAATTACTGATTGGTTTTCTGACAAAATGTATGGCACCCATACTAATCAAGTGGCAAGAGATACCTGTCAAGATGCCGGGAAGAATCTCCCGCCGTTAAATAAATTAACCAATGGTCACTATACTCGAGGGATTGGTTCATTGTGGGCTGAATGGGGCAACTTAAGGGATAATTTCGGCTTTTACAACACGCTATGGGCATCGAATTCTTCCGGTACTAACTACGGGGGTATAGATTCAGATAGTGGTATTAGTTGGTATCGAAGTGCAAGTAGCAGCTATCAAGGTTGGATATGCTGGGAGGCTTTATAAGCTGACCATTGTTGAATGGTCGGTTATTTAGGTCGCCGCCAGAAAAACTATTTTGCCGGGGGCAAAACGTCCCCGCGCAGATCAAGGGTTCTGCTACAGCCAGATAATATGCTGTTTTCTTTGGTTAGAGGTTTTAAAGACTGAACAAGAGCATCATTGTTTTTCAGGTTCTTGCTGAAGAAAGCGGCTATCCGATAAACGAAAGTAAAGGTAGAAAATACCATTGCGACGGAACGTATAAGGAAGAGAACAAAAGTTGATGTATCCCATCATGTATCCCACTCAATGTGAAATGCAGACGGGACACACCAACTCATTGTTTTTAAAGAGGAGTGGAGTTGACCGGTAAGCCGGGTTCTGTCGTGGACAGTCATTCCTCTAGGCCAGCAATCGCTCACTGGCTCAAGCAGCCTACCCGGGTTCAGTACGGGCCGTACCATGTGAACCCCTATTTGGCCTTGCTCCGGGTGGAGTTTACCCTGCCACGAACTGTTGCCAGCCGTGCGGTGCGCTCTTACCGCACCCTTTCACCCTTACCTGATCCCACTTGCGTGGGCCATCGGCGGTTTGCTCTCTGTTGCACTTGTCGTAGGCTTGCGCCTCCCAGGCGTTACCTGGCACCCTGCCCTATGGAGCCCGGACTTTCCTCCCCTTCACCTGTCTCCCCCGAAAGGGACGGCAGCGAAGCGGCGACTGTCTAGTCAACTCCGCGGCGGATTATAGCCACGTTGCGGCTAAATGTCATCTTCCGCTTGCACTTGAGCACCCTCTTGCTGTTCAAGTGCATACTTATAAAGCGCATTCTTTTTCACGCCATGAATTTCAGCAGCCAAGGCAGCGGCTTTTTTCAGTGGCAACTCTTGTTGCAACAGCGCTAGAGTGCGCAAAGCCGCAGCGGGCAGTGCATCATCAGCCTGCACTTTATGGCCTTCGACAATCAACACCATTTCACCACGGCGGCGGGTTTCTTCCTCTTGCACCCAGGCCAATAACTCCCCCACCGGTGCGCCATGGATAGACTCCCAGGTTTTGGTGAGCTCACGGGCCAGTACCACATAGCGTTGTGGGCCAAGTACGGTTACCATGTCCTGTAAACTTTCCAACAAGCGGTGAGTTGATTCGTAGAAGATCAGTGTTCGAGGTTCCTCAATCAGCGCTTGCAGGGTATCCTTACGTCCTTTGGTTTTCGCAGGCAGGAAGCCTTCGTAGCAAAAACGATCTGAGGCAATACCGGCGGCGCAAAGTGCTGTAATTGCCGCACACGCCCCCGGTAGGGGCACAACTCGGATGCCAGCTTCACGGCAACGGCGCACTAAATGGTAGCCCGGATCGTTGATAAGTGGTGTACCTGCATCTGAAACCAGCGCAATACTCTGGCCCTCTTGCAGTTTCGCCAGTAAATGATCGGCTTTTTGTTGTTCGTTGTGGTCATGAAGTGCAAACAGGCGGGCGTTGATCGCGAAATGCTGTAACAGCAACCCTGTATGACGTGTGTCTTCAGCCGCAATCAAATCAACGCCTTTCAGTACCTCTAACGCCCGGTGGGTAATATCCCCTAAATTACCGATTGGGGTAGGTACCACATAAAGCGTAGATGCAGAAATCACTGCTCGATCTGGTTGATTCATTGTTTCATCCGAATTACCGATTTAATATTGAGCATCTTGAAAAAAACATCACTGGATACAGTATGCTTTCCTCAACATTCGTTCGTTCCAAAGCAGGGCTAGTCCCTGCTGTTCTGGCTGCGTTGATACTGGCAGCCTGTTCAGGCAGAGCACCACAGACGCCACCGCCCGTCAATATACAAGACGAAGCAAGCGCTAACTCTGACTATTATCTGCAACAGTTGCAACAGAGCGGTGATGATAACAAGGCTGACTGGCAATTACTTGCCATTCGTGCCCTGTTACGCGAAGGGAAAGCCCCTCAGGCAGCAGAACAACTTACCGCTTTGCCCGCTAATTTGAGTGACGCACAGCGCCAAGAACAGCAATTACTGACCGCAGAACTGTTGGTCGCTCAGAAAAACAACCCTGCGGCTGCCGCTATTCTTGGCAAATTGGATGCAACTCAACTCTCTGCAAATCAACAGGTTCGCTTCTATCAAGCACAAATCGCCGCCAATCAGGGTAAAGCCACCTTGCCACTGATTCGCGCGTTTATTGCTCAAGAACCCTTGCTGAAAGATAAAGCACATCAAGATAATATTGATGGCACCTGGCAAGTACTGGCGCAGCTCACACCACAAGAATTGAATAACATGGTGATTAATGCAGACGAAAATGTGCTGCAAGGCTGGCTGGATTTACTGCATGTTTGTCAGGATAACAAGCAAGACCCGGACCTGCTGAAAGCCGGGATTAGAGATTGGCAAAACCGTTATCCGCAAAACCCGGCGGCGAAAAGTTTGCCGACGGCATTAACGCAAATCAGTAACTTCAGCCAGGCCTCTACGGCGAAAATTGCGCTGTTGTTGCCGTTGAGTGGCCCGGCGCAAGTCTTTGCCGATGCTATCCAACAAGGTTTTACGGCCGCCCAGAATGGCTTGCCGGTCAACGCCCCTGCGCCGGTGACCCCCGACCCAATGGCAACCACGGCGGCTGATGGCTCCGCCGCCCCAGTGACAGAGGTTGCTCCAGTTGCAACCCCTGCCCCGGTCGTGGCACCTGTTGCCAGCAGTAATGCACAAGTGAAAGTCTACGACACCACCACCCAACCGGTGGCCGCATTGTTGGCACAAGCTCAGCAGGATGGCGCTACCTTGGTTGTTGGCCCACTGTTGAAACCTGAAGTTGAACAACTGAGTGCCACGCCAAGCACACTAAATATTCTGGCGCTGAATCAGCCAGAAGTTAGCACCAATAGCCCAAATATCTGTTACTTCGCCCTGTCGCCAGAAGATGAAGCCCGCGATGCTGCGCATCATTTGTGGAGTCAGGAAAAAAGAGTGCCGCTGTTGCTGACACCGCGCGGCGCTTTTGGTGACCGCATCGCCAAGGCCTTTGCTGAAGAGTGGCAGAAACAAGGCGGGCAGACAGTATTGCAGCAAAACTTCGGCTCCACGGCGGAGTTGAAACAAGCCATCAACAGTGGCGCGGGTATCCGCTTAATCGGTCAGCCGGTGAGTGTGTCAAGCGCACCTGCGGCGGCCCCAGCTTCTGTGACCATCGCGGGCCTGACTATTCCTGCGCCGCCAGTCGATGCGCCGGTCGTTTCAACCTCTGCCGGTGGTAACATTGATGCGGTGTATATCATTGCAACCCCTGCCGAGCTGACATTGATTAAGCCGATGATTGATATGGCCACCAGCACCCGCACTAAACCGGCGCTGTTTGCCAGCTCACGTAGCTATCAAGCCGGCGCAGGCCCGGACTACCGCCTAGAGATGGAAGGCATTCAGTTTAGTGATATTCCATTAATGGCAGGCTCGAATCCTGCATTGATGCAACAAGCCGCGGCGAAATATTCCAACGATTATTCGCTGGTACGTTTATACGCCATGGGGATTGATGCATGGACATTATCGAATCATTTTGCTGAAATGCGCCAAATTCCAGGTTTCCAAGTCAGTGGCACCACCGGGGATTTAACGGCATCTGCCGATTGTGTTATCACCCGCAAATTACCATGGCTACAATATCGTCAAGGTATGGTGGTACCGGCAGCGTAAAGTGATTCGGGTGACAACCCCATAACTTCAAGGATGAAGGGAATATGAGTCAACGGATGACGGGCACACACTATGAAAACCAAGCTCGCGTCTATCTTGAGCGGGCTGGTTTAGTGTTTGAGGCGGCAAATGTCACCTATCAAAGCGGTGAAATTGACCTTATCATGCGCGATGGGGCCACTTGGGTATTTGTTGAGGTTCGCTTTCGGCGCAATGCCCTATTTGGCGGTGCTGCGGCCAGTGTCACTTACAGCAAGCAACAACGGCTACTCCGAGCCGCCGCCCTTTGGCTGGCACAGCGGAATGCCAGTTTTGCCACAACGCCGTGCCGTTTTGATGTTTTTGCCATCACCGGCAGTCAGTTAGAATGGCTGCCAAACGCCTTCAATACGGATTGATAATTTTTCTCCGGTTTATGTTGGCTATTATATTATTAAGTGGGTTAAATCAACGTGCTGGATAGAATCAAAGGTTGCTTTACAGAAAGTATTCAAACCCAGATTGCCGCGGCTGAGGCACTGCCTGATGCCATCTCCCGTGCAGCAATGACATTGGTTCAGTCACTGCTCAATGGCAATAAAATTCTCTGCTGCGGTAATGGGACTTCTGCGGCTAATGCGCAACACTTTGCGGCCAGCATGATAAACCGTTTTGAAACAGAACGGCCAAGCCTGCCAGCTATTGCTTTGAATGCTGATAATGTTGTTCTCACCGCGATTACCAATGACCGTTTGCATGATGAAGTCTATGCCAAACAGGTGCGCGCGCTCGGACATGCTGGTGATGTTTTGCTCGCTATTTCGACTCGTGGTAATAGCCGTGATATTGTGAAGGCGGTTGAAGCAGCAGTCACCCGTGATATGACCATCGTCGCGCTTACTGGCTATGATGGTGGCGAGTTGGCTGGCTTGTTAGGTCAGCAGGATGTTGAAATCCGCATACCTTCGCACCGGAGCGCTCGGGTTCAAGAATTACACATGCTCACCGTGAATTGCTTATGTGATTTAATTGATAACACTCTATTTCCTCATCAGGACGATTAAAGGAGCACGAATGAAGGTTGGTTATATTTTTGCCATGCTATTCAGCGCCCTACTATTACAAGGTTGTGTTGGTGCTGTCGTAGTTGGCAGTGCCGCCGTTGCAACCAAATCGGCCACAGACCCCCGTTCTGTCGGCACTCAGGTAGACGATGGCACACTGGAGGCCAGAGTCGTCAACGCGCTAAGCAAAGATCAGCAGATAAAGAGCCAAACACGTTTTGTGGTGACCGCTTATCAAGGGAAAGTTTTGCTGACTGGGCAATCGCCAACTGCTGAACTGTCTAACCGCGCCAAACAAATTGCTGCCGGTGTTGATGGTGCCACAGAAGTGTATAACGAGATGCGTCTGGGTAAACCGGTCGATCTGGCCACCGCATCAATGGACACCTGGATTACCACCAAAGTCCGGTCACAGTTGCTGACCGCAGACTCGGTTAAATCTTCCAATGTGAAAGTGACCACTGAGAATAGCGAAGTTTTCCTGTTGGGCCTGGTGACTCAGCAAGAAGGGCAATCGGCCGCTCAGATAGCCAGTCAGGTCAGTGGCGTTAAGCATGTCACGACCGCATTTACTATCGTGAAATAACCTGATTGAAAAATCGGCCAGTTTAGGTAAATAGCATTATATTTATTAAGGGCTTAGAGCAATCTAAGCCCTTTTTTAATCGAGAGAATTCTGTTGAATGAACTCTTTCCCCCCTAACTGCCGCATTTGGCGCAAAATCCACTGCTGGCGGGAAATAACATAACCTGATGGCGCATTAACCTTAAAACGCAGCGGATTAGGCAATACCGCGGCCAATAATGCGGCTTCCGCTGCGCTCAGTTTACTGGCCGGTTTATTGAAAAAGTGGCGAGCCGCGGCTTCCACGCCAAAAATACCGTCGCCAAACTCCGCGATATTCAGATAAACCGTCAGGATACGCCGCTTAGTCCACACCAACTCAATACCGGCAGTCAATCCGACTTCCAGCCCTTTACGCAGCCAACTGCGCCCATCCCACAGGAACAGATTTTTGGCTGTTTGTTGCGATAGGGTCGAAGCACCGCGGAGACGATTTTGATTGCGCTGATTGTGGGCCAGCGCCAACTCAATGGCTCCGACATCAAACCCCCAATGCTCGGGGAATTTTTGATCTTCAGCAGCCATGACCGCCAGCGCCATATAAGGTGAAATTTCATCCATGGGCACCCAATCAGAATGCGCAACATAGGAAAAATCACCACTCAGCCAAGCCCCCAACTGCCTCTCAATCATCACCATGGAGAATGGCACTGGCAGGAAAGCAAAAATCAAAATGCCGGCCAACCACAGCGCAACAATACCGATAATGCCCCGTTTTCCCCAATACCAAAGCCAATTTATTCCACGCCGGGCTGCGATCATTCGGTTAAATCCAACACCTTAGTGACCAACTTATCAATACCTTTTGCGGCTTCAGAAATGGATGCTGCCAACATATAGGCCGGTGTGGTGACCACTTTATTTTCAATATCAACCACGACATCATCAGCAGGGCAAATAACATGCTCGCCCCCCATAACCTCAATAGCATCAATAGTATCGGGATCATTACCAATGGTCAGGCGCACAGGTTTCCCCAACAATTTTGGTAGCATCACCGGCGAAATACACATAAACCCAATTGGTTTACCGGCCTTATGCATTGATTGGGTAAGCTTATATAAATCCGGATCTACAGCACATTCAGAACCCTTAATCGCGAAATCACTGAGATTCTTCGCGGCGCCAAAACCACCAGGAACAATAAGGGCATCCAAGGCCTCTGAATTGGCGACAGAAAGCGGCTTTATCAGACTGCGGGCAATACGCGCAGATTCCACTAAAACATTCCGCTGCTCGGCGGGCTCTTCACCAGTAAGATGATTAATAACATGGAGTTGCGGTTTATCGGGGGCGAAGAATAAAACGCGAGCTCCAGCACGATCCAATGCTAATATAGTTAAGACAGACTCATGTATCTCTGAGCCATCTAAAACACCACATCCGCTCAGCACTACCCCGACTGTTTTCATCGCACCTCTCCTTTTCTCACTCTGTCAATTGCTTAACCCGTTCTAGTGACAAAGACGAATCTCTATCACAAATTTTAATGAATCTTGTAACAAGAGCGCTTACATTTGCTATGTTGTTGCTTGTATGATGTATGGAAGAATCCTTACAACCTGCGAATCCATTCGAAATCGAAATAATATGCAGGTTAACGATTTCCCTGGTGTTGGCGCAGTATTCGCGCACCCCGGCCTCGGTCGGGGTTATTTTTTTTCAGCTTCTGCTGCCCACTCACGTAACACCTGAACATCATGACGCCATTCTGATTTTAATTCATCGACCCAATCTTGCACGTTATCCCACCATGCTGGTAGTGTCGGAGTTTGAATCTGTTGTGCCAGTTGCTGGATATGGCGCAAGCCGACCGAGCCTGCGGCCCCTTTAATCTTGTGCGCCTCTTCCGTAATGCCCTGCTGATCACGTGCGGTCATATTGGAATCCAATACCGCCAAATAACCCGGCATCATTTGTTCAAACATTTCCAAGCTTTGATGAATCAATTGTGGGCCAACCAAATCGATGTATTGTTCCAGCATGGCAGTATCAAGTAACGATTCATGGGTTTGCATCACTTTATGTTCCTGTTTTTTAGCGGCAGACGAAGGCTTATGATCCCAGAATTGCTTAATCATGGCCGTGAGCGCCGGAACCGATAACGGCTTACTCAGCACATCATCCATCCCAGCATCCAGATATTCTTTCTTATCTTTCAGTACGTTGGCAGTCAAGGCCACCAAAGGCGGCAAGGATTGCTGCCCATAATCAGCCCTAATTTGGCGCGCGATATCCAAGCCACTCATATCCGGCAGCTGAATATCCAGCAGCACCAAATCAAAATCATCAGGTTTGAACATCGCCAAGGCATCGCGGCCGTTCATCGCCACCTCAACACTATTGCCCAATTTCTCCAACACCGAGCGCGCGACAATGACATTCAGCTCAATATCTTCCACCAGCAATACATGCAGAGCCGGAAGCGGGATATCTTCGCCTGATGGCGCGCTGGACGCGGCTTGCACCGCCGGCGCTTTGATGGTCAAAGTAAAGCATGACCCAGCGCCCTGGATGCTTTTCACCGTGATATCACCGCCCATGCTTTGCGCCAACCGTTTAGACACCGCCAGCCCAATCCCGGTTCCTGTCGCCGGGCGGCCGCCATTGCTGTCTTTCACCTGATAATACATAGCAAAAATCTTATCTTGTTCATCTTCAGGAATTCCCATACCGGAATCTTCCACTTCAAAGATCAAGCGGTCGGAGCCTTCACGCCGGACGCGCACCACAATTTTGCCCTGCTGTGTAAATTTCACCGCGTTGCCTATCAAATTCCACAAAATCTGGCGCAAGCGCGTTCCGTCGGTAATAACTTTCTCCGGCAGTGGTAATTGCGGCTCCATGATGAACTTTAGCCCTTTCGGCTGCACTAATAGGCCAGAAAGATTTTCTAGATCCGCCATAAACCCAGTGAAATCAATTGGTTGATTATCCAACTGAACTTTACGCCGCTCCAGCTTATCCATCTCAATGATATCGTTGAAGATATTACCGAGGGTTATGGCACTAACATGAATGGTTTTCAGATATTTCAGCTGTTCACTGTCTAATTCGGTATCTAACAAGATGCGGCTCAGGCCAACAATGCCATTAAGTGGCGTACGCAGCTCGTGGCTGATGGTTGAGATGAAAGTGGTCTTATCCCTACTGGCATTCTCCAGCGCGTCCTGGTAGCGTTTACGTTCAGTTATATCGCGACCAAACCCCATCAGCCCGTGTCGTTTACCCACGCGGTCATAAAACGGCACTTTGCGTAATTCAAAACAGGCTTTCCGACCATCGGGATAAACCAGCCACTGTTCATAAGTCAAGGAAACATTGTGGCGGAAGACTTTCTCATCCGTCTCCATCACTTTTTCAGCAATATCTGGGGCATAGACATCTTTTGGCGTCAGCCCAACCAATTGTTTCTCACTTTTACCGGTGAGCAACTCCATCGCTCTATTGCAGCCAGAAAACTCATTAGCTTCGTTACGGTAATAAACCAGATCCGGTGAAGCATCTAAAAAAGAGCGTAATAAAGCCGACTGCTGGCCCAGTTCCACCTGCGCCTGTTCACGGTGGCCCATCTCTTCTTTTAGCTTGTCGACCACTTGCAGATGGGCCTTCTCTGCCTTCTCACGTTCAACAATTTCCTGATTAAGTTGGGCAATATTTTCAGTCAGTTGCTTATTTAGCTCCAAATCGCGATGGCGCATCACTTCAAGCTTATCGACCAAACGCGACAAGCGCTGGCGCGACTCTTCCAGTTGCTCAACCACGACCGATAGGAAATACACCGCCCACGGGGTAATTAACAAACCAAAGAAAATAGAACGCACGAAATCAAGGGTTTCAACCGAGCCCCTCAAGGCAAATGTTACCGCCATCTGAACCACCATGGCCAACAGCACCAACACAGATGCCAAGAGCACTGAGAAGCGAACTAGCCCTAACTTAACCATTAAATCAACATAGTACTGGGCTAATACCCTGATTTGCTTCATAGCAACCTCTGTCTGTGTTTATCTGATAAATCATACCGCAAAACCGCCAAGAGATAAGATGGCTTCCTCAGAAGTGTGGAAAAGATTGCAAATCACGCAGAGGGATGGGAGAAATAATATTTTCTACAGACTAATAATAAGCAAGCGGCAGATAATGCCACCCGACCACGGGGAAGTGTGTCGTGGGCCACAGCCGCAGCCCCGAGACATGCAACTCGCTGTTAGCTCGCCTTCCTTCTTTTAAGCATAACGATAGCCATCGCCAATGGCCGCCCCCTGCACTCCATGCTCGAGCAAATAATTATTTAACTCATTCATACCAACCCAACGATTCGCGCACCACAATGGCGCAAGCAGCGTCGGCCTGCGGGCACTGGCAGAAATCCGGTGGTAGACAATCTCGGCGGGGGTATGGCGGATCATTTCACCCGCGGTGAGCACATATTCATCCAACGTCAGCTCTGGCAAACGCCCAGCTCGCCATGCTTTGGCCATCGTGCTGCCATCTACAATATGCAACGGATGCAGTTTTAGCCCATCGACCCCCGTTGCGACCACTTTATCCAGTGTTTCCATGGCCTGCACTTGGCCCTCTCCAGGCAGCCCAACAATCAAATGACAGCATACTTTTAACCCTCTGGCACGGGCGCGGCGAGCCGTTTGTTGGTAGCAAGCAAAATCATGGCCGCGATTAATACGTTTAAGCGTTTTATCATTTGCCGTCTGTAACCCCAGCTCTAGCCAGACTTCATAGCCTTGCTGATGATAACCACTCAGTAAATCCAGCACGGCATCCGGCACACAATCGGGCCGGGTTCCAACACATAAACCGACAATGTCGGCCTCGGCCAAAGCTTGCTGATACATCGCCGCCAGCGCATTGACCTCTGCATAAGTACTGGTATAGGCCTGAAAGTAAGCTAGGTAGCGTTTTGCCCGATTAACTTTGTTTGCCTGTTCTGCCAGCTGCTGCGCAATACCCTGTTGCTGCATTTGTTCATCAGCAAATGAGGCCACATTGCAAAATGTGCAACCGCCGCGCCCCAGAGTTCCATCGCGATTAGGGCAGCTAAACCCGCCGTGTAGCGTGAGTTTATGAATTTTTTCGCCATAGCGGCGCTGTAAATCCGCACCAAACATATTGACTAATTTCTGCAACTGCATAATCTTGCTACTGCCTGTCAAAAAAGAGCTTAAGGCTACCCGCTAGCGATACGATTCGCGATGACAGAGATCAACTCCCATGCCCATGGGTGCAACCTCGCATAATCATTCATTATAAATGCAAATAAAATCACTTGACCGATGATTAAATTTTCTTATTCTCACCCAGTTCTGAGCGCCCTCATGACAATTCAGTGAAAAATAGTGCTAAACACCATAAAATATAATGAATGCAGCATATAACTCCACAATCCCCATAAGCACTAGCATGGTGCAGAGATTTGTCGATTGCACTATAGTGAGACAGCTCACACTTTGGCATCTACCCCATGAAGCATTCAGCAGGGTAAAAGTGTCGATAAATCTATATTTTTCATCATGATAACCCCCATTATTACCTTAAAGATATATCTTAAGCCTATATTTGACCTGAGTATTCTTTCTCGCTAAGTTGGAAGTCCGCTGGAAGCTTTCTAGACGGGCAAACGTCTAGTCATAATTATGCAGTAATTTAAGACTCCCTCTTAAAACAAGTCTTATACCACTTGTGAGAACCGTCACAAGAGGCCATTTCCGGAGGGCGGAAAAGCAGATTTGTCGCGAAATACGCGCCTGTCAGCGAACCCCGCCTGAGGTAAATAGGCCTTCTGGAGTCGGTTTGTGAGAGTCTCGCAGAGCCTGGGGAGGTTCACTGATATGTTGTACGATAAATCCCTTGAGAGGGACAACTGTGGTTTCGGCCTAATCGCCCACATAGAAGGCGAACCTAGCCATAAGGTCGTGCGTACCGCAATACACGCACTGGCCCGCATGCAACACCGTGGCGCGATCCTTGCTGATGGCAAGACCGGCGATGGCTGTGGCCTATTGTTACAAAAACCGGATCGCTTTTTCCGGATGGTCGCTGAAGAACGCGGATGGCGTTTGGCCAAAAACTATGCCGTCGGCATGATGTTTCTCAGTCAGGATGAAGAACTCGCCAAGGCAAGCCGCCGCATTGTAGAAGAAGAATTGCAAAACGAAACGCTGTCGATTATCGGCTGGCGTGAAGTGCCGACCAACCCTGATGTTCTCGGTGAAATCGCCCTCTCCTCCCTGCCTCGGATTGAACAAATTTTTGTGAACGCCCCTGCGGGCTGGCGTCCACGTGATATGGAGCGCCGCCTGTTTGTCGCGCGCCGCCGTATTGAGAAACGCATTGCAAACGACAAAGATTTCTACGTTTGTAGTTTCTCTAACTTGGTCACGATCTACAAAGGCTTATGTATGCCTGCGGATCTGCCCCGTTTTTATCTGGATTTGGCCGACCTGCGCATGGAGTCGGCCATCTGCCTGTTCCACCAGCGCTTCTCAACCAACACCGTGCCGCGCTGGCCGCTGGCCCAGCCGTTCCGCTATTTGGCACACAATGGTGAAATCAACACTATCGCCGGTAACCGCCAATGGGCACGGGCGCGGGCTTACAAATTCAAAACGCCATTAATCCCTGATTTGCAGGATGCAGCCCCTTTCGTCAATGAGACCGGTTCTGACTCCAGTTCACTGGATAACATGCTGGAACTGTTCCTCAGCGGCGGGATGGACTTGATTCGTGCTATGCGTCTGTTAGTGCCACCGGCCTGGCAGAACAACCCGGATATGGATACCGACCTGCGCGCGTTCTTTGATTTCAACTCCATGCATATGGAGCCATGGGATGGCCCGGCCGGGATAGTGATGTCAGATGGCCGCTATGCAGCTTGTAACCTTGACCGTAATGGCCTGCGCCCGGCGCGCTATGTCATCACCAAAGATAAACTGATCACCTGCGCCTCAGAAGTCGGTATATGGGACTACCAGCCTGATGAAGTGGTCGAAAAAGGCCGGGTCGGGCCGGGCGAGCTGATGGTGATTGATACCCGCAGCGGCAAAATCCTGCACTCCGCCGAAACCGATAACGATTTGAAAAGCCGCCACCCTTACAAAGAGTGGATGGAAAAAAACGTTAAGCGCCTGGTGCCATTTGAAGATTTGCCAGAAGAAGAGGTTGGTAGCCGCCAGCTAGATGATTCTCAGTTGGAAACCTATCAGAAACAGTTTGGTTACAGCAGTGAAGAGCTGGATCAAGTCATCCGCGTATTGGGTGAAATTGGTCAAGAAGCCACAGGTTCAATGGGCGATGACACCCCGTTTGCCGTGCTTTCCAGCGGCCCGCGTATTATTTACGACTATTTCCGCCAACAGTTTGCGCAGGTCACCAACCCGCCAATCGATCCGCTGCGTGAAGCGCACGTTATGTCACTGGCCACCAGTATTGGCCGCGAAATGAACGTATTCTGCGAAGCTGAGGGTCAAGCACACCGCCTGAGCTTTAAATCGCCAATTTTGCTGTTCTCTGACTTCCAACAGTTGACCACGCTGGAGGGCGAACATTACCGCGCCGACCGGTTGGATCTGACCTTTGATCCCGCGGAGACTGATTTAGAACAAGCGGTATTGGCATTGTGCGAAGAAGCGGAGCGCAAAGTGCGTGATGGGGCCGTGATGTTGGTGCTGTCAGACCGTGCTATCGCCCCTAACCGCCTGCCGGTTCCCGCACCAATGGCCGTCGGTGCCGTTCAGACGCGCTTGGTAGAGAAAAACCTGCGCTGCGACGCCAACATTATTGTTGAAACCGCCAGCGCCCGTGACCCGCACCACTTCGCCGTGTTGCTCGGCTTTGGTGCCACCGCGATTTACCCTTATTTAGCTTATGAATCATTGGCTAAATTGGTTGATGCCCAAGCGATTGATAAAAAGTATCGCGATGTGATGCTTAACTATCGCAATGGTATCAATAAAGGGCTGTATAAGATCATGTCCAAAATGGGCATCTCGACGGTCGCTTCATACCGCTGTGCCAAGCTGTTTGAAGCTGTTGGCTTGCACCGCGACCTATCCAATCTGTGTTTCCAGGGTGTAGTCAGCCGCATCGGCGGGGCCAGTTTCAGTGATTTCCAACAGGATTTACAGAATCTGTCCAAACGCGCCTGGCTGAAACGTAAGCCACTGGATCAGGGCGGATTACTGAAATTTGTCCATAACGGCGAATATCATGCATATAACCCGGATGTGGTCAGCAGCTTACAAACCGCAGTCCACAGCGGTGAATACAGTGATTATCAGGTTTACGCCAAACTGGTGAATGAGCGCCCGGTTGCCACTCTGCGTGACTTGCTGGCTATCAAACCGCAAGGTACCCCGATCCCGGTTGACCAAGTTGAACCGGCGGAATCACTGTTTAAACGCTTTGATACTGCGGCAATGTCTATCGGCGCATTGAGCCCGGAAGCGCATGAATCTCTGGCTATCGCCATGAACAGCCTCGGCGGGTTCTCAAACTCCGGTGAGGGCGGTGAAGATCCCGCGCGTTACGGCACCCATAAGGTTTCCCGTATCAAGCAGGTGGCTTCCGGTCGATTTGGTGTCACGCCCGCCTATCTGGTGAACGCCGATGTCATTCAAATCAAAGTGGCGCAAGGTGCAAAACCGGGCGAAGGTGGCCAATTACCGGGTGATAAAGTCACGCCGTATATTGCTAAATTGCGCTATTCCGTGCCGGGTGTGACCTTGATTTCTCCGCCACCGCACCATGATATTTACTCAATCGAAGACTTGGCGCAGCTCATTTTCGACTTAAAGCAGGTCAACCCGAAAGCCATGATTTCGGTGAAACTGGTGTCTGAGCCGGGGGTCGGCACCATCGCCACCGGTGTGGCGAAAGCTTATGCCGACTTGATTACCATTGCCGGCTACGACGGTGGCACCGGTGCCAGCCCACTTTCTTCCGTGAAATATGCCGGTTGTCCGTGGGAGTTGGGGCTGGTTGAAACGCAACAGGCGTTGGTTGCCAATGGCCTGCGCCATAAAATCCGCCTGCAAGTAGATGGCGGCCTGAAAACCGGGGTCGATATTGTTAAAGCCGCGATTTTAGGGGCAGAAAGCTTCGGTTTTGGTACTGGCCCCATGGTGGCGCTCGGTTGTAAATATCTGCGTATTTGCCACCTGAATAACTGCGCAACCGGTGTAGCAACTCAAGATGAAAAACTGCGGCGCGACCATTATCACGGCCTACCTGAGCGCGTGGTGAACTACTTCCAGTTCATCGCCCGTGAAACCCGTGAAATCATGGCTGAGTTAGGTGTTAGCCAACTGGTTGATTTAATTGGCCGTACCGACATGCTGCTGGAGCTCGATGGCATCTCTGCCAAACAGAATAAGCTGGACTTGTCGCCAATGTTGAAAACAGCCACGCCACATCCGGGCAAAGCGCTGTATTGCACCGAAAGTAATCCGCCATTCGATAAAGGCTTATTGAACAAAGAGTTATTGGCGCAAGCTGAGCCACATATTGAAGCCAAACACAGCAAGACGTTTTACTTCGATATCCGCAACACTGACCGTTCCGTGGGGGCGGCACTGTCTGGCGCGATTGCCACTAAACATGGTGACCAAGGCCTGGCAACGGACCCTATCAAAGCTTATTTCTCCGGGACTGCCGGTCAGAGCTTCGGGGTGTGGAATGCCGGTGGCGTTGAGTTGACCTTGACGGGCGATGCCAATGATTACGTCGGCAAAGGTATGGCCGGTGGCCGCATCGCGGTACGCCCTCCGGTGGGGTCGAACTTCCGCAGCCACGAAGCCAGCATTGTCGGCAACACTTGCCTGTATGGTGCCACTGGCGGCAAATTGTTCGCCGCTGGCCGTGCCGGTGAGCGTTTCGCCGTGCGAAATTCCGGCGCTATCACCGTAGTTGAAGGTATCGGCGATAACGGCTGTGAATATATGACTGGCGGGATTGTTTGCGTACTGGGCCGCACCGGGATTAACTTTGGTGCCGGTATGACCGGGGGCTTCGCTTACGTCCTTGATGAAGATGGCGAATTCCGTAAACGTGTTAACCCTGAGCTGGTAGAAGTCTTGGATGTCGACCAACTGGCCATCCATGAAGAGCATCTGCGCGGCCTGATCACTGAACATGTTCAGTTGACAGGTTCTAGCCGTGGCGAAGAAATTCTGGCTAACTGGCCAGAGTGGGTGACCAAGTTTGCTTTGGTTAAACCGAAATCCAGCGATGTGAAAGCACTGTTGGGCCACCGTAGCCGTTCCGCAGCTGAGCTGCGGGTTCAAGCGCAGTAAGGGGTTGAAATGAGTCAGAATGTTTATCAGTTTATCGACCTACAGCGCGTAGATCCGCCGAAAAAGCCGCTGAAGATCCGTAAAATTGAATTTGTTGAGATTTACGAGCCATTCTCGGAAACACAGGCGAAAGCCCAGGCAGACCGCTGTTTGTCTTGCGGTAACCCCTATTGTGAATGGAAATGCCCGGTGCATAACTACATCCCCAACTGGCTGAAACTGGCTAATGAAGGGCGGATTATGGAAGCGGCGGATCTGGCCCACCAGACCAACAGCTTGCCGGAAGTCTGCGGCCGTGTATGCCCACAAGATCGTTTGTGCGAAGGTTCTTGTACTCTGAATGACGAATTCGGTGCGGTTACCATCGGCAACATCGAGCGCTATATCAGTGATAAAGCCATTGAGATGGGCTGGAAACCGGATATGTCCCATGTCCACCCCACCGGTAAACGTGTCGCGGTTATCGGGGCTGGCCCTGCGGGGCTGGCCTGTGCTGATGTGTTAGCGCGTAACGGTGTTCAAGCGGTGGTATTTGACCGTCACCCAGAAATTGGGGGGCTACTGACCTTTGGTATTCCGGCCTTTAAGCTGGAAAAAGAAGTGATGATTAAGCGCCGTAAAATCTTCTCCGAGATGGGGATTGAATTCCAACTGAACACTGAAATTGGCAAAGACATCACCCTAGATGCGCTGCTTACCGAGTATGACGCGGTGTTCCTCGGGGTCGGGACCTACCAGTCAATGCGCGGTGGCTTGGAAAACGAAGATGCCTCTGGTGTGTATGATGCGCTGCCATTCCTGATTGCCAATACCAAACAGTTGATGGGCTATGAAGCGGCAGCTCACGAGCCTTATATCAACATGCAAGGTAAGCGCGTGGTGGTACTGGGTGGCGGTGATACCGCCATGGACTGCGTGCGCACCTCCATCCGCCAAGGAGCAACAGACGTAGTTTGTGCCTATCGCCGCGATGAGAGCAATATGCCAGGCTCCAAGCGGGAAGTGAAAAATGCCCGTGAAGAAGGGGTGGAATTTAAATTTAACCTGCAGCCTTTGAGCATTGAGGTGAACAGTAATGGCAAAGTCTGTGGCGTGAAGATGGTGCGCACCCAATTGGGCGCACCTGATGCACAAGGCCGCAGCATGGCTGAGCAGATCCCAGGCTCAGAACATGTCCTGCCAGCAGATGCTGTGGTCATGGCATTTGGCTTCCGCCCACATAGCATGGAATGGCTAGCGGCTCATGACGTTACATTGGATAAACAAGGCCGAGTCGTGGCACCAGAGCGCACGGACAATGCTTTCCAGACCAGTAACCCAAAAATCTTTGCCGGCGGCGATATCGTTCGTGGCTCTGATTTAGTGGTCACAGCCATTGCTGAGGGCCGCAAAGCCGCAGAAGGCATCATGAATTATCTAGAAGTCTGATAGTCAATATTCAGCTATATCCAAATAAGTCGAGGGCTGGTTATCCAGCCCTTTTTATTACTATTTTCCACTGCATATCCCTACTCTCTCAAGATTTTGTAACAATCTCAATTTGCCTTATTTGCAGCATTTTAATCATGAAGCGCTATAGTAAAGGCCGAGTTCATATTGAATTATGCTGTTAGGCTAAGACTTCCTGGCCTCACACCGCTATTTTTCCGGTAGTTATTGTTTTGTTACGCCTTGTTTTAAAGAAAGGATTATCTGTTATGAAATCTCACTTACTTTTCATGGCTGGCGGCTTGCTGGCTCTTAGTGGCAGCGCATTTGCAATGTCGCTTAATTATCAAGAAGTTGGCTATAATATTGAAGCCCGTGGCGCTCGTGCGGTGGTGGCTGAATTGGCAAAAGCGGGGCAACTGCCTGCGGTTGAGAATAATATTAAGCTCGGTGATGACAACTGGATTGCCATGGCCCCTAAATTGGCCGATGGCGGAAATGCGAGTTTCACTGCCGGGATAAAATCTGCGCTCTCTTCGGCACTTATTTATAACCCAGCTGCCGTCCTAAAAGCAGTAAGTGACAGCAAAAATCTTTCATTATCAGAGATTTGTACCGCACCAGCCGATGCTAAAGACAGTGCTGCCAAAGCCAGTTTTCAGCAGCGTGCTACTCATACGCTGTCAACTATCAGAAATAGCGACATGATGAGCCAGCGTGATAGCTGCCTGGCCGAATTGAAAAAGTTATCTTGATAGCGGATTAGATAGCAATGATAAGGGCGGCCAATGCCGCCCTTGACGTATTATCATTTTCGCCGAAAAACACCGGCTATTACTTAACGACCCGTAATGCTGGGCGGCCACCACGTGGCGGTGGCGGCTCATCATCAGGTGAATGCCCCTCACCTTCTGGGGCCTGAGTGTCATCCGTAACTAATGTTAGGCTTTCAGTCGACGTAGTCTCGCTGTCTTCTTCCATACCAACAAAATGACCATCAGCATCTGCATCGTAAGCTTCTTCAGGTTCAAACAGGGTGCCTGAACCGTTTTCACGCGCATAGATAGCCATCACCGCCCCCATGGGGACAGTCACTTGACGGGGAACACCACCGAAACGGGCATTGAAGCTGACGCCATCATTGCCGAGTTCCAGATTACCCACCGCGCGCGGTGCCACATTCAAGACAATTTGCCCATCACGGGCAAACTCCATTGGCACCGAAACACCCGGCCGGGTAACATCTACGACCAGATGTGGAGTCAGTTGATTATCAATCAGCCACTCATAAAATGCGCGCAACAGGTAAGGACGGCGCGGAGACATATCAGACGTCGCCATAAAAATTAACCCCGGGTTTGCAGGCGCATTTCACGTTCAGCTTCAGTCAGAGAAGCCAGGAATGCATCACGCTCAAACACACGTGTCATATAGCCTTTCAGCTCTTTAGAACCCGCGCCAGTGAATTCAATGCCTAATACTGGCAAGCGCCACAACAGCGGGGCCAGATAGCAATCGACCAGGCTGAACTCTTCACTCATAAAGTAAGGCGCTTCATTAAACACCGGAGCGATGGAGAGCAGTTCTTCACGCAATTGTTTACGTGCTGCTTCCGCTTCTTGGGCATTGCCTTGTTCGATTTTGTGCAGCAGGGAATACCAGTCATGCTCAATGCGGTGCATCATCAAACGGCTGCTACCACGTGCAACAGGGTATACCGGCATCAATGGTGGATGAGGAAAACGCTCATCCAAGTATTCCATGATGATGCGGGATTCATACAGCGTTAGCTCGCGATCAACCAAAGTAGGAACGGTACGGTAAGGGTTGAGGTCAATCAAGTCCTGCGGCAGATTATCAGCTTCAACCTGCTCAATCTCAACACTGACACCTTTCTCCGCCAGTACGATGCGTACTTGATGGCTAAAAATGTCGGTCGGGCCGGAAAACAGCGTCATTACCGAACGTTTGTTGGCAGCGACAGCCATGAAAACCTCCAAGATTATCTAGAAAACAATGCGAATAGCCCACGGTGACGTTGCTATCCTGAGTCGTTTTACCGCCGGTTCGCAATCCAGGTTGTTGCTGCCGTAAATAATCCTTGGTCGAAATAATAATTCAGCCAGGGAAAGACACGGACGCCAACAGTTCGCCGAACAGGCACAAAAGTGGGTGATAGTTTACCAGATTTTGTGTGTTTTGTGGGGGTGGCGCTGCGATTTCATCAATAATTGTCTATCAGACAACGGTTTAGCGGCAAAAATATAATGAATAAAATGACGGGAGAGTATTTCTAACGATTCATACAAATAAAAAAACCCGGTGAGACACCGGGTTTTTACCATTAACTTGCTGCCATAAAGGCAAAAAATTAACGTTTGGAGAACTGTGGACGACGACGTGCTTTACGCAGACCCACTTTCTTACGCTCAACTTCACGCGCATCACGCGTTACGAAGCCAGCTTTACGCAGTTCACCACGTAGAGACTCGTCATATTCCATCAGTGCACGGGTGATACCGTGACGGATAGCGCCAGCCTGACCTGAAATACCACCACCTTTAACAGTGATGTACATGTCAAACTTGGTAACCATGTCTACCAGTTCCAGCGGTTGATTCACTACCATGCGGGCAGTTTCACGACCGAAGTAAACTTCAAGGCTACGTTGGTTAATAACGATTTTACCACTGCCCGGCTTAAGAAAAACGCGTGCAGCAGAACTTTTGCGGCGACCAGTGCCGTAGTATTGATTTTCAGCCATTGCCATAATCCCGATTAAATGTCCAGAACTTGCGGTTGCTGTGCCGCATGATTGTGCTCAGTACCTGCATAAACTTTAAGTTTACGATACATTGCACGGCCCAGCGGACCCTTCGGCAGCATGCCTTTAACCGCGATTTCAATCACACGCTCAGGACTGCGGGCAATCATCTCTTCAAAGGTCGCTTGTTTGATACCACCGATGTGACCGGTGTGACGGTAATAAACCTTGTCTGTACGCTTGTTACCGGTTACAGCAACTTTTTCTGCGTTCAGAACGATGATGTAATCACCAGTATCAACGTGCGGGGTGTATTCCGCTTTATGCTTGCCGCGTAGGCGACTAGCCAGTTCAGTAGCGAGGCGACCCAAGGTCTTACCATTCGCGTCAACAACATACCAGTCGCGTTTTACAGTTTCTGGTTTAGCTGTGAAAGTTTTCATTATAAAAGCTTACCCAATTAATAAGTTACACGTTGGTGAACACCCAAACGTTCAAAAACAGTTGAGGCTCACACGACCATCAGTCCAGCAAACCTACCCCTTCGAATAGCCAATGCTGGCACTATACAAAGTTCTGGGAAAAAAACTTTGTTGTAACGTGGGGTCGCAAGATTATAGAGAAGTCGGCGTGAAAGATCGAACTGTTTTTGGCAAGAAAGGTATAAATTAAACATGTTAAGTTAGGGCGAAGAACAATCGCCCACCACAGAGTAGCATTTTAGCCGGTAAAAAGTGAATAACAGCAGCGCAGATATTCTTACGGCAAATGCGGTAAAGAGAGATATTCTTCACTCTGCATCTCTTGTAATCGCGATAAACAGCGCTGATATTCAAATTTAAGACGCTCACCGCAATAAATCTCAAACATTGATGCTTCTGCGGCAATAATCAATTTCACTCGCCGCTCATAAAACTCATCGACTAATGCCAAAAAACGCCGGGCCGTATTTTCATCTTGCGTCGCCATCCGGTGGACATTGTGCAGCAATACGGTGTGATAAAGCTTAGATAGCGCGATGTAATCAAGTTGGCTGCGGGCCTCTTCACATAAGTTATGGAAATCAACGGCTAGAACACCCTGTGCTGAGCAAATGGCCGGCAAAGGCCGGTGATTGACTTCCAGCACCGGTGCCTTTTCTCCTTCTTTGCCCGCCAGCTTAATGAAAATATCTGCCATTGCCTGGTCAGTTTGCGCGCTGAGTGGGGTCAGATAGAGATTTGCTTGAGTCAACGTGCGCAGACGATAGTCAATACCCGCATCAACATTCATCACGTCACAATATTGCTTAATGAGTGCAATGGCCGGTAAGAAGCGAGCGCGCTGTAACCCATTACGATACAAATCGTCCGGAGGAATATTGGACGTCGCAACCAACGTGATGCCGCGAGCAAACAGAGCTTCCAGTAAGGTCGCCAACAACATGGCATCAGTAATATCCGACACAAAGAATTCATCAAAACACAGCACATCAGTCTGAGCCTTGAAGCCATCAGCAATGATTTCTAATGGATTTTCATGGCCTTGCAACGCGGTTAGCTCCTGATGTACCCGTAACATAAAACGGTGGAAATGCAGGCGGAGCTTACGTTCACCCGGCAAACTGTGGAAAAACATGTCCATCAGCCAGGTTTTACCCCGCCCCACGCCGCCCCACATATACAGGCCCTGAACCGGGCGAATGGGGGTGCGAGGGGCAGTTCGGCCCAATAAACGCCCCAAACGCCCTCGAATACTGGCGCTGCCCGCAGGGGAACTCTGGCGCTGATTCAGTTCCTGATAAATGGCATCCAGCCTTGCAACGGTGCGCTGCTGTACAGCATCAGGTTGATAGTCGCCGGCATCTAGTGCCTGCTGGTAAAGTACTCTAGGTGAACTTGATTGCATGTTTATCAATAATCCCTGATAAAATAGTTAGCTACTTTTTGCCGCACTTTCTTGCTGATTTATCGGGCAATCGCAGCATTTACCGACTCTGCCGCTGCGAAAAAATCCTGATAACCATAGGCAAAGTTGCATCAGGATTCCACTCAGACAAGGTTAACGGTTATAGTGGGTATTATTAAGTGAAAAAGCCCCGCTGAACAATGAAGTCAAAAAGGAGTCATCATGACCTGGGAGTATGCGCTTATTGGGTTGGTTGTTGGTATTGTGATTGGCGCGGTGGCTATGCGCTTTGGCAACCGCAAATTGCGTCAGCAGCAAGTGCTGCAAAATGAGCTGGAGAAGAGCAAAACAGATCTGGAAGAATATCGCCAGGAACTGGTTGGGCATTTTGCCCGCAGTGCCGAATTGCTGGATAACATGGCTCGCGACTATCGCCAGCTTTATCAGCATATGGCGAAAAGCTCCAATAACTTGTTACCGGACTTGCCGTTGCAGGATAATCCGTTCCGCTACCGTCTGAGCGAATCGGAAGCTGATAATGATCAGGCACCGGTCAAAATGCCACCTCGTGATTACTCCGAAGGGGCATCCGGCTTACTGCGCCCGGAACATCAGACCCGGGACTAAACAGATTAATACCAAGCTGACTACAGCATGCTGCACACGGCTGTAGTCAGCACATTTACACTTCTATACTTACCTCTCCTTGAATTGTTTTATCCTGACCCCTATATCAAGCGGTATCTTAGGGTGCTTATTTTTAGAACAGCAGTAGCCTTTTGAAATAAGTGAATTTTTTAGCCAATTCAGAGTCTGAATTAACAACGGGCCTGTAGCAGCCATCTACCCTATTCATTCACCGTTAGGTATTGAGAGAGTTTAAGTCAATGAAGAAAAAGTCATTATTTCTTAGTGCGCTGGCAATGAGTGTCAGCTTAGGTCTCGCGTCTGTTCCTATGGTGAACGCAGCAGCACTTCCCGCCGCCGTAGCAGGGCAAGCAGTCCCAAGTCTGGCACCAATGCTGGAGAAAGTATTGCCCGCCGTTGTCAGCGTTCACGTCTCTGGCACCCAAGCCCAGCAACAGCGTTTGCCCGAAGAGTTCAAATTCTTCTTTGGCCCGAATGCCCCAACAGGTAAAGAGAGTAACCGCCCCTTTGAAGGTTTGGGCTCTGGCGTCATTATTAATGCGGAAAAAGGTTATGTACTGACCAATAACCACGTTATCAATAACGCCGATAAAATCCGTGTTCAGCTCAATGATGGCCGTGAATATGATGCCAAACTGCTGGGGCGCGATGAACAAACTGATATTGCGTTGTTACAGCTAACAGACGCCAAAAATCTGACCGCCATTAAAATAGCTGACTCCGATAATCTGCGAGTCGGAGATTTTGCCGTCGCCGTGGGTAACCCATTTGGTCTGGGGCAAACTGCCACATCCGGTATTATTTCAGCCCTGGGTCGCAGCGGCCTGAATTTGGAAGGGTTAGAAAACTTTATTCAGACTGACGCCTCTATCAACCGGGGGAATTCTGGCGGTGCGCTGGTGAATTTGAACGGTGAATTGATCGGAATTAACACCGCAATTTTAGCGCCAGGTGGCGGTAACATCGGCATCGGGTTCGCTATTCCGAGTAATATGGCGCAAAACCTCAGCCAACAGTTAATTGAGTTTGGTGAAGTGAAACGCGGTCTGCTTGGTATCCGTGGTAGTGAAATGACCGCAGACATGGCAAAAGCCTTTAATATTGATGCTCAGCGCGGTGCTTTTGTCAGTGAAGTATTGCCAAAATCAGCGGCATCGAAAGCCGGTATCAAAGCGGGTGATGTATTAGTTTCCGTCGATGGTAAACCTATCAGCAGCTTTGCGGAGTTACGCGCCAAAGTAGGTACCACCGGCCCGGGTAAAGCCATTAAAGTCGGTTTATTGCGTGATGGTAAGCCACTTGAAGTGACTGTCACACTGGAGAACAGCAGCCCAACGTCCACCAGTGCCGACACCTTATCCCCCTCATTGCAGGGCGCATCCCTGAGTAATGGCGAAATCAAAGGCGGCAGCAAGGGCGTTAAAGTAGAAAATGTCACCAAAGGTTCACCGGCAGCGCAATCGGGCTTGCAGAAAGACGATGTGATTATTGCCGTAAACCGTGTGCGCGTAAAAGATATCGCCGAGTTACGCAAAGCGATTGAAGCTAAACCGGCGGTTATTGCACTGAACATTGTGCGCGGTGATGAGAATATTTATCTGTTAATCCGCTAATTTGCAGAAAAATCGGACACAGCACAATGCTGTGTCCGCCAAACTCATGCTATCCTCCGGTTACCTATTCATTCATGCCTTAAACTTCATGTTTCTTAAGCTATTGCGTTCTATTATTTTGGGGCTCATTGTTGCCGGTATCTTGCTGGTCGCAATACCTATGCTCCGCAGCCCCGGCAATTTCTTTTCCAGCAATGGTAATAGCATAGATGAAGAGGCCCCCGTCAGTTATAACCAGGCGGTGCGCAGGGCTGCCCCTGCCGTTGTTAATGTTTATAACCGTAGCCTAAGCCCGACTCAGGAAGGGCTAGCCATTCGCACTTTGGGCTCCGGCGTGATCATGAGTGATAAGGGTTATATTCTTACCAATAAACACGTTATCAATAATGCTGAACAGATCATTGTCGCCTTACAAAATGGCCGGATATCAGAAGCATTGTTGGTCGGTTCAGATAATCTGACTGATTTAGCTGTCTTGAAAATCGATGCCGTAAATCTGCCGGTCATCCCCATTAATATTAATCGTACGCCACATATTGGTGATGTCGTGCTGGCGATTGGTAACCCATACAACCTTGGGCAAACCGTGACACAAGGGATTATCAGTGCCACTGGGCGGATTGGTTTGAGTGATTCCGGGCGACAAAACTTTCTCCAGACAGACGCCTCAATCAACCAAGGCAACTCCGGCGGTGCACTGGTTAATACCCTTGGTGAGTTGATGGGGATTAACACGCTGTCCTTTGATAAAAGCAGCAATGGCGAAACACCAGAAGGCATCGGTTTTGCCATTCCGACAGCGCTCGCGACCAAAGTGATGGAAAAGTTGATTCGTGATGGGCGGGTTATTCGTGGCTACATTGGGATTACCGGCGAAGAATATCCACCATTCAATGCCAGCGGTAATAGCGGCGAGCGAATTCACGGCATTAAAGTGAACAAGATATCGCCCAATGGCCCGGCCGCGAATGCTAACTTACACGTGGGCGATATCATTCTTAGCGTTAATAATAAGCCGGCAACGTCTGTGATTGAAACTATGGATCAGGTGGCGGAAATTCGCCCTGGCACCACCATTCCGGTGCTATTATTACGTAATGGCCAACAAATTACGGCCCAAATCACCATCACAGAATTGGACCAAAACGAAGTCCTTGGCCAACAACAGCCCGCGCCATAATCATGATGGCCGGTATGCGCCGCAAAAAAATGCCAGCCCGAGAATCACCGGCTGGCATCTGCTTTTATCAGGCGATGAGAAAAACTTATTCGCCTTTTACACGCTCGATCTTGGCACCTAGCGCACGCAATTTATCTTCGATACCTTCATAACCACGATCGATATGATAAATACGGTCAACAATAGTCACCCCATCAGCGATACAGCCGGCTAATACCAAACTGGCAGAAGCACGCAGATCGGTTGCCATGACTTGAGCACCGGACAGTTGCTCGACGCCATAGCAAATCACGGTATTACTTTCGATTTCTGCATGTGCGCCCATGCGAATCAGCTCTGGTACATGCATAAAACGGTTTTCGAAAATCGTTTCGGTGATAACTCCCGTGCCTTCCGCGACCAAGTTCAGTAAGCTGAACTGGGCCTGCATATCCGTTGGGAAGCCTGGGTGTGGCGCAGTCCGCAAGGTAACGGCTTTAGGGCGTTTACCATGCATATCAAGGCTTATCCAGTCGTCACCAACTTCAATATCGGCCCCCGCTTCACGCAGTTTAGCCAGCACCGCATCCAGCGTATCAGGGCGAGTCTGACGACAAACTACTTTACCGCCAGAAATTGCTGCTGCGACCAGGAAAGTACCGGTTTCGATACGGTCAGGCAGTACGCGATAAACACCGCCACCCAAGCGAGCCACACCTTCAATAGTAATGCGATCAGTTCCTGCGCCAGTAATTTTAGCTCCCAGCGTATTAAGGAAGTTTGCCGTATCCACGATTTCTGGCTCGCGAGCGGCGTTTTCAATTATTGTGGTGCCCTCGGCCAATGTGGCAGCACTCATAATGGTCACCGTCGCGCCAACGCTGACTTTATCCATCACGATATGCGCAGCTTTCAAACGCCCATTAACAGATGCTTTAACGTAGCCCTCTTCCAGCTTGATTTCAGCACCCAGTTGTTCCAAACCAGTAATATGCAAATCAACCGGACGCGCCCCAATAGCACAACCGCCCGGTAGGGAGACCTGCCCCTTACCAAAGCGGGCAACCAATGGCCCCAATGCCCAGATTGAGGCGCGCATGGTTTTCACTAAATCGTAAGGCGCACAAAATTCGTTCACACCACTGGCATCAACAAAAACAGAGCCGGAAGCATCACGCTCAATTTTAGTGCCTAATTGGCTCAACAATTTAATGGTGGTATCAATGTCTTTTAGCTTTGGGACATTTTGCAACTCTACCGGTTCCTCAGCCAATAACGCAGCGAACAATATCGGTAATGCCGCGTTTTTCGCCCCGGAAATGGTGACCTCACCGCTTAGGCGAGTCCGCCCCTGCACACGAAACTTATCCATTGTGACCACTCTTTGTTGTCAAAATACGGGTTGTTGGCAAAATACTGATCGCCAAATTCGAATTCACTGCCCGCGTGACCAACCGCCCAACAAACTGGTAGGCAATTTTATCGCCGACAGTATTAAAAGCCGTTTAGTTTGCGATCCCGCTGCCACTCTTGTGGCGTATAGGCCTTAATGGATAAGGCATGAATACGGTTATCAGCAATATATTCCATCAAAGGTGCATATACCGCTTGCTGCTTTTTCACCCGGCTCATATCAGCAAATAACTCACCCACAGCAATCACCTGAAAGTGGCTGCCATCACCGGTAACATGCGCTTCTTGTAATGCCAATGCTTGCATCAGCACGTCTTTAATTTCGGAAGTATCCATAAGATTCATTCTATTTTAGGGGGATTATAGCCATCATACTTCAACTAGCAGCGGAGTTGACCGCATCTTGAAGCCTGTTGGCTATAGTAATCAGTTGAACATATTAGTGGAATACCGCTTTCTCTGAAACTAAAGAAAAGCCCCTGTTTTGCTATTGCACACAGGGGCTTGAAAAATTTAGTTTTTTGCCGTGGAAGAAAACGGCACAACAGGGTGCCGACTCAATACCACTGACTACGCGCTGGCAACTTCCACCGGGATGACGTCGCGCAGATTGTACAGTTCAATCAAGGTGGACAACCGATCACTGACACCGGTAATAGTGAGTGAGACGCCCTGCTTGCTGCGCAGTTCACGAAAGTGAACCAGCAGTGCCAGGCCAGATGAATCAACGCGCTGTAATTGGCTGACATCAATGCACGTCTTATCTGCCAATAATACCCCGCGCTGTTGCCACAGGGGTAACAGCGTTTCACGATCTAATTCACCTTGCAGTATCAGCGTTTCGCGCTGTGACTGCCAATGCAATTCATCTGCCATAATCACTGCTTGTCTAAAGTTATCGGCTGTTTTGCGGCAATCAGCAACTGTTGGGTCAGGCCATCAACGCCCTTCTGACGTAAGATAGAAGCCCACTCATTTTGCTTGGTGCTTATCATGCTAACCCCTTCGGCTATCATGTCATACGCTTGCCAGTGACCCGTTTGGCTGTTTTTGCGCCACTGGAAATCTAAACGTACCGGTGGGCGGCCATTAGGGTCGAGGATAGTCACACGAATGGCGATAATATTGGCATCACCCAGTGGCTGGTCTGGCGCTACGTCGTAAGTTTGACCATGATACAAAGCCAGCGCCTGACCATATGCCTGTTCCAAGTATTGGCTGAACGCATTGAAATATGCCTCGCGCTGCGCAGGTGTGGCGGCTTTGTAATAACTGCCTAACACCAAGGCACCGGCGTATTTAATCTGCACAAATGGCAATAACTCTTCACGTACGATAGTGCGCAAATAATCTGGATTCTGCTTAATTTTGGCTTGTTCGGTTTTCAGGCGCGTAAATGTTCTTTGCGCCGCTTCATCCATTAAGCGGTATGGGTTGGTTTGGTCGACCGCATTTGCCAGTGGTGCCACCACTAACAACGCGACCATAAGTAAACGTTTAAACATTCAGATACCCTCTTAAGGATGTTGAGTTGCGGGCAAACTGCCATTGACTGCTGCTGGCTCAGCGGCGGGCGCATCAGAATTACCATTGCCGTCACTTTTGTACAAGAACTGGCCGATAAGATCTTCCAACACCAATGCAGATTTGGTGTCTTGAATCACGCCACCATCTTTCAAAATACTGGTTCCCATGTCAGGGTCTTCAAAACCGACATTGAGCGCCAGGAACTGCTCACCCAACAAACCGGAAGTGCGTACTGCCAAGGAACTGGTGTCCGGGATATGGTTATAGCGCTGTTGAATATCTATCGCCACCCGTGGACTGTAGTTTTTGGTATCCAATGTGATATCAGCGATTCGCCCCACCACCACCCCACCAATTTTGACCGGCGAATTATTTTTTAGGCCGCCAATATTGTCAAAATTTGCGTAAATCCGGTAAGTCGGCTGATTGCCGACAGATTTGATATCCGCCACTTTCAAGCAGAGGAATACCACTGCCAGAATCGCAATCAGTATAAACGCCCCTACCCAGACTTCATTTTTCTTCGTTTGCATCGACTCAGTTCCCAAACATCAGTGCTGTCAGCACAAAATCTAATCCCAATACCGCCAGTGACGAATGCACGACGGTACGGGTCGTTGCCCGGCTAATCCCCTCAGATGTTGGGACCGCATCATAACCATTAAACAGCGCAATCCACGTCACGGTAATAGCAAATACCAGGCTCTTAATCAGGCAATTCAGTAAATCAGTGCGCCACTCAACGGCACTTTGCATGGCAGACCAGAAGAAACCGCTATCAATGCCTTTCCAGTCGACACCGACCACAGACCCACCCCAGATGCCGACAGCGACAAAAATAGCGGTCAATAATGGCATACTGATAAGGCCGGCCCAGAAGCGGGGAGCAACCACCCGCCGAAGAGGGTCAATCGCCATCATTTCCAGACTGGAAATCTGTTCAGTGGCTTTCATCAAACCAATTTCTGCTGTCAGGGCAGAACCGGCACGGCCAGCAAAGAGTAACGCCGTGACCACTGGCCCTAACTCGCGCAGCAATGATAAAGAAACCATCATCCCAAGACTGGCTTCCGCACTGTAGGTGGTGAGGATCAAAAAGCCCTGTAAACCCAAAACCATACCGATAAACAGACCGGAAACCACGATAATCAGTAAGGATTGCACCCCAACGCTATACAGCTGTTTGACCAATAATGGCCACTGTTTTCGCGGTTCAGGCCGGCCAACCAGCGCATTAAACAGCATTAAACCTGCGCGACCAAAGGATGCACAGACATTGATTCCCCTGCGACCCAAAGACGCTAACGCCCGTACTAACATGAAGACTCCATCACTTTGCGCCTAACAATTCAGTTTTATAATCCCCGGCCGGGAAACGGAAAGGCACCGGCCCGTCGGCAATACCATCGAGGAACTGGCGTACCCGCATATCATCGTTGGCTTGTAGTTGTTCAGGTGTTCCTTCAGCAATCACATGCTGATCAGCCACAATATAAGCATAGTCAGCGATACTCAGCACTTCTGGCACATCATGGGAGACCACCACACAAGTGACACCCAATGCATGATTCAGCTCATCTATCAGTTTTACCAGTACGCCCATGGTGATAGGGTCCTGCCCGACAAAAGGTTCATCAAACATGATCAATTCGGGATCAAGGGCAATAGCCCGCGCCAGTGCTGCACGCCGTGCCATCCCCCCCGAAAGCTCGGCGGGCATTAAATTTGCCGCGCCACGCAACCCCACGGCCTCTAACTTCATCATCACCGTGCTATGTAACAGCTCTTCTGGTAAATGGCTATGTTCACGTAATGGGAAAGCCACATTCTCAAATACAGTCAAATCGGTGAAAAGCGCGCCGGATTGAAACAACATGCTCATTTTCTTGCGCACATCATACAAACGCTGACGAGAAAGCGCCGGAATATTATCACCATCAAACCAAATTTCCCCGGCATCTGGCGCAAGTTGCCCGCCAATCAAACGCAGCAGAGTGGTTTTACCAATCCCTGAAGGCCCCATAATCGCAGTGACTTTGCCGCGCGGAACCGTCATGTTGATATCGGCGAATATTGGCCGCTCACCACGGGTAAAACTCATCCCGCGGATCTCTATCAAATTCGACGCCAGTTGGTTCATTATCATTCGTCCCTTAGGCCTTTTAGACTCATTTACCCACCAATGCTACAGCAAATAGCGGCAACGAGCGCAATTGGGCAGTATTCTGGCAACTTATTAACACTTTTTCGTAGCCAAAGTTGCCATACGTTTTACTTTTCTGGCACTGACAGTCAAAATTAGGATGTCACCAAAAAGAGCGTAATGTGTTTTTAGTGATGTTTACCCGCGAGCTATCTGTTCTGTGCCGGCTATCAGTGACCGACAGCGAGTTTGTGCCAACGGATCGGGATTATACCTAATAAAGGACTCTGCATGTTTCTGGCGATAACACTATTAATCATTGGTTTGGTGCTACTGGTGTACGGCGCCGATCGATTAGTTTATGGCGCTGCCGTGTTATCGCGTTCTTTCGGAATCCCGCCACTGATTATTGGGATGACGATTGTCGGCATTGGCACTTCGCTACCGGAACTCATTGTATCAGTCACGGCGGCATTGAATAACCAAACAGATATGGCGGTCGGGAATGTGCTGGGCTCTAACATTACCAATCTATTACTGATTGTTGGTGGTGCCGCCCTGATACGCCCCCTGACCGTGCGCTCAGAAATTTTACGCCGCGAATTACCCTTGATGTTGCTCGTGACCGTATTATGCGGCTTTTTGCTGGCAGATAACCATCTGAGCCGAGCGGATGGCGTTATTTTACTCTTGGCGGCGGCCGCTTTT
Source organism: Yersinia hibernica (assembly GCF_004124235.1). NCBI lineage: Bacteria > Pseudomonadati > Pseudomonadota > Gammaproteobacteria > Enterobacterales > Yersiniaceae > Yersinia > Yersinia hibernica. The sequence continues at coordinate 4,220,312 of NZ_CP032487.1, forward strand.
ATTATTCTGATGCTAAAAATTGCCCGCCTGGCTCACGCGCAAGGAAATGATATTCTTACCCGCGAGCAATTGGCAGAGTTACCGCAAGACAGCAACAATACCGTCGCATTATTGTGGCTGGTGCTGGCATTTATTATTTTGCCGCTGTCAGCCAAAATGATTATCGACAATGCCACAGTCATTGCCAGAGTCGCAGGGGTCAGTGAACTGGTTATCGGGCTGACGGTCATCGCCATTGGCACCAGTTTACCTGAATTGGCCACATTCATCGCCGGGGCTTTAAAAGGTGAAGATGATATGGCGGTCGGTAATATTATCGGCTCAAACATTTTTAATATTGTTATTGTGTTAGGTGTCCCCGCATTGCTGTCCCCGGGGGATATCAACCCCGAGGCTTTCCAACGAGATTACTGGGTAATGCTCGGTGTCAGTATAATATTCACGGTGCTGTGTCTGGGGCGTAAACATCGAATCGGCCATATGGCGGGCGCTCTGTTATTATGTGGGTTTATCGCGTATCTCGCGGTGCTATTTTGGCTGCCCTTAACTGCGGCCTAACCCATGTTGCCTACCAACATTGAGCGGGAACCAAGTATGTTTTCTTCTGATTTACAGCCACATGTGGATTTACAACCCAGAGTTGATTTCCAGCAGGCCGGTAAACAAGTGCTACAAATTGAGCGCGATGGGCTGGCACAGCTCGACCAATATATTAATGACGATTTTACCAAAGCCTGTGAAGCCATATTTAACTGCCACGGCAAAGTTGTCATTATGGGAATGGGTAAATCTGGCCATATTGGGTGCAAAATTGCCGCCACCTTTGCCAGCACCGGCACGCCGTCATTTTTTGTCCACCCCGGCGAGGCCAGCCATGGTGATCTGGGTATGATCACACCGCAAGATATCGTGCTCGCCATCTCCAACTCAGGGGAATCTAACGAAATTCTTGCCTTGATCCCTGTTCTTAAGCGTCAGAAAATTCAGCTTATTTGTATGAGTAGCAACCCAGAAAGTACCATGGGCAAAGCGGCTGATATTCACTTGTGCATCAAAGTGCCGCAAGAAGCCTGTCCCCTGGGATTGGCCCCCACCACCAGCACCACCGCCACATTAGTGATGGGCGATGCCCTCGCCGTTGCCCTGCTACAGGCACGGGGCTTCACTCCGGAAGATTTTGCTCTTTCCCATCCGGGCGGCGCACTGGGGCGCAAGTTATTGTTGCGAATAAGCGATATTATGCACACCGGTGCCGACATTCCTCACGTCAGCCCTGATGCCACATTACGCGATGCATTACTGGAGATTACTCGGAAAAATCTGGGTTTAACCGTAATCTGTGACGACTTAATGATGATTAAAGGTATCTTTACCGACGGTGACTTGCGCCGGGTATTCGATATGGGCATCGACTTGAATAACGCGAAAATCGCCGATGTGATGACCAGCGGCGGGATACGGGTTCGTCCAACCATGTTGGCGGTGGATGCCCTCAACCTAATGGAATCACGTCATATTACCGCGGTGTTAGTCGCCGATGGTGACCAATTGCTGGGTGTGGTACATATGCACGATATGCTGAGAGCTGGCGTGGTTTAATTAAGGGCAAAATATGAGCAATACCGTCTATCTGGATACATGTTATGGGCCCGTGGCTAGCAGCGTCATACAGCGGGCGGCCAATATTCGCTTAGTGATTTGTGATGTTGACGGCGTCATGTCTGATGGCCTGATTTACATGGGTAATCAAGGCGAAGAGCTGAAAGCTTTCAATGTGCGGGATGGCTATGGTATCCGCTGCCTGATAACCTCTGGGATTGAAGTGGCTATTATTACCGGCCGCTGCGCCAAATTAATGGAAGACCGCGCCAACACCTTAGGCATTACCCACCTTTATCAAGGGCAATCTGATAAGCTGCTCGCCTATAACGAGCTATTAGTCGCCTTAGAGTGCCAACCTGAGCAAGTGGCTTATATTGGTGATGACTTGATTGACTGGCCGGTGATGGCGCAAGTTGGCTTATCTGTCGCCGTGGCGGATGCCCACCCATTACTTATCCCCAAAGCGCACTATGTTACGCACATCAATGGCGGGCGCGGTGCGGTACGCGAGCTATGTGATTTGATATTATTGGCCCAAGGTAAACTCGAGGGTGCCAAAGGATTGTCGATATGAGTAAAACAAGACTATGGATAACAATATCCTTAGCACTGATTGCTTTAGCCTTGATTGGCTGGAATTTTTCCGGTTTTAATCAAAAGGATACACAAATTGTGGCCGATGATAATGAACCCTCATCGCAAAGCCAACATACTGTGACGGTGGTTTTTAATCCGGTCGGGCAACTGAATTATAAACTGGTGGCGGAAGAGGTTCAGAACTTCAACACACAAGAGCTGACCTGGTTTACCCGGCCGGTGATGACCATGTTTGATGAAAATGCGGTCGCCACTTGGACAGTACGTGCAGATCGCGCCAAGTTGACCGATGATAAGATGCTTTATTTGTATGGTCACGTGGAGGTTGATAGCTTAACCCCAGACGCCCAGTTACAAAAAATTAAAACTGATAACGCCCAGGTTAATTTGATCACTCAGGATGTATCCTCAGACGATGAAGTTACCCTCTTTGGTATTGGATTTACATCTAACGGCATGAAAATGCGTGGTAACTTGCGGGATAAAACCGCCGAGCTGATTGAAAAGGTTAAAACCTCTTATGAAATCCAAAAATAAAATTCGTCATTTTTTGCTTGCCAGCTCACTTTTAGCCGCAAGCCTGCCTGCATTGGCTTTAACCGGCGATTCAGACCAACCCGTTCTGGTCGACTCGGTCAAACAAGCGTTAGATATGGCAGCGAATACCGTCACATTTACTGATAATGTGATTATCAAGCAAGGCACCATTGAGATTAAGGCTGATAAAGTCGTGGTGACTCGTCCGGGCGGTGATCAAAACAAAATGGTCATCGAAGGTTTTGGTAATCCGGTGACTTTCTATCAGATGCAAGACAGCGGCAAACCGGTCAAAGGCCACGCGCAGAAACTGCGTTACGAGGTTGCTAATGACTTAGTCATATTGACCGGAAACGCCTATCTGGAACAGCTTGATAGCAATATCAAAGGTGATCGCATCACTTATCTGGTGAAAAAACAGCAGATGGAAGCCTTTAGTAACAAAGGCAATCGCGTCACTACCGTGCTATTACCGTCCCAATTACAAGATAAAGGGCCAGCAGCGTCAGGCCAAAAGAAGAGTAAGTAATCATTTATGGCAACATTAATCGCAGAAAAACTGGCTAAGGCGTACAAAGGCCGTAAAGTGGTCGAAGACGTTAGCCTGACAGTCAAGTCCGGTGAGATTGTCGGCCTGCTTGGGCCGAATGGTGCAGGTAAAACCACCACTTTTTATATGGTCGTCGGCATTGTCCAGCGTGACGCCGGGCGTATTGTGATTGATGATGAAGATATCAGCCTCTTGCCACTGCATGAACGCGCCCTGCGCGGGATTGGCTATTTACCCCAAGAAGCCTCCATCTTCCGCCGCCTGAGTGTCTTTAACAATCTGATGGCGGTGCTGGAAATCCGTAAAGATCTCTCATCCGAGCAACGCCAAGAGCGGGCCGATGAGTTAATGGAAGAGTTCCATATTACTCATTTACGTGACAGTCTAGGGCAATCACTTTCTGGTGGTGAACGCCGCCGGGTTGAAATTGCCCGTGCACTGGCCGCGAATCCTAAGTTTATTCTGCTGGATGAGCCCTTTGCCGGTGTTGACCCAATTTCAGTTATTGATATCAAAAAAATTATTGAGCATCTGCGCGACAGTGGTCTGGGTGTATTGATTACCGACCATAACGTCCGTGAGACACTAGACGTTTGTGAGCGGGCTTATATTGTAAGCCAAGGGCATTTAATCGCTCACGGCACACCACAGGAAATTTTGGCTGACGAACAAGTTAAACGTGTTTATCTGGGTGAAGAGTTCCGTCTCTAATCTTCACTCGACAGCCCGTTTCGTCATCCATTAAGGAAAATTGATAACGTATTATGAAGCAAGGTTTGCAACTCAAGTTTAGCCAACAACTGGCCATGACTCCGCAGCTACAGCAGGCGATTCGCCTGTTGCAGCTTTCTACGCTAGAACTCCAGCAGGAGATTCAGTTAGCGCTGGAGAGCAACCCGCTGCTAGAGCAAACTGATCTTCATGAAGAGATAGAGGCCAAAAAAACGGTCGACAGTGAATCGCTCGACACTCGCGAAGCACTGGAACAAAAAGATATGCCGGAAGAGTTGCCGCTCGATGCCACCTGGGATGAAATTTACACCGCCGGTACGCCATCGGGCATGCGCAATGATTACAGTGACGATGAGCTGCCGGTCTATCAGGGGGAAACCACCCAAACACTGCAAGATTATCTGATGTGGCAAGTGGACTTAACACCCTTTTCCGAAACCGATGCCGCGATTGCGACCTCCATCGTCGATGCTGTTGATGAAACTGGCTATCTTACTGTGCCGCTAGAAGACATTCTGGAAAGCATGGGCGATGAAAACATCGCACTGGACGAAGTTGAAGCCGTACTCAAACGAATTCAACACTTTGATCCTATTGGTGTTGCTGCTCGCAATTTGCGCGAATGTTTATTGGTGCAGCTGTCGCAATATGCTAAAGATACCCCCTATCTTGCCGAAGCACGTTTGGTTATTAGTGATTATCTGGATTTGCTAGGCAACCATGATTTCCGCACGATGATCCGTTTAAGTCGGCTAAAAGAAGATACACTTAAAGAAGCCATTGCTCTGATTCAGTCACTCGACCCACGCCCTGGTCAATCTATTAATATCGGGGAGTCTGAGTACGTCATTCCCGATGTTTTGGTTCGTAAAGACAAAGGGCACTGGACGGTCGAGCTGAATGCCGATAGCATTCCGCGCCTGAAAATTAATCAGCAATATGCAGCAATGGGAAACACTACCCGCAATGATAGCGATGGGCAGTTTATCCGCAGTAATCTACAAGAAGCAAAATGGTTGATAAAAAGCCTTGAGAGCCGCAATGAAACGCTGCTGAAAGTGGCACGTTGCATTGTCGAGCAGCAAGTGGCCTTTTTTGAGAATGGGCCTGAATTTATGAAACCCATGGTGCTGGCAGATATCGCCCAAGCCGTGGATATGCATGAATCGACAATTTCCCGTGTGACCACGCAGAAATTCCTGCACAGTCCTCGGGGCATTTTCGAGCTGAAATATTTCTTCTCCAGTCACGTCAATACAGATAGCGGGGGTGAAGCTTCTTCTACTGCCATCCGTGCACTGGTGAAAAAATTGGTTGCGGCAGAAAACCCTGCCAAACCCCTTAGCGACAGTAAGCTGACCACACTATTATGTGAACAAGGCATTATGGTGGCACGGCGTACCGTCGCGAAGTACCGAGAGTCGTTATCCATCCCGCCGTCAAATCAACGTAAACAGTTGGTTTGACCTGAACTGAGAAGGAAGACACTATGCAGCTCAATATTACCGGACATCATGTCGAAATAACCGAAGCATTACGCGAGTTTGTAACCACTAAATTTGCCAAACTTGAGCAATACTTTGATCGAATTAACCAGGTGTATGTGGTTTTAAGTGTCGAAAAAGTAAAACAAATTGCAGAAGCGACGGTACATGTGAATGGGGGGGAGTTGCATGCAAGCTCAGAGCAGGAGGATATGTACGCCGCCATTGATATTTTGGTTGATAAACTGGCGCGCCAGTTGAACAAGCATAAAGATAAATTGAAGCAACATTAACCGATAAAGGTTCTACACTCGCTACATAGCCTGATGCCAGCAGAATATTCCACTGGCATCAGGCGTAAAACAGCGCTTAAGTGAAAAATGAGATGACCAACGATCCAGCATTGCAACTAAGCTCGGTATTAAATATCGAGTGCACCAAAAGCTCCGTACATTGCTCAAGTAAAAAACGGGCTTTGGAAATTATCAGCGAGTTAGCTGCCAAACAGCTCAACCTGCCATCACAGATCGTTTTCGATGCTGTATTAACCCGCGAACGTATGGGCAGTACCGGTATTGGTAATGGTATCGCGATACCGCATGGCAAGCTGGAAGAAGATACACTGCGCGCTGTCGGTGTATTCATTCGTCTGGAACAACCTATAGCTTTCGATGCTATTGATAACCAACCGGTTGATCTATTATTTGCCTTGTTGGTTCCAGCAGATCAATGTAAAACTCACTTACACACTTTGTCTTTAGTGGCCAAGCGATTAGCTGATAAAACAGTGTGTCGCCGTTTACGGGCGGCGCAAAGTGATGAAGAGCTTTATCAAATCATGACTGAACTACCGCCAGAAACAGCATAATCAGGCGAAACACCCTGCACTTCAAAAACGCAGGATATTGGCCAAAGTAATTAGAGTCACGGGTAGGCAGCAAGCAAATGAGTTCCGATGCGCTTACTCAAGTAAATGATTCGGGTGAAAGAGCGCAGCTAACACCCCTGTGGCTTCAAGTACACAGGGCACATAAGATACCAAGGGGAGTCACTCACATGGTGCTGATGATTGTCAGCGGCCGTTCCGGTTCAGGGAAGTCTGTTGCTTTGCGCGCATTGGAAGATATGGGCTTTTATTGTGTCGATAACTTGCCCGTGGTTCTGTTGCCGCAGCTGGCGAGTACCCTGGCCGATAGAAATATCTCTGCCGCAGTGAGCATCGACGTGCGCAATATGCCGGAGTCTCCTGAGGTATTTGAACATGCCATGACCCAACTGCCTGAGAGCTTCTCACCGCAGTTGCTGTTTTTGGATGCAGACCGCAATACCCTGATTCGTCGCTACAGTGATACCCGTCGCCTGCATCCGCTGTCGACTAAAAATTTGTCCTTAGAAAGTGCTATCGACGAAGAAAGTGCCCTACTTGAGCCATTGCGCTCACGGGCTGACTTAATTATTGATACCTCGGAAATGTCAGTGCATGAGTTGGCTGAGATGCTACGTACCCGCCTGCTGGGTAAACGCGAGCGCGAGCTGACCATGGTGTTTGAGTCCTTCGGCTTTAAACATGGCATTCCTATTGATGCAGATTATGTCTTCGACGTGCGCTTCCTGCCAAACCCACACTGGGACCCGAAATTACGCCCAATGACAGGTTTGGATAAGCCGGTTATCTCTTTCCTTGATCGCCATACTGAAGTGCACAACTTTGTTTACCAGACTCGCAGCTATCTGGAACTGTGGTTGCCGATGCTGGAAACCAATAACCGCAGTTACCTGACGGTTGCTATCGGTTGTACCGGTGGTAAACACCGCTCAGTCTATGTTGCTGAACAATTGGCCGATTATTTCCGCGCTCGCGGCAAGAATGTCCAATCACGCCATCGTACTCTGGAAAAGCGTAAATAAATGACTGTCAAACAGACCGTTGAGATCAAAAACAAGTTGGGGATGCATGCCAGACCCGCCATGAAATTGTTCGAACTGGTTCAGAGTTTTGATGCAGAAGTGATGTTACGCAATGACAGCGGCACCGAAGCCGAAGCCAGCAGTGTAATTGCACTGCTGATGCTCGACTCCGCCAAAGGCCGTCAGATTGAGGTGGAGGCCACTGGGCCTGATGAGATTCAAGCATTGGCGGCAGTGATAGAATTGTTTAATTCGGGGTTTGATGAGGATTAAGGTGCTCACTGAACCTCAACCGAGTCGGGCCGCCCAAGCCCCGCTCACTCTCCCCTCCATCCTTGTCGGCAAAATTCCTGATTGCGCTCAAGACCAAAACCATAGTTTTAGGTTTTGATGTTAAAAACACATTTGAGCAGTCGAGCAACTCCCCCTAATTAAAGATACTGCAAATCAAAACACACTAAGTAATCGTTTGCTAATCATAAAAAATGCGGCGTTTCCCTCTTGCAGAGAAATCCCACGCGAGTATAATTCGCCACAATTTGCCGGGAGATATGATGAAAAGTTGCTTGGATTTTGCCCAACATCGTCGTTTTGTTGAAAATGACCCGATTGATGGTCGACAAAATAGACTGCCAGCAGGCAGCCAGCTGCCATTCTTTCTCCCGTTGCTACACCGATCCTGAAAGGCCCCTCAATTGAGGGGCTTTTTTTTGTCTACTGATCGACGCCACATTCAACACCATGACAACTGATTAAAAATGAAGGTAGCCCGGGATCTCGGGTAACCACAGAGGAGAGAGCACATGGCCAACCCCTTGTATCACAAGCACATCATCTCAATTAATGACTTATGCCGCGAAGAGCTGGAACTGGTGCTGCGCACGGCCGCCAGTCTAAAAAGTCATCCGCAACCTGAGTTGTTAAAACACAAAGTGATCGCCAGCTGCTTTTTCGAAGCCTCCACCCGCACCCGTTTATCATTTGAAACTTCCATTCACCGCCTCGGCGCATCCGTTGTCGGCTTCTCTGACAGCAGCAATACCTCTTTGGGCAAGAAAGGCGAAACATTGGCCGACACCATGTCAGTCATCAGCACTTACGTCGATGCTATTGTCATGCGCCACCCGCAAGAAGGAGCCTCCCGTCTTGCCGCCCAGTTCTCGGGGAATGTGCCGGTGGTCAATGCCGGGGATGGGGCCAACCAACACCCCACTCAAACACTGCTCGATTTATTCACGATTCAGGAAACCCAAGGGCGGCTGGATAACATCAATATCGCCATGGTCGGTGACCTAAAATATGGCCGCACAGTGCACTCATTGACACAAGCGCTGGCTAAATTCAATGGCAACCGCTTCTTCTTTATCGCCCCGGATGCACTGGCAATGCCAGCTTATCTCCTGGAAATGCTGGCAGAAAAAGGTATCGAATACAGCCTGCATGCCAGCATTGAAGAAGTGGTGCCAGAACTAGATATTCTCTATATGACCCGCGTACAAAAAGAGCGCCTTGACCCCTCTGAATACGCGAACGTCAAAGCGCAGTTTGTCCTACGCGCGGCTGATTTGAATGGCGCACGAGATAATCTCAAAGTGCTGCACCCACTGCCGCGTATTGATGAAATCACCACTGATGTTGATAAAACGCCTTATGCCTACTATTTCCAACAAGCGGGTAATGGGATTTTTGCACGTCAGGCGCTGCTGGCACTGGTATTAAACGCAGAATTGGCTCTTTAAGGGGATTGAACATGACTCAGGATTACAAACTACAGGTTGAAGCGATTAAATGCGGCACCGTGATTGACCATATTCCGGCGCAAATCGGTTTCAAATTGTTGTCGCTGTTCAAACTGACCGCGACTGACCAGCGCATTACCATCGGGCTGAATTTACCATCTAAGCGCTCAGGCCGTAAAGACCTAATTAAAATAGAAAATACCTTCCTGACAGAGCAACAAGCCAACCAATTAGCGATGTATGCACCGGATGCCACTGTCAACCGCATCGATAATTACGAAGTGGTGAAGAAGCTGACACTCAGCCTGCCAGAACAGATTGATGCTGTCCTCACCTGCCCAAATAGCAACTGTATCAGCCACAACGAGCCCGTCGACTCGAGCTTTAAAGTGAAGGCCATGCAGGGTGAAATCCACCTGAAATGCAAATATTGCGAGAAAGAGTTCGATCACCAAGTGGTGCTACAAGCGGATTAACACGACAAACTGGCTCATTCCCAACTCGGATGAATACGGCTGTCCGTAAATATTTACAGCCGCCGGCTATCAGCAAACTTCGTCCGAGTGGGTTGCCGTAATCGCCCTCATCTTTATAATGGTGGAGAGAATTCTTACCCCGACCATTACACGTAAACCAGGAGTCTACATGTCACGCATTATCAGCACAGAACTCGCCCCTGCCGCCATTGGCCCTTATGTCCAGGGTGTTGATCTGGGCAACATGATCATCACTTCCGGCCAGATCCCGGTTGATCCTAAAACGGGCTTGGTAGCCGATGACGTATCCGCTCAAGCGCGTCAATCACTGGAAAATGTGCAAGCTATCGTCGAAGCGGCTGGCCTGAAAGTTGCCGATATCGTGAAAACCACAGTATTTGTTAAAGATCTGAATGATTTCAGTGCTGTTAATGCCACTTACGAAGCATTCTTCGCAGAACATAATGCCCCTTTCCCTGCGCGCTCATGTGTGGAAGTCGCCCGTCTGCCAAAAGATGTCAAAATCGAAATCGAAGCTATCGCAGTACGCCGTTAATTCTGCTGTTGTTGCCTCTACGGCTGGTGATGACCGGCCGTTTTTTATTGTTATCCCGCCAATTTCCCCTCTCTTTCTCCATGCGCCATTGCAGACCATCATCAGCCGGCCAAGGGAATTCTCTGCTCAGTCATAAAGCACCCTGCTCACTAATTGCACCCAAATAGTGCTGAAATCGCTCTAATCCCCCTGATTTTGCCTGTTTGCAGAGCTGGCACAGTTTATGCGTTACCTCATACACAGCCTGTTCTGTTAGCGAGGTGATAATGCTGAACATCGACCTTTCCGTATCCAGATTTTTCGATGAAATGTTACTGGCTGAGGGGAAACACCGAGGCCATTACGACGCCTACTGGCAATGGTTACAAGCCGCAGATCAGCTGACCATCGCGCGTAAACGCGAGGAAGCTGCACTGCTGTTTCATCGAGTGGGCATTACCTTTAATGTGTATGGTGACGATGACGGCGCGGAGCGGTTAATTCCATTCGACAGTGTGCCGCGCATTATTCCCGCCAGCGAATGGCAGATGCTTGACCGTGGCATCCGCCAACGTGTTCAGGCGCTAAATGCATTTCTGCATGATATTTACCACAATCAGCATATTCTCAAAGCTGGCATTATTCCGGCCGAGCAAGTGCTGGCTAATGACCAATATCAGCCCTGTATGCAAGGGGTGAATTTGCATCGAGACACCTACGCACACATTATTGGTGTGGATATGGTGCGTAATAGTGATGGCCTTTATTACGTGCTGGAGGATAACTTGCGCACACCTTCCGGCGTCTCTTATATGCTGGAAAACCGCAAAATGATGATGCGGCTCTACCCGGAACTGTTTGCTGAACAGCGCATTGCACCGGTTGAGCGCTACCCTTCCCATCTGTTGCAAACACTGCGCGAGAGCACGCCAGTTAATGATCCTATCGTCGTGGTGCTCACTCCTGGCCGCTTTAACAGTGCTTATTTTGAGCACAGTTTCCTGGCTCAGCAGATGGGGGTCGAACTGGTCGAAAGTGCTGATCTGTTCGTCAAAGAAGGGGCGGTATTTATGCGCACCACCGCTGGCCCTTGCAAGATTGATGTTATCTATCGGCGAGTGGACGATGCATTTCTCGACCCACTGGCTTTCCGCCCTGACTCCATGCTGGGGATCCCAGGGCTGCTGTCAGTCTATCGGGCGGGCGGAGTGGTATTAGCCAATGCTATAGGTACCGGCGTGGCAGATGATAAATCTATTTATCCCTATGTGCCGGAAATGATTCGTTTTTATCTCTCCGAAGATCCTATTTTGGCCAATGTTCCCACCTGGCAATGCCGCCAACCGGCTGAACTTTCTTATGTATTAGCCAATCTTGAGAAAATGGTGGTGAAAGAAGTTCATGGTGCTGGGGGCTATGGCATGTTAATTGGCCCGGCGGCGACACAAGCTGAAATTGGCCAATTTCGCCAATTACTGCTGGCACGGCCGCAAAACTATATTGCGCAAGAAACTCTCGCGCTCTCCACCTGCCCGACATTTGTTAACAGTGGGCTAGCCCCACGCCACATTGATTTGCGCCCCTTTGCCTTATCTGGTGCAGAGATTCGCTTGGTTCCCGGCGGATTAACTCGCGTGGCGCTGGGCGCAGGTTCGCTGGTGGTTAACTCCTCACAAGGCGGCGGAACCAAGGACACTTGGGTATTGGAGGATGATGCATGCTAAGCCGAACAGCCAGTGAACTTTATTGGATGGCCCGCTACCTCGAGCGGGCAGAAAATATTACCCGGGTATTGGATGTCACTAACCGATTATCGATGATGCCCGGCAGCAGTCGCGTGAATTTTGATTTACTGGTGCCCCTTAGCTTGAGTAATACTCAGGCGCTGTTTGCTGAGCACTATCCGCAGGTTTCCATGACCCACCTGCTGAACTTTTTCGTGCTCGACAGCAACAATCCTAGCAGTATTTTCAGTTGCTTACAGATGGCGTGGAATAACGCCCATGCAGTACGCGGCAGTTTGTCGTCTGAAGTATGGGAAAGCATTAACGCCACTTGGATTGAGATGAAGCAGTTGCGCCGCCAGGGGATCAGTGCCGCGGGGATTGATGCATTTTTTGACTGGGTTAAGGAGCGCTCACACCTGTTCCGGGGGGCCGTGTATGGCACATTGCTGCGCAGCGATGCACTCTATTTTATTCGGCTGGGCACCTTGATTGAGCGCGCGGACAGTACCGCCCGCCTGTTAGATGTCAAAAATCAATTATTGGATAGCGACGATGACCCGGTGCGCGAATATTACCGGATGGACACCCTGCTACGGGCCGTCAGCGCCCGCGAGGCTTACCACAGTTTATATAAGCAGCAACTGAGCCGCGAGGCGATTGCTGAGTTACTGATTTTACGCAATGAAATCCCCCGCTCGCTATTGGCTTGCGTCAACGATATGGAACAGCAGTTGGCATTAATTGGCGGGGTTGCCAACCAGCCGCGGCGTTTGGTCAGTATTTTGCTGGCCGAGCTACGTTTTAGCAGCATCACGGATGTCATGGCCGATGGCCTGCACATCTATTTGATGGATTTTTTAGGCCAGATAAATGCTATATCTGACAGCATCCGTCAAACCTATCTGGAGGTCCAATGAGACTGAATGTCGATCACAGCACCCACTATACTTATGCTCAATTGGTGCAGCACAGCACGCAGTATCTGCGCCTGACCCCGCAAGATTCAGCCCATCAGCGGATTTTGTCTTGGCAATTAACTTTACCGGAAAATGCCATTTGCACCACTGATGCCTTTGGTAATGTGCTGCATGTGCTGACATTGGATAAGCCGCATCAGGCCATTACCATACAAGCTCAGGGGGTGGTCGAGATTGAAGATAATGTCGAAGATGACAGTGGCGACCACCTCTCGCCCCTGGTGTTTCTACGCCACAGCCCGCTAACCCAACCGGATGCCGCTATCCGCCAGTTTGCTTTAGGGTATTGTCAGGGGGCTACCAGCGCAGGTGCTCAGTTAGATTGTCTGACTCAAATGATGGGGGAGTTACTGGCTAAAATGCCCTACAGCCCTGGCACCACCACAGTACAAGACAGCGCTGCGCAAGCTTTCGCCGCCGAACAGGGGGTGTGTCAGGATCACACTCACGTCTTTCTCGCCTGTTGCCGCAGTTTAAATATTCCGGCGCGCTATGTTAGCGGCTATCTTTATACAGAATCCTCCAGTCATGTGGCGACCCATGCATGGGCAGAAGTGTGGCTGAATGGGCATTGGCAGAGTTTTGATGTCACTAATAATACCTGCAAGCCAAATCAGCATTTAAAACTGGCCGTTGGTATAGATTATCTGGATGCCTGCCCGGTGCGCGGTATTCGCCGGGGCGGTGGTTATGAAGATATGCAAACCATTGCTGCTGTGCATATGTTAGCTAACCCGCGACAAGATATGTCGCAATAAACCTGCTGCTGACGGCTAATAACCTAATAGATAAGGGTATGTATTATGACCTACTGTGTGGCCATGCGGCTGTCATCCGGGCTCGTGTTTGCTTCTGATTCCCGCACCAATGCCGGGGTGGATCATATTTCCACTTTCCGTAAATTGCATCTATTTCAGCAAGATGGCGAGCGAACGCTGGTGGTGCAAAGTGCGGGCAATCTTGCCACCACACAGAGCATTGTCAGTTTGCTACAACGCCGGTGTTTAGACGCCGAACAAACCAACCTGATGAATGTGCATTCGATGTATGAAGCAGCCACGCTATTGGGTGAAACGGTGCGGGAGGTGATTAATCGGGACAGTGGTGCGCAGCAAAACAGCGGCGGAACTGATTTTAGCTGTAACCTATTATTGGGCGGCCAAATTAAAGGTGAAGAATTGCGGCTGTTTCATATCTATCCGCAAGGCAATTTTATTGAAGCCACACCAGACACGCCCTACTTCCAAATTGGTGAAAGCAAGTATGGTAAACCCATTATTGACCGCGTGTTGGGCTACCATACAACCTTGGATCAAGCCATGCAATGTGCTTTGATTTCAATGGATTCAACCTTGCGCAGTAATTTGTCAGTCGGGTTGCCACTGGACGTGATTATCTATCCACGAGACAGTTTCAGCACCGCCCAGCAATACCGGATCACGGAAGATCACCCCTATTTTATGATGATCCGTAAAGGTTGGGGGGAAGGGTTGCTGAGTATTTTTTCTCAGTTACCGCCATTAAAACTCGGCGAGTAATCAAGGGATGAAACAAATCATCCCAGCAATACTAATCCCTTAACCAATACACGCCCTCATAAGGCCGCAGTGTCATCTCCTGTGGCTGGAAGGTGCTTTCGCCATAGCTGCTCAGCAACAACTGCCAGTGACCATCTTGTGCAATATCTGCCGGCCGCCAGGGTTGCGGCTTATCACTTAGGTTGGCGACCACCAGCAATTGCTTACCTTGCCAGCTACGTAAATAACACCATAAATCAGCACGTTGCGGGCATAAGTCCTGATAGTCACCAAAGGTGAACACGTCATGTTGCTTGCGCAGCGCTATCAGATATTGATAGGTATAAAACACCGAGTCGGCATCTGCCAATGCAGTTTCGACATTAATCTCATGATAATTATGGCAAGGTTCAATCCACGGCGTCCCTTGACTAAACCCGGCATTGTGGCTGCTATCCCATTGCATAGGGGTACGGCCATTATCTCGCGATTTAGTCGCCAGAATTGCCAATAACTCGTCACAATCACGCCCCTGCGCCCTCAATTCAGCAAACATATTCAGGCTTTCAACATCACGGTATTGATCTATAGAGCTGAAGTTTGGATTGGTCATGCCAATCTCTTCACCCTGATAAATATAAGGCGTGCCCTGCATCCCGTGCAGCACCAGCGCCAACATTTTGGCGGCAGGCAAACGCAGCGCGCTTTCATCACCAAAACGCGACACAATGCGCGGTTGGTCGTGATTGCACCAGAACAGCGCATTCCACGCGCGGTTGTGCATCCCTTGCTGCCATTGGTTAAAAATCTTTTTTAACTCAACACTATCCGCCGGCATCAATGACCATTTTTCGCCATTAAGATAATCCACTTTCAAATGATGGAAATTAAAGGTCATTGACAACTCATCCCCGGCTAATGCCGCATAGCGCTGACAATGCTCCAGGCGAGTGGAGGACATTTCACCGACTGTCATTAAGCCACGGGGTTGAAATACATCGCGGCTCATTTCCTGTAAAAATTCGTGGATACGGGGGCCATCGGTATAGAAACGGCGGCCATCACCGTCAAAATCGTCAGGAAAGTCTTGCTGCTTAGACACCAGATTAATCACATCCAGACGCAAACCATCCACACCAATATCAGCCCAAAACTCGCACACTTTTTTGAGTTCATCGCGAACAGGTTGGTGCTCCCAGTTCAAATCGGCCTGCTCGGTGGCGAATAAATGCAGATAATACTGACCACTGGCGGCATGCCATTGCCAAGCATTGCCACCAAATTTAGAGCGCCAGTTATTGGGTAAATTGTCGCCCTCTCCATCGCGCCAAATATAAAACTGGCGATAAGGGCTGTGGCGGTTCTGTGATGCTTTGAACCATTCATGTTCAGTAGATGTATGGTTGAAGACCATATCCATCACGATACGAATGCCCCGTTGGTGAGCTTGTGCGACCAGATGCTTGAAATCAGCCAAGGTGCCGTACGCCGGATCAATGGCGCAGTAATCCGCGACGTCATAGCCGTTATCCACTTGCGGCGAGACATAAACCGGTGTCAACCAGATGGCATCAACCCCAAGCTTTTGCAGATAATCCAAGCGCTGCGTCACCCCCGCTAGGTCACCGTAGCCATTGCCAGTACTGTCCTGAAAACTTTTCGGGTAAATCTGATAAATGACGCCGTTTTGCCACCAAGGGATAGGATTATTCATAGCAGACTCTTATTCATTGAGAAATTAACTCCGCCACAGCATCTCCTCCGGCGGATATCCGGACTCAGACCGGCAATTCGCCGCGGCGGTCTTTGCGTTGATAAACCAAGATGGTCAATACCAGCGGCACGATAATCGCCACCAGCATGGCCAGTGCATAAATCGCCCAAAACTGGGGTTTGATGGACAAAATACCCGGCAGACCACCGACTCCAATACCATTCGCCATCACCCCAGTTAGCCCGCAAATCAGGCCCGCCAGTGCAGAGCCAATCATGGCGCACAACATCGGGAAGCGGTATTTCAAGTTAATACCGTACATGGCCGGTTCCGTCACACCGAGATAGGCTGAAATCGCCGCGGGGACTGAGATCTCGCGCTCATTAATCTTACGGCTAATGATGATGATACCCAGCACCGCAGAGGCCTGCGCAATATTAGACAAAGCAATCAGCGGCCAAACCGGTGTGCCGCCCATGCTCTGAATCATCTGCATATCAATGGCTAGTGTAGTTTGATGCACACCGGTTATGACTAACGGCGCATACAGGAAACCAAACAATGCCGCGCCAATAGGGGCGAAACTGCCGGTCATCACCGCTTTTACCCCCCACGCCACGCCGTCACCAATCATGCGGCCAAATGGCCCAATCAAAGTATGCGCCAAGAAGACGGCCAACAGCAGGGAAACCACCGGCACAACCACCAAATAGAGGTAAGCAGGAATAATTTTTTTCAGATTGGTTTCAATCCACCCCAGTGCTAACCCCGCCAGAATAGAGGGGATAACCTGCGCCTGATAACCCACTTTTTCAATGGTGAACCAACCGAAGTTCCATACCTCAGGAATTTGTTGCCCCAACAGATAGGAATTCATTAATTGCGGAGAAACCAGCGTAATCCCTAATACAATCCCCAATACTGGCGTGCCGCCCATTTTTTTGACGGTTGACCAACAGATAGCCACTGGCAAGTAGAAGAAGATGGCTTCGCCCAGTAACCAGAGGAAGTCGTAAATGGTCTTCCACGCCGGGTACATTTGCGCCAGCGTTTTGCCATCCGACATCGGAATATCGCCAATCACATTACGAAAACCGAGGATCAAGCCCCCACTAATCAGCGCCGGTAACAGTGGAAAGAAGATCTCGGCAAAGTGAGAAATACCGCGCTCAAACCAGGTCATATTCTGCCGTGCGGCCAGTTTGGTTTGCTCTTTATCCACTTCATTCTGACCAATTTTGGCAATCAATGCTTTGTAGTAATCATCGACTTCCGGCCCGATAACCACTTGAAATTGCCCGGCATTGGTAAAACAACCTTTGACCATCGACAGCTTTTCTAGCTCTTTGGCAAAGGCTTTCGACGGGTCATTTAACACAAAACGTAACCGAGTAATGCAGTGGCTGACGGTGGCAATATTTTCTTTGCCTCCCACCAGTACGATCAATTGTTCGATATCTTGTTGTTTGACTTTGCTCATTTCAACATACCTTGCGTAAAGGTGGGGTAGGGTACTGAATTATAATGTTTTTTACAAAAATACGGCCATACTATCTTGCCCAAAAAAACAAATTAAAAATAATCGTCGGTGATAAAAAACAATATTTAATTAAATATTTAGCTATTTAAATGTTAGCTAGGTATTTATTTTTATGGAATGGGAACGTTCCCTATTTGAGTTCAAGATCACAAATTGACAAATTTTTGTGCATTTATTCATCGGAAATCAGTCATTACCACAACGCCCTGCCACTCAACAGGAGGCGGCAGAGAGCATCACGATAGGGAAAATAGCATCAAGCCAATTGACCGGGGATGATAATTTGTTGAATAGATTGGTGATTATTCAGTTGGTCAAGCAGTTGCTGTGCCGCTTGCACACCGGCACTGCCGTAACCCAGCTCCACTGATAGGCTATTAGGAAACAAGAAACTCAACAGCGGCGTATTGCCAATACCACAGACTTGGATATTTTGCTGTCCTTGCTGCTGCAAGTACTTACTTACCCCCATGGCGATGGTATCAGAGGCACAGACCAATGCTGAGGTATCCGGTTTTATCACTTGTGGTGCGAGCTGGAAGCCGCTTTGATAACTCAATTCACCCAGCGCAACAGTCGCCGTCAAACCATATTGCTGGCAGTAATCGAGATAAGATTGATGACGACGCAAGCCGGTGGTGGCATCCGTAGGTTGCACGCCGATGTAGCTAATATGGCGATGCCCGGCCTGACGCAGTTTATCCATCAGCAACCGCACTGCGCCCTCGTCGTCATAACAAACCGAAGAAAAACCCGCATATTCGCGCGCCAATACCACCATTTTCTCCTGCCATAGCGAGAGTATTTCTGCGGTTAAGCCCGTGAAACCAAACAAAATTACGCCATCGACATGGCGCTGTTGTAATACCTGCAGATGCTCACTGACCAACTTGGGGTCAAACTGGCTCTCCATCAAAATCGGGTCGTAACCTTGCTGATAGAATAGCGGCAGCATGGTGCGCACCGCCTGATTTTCAGACGGTGAATCCAAGCGTGAGACGATAATTCCCACCACTTTATCACTCTGCCCCCGCATGGCACGAGCTGACTTTGACGGGGTAAAACCCTGTTGACGGATAACCGCCTCAACCCGCTCGCGAGTCAGTGGGCTGACACTGCCCTCGTTATTCAAAACCCGTGAAACGGTGGATTTTCCAACGCCACTCATGCGGGCAATGTCCTTAATGGTCAAACGGTTTTGCATGGTTTACCTAATGTTTAGGTTTGAATACATATAATAAACTTATTATTTGTAGCTACCATATTATTGATATTTACCACCGCGGTGGGAAGACTAACATGCACGGAATCAGACTCAGCGCATGATATCCCCATGACTGGTAACACGTTATTACCCTAACGGATAGGATAGCCGTCAGGGCGATTTTTGCCGTGGCAACAATAATAATACGGTTTACTGTCTGTCTAGCTGTTTGAGTGCTATAGCTTCAAACTCAAGCAAAACGTTTTTTCACTCACCGGAGGTTAATTACCCAGTGGACCCTGTTCCCTCGACCTGCACCCTTAGGGGTGTGCCGGTAAGGTAATCCCCCGTCTGACGTGGCTGCCTTATCGGATAATAACAATCTGAGAGGCAGTCACTGCGCACTTCCCCTGCGTTGGTTTCTGCTGATGATGTTTTTGCCCTTATTACGGCAGGTTTGCCGTGGGCGCAACCTGAAAATCGTCTCATATCACCTCAAAAAATCGAGTTGCAAGCAGGCTGCCAATGCGCATGCAGCTTGAAATAGCATGGGTGTGACGATTGCAGGGTATGACAGTAAGGTTTGAACCATGCAAGTTAAAAATTTCACTCGGCAATTGCTCAATGTATTGAGCCGTAGCCTGCCCCGCCGCCTAATCCGCCGGGAAAGCATGCTAGAAGGGCTTTCAGCCGGGAGTACGGCAAAAGATATCCCGGCGGATCTGACGCGCCAACGTTTGCAATGTGCCAATGAAACGCCCCAGCAACTTTATCAACGTTTTCAAAGCCATCCCGAGGGACTGACAGAGCAGGAGGCTGAGGCCATTCGCCTCAACAGCGGCAGTAATCTGATTGAAAATCAGCAAGCTACCCCTTGGTGGATTCATCTTTGGCACTGTTATCGCAATCCCTTTAACTTGCTCTTGACCATTCTGGCACTGATTTCTTATGCCACTGAAGACCTTACTGCGGCACTGGTGATTGGTGCCATGGTGCTGATTTCCACCCTGATGCATTTTATTCAGGAAGCCCGCTCAAACCGCGCGGCAGATGCGCTGAAAGCCATGGTGAGCAACACCGCGACAGTGCTACGTAGTGATGCACATAGCGGCAAAAGTGAGCACCGCGAGCTGCCCATCGCCCAGTTGGTGCCCGGCGATATCATCAAGTTGTCTGCTGGCGATATGATCCCAGCGGATCTTCGTATTCTGGCGGCGAAAGACTTGTTTATCAGCCAAGCCGCACTGACCGGAGAATCACTACCGGTTGAGAAAGTGGCGCAATGCCGTGAATGTGATGAGCAGAATCCTTTAGAGCGCGATACGTTGTGTTTTATGGGCACCAATGTGGTGAGCGGTTCTGCGCTGGCAATCGTCATCGGCACCGGTAACCAAACCTATTTTGGCCTATTAGCTGAGCGCGTAACCCACCAAGATGAGCAACCCAATGCTTTCCAAAGTGGCATCAGCAAAGTCAGTTGGCTGCTGATCCGTTTTATGTTGGTTATGACGCCAATTGTGTTGCTTATCAATGGCTTTACCAAAGGTGACTGGTGGGAAGCCGCGCTGTTCGCCCTCTCGGTGGCGGTGGGTTTAACCCCCGAAATGCTGCCGATGATCGTCACATCGACCTTGGCAAAAGGGGCGGTGAAGCTGTCAAAACAGAAAGTGATCGTCAAACGGCTGGATGCTATCCAGAACTTTGGCGCGATGGATGTTTTGTGCACCGATAAGACCGGCACCCTGACCCAAGATAAGATTGTGTTGGAGAGCCATACCGATGTGTTTGGGGCCAATTGTGAACGAGTGCTGCGCTATGCCTGGCTCAACAGTTACTATCAAACCGGGCTGAAAAATTTGCTGGATGTGGCGGTGCTGTCCTCCATGACCGAATCCGCCCTGGCCGAGTCTCAATCTGCCAACACACTGGCGGGTTACCACAAAATCGATGAAATTCCGTTTGATTTTGAGCGCCGCCGCATGTCAGTGGTGGTCAGTGATAAATCGGATTATCACGAACTCATCTGCAAAGGCGCATTGGAAGAGATGCTGTCTATTTGCCGCCATGTCCGCCAAGGGGATGAAGTCATCCCGATGACCGATACATTGCTGGCGCGCATTCGCCGCATTACCGATGAACAAAACCAGCAAGGGCTGCGAGTAGTTGCCGTCGCCACGCGGATTTTACCCGCATATCAACAAAACTATGCGGTTATCGACGAATATGACCTCATTCTTGAGGGCTATATCGCCTTCCTCGATCCACCCAAAGAGAGCACTGCACCTGCGCTGTTAGCATTGAAAAACAGCGGTGTGAGCGTCAAAATTCTTACTGGTGACAATGAGTTAGTCGCGCGAAAAGTTTGTAAAGATGTCGGGCTGTCTGTCGAGCAAGTGTTACGCGGCCATGATATTGAGCAGATGAGCGAGGCCGAACTGACGCAAGCCACCCGCACCACCACGGTGTTCGCCAAACTCACACCGATGCATAAAGAGCGCATTGTGCAAAATCTGCGCGATGCAGGCCATGTGGTTGGTTTTATGGGGGATGGTATTAATGATGCCCCAGCACTGCGGGCGGCTGACATCGGGATTTCAGTGGATTCCGCCGTCGATATTGCGAAAGAAGCCGCCGACATCATTTTGCTGGAAAAGAGCTTGATGGTTCTGGAACAAGGGGTCATAGAAGGCCGCCGAACTTTCGCCAACATGCTGAAATATATCAAAATGACCGCCAGTTCCAACTTTGGTAACGTTTTTAGTGTGCTTATTGCCAGTGCATTTTTACCTTTCTTGCCGATGCTGCCACTGCATTTGCTTATCCAAAACTTGATGTATGATATCTCGCAGATTGCGATTCCGTTTGATAATGTCGACGAAGAGCAACTGGCTAAGCCGCAACGCTGGAACGCCGGTGATCTTGGGCGCTTTATGGTGTTCTTTGGGCCGATAAGTTCAATCTTTGACGTGTTGACGTTCAGCCTGATGTGGTGGGTATTTAAAGCAAATACACCAGAAATGCAGACGTTATTTCAATCCGGCTGGTTCGTTGAAGGGCTGCTGTCCCAGACCTTGATTGTGCATATGATTCGCACCCGTAAGATTCCCTTTATTCAAAGCCGCGCCTCATGGCCGTTGTGTTTGATGACCTTGGCCGTCGTTGCCGTCGGTATTGGGCTGACCTTCTCGCCGCTGGCTGGGTTCCTGCAATTACAGGCGTTGCCACTGTCTTACTTCCCATGGCTGATTTTGATCCTCACCGGCTATATGGTGACGACCCAGTTAGTGAAAGGATGGTTTGTGCGCAGATATGGCTGGCAGTGATTGGTTTTGACTTCAACTTGAGCAGGAGACTCAGTCGCTATAAGTTCAGTAGCCGGCTGACCCTCCTTCTTGGTTGAGGTGCTGCAGAGGCGATAAGTTGAGCACTAAGTGATTATCAACCGAAGCTAAATGCGACTCAAACAATCCATCGCTATCATTTTGAAACTATCAAAATGCTGGCTACTCAATAAGCGGCTCATGGAGCGCTCGCGCACGAAGGTGACGAACAAATCGTAAATGGCCATCGCCTCTTCATAGTCCGTTTTACTGATAGCCAGCAAGAAAATAACATGCGCGACCTCCCCCTCCCCCCAAGCAATACCTTGGGGGGCGAGCAGGGTGACCACCACGGTTTTCTTCGCTAATAAGCCCAGTGAATGTGGCAAGGCAATCCCCTCGCCCAACATGGTGGAGACGATGGCTTCCCGCTCCACAACCGAGGGGTAGAAATCCGCATCGACAAAACCCTCTTCTTCCAACTGGCCACAGACTTTCTTGAACAACTGTGCTTGCGTCATGGGCTGGTCGATAATCATAAAATGTTGGCTATCAAAGAATTTTTCCAACATGTAAGGGCGGGTGCGGTCAACTAACACCAGCTTGCCCAGCTGCTCTAGCTGATATTCGGTCGGGAAGGGTGACATCACCACCACCGGCTTGTTCTTTTCTGCCAGCCGTGAATTAGAAATAATAAAATCTTCGTCGATATGGTCGAGATTTTCGTAATCACGCAGGGAAATCGTCTGTGTCATCACAATTTGCGGGTACTTACGCGCGATCTGCGCCTGAATCATGCGCGTGGTTGAGTTGCCGGTATCACACACCAACATCACTTGAGGATGGCGCTGGTAACCAATATGGTAATGGCGCTCTAGGCCCACCCCAATGTGCAACACCAGATAGCCAATTTCATTCTCACTGAGACTGTAAGGGGTATATTTCCCCCAACTGGAAACCGCTGCCAATGTCACATCATAGGCCATTGGGTAATGCTGTTTAATGTTGGATAACAGTGGGTTAGGAATAGTAATCTGATACTTCACCCGGGTTATCATGGTCTTGATATGGGTGAGTAAATCAAGCCGCAGCTGCTTATCGCCCTGCAAATTATAGTTATAGTGGGTATTGATATAAGAGAGAATATAATCCACCAATGTCTCTTCGTCATCGGCGTTAATTTCACTCGGGCGACTGGTGCTAGGCTGGCTGGCCTGTACCCGGCGGGCAGCAATATTCACCCGCAAGTAAGCTTCTTCTGCGGCAGAAATATCCTTACCGGATAATAGCTTAAGTTCATTTGCCAAACGGCCAGAGGCCAATTTAACTGCCTCGTCGACATCTTCTGCATCAAAATCGGATAGCGGGTAACCGTCTGTGATGCGCTTTATCGCCACCGCGCAGTAAAAAATCAGGTATTGCTCGCCCTCATCGGTTAACCGCACCGCGTATTGGGCAAGCAACTCATGCAGTAATCCGCTCAGTTCCGGCATGGTCTGGATACTGAGAAACTCATTTTTTAATAATGGGTTATCGGCATCTTGCAGTTGTAACTGAAACAGTAAATCCGTCAGACAGGTGCGAATGGCTAATTCCGCACCGAATAATTTCATGCCATAGCGGGGCTTGGTTTCAATGGTTAGATGGTAGCGGTTTAGCCTTTCTCTCACCTCGGCCATATCATTTTGCAATGTGCCACGGCTGACAAACCATTCATCAGCTAAATCTTCTAGCTTCAATGAAAAAGCGGAGGTCAAAAAGCGGATTAACAGATAGTGAACCCGCTCATTGGCTGTCCGTGGCGTCAGGTGCATCTTACGATTTTGCTGCTGTAGGGTACGAAAGCGGTCAGCATCCTCCACCATCAGCCGATACCCAAAACCCCGGTTATGCACAAAGTGCGCACCATAATGCTCAAGAATCTCATTCAACGCCGTGATGTCAGCCCGGACTGTACGTGTTGAGACCGCAAAACGTTTCGCCAACTCCTCCTGAGGTAGCGTTTCCGATTGCAGCGCATCGAACATATAGGCCAGACGTTGATAGGGGAATCTCACTGCTCCACTCCGTTATTCAGAATCTTAAGCGTCCCCCTGCCAACATAGCCGCAGGGGGCGCGTTATCTCACATTATTTTTTCTGTGCGGCCGGCACAAATACCATTTGCGAGGGGCTGCCCACGGCGGTATAGCCAGGTACAAAGGTCAATTTGCCACTTTGTGGCGAGACTTTAAAGCGCGTTATGTTATCGCTACGTTGATTCATGGCGTACAAATAGTGCCCGGTGGGGTCGAGAACCAACGTGCGCGGATAATCACCACGGGTCCACACATCTTCTATCAGCTTAAATTCACCATCAGCCGTCACGGCAAACAGGCCAATACTGTTATGCAGGCGGTTTGCGACATACAAGAATTTGCCATCTTGCGAGAGTGTCAGGCCCGCTGCAAAGTTGGTACCACGATAGTCACTGGGCAATGATGATACAGTATGTAACTGTTTCAATGTGCCTTTTTCCGGATCTAACTGATAGCTGGTCAGGGTTGATGCTTCTTCATTAATCAAAAATAACGTTTTGCCGTTAGGATGGAAGACAAAATGGCGCGGGCCAGCCCCCGCCGACGAGGCGCTGATAAATGGCGGAGAGTTAGGTATCAACTTGCCATTATCTGCCTCAAAGTGGTATTGATAAATTCTGTCCAGCCCCAAATCGGTGGAGAACACAAACTTGCCATTCGGTGAACTGGCGACCATATGAGCATGGGGGCCATTGTGGTCACTGATGGCAAAGCTCCCCTCTACCGCAGCCGCGGGTTTCGCGGCCCCCGCCGGGCCTTCATCTTGCTGTACGTCACTGGCATCAGAAAGTTTGCCACTGCTTTGTCGCGGGAAAACAGCCACTGAACCACTGATATAGTTGGCGACCAGCAAATGGCTGCCCGACGGGGTTAAGGAGAGATACACCGGCCCTGCCCCCTGAGAATCAACCTGATTAATCAACGTCAAGCTGCCATCAGCCGGATTAATGCTGTAAGCGGCAATAGCACCGTGTTTGCCGCCATTATAGTCCGCGACTTCACTGGCGACATATAAGGTCTTGCCTTGATTATCCACCACCAACTGCGCCGGATTAGCCAGTGAACTGACCAGCGTTTTCTCCGTCAATTCACCGGTTTTAGCATCAACCACTAGCCGGTAAACTCCTTCACCATTCGGGAGATAGGTTCCGACGTAAGCAAATGATTTATTGGCAGTCTGCTCGGCGTGGGCCAGCGGATTAAACAGGGCGACCGTCGCCAAAGCGATTCCCGCTGACAGATTTTTTAAGCCAGTCAGACCGGTTAAATCAGATTCTGTTGAGCTGTTATGCATATGGGTCCTTACTCATAGTGAACGATTATTGAATGGTATGGGTCTATTCAACTTCACCATCAGAGCACCCAGCGGGGCGCTCTGGACACTGGCGGCCTATCAAGTTTTATGCTAATAAATCAGAAAGTTACGGCACGATTTTTTTGACGATATTCAATAAGGTTTGCACGTCTTGTGGCCGGGTATTGCCCGTTTTGCTATCAATGATTGAGCTATAGATATGTGGAATAACTTTCGTGACGCCAGCATCCAACGCGATTTGCACAATAGCTTCGAAATTATCCAGATCAATACCGCCAGTTGGCTCCAGCCAGAAACCGGTCGCCGCGCAAGCCTCGGCCACGAAACGGTATTCATCAATGGAATCCAACCCATTCATCGGGAAGAATTTCACCGAACTGCCGCCCATATCTTTCAGCATGGCAATGGCGGTTGTGATCGGAACAATGGCGTCTTTTTGTTGTGAACTCAGGGGGCCGGTAGAAATTTTCACATAGCCCACTTTACCAGTGGGGGAAATCAGGCCGTTGACCACCGTCTCATGCTGGCCCAGCAAGGCACGGCTGGTGCCAACACCGGTGAAAACCTGATTCACATGTTGCGGCTGTACTTGCTGTGAAATCTGGCTGACCATCGCCGACTGCTTGGGATCACCGGCACCCAGCCCAACCGACAAAGCATTGTCAATCAGGGCAGCATACTCACACATGTCTTTGACGGCGCTGTCGACATCCGGGTAATTCTTCGATAACACCCCCACCAGCACATGGCCTTCAGCGGCCTGATAAATCTCGCGCGCATTGTCTTTAGAACCCGCCAGCACATTCAAACACACGCGGTCACGGTAATAATTTGGGGTCAATTTCATCGGTCAGGCTCCCTTAACCAAGCGGTTAATGCAGGTGTAAATTGTCTCAAGTTGCGATGGCGTCACACTGCGCACGTCCACCTCAATCTTGCCCTCGTTAGCTTTGTAAGCACGGAAGTAAATGGCAATATCACCATTTTTGAGTGCATCGACCAAATCTAGGGCCGAGCGGCCAATTTTGGCCTCGTCAAAACTGATTTCAGTGCGGGCAATATCACGCCCCGCCGCATCCCACACCACTTTGGCTGAGACGCCGTCAATAGTATTTAACTGGCTGATGAAAGGAGCCATTTTCTCCACCATCTGCTGGCCCGTCTCTTTCTCCAGTGTCATGTAGCTTTCAATCGCGCGGGTCAGTCCAAGAATGCCCTCCTTGCCGACTTTCATCGCCCGGCCAATGCCATTGGCTTGCAATTTCACCCAATCCACATAGGTTTTCTTGCCTAATACCAAGCCGCTGGTCGGCCCTTCAATGGCTTTGGCCCCACTGTAAATCACCAAATCCGCGCCCATGTGGTAGTAACACTGCAAATCTTCTTCTGCAGCGGCATCGACAATTAATGGCAACTGATGTTGACGCGCAATCACCACGGCTTGTTCCACCGATAAAATGCTTTTTTGCACACAATGATGGGATTTTATATACAAGATCGCCGCAGTATTGGGTGTGATGGCCGCCTCCAGCTGTTCTGGTAGGCACTCATTGGCATAACCCGCTTCCACCACTTTACCGCCGCCTAATGTCACCATGGTATCCACCGGCGCACCAAAGTTAACATTGTGGCCTTTGGCCATAACAATTTCATGGGGCACGGTGCGCGGTGCGGCATGCAGGTTAACCAGTAAGTTAGCATTGTCTTTGACAATCACCGCCGCGACGGACTGGGCAATCCCGGCAGAGGCGCAAGACACCACCACCGCACTTTCCACATTCAGTAAGTTCGCAATATAAGCGCCAGTTTGATTCACCAGATCTTTCATCACAAAGTAATGATTCAGCCCCAACTCCACGGCCTCAACCACATCTTGCCGTGGCGTCGAAACCCCCAGCATCGTCATGCGGCCGGAAGCATTAATGACATGCTTTAACTGGTATTTTTCATAGACTGAAGACATCTTTTAACTTCCCCTCGTCAGTTAATACTAAGTCACCGGCAACAACCGCCGCCAGTGGCACCAGGAACTTGTCACCGGCAACCGATTTACCTTCTGAATCACTGAACACCTTAGGCTGCTGTTGCAACTCAAAAATGGTCAAATCTGCATCATAGCCCGCATCCAGCCGCCCTTTATCCGTCAGGCGCAGAGCCTGTGCGGCATTTTCAGTCACACAGCGAATGACTTGTTCAAGACTCAGCCCGAGGGTGAAAAATTTGGACATCACCGTCGCCAGGCTATGTACTGGCCCATTTAGGCGGTTGCGACAATAAATGTCGGAGCTGATGGTGTGCGGGTAAATACCTTGCTTGATGGCAAGCTCGGCCACATCGAAACTGAAACTGGCACTGCCGTGGCCCACATCTAATAATACGCCGCGCTTTAATGCCCGCTGGATAGATTCACGTAATGCGCCGGCGGGGGTCAAAATTCGATTTGGTTTGCCGTTATAGCAGTGAGTAATAATGTCACCTTGGGTCAGTAAGTCGGCAATTTCATCCAAGTCGGGGGGGTTATTGCCGATATGCACCATCAGTGGCAACTGATTGTTTTCTTGCTGAATTTCTTTGGCGCGCACCAATGGTTTGATACCGTTTTTACCCACTACACTGCTGCTCATTCGGGCTTTAATGCCGAGAATAAAACCGGGATTGCGGGCAATGGCTTGGCTGACACTTTGCTTATCAATCTGCGCCATATCCGCTAATTCGTTTTGCGTCACAATGCCTGTTTTCGCAATATTCAGGAAAGCATAAACATGGGTTTTGGCCGCACGGGTTAAGCGGTAAAAATCGTCGATATCATTGGCCCCGGTGCTGCCCGCGTCCACCACGGTGGTGACGCCGCTGGCAACACCGACTAAATCGGCTTCATCATGATAAATAGGTGATGCGGGGTAACAATGCACGTGAGAATCAATCCAGCCGGCACTGAGGTAGAATTTCCCAGCCAGATCCAACACTTTTTTCGCGGAATTAATCGGATATTTGGCCTGATTGTGTTTATCTTCAGAAATAACCGCGCTGACGGCGACTATTTTTCCGTCATTAATCGCAACATCAACCTGTCGGCCGTCAACTAATAATGCCCCAGTGATAATAAAGTCATACATTATATTATACCTTCCTGACTCAATGCCGCCACGAGGTAAATATTCAAATAACTGGATATTTACCTCGTGTATTAGGAAATGGCGACTGGGAAAATAGATCCTAAAATCATAGCGCCCAGAATTGCACCACCGGTAATAGGTTTGTTCCACAGATAAAACAGCAATGCACCGGCTAAAGAACCAATGCCAATCGGAATGGATGCGGTAATGGCAGACAAGATAATCAATGGCCCTAAGAAACGACCAGACGAATTACCAGCCCCCATCATGACATCAGCCCCATAAGTTGAATTACTCTGGTTAATCGTAAATTTACGCGCCAAAATAATCAGATAGCCAATCGCCAGACCAATAATCAACCCTGTCACTAACGAAGCGGTGAAATTAGCAACCGGGAAAACAAATCCGGCCCCCAATAATAATGCCGGCACCCCCAAACCCACACCAGTTTGAATCGCCCCGCCAATATCCAAAATACCGACCAGTGAACCTTCAATAATTCGGGCGAATAAGAAGCTGGCACCAAATGCCGCCACTGCACCATAAACTCCCGTGTCCATCCCCGCACGTAGCATTGAAACAAATGCCACTTCGTTAAATGCGCCGATACCATATAAATAATACATATGAGTACCTGCAAATACACCGGAGGATAATAACCCGACAAAGATCGGAAATGACCAGTCGGCATACCAGAAATTATTCTTGGTTTGTTCATCCATCATCAAGCTCCTCTCGCTGTTTATTTTCCGCTTAATGCATTATGAATAGCATTGAGCCACACTGGTGCATTCAGACTGAATGATTCCAGGAATTTCAGATCGAAACCGCGGAAGAAACCACTGAGAACAAATAATAGAACAATTACTGTCATCATGATTTTAGTGACTTTATTCCAGCCGCTTTCCTCGACGCCTTTGCCAATTAAAATACCTAAAACTAGGCCTGGCACCGCGTTACCCATAATTAACTGCGCTAAGCCACCGAAAATAGTGGCCCAGAAACCAGAACGACGCCCGGCATCAATTGCCGCTAACCAGAAAATAACTGGCATCACGGTGTTAACCAGAATATTCGCCGCAGGTACCAACACTTTAATCGCTGTCACCTGTAATGCAGCTGGCACCGCCGATGCTGTAGTATTTAAGAAACTGACAACAATAACCCCGATAATTCCGCAGGCAATGGCCATCTTTTTCGGGTTATGCATGGTTTCTGCCACATTGCGATTTTTAATCATCAATGCTGCAGCCCCCCAGTTAGGAATAATACGATGGTCGACATCTTGAGTAAAAGCACCTGCCGCCACTGAAGAAGCCCAGGCGTTGAAGAAAAACCCTAACCCAAAGGAGAAATGCGAAGCCGGATCACCCTCACACGAGTTCAACTCGCCCAAGGTACGAAACGCCCCCATTCCTTGTATGGTCGGGGCGTGGAACATCCGGGCGGCCCCAACACCTACCCCCACGCCGACCAGTCCGCCGATAATAATCGACTTAAAAAGAATGATTAGAAACATCAGTATATCCTTTTCATTTAGATATGAAGACGACCTTATCTGTATTAATGATTGTCACACTCACGGTAATATCTAATTCAACGCTGTACGTTTTTCTTTCTCGCGGTAGGAAAAAGAATAAAAACTTTTCATTTTTTACTGATAATTCTGCTTTTAATACTTTTACGTCTTGTGGTTCGATTCTCAGTAAAATATTTTGTGTCGATTTCAACACGGTATTCTGAACATTACCGAGCGCATTAGCGAAAGCTTTACTTTGGGTATCGCCTTTACCTTTTACTTGCACCTGAGTGGTATATTGCTCTTTCATTACGGTTGACCATATTTCTTGATATAGGCTTCTACTAACTTCTGCCCTAGCTCTTCTTTATCCATAAATCCGAAGCCTAATACCTTGCAGCCTTCATTTATTGCCGTCACACCTTCCTCCACTGAACGCATGCCGTATTTTGCTTTGTAACCATATTTATTTTGCGCAGTAATAGCACCGGCACCACCACTGCCACAGAATGAAATACCGAAATCTGCTTGTTCGCTATTCATCACATCACCCAGTTTCATATCGGCAGCCACTCCGGGAATAACCACCACGCGGCCACCTGCTAATTCAACACCTTGACCTACTTTCTGGCCTTTTCCTAAACGGTCGCCAATCACTACGGTAATTTGAGTCATAGTCTCTTCTCCAGAACAGTATTTTATGGGTTATTATCTTTCGCGACTTCAAAATGCACCGACAACAGATATGCTTCTTCAATGGGTAAATTGGCAAATTTATTGACCACTTGCTGAGCCATTTGCATCGAATGTGCTGAAATCTCATCAAATAATGATTTATCCACTTCGGGTAATGGCTCGCCGGTTATTGCGCGCAGCACCATAGCCCGAATATGTGATGTCAACATTTGCTGTTGAACAGCATTGGTGAAAATATTTTCGGCATTTAACATCGCGGTAATTTCAGCTAATACCCGCTCAGTGATGATAATTGCCTCTTCCATTCCAGGGTTCTCGGCTGCATTCAATGCGGCTACATCATTCACGCTGGCAATCCTCTATTCCTTGCTGCTAACACTCTCTGACTGCAAAGATAAGTTCAGTTATTTATCCGTCATCCCTTGCCTCTGCGCTATAACATCACCCTACCTGCAAGCGGAATGGGTGTGTAGCGGCATTTTTTCCAGTTCAAAGTGGAAATGTAATGGGCTGGGGGGATCACTTTCGCAAAATAGGCATGTTAGATAGCTAACTTAATCATTAACAACAAAATAACTTTTATATAAATGCACCGTGAAAGCCTGCGGTGGAAAAAAGTTCGTGATCCGGATCTCTTTCCTTTCTTGTCGGAAGAGCCTAATATCAGATTAATATTAAGCTATTTTCTAACACCCCCTCTCCTATGGCGTGGGGGTGTTGTTTTTATGTTTTGCTGAAATTGAATTGGAGAGTGGTATGACCAAGCCAACCATCACGATTAACGAGCTGGATGCTGAACGTTTGGATGCGTTACTGGCGCAACCGGCTTTTGCTGGTTCTGTGGTCGCAACAGCGCTCAACGAAGAACTGGATCGTGCAGAAATTCTGCCCCCGAATGCTATCCCGGCAGATGTGGTGACCATGAATAGCCGCGTGCGTTTTCGTGACCTGAATAGCCAGGAAGAACATATTCGCACCTTGGTTTATCCGGCATCACTGAAAGACAGTAACGAGCAACTATCAGTGATGGCACCTTTAGGTGCTGCATTGTTGGGGTTGCATGTTAATGACGAAATTAGTTGGAAATTGCCGGGTGGGGATGAAGCCCGCATTACCGTGCTGGAATTGCTTTACCAGCCGGAAGCTGCCGGTGAGTATCACCGCTAGTTATTCCTCAAAGCCTTTGGCGTTACAGCTAGCAGTGCTGTAACGCCAAGTGCGAGGGGTGCGATTAGCGGTATTTTTTGTGGTAAGTATCGCGAGTCGGTTTAAAGTCTTGTGCGGCCTTTTTAGCGTCATCTAACTTGCCCTGATCAGCTAATGCCAGCGCGCCATCAATTTGCCCAATTAATAAATCCAAACCGTGGCGGAAGTCTTTAACTTCGGGGCTATCTGCAGCTTTGTCTTTTAACTTGGTGGGGATCCCTCGCTGTGCATCCTGTGCCGCCACCCGCATCGCCTGTAAACCTTGTTTGATAACATCGGTTGAGTCAGCTTTCAGCACTTTGCCGTAATTCTCCGCGATAGTATCCATGTTATCGGCCACACTGGCCGCCATTGCTAGACTGCTGGCACTGAGTAATGCCGCCGCGATTAATGCCATGATTGTCTTGCCCATTTGCGTTCCTTATAATTATTGTTTAGTTAATGATTATCGTTGATACATTGCTCCTACTTAACATAGGCAATAGAAAACCAAACTGACAATAATTTTTTGTCATCGGCTGAAAAATGGGCGTGGGTGGGATTTTGGCCAAAAAAAAGCTGGCAATAGATGCCAGCCTTAGTTCCACAGCAACACCCTATTATTCGCCAGCAATCTTCATGGCAGGTAATAAAATAGAGCCGCACTGAATGTTACTGCGGGTTTCGATATCGCTGCCGATACTGACGATATTGCGCAGCATATCTTGCAAGTTACCGGCGATAGTTATCTCACTGACCGGATATTGAATTTCACCGTTTTCAACCCAGAAACCGGCGGCACCCCGGGAATAATCCCCAGTCACCGTGCTAACCCCTTGGCCCATCAATTCGGTCACCACCAGGCCTTTATCCAGCTGCTTGAGCATGCCGGCAAAATCCTGGCCCTGGCCGGCAATGCGCCAGTTATGAATGCCACCCGCATGCCCGGTGCTTTGTAGCCCCAATTTACGGGCAGAATAGCTGGTCAGCAGATAGGTTTGCAGCACCCCATCCTTGACGATTTCGCGTTGCAATGTGCGCACGCCTTCACTGTCAAATGGCGTCGAAGCAAGGCCGCGCAATAAATGCGGATGTTCTTCGATAGTCAGCCACTCGGGTAAAATCTGCTTGCCAAGGTGGTCGAGCAAGAAAGTGGATTTACGGTAAATATTGCCACCGCTGATAGCAGAAACCAAATGACCAAACAGACCGGTAGCGACTTCTGCGGCAAACAGCACCGGCGACTGCATAGTGGGCAGCTTACGGGGTGACAAACGCGATAAAGTACGGCGGGCACACTCTGCACCGACCCATTCAGGGCTGGCTAAATCTTCCATTCGGCGGCCAATGGTATAGGCGTAATCCCGCTCCATATCGCCACCGTGTTCAGCAATCACACTGCTGGAAAGGGAATGGCGGCTTGAACAGTAGCTTTGCAACATACCGTGGCTATTGCCGAAAACTTTGATGCCATAATGGCTGTTAAAGCTGCCGCCCTCGGTATTGGTAATACGTTTATCTGCTTGTAATGCTGCTTGTTCTGCACGTGCCGCCAGCAAGATTCCCTGCTCAGCATCCAAATCACTCGGATGGAACAAATCTAAATCTGGCGCATCAAAGGCCAGCAAAGATTTTTCAGCCGGGCCTGCATAAGGGTCTGGTGAAGTATAACGGGCGATATCCAGTGCCGCCTGTACCGTACGGGCGACGGCATCTGGGTTTAAGTCGGTGGTGGACGCGCTGCCTTTACGCTGCTGGTGATAGACCGTGATCCCCAGCGCACCATCACTGTTGAATTCCACGTTTTCCACTTCACCAAAGCGAGTGCTAACACTGATTCCGGTGGTTTTGCTGACGGCAACTTCGGCCGCATCAGAACCCGCGCGGGCCAATTCCAACGCCTGTGCGACAGCGTGTTCCAGCGTGTTACGCTGTTGTGCAACTTGAGTGACTACTTTCATCAGTCTGCCATAATTAATGAGATAATCGTTCAGGAAAGTGTCGTAATACGACGACTTACACGGATAAAATAGAGGATTCCATAGTTCTGAGTCTATCAGAGATCTTTGTACAATTTCGCAGAAAGCCCACAACCTGCTACGATTAGCCTCTTTTTAAGGAATTTGACCATGAACAAACAGCCCGAAGACTGGCTAGATGAAGTCCCAGAAGATAAAAACGACGATGACGATGAAATTATCTGGGTCAGTAAAAGTGAAATTAAACGTGATGCCGAAGCGCTAAAAGATCTCGGCTCCGAGCTGGTTGAGCTGGGTAAAAATGCGCTGGATAAAATCCCGTTGGATGAAGATCTGCTGGCAGCCATTGAATTGGCACAGAAAATCAAGAAAGAGGGCCGACGCCGCCAACTTCAGCTCATCGGTAAAATGCTGCGTAGCCGTGATGTCGAGCCAATCCAGACCGCATTGGATAAGCTGAAGAATCGCCATAACCAGCAAGTCTCGCTGTTCCATAAACTGGAAACGCTGCGTGACCGTTTAGTTGCCGAGGGTGATGATGCAATCCCTACTGTGTTGGAATTGTATCCGGATGCCGATCGCCAGCAACTGCGTAGCTTGGTGCGCAATGCCCAGAAAGAGCAAGCCGCGAATAAACCGCCGAAGTCATATCGTCAGATCTTCCAGTATCTGCGTGAATTGGCAGAAAAACAGCCGTAATCGGGCGGGGCCGGGTCAGACCCGGCTCCCGACGCCATAACATTTTCCATCAGGCGATATTAAAGCGCAGGCTGCCTGCCAGCTCCTCTTCCGCCTCTTCGAACAATAAAACTATTGCCCCAAAACGGCGTTTCCGGCGGTGATTGAAATGAATAAATTCAATCTCTACCGGTAAAGCTATCTCGCCGGTGACCACATCCCACAGCGCATCCAGATTGGCACCAAAGCCTTCACTCAGCGCAAACTGTTGGGAGAATGCGCGATAAAAAGCTGGAAGATCAGGTATATGGTCAAAATCGAATACCACTTTTACCATCTTTTCACTCCATCCGAATGAAATGCTTGTAGTGATCCTGAGTCAGATAAATCAGGCCGTCATTGGAGTAAAGCAGCCGATCAGTGCCACGATGCCCACAGCGATAATTCACATCAGCTTCACGCCAGTTGCGGCCTTTAGCTTCAGGCAGTTGGCGCTCACGGTTAGAAAACCTGTCACCACCAATCGCTTTGCCTGGCAGCACCTGGCACAAATTACCTTCTTTTGGGTTCCAGCCCTTTTCACGTGCCTGCTGTTTGGTGATATAAAAATCCGGCAGGCGGTGATGGTCTTGCAAATATTTTACCACCTGCGGGTGTTGAGTTAATTGCTCGATAGACGCAGGAGCCGATAACCGTTGGCGCTCTATGTCTGGCGCTTGGCCGATAGCACGCGCAGTGACATTATCAATACTTTGCCACGTTGCCACGATCAGCAGTAATACCGCGCCCAGAATGGCTATAAGTCGCTTATGCATGGTTCTCCTTAACCCTTAGGCTGCTACTCATTTAATTTATAAATTGCCCAGATGCAGAGTTTTAACTTCCATAAACTCATCCAGCCCCAGCACAGAGCCCTCCCGGCCAAGACCGGATTCTTTCACGCCACCGAAAGGGGCTAATTCAGTCGACACCGAGCTTTCGTTCACGCCAATCATACCGCTTTCCAGTGCGTCTGAAACCCGGAATACTCGCTGCAAGTTCTGAGTATAAAAGTAAGCCGCTAATCCAAATGGGGTGTTATTCGCGCGCTTAATAACTTCGGCTTCTGTATTGAAACGAAAACAGGCCGCCAGAGGGCCAAATGTCTCTTCAGAAGCCACTTTCATTTGCTCTGTCGCATCAGCAATGACCGTGGGCTGGAAGAAATTCCCACCCAGTTCATGGCGGTTGCCACCGGCTAATAATCGCCCGCCTTTCTCAAGCGCATCTTTCACATGGTCTTCAACTTTCTCCAACCCTGCCAGGTTAATCAGTGGCCCCATATTGACGTCTTTATCCATGCCGTTGCCAACTTTTAGTTTCTTAACTTCAGCAGCCAACCGATTAACAAACTCATCATAGACACCATCTTGGATATAAAAACGGTTAACACAGACACACACTTGCCCAGCATTGCGGAATTTACAGGCCATGGCCCCTGCAATGGCGGCATCTAAATCAGCATCGTCAAACACGATATACGGCGCATTCCCCCCCAATTCCATGGAAATTTTCTTCATGGTCGCGGCGGCATTGCGCATTAACGTTTTGCCCACTTCAGTCGAACCGGTGAAGGAAATTTTACGCACTTCAGGGCTGTCCATGATGGCATCGCTGATAGCATGGGTGTCACCGGCGACGCCATTAAGCACGCCCGCCGGCACCCCCGCTTGCTCGGCCAATGCCAGCAAAGCAAAGGCGGAAAGCGGTGTGTTGTTAGCCGGTTTAATCAGCCCGGTACAGCCCGCCGCCAGCGCTGGCCCCAGCTTACGGGTCAACATCGCCAGTGGGAAATTCCACGGCGTGATCGCCGCCACCACACCGACCGGCTCACGGGTGGCCAGAATGCGCGCGCCTTCTTTGGCCGGTGGAATGATTTCACCATTGGCACGCTTAGCCTGCTCACTAAACCATTGAATAAAGCTGGCGGCATAGGCCACCTCGCCCAATGCTTCTTTCAATGGTTTACCTTGCTCAGAAACCATTATCTCCGCCAATGATTGCTGGTGTTCCATTATCAGCAAATACCAGCGCTGTAGAATCTCTGCGCGCTGTTTCGCTGGCGTTTTGCGCCAAGCGGGAAAAGCCTCGCTGGCGGCTTTAATGGCGGCTTCTGTTTCCGCTTTACCGGATTTCGCCACTTTCGCGACCAATGCACCAGTGGCGGGGTTGCGAACCTCGAAAGTGCTCTGCGCCTGATGCCAGGAACCGCCGACAAAATAGCCAATATGGTAAACACCGTCGCTCTGTTGTTGAGATTGTAATGGATCGCGTAATGAGTTTTGTGCTGACACGGGTCGACCTCCTGCGGGGAATGATGCCCCCCATCAATGGGAGGCTAGGAAGGATAATTCCAGATTCAGTATAGCCCTTGGAAAAGCGATGGGAACAACTTAGCGCCCTTCAGCCCGCGATTATATCAGCGCACTCTGATAACGGTGCAGCATGTCAGCCAACCGTTTTACTGGGCGAGTAACTGAATCAGGTGACTGATAATCAATCAATTTTTGCTGATATTGCGCTAATTCCTGCAACAGTCGGGCGAAGTAATAGCGCCGCTTCTGGGAATTCTTTGCATTAATGACTCTATCCGCCGTGTAACGAATTTGCTTATGGAAAGCACTCAATTCAGCATTGACCGGAATTTCCGTTTTATTGAGCCGCTGATGGGCGATTATCAAGCTTAAGGCCAGCCGATACTTATCAATATCACCGGGGAACATCATTAAAAGCTGATTAAGCTGTTGATATAAAGCAGGTAAATGATTTTCATTACGCCGCGCTTTATTGGTGGTCAGGGCAGACACCGCACTGTAAACAAAGCGGTTTAGTAAAGTTCTGCCCGTTCGGTCTTTGGCATTATCACGGATCAACAGCAGCACAATCAGGGAAACAAAACAGCCGACAATTTGGCCCAATGCGCTGTCGAGGAACAAGCTGACATTAAATTGCATCGGATTACTCAATACCATGATGTTGATGGTACTGGCCAATGTCCCCAGAGATCCCAGCCGCCGCTTTTGTACTTCAATACCAATAATAAACGCCAACAATCCCAAACTGATACACAGCAGTAACATGCTCTGCTGCGTGGCCGGAATGATAAACAGAAAGTACAGCGCCCCAATGGGCAGGGCCATAACCACCCCTAGCAAGAAGTCTATTGCCACCATCCGCGGATTAGGGGTGCGCATCGCCAACGACGTCACCACCGCAATCATCACCATACACCCCGCCCCTGATGTCCAGCCAGTCCACAACCAAAACAGGCCGCCGATTGCCGTCGCAATACCGGTGCGTAGGCCGTTAATCATGGCGTGGTGACCCTCAGCGGAGACATGTTTCACCGGCACAACACCGGCGAGAATATCTTCTTCGACCCGGCTGATGCTGCTGTTGGTGTGGATCCCTTTTGCCAGTAATAAATATCGTGTTGCCGCCCCGACCCAACTGCTGATGGTATGGGGAATGGTTTCACTGTGGCTGGCACCAATGAATTGGCGCAACTTTTTCATGCGCTGATGGATGTCAGCCGGCGTGTGCGCCGGTTTGCTCAGCATGGCTTTCAGTTCAGCGCTTAAAATATCGGGGTGGTTCGCCAGTAGCAGGTAGGTTTCACACGCCTGAGTGATCAGTGTTAATGACTCGGTGTGCAGCACCTGCAAACGCCGATTGCAGCGCTGCCAGCGGGAAGATTCCATCATCAGATAGCTGCGCATCCCATTGAGTGCAGTGGTATTTTTAACTAAATCATTCCAGGCTCGGTCAATATCGGCCTTTTCCGCAGGGCGAATGCACAGCTGCAGAAGTTGGTATTGATCCACCAGCACTTTGTCCACTAGGCGATCAATATCTTGTTTAATTGATCGCGGTGAAAACAGCAGGTCAGCCAGCACTGCACAGACAATCCCCAACACAATCTCACTGCAGCGCTCTACGGCAAACTGGGGGGTTAACAGGGGGGTTTCGCCGGTCGTCACAATGATGATAAGCGCGGTATAACCCGCTAGACCAAAAGCATAAGAGTTTTCCACTCGTACCAATGATGAGATCCAGGTACACACCCCGGCCCACAAGCAGCACAACATCAGCGTCAAAACCGGCGCTCTAATCGTCAGAACAATAATCAACAAGCCGCCAATACAGCCGATAAATGTTCCGATAATGCGCAGCCAGCCCCGATGACGAATCGCCCCAGAGAAAGGTTCGCCGCCCGCTGCAAAAGCCGGGCCAGCAGCCACAATCGCGGCGGTCAATACTGACCAACGCGGCGTTTCTAATTGCAAATGAAAGCCCAGAAACAGCGCAGCGACAATGGCAAAACTGAGCTTAAAAGCAAAGCGCAGACGGATAAAGGTCGGGCTGGTCATGTTAGCCAAACTCGCGCAGACGATGCATCAATTTCACAATCGGCGATGCTTGATTAGGGTCACGATCATTTGATCCCGTAATCACGACTGTTGCGGTAGTGCCCGCTGGATAGGGATGTTGCTGATCTTCACGGTCTAGGCGGATCTTCACCGGCACCCGCTGCGCCAACCGCACCCATTCCAGATTATTATCAATCGTCGCCAACCCTTTGCTGTCGACACTGCTGCTGCTATTGGTGATGCCGGCGGAGATGCTATCGACCGTGCCATGCAGGATGCGGTTGCTGCCAAGCGGCGTAATTTCGGCCCGATGCCCTGGTTTCACCCCGTCCAATTTCGTTTCTTCCAGATAGGCTAAAATATAGAAAGTCTCTTTTTTCACCAAGGCCACCGCCGTCGCACCGCGGTTAATAAATTCGCCAGCATGGACATTCAGGTTAGTTACCCAGCCCTCAGCAGGGGCGCGCACCGTGGTTCGCTCCAGGTCAAGTTTGGCTAAATCACGTACCGCAACAGCTTTCGCCAGTTGATGACGGACAGTTTGCAGCACATTGCTGGATTGGTCGATTTCCTCTTGTGACAGTGCCTGAACCCCTAAGCGCTGGCGTCGACCGGATTCGCGTTGTTTCTCGCCGGCCAGTGTCTGGTAATAAGCCACGTCAGCTTCTGCTTCTGCCAGTGCTTGCTGATAGCGCGGCTGGTCAATCACAAACAGGATTTGGCCTTTCTGCACCAGCTGATTATCTTTAACGGGTACATCTGTGATTAAGCCGCTGACATCTGGTGCGATCGCCACCACATCCGCAGTAAATTTTGCATCACGAGTCCACGGCGATTCCGTATAGAATGCCCAGACCTTGAAAATGGCGATCACCGCCAGTAAAACCAGCAGCAAGGTGATGCCGATGCGGATTATTTTTAAAGAAAAAGTGCTCACGGCGACCTCAGGAAAAAAGACGGGATATTAAATAAAAAAGACAACCATACAGCGCGGTATTAAAGAGGGCCGGATGCCAGACAAACTCATAAATACCCGTGGGTTGCAGCACACGACGCAGGGCAAAAAAAAGTGCCAGCGAGAGTAGCAGTTCAACAAATATCGGTGGGAAAGATAGGCCAAATATCACCATCACCGGCAGCAAACTCATTCTTTCAATCCTTTCTGTTATAGGGTGTTGGTGAGTACGCCCGGCTGAATAATCTCTCGTTCAGTTGAAACACATCCAACCGCAGCAACCATGGCTAAAAGCACCAGCCATAAGACTGACTTATAGGTTAAACTTGATTGTTCAGTATGACTGCGCTTGCCATGAGATGAGATAACACTTCGGCTACGTGGCTTTCAAGCTGCGGATTGTTCTACCGACAGCAGTATATTAGCCTGCTTACTATCAAGTTATCTACAATGTGTGATCTAAATCACTTTTAAGCCAGAGTTAACAATCAATATGGCGTTACCCATCCATGTAGAGTGAACAATGGAAAGATTAAAACGCATGTCAGTCTTTGCCAAAGTGGTCGAATGCGGCTCCTTTACCGGAGCTGCACGCCAGCTGGCCATGAGTGTCTCGTCAATCAGCCAAACAGTGTCAAAACTGGAAACAGAGCTCAATGTTAAGCTGCTTAACCGCAGTACCCGGCGCATCGGTTTGACGGAGGCGGGCCGGATTTATTATCAGGGTTGTCGGCGGATGTTGCAGGAAGTGCAGGAAGTGCATGAGCAACTGTATGCCTTTAACAATACCCCGACCGGCACATTGCGCATCGGCTGCTCATCAACAATGGCACAAAATGTGCTGGCGACAATGACGGCCGAGATGTTGAAAGAATATCCAGGGCTCTCCGTCAATCTGGTGACCGGAATACCCGCGCCAGACTTGATTGCCGATGGTTTAGACGTGGTGATTCGCGTCGGGGCTTTACAGGATTCGGGGCTATTTTCCCGCCGCCTCGGCTCCATGCCAATGGTGGTCTGTGCCACTAAACGCTATCTGGCGCAGCACGGGACCCCCGAAAAACCGAGCGATATGATTAATTTTTCGTGGCTGGAATACAGTGTCAGACCAGACAGTAATTTTGAGCTAATTGCGCCAGAGGGTATCACGACACAAATTTCGCCGCAGGGCCGTTTCGTCACCAACGATTCACAAACAATGATTCAGTGGTTAAAAGCCGGGGCAGGGATTGCTTATGTGCCGTTGATGTGGGTCATTGAGGAAATTAAACGCGGTGAGATAGAAATTTTATTCAAACGTTACCATTCAGACCCACGACCTATCTATGCGCTCTATACCGAAAAAGATAAAATGCCGCTGAAAGTCCAGGTTTGCATTGATTATCTAATGGCCTACTTCAAACGCATTGCCGAGATTTATCAGGGTTATCGCTAAATAATTCGGTGCTCCGTGGGGATAAAACTGAGCACCGAATGCCGTTGACTCTTATGCCGTCCCACCCACTGTCAGGTTATCCAACTTCAGCGTTGGCTGGCCGACCCCTACTGGCA
Source organism: Yersinia hibernica (assembly GCF_004124235.1). Classification (NCBI taxonomy): domain Bacteria; kingdom Pseudomonadati; phylum Pseudomonadota; class Gammaproteobacteria; order Enterobacterales; family Yersiniaceae; genus Yersinia; species Yersinia hibernica. The sequence goes on from NZ_CP032487.1 coordinate 4,261,951, forward strand.
AGCTTTGTCCTTCTTTACCGCAGACACCAACACCTTTATCCAGCGCCAAATCGTTACCGACCATCGAAATCTGCTGCATAGCTTCAATACCCGAGCCTATCAAAGTAGCGCCTTTCACCGCACTGGTGATTTTGCCTTTTTCGATTAAATACGCCTCAGAGGTGGAGAAAACAAACTTGCCGGAGGTGATATCCACCTGACCGCCACCAAAATTAGGCGCATACAGGCCATATTCCACACTGGCGATAATCTCTTCCGGCGTAGATTTACCCGCCAGCATATAGGTATTGGTCATGCGCGGCATTGGCAGATGCGCATAGGATTCACGACGGCCATTACCGGTCGGCGCAACACCCATTAGCCGCGCATTCAGTTTATCCTGCATATAACCTTTCAAAATACCGTTTTCAATCAGCACGTTATATTGACCGGGAACCCCTTCATCGTCGATGGCAAGCGAGCCGCGGCGACCTTGCATCGTGCCATCGTCCACCACGGTACACAGCTCTGAAGCCACCAATTTACCCATTTGCCCGCTGAATACGGAGCTACCACGGCGGTTGAAATCCCCTTCCAGCCCATGACCAACAGCTTCGTGCAGCAACACCCCCGGCCAGCCGGCACCTAACACTACCGGCATAGCACCTGCCGGGGCGGCAATCGCAGAGAGATTGACCAGAGCCATTCTGACCGCTTCATTAGCAAAATTATCAGCGCGCACTTCGCCATCAACGGTTTCCAGGAAATAGTCATAGCCGAAACGGCCGCCGCCGCCACTGGCCCCGCGTTCGCGTTTGCCATTCTCTTCAACCAATACGCTGACTGACAGGCGCACCAGCGGGCGCACATCTGCCGCCAGTGTCCCGTCGGTGGCCGCAACCAAGATTTGCTCATATACGCCCGTCAGACTGGCGCTCACTTCCTGCACCCGTTTGTCGGCAGCACGAGCGACTTTATCGACCCGGTGCAACAAGGCGATTTTGTCTTCCCGCGACAGACTTTGTAGCGGGTCAAGCAGCGGATACAGCGCCTGATGGGAAACCTCCCCCAAGGTATGCACTTTGCCGTTGCCACTATCACGCACGATGCTGCGCGCAGCATGAGCGCTTTGCTGTAAAGCATTCAGGGTGATTTGGTCGGCATAGGCAAATCCGGTCTTTTCACCGCTAACCGCGCGCACACCAACACCCTGATCAATATTGTAAGAGCCATCTTTGATGATGCTGTCTTCCAACACCCAGGCCTCATGATAGCTGGACTGGAAATACAGGTCAGCATAATCGAGGCGGCGTTCAGCCAACTGCCCCAATACTGAGAACAAGTTCTGATGGTTCAGCTTGTTAGCAGCGAGTAACTGCTCACTGACAAACGAGAGGCTCATAGTTTTCACTCTTTATTTAGATGATAGCGGCACCAGCGACGACACAAAGCGATTGTGCTGTAATACCGGCATCTGGTTACGAATAGTTTTCAAACCTGCGGTTTCAATTTTGACTTTTAAGGCAGCAACCGCGTCTGGATTTTGCCCGATGACTTTACCCCATGCATCGACCGCCATGCTGTGGCCCCATGTCCGGCGGGTCGCGCCATGACGCCCAACCTGTGCGGCGGCCAGTATCACACACTGGTTTTCAATCGCCCGGGCGCGCAATAAAATCTCCCAGTGAGCTTCACCGGTGACTTTGGTAAAGGCCGAAGGCACTGAAATAATCTCTGCTCCCTGCGCCCGTAAAGCTTGGAACAAACCGGGGAAACGTAAATCGTAGCAAATCGTCATGCCAAGGCGACCCACTGGCGTATCAACCACCGTCAATTGCTGGCCCGCCTGATAAGTATCAGACTCACGGTAATGACTATGAAGGTCGTTTATATCCACATCAAACATATGGATTTTATCATAGCGAGCTTTCAGTTCGCCCTGGTCGTCAAACAGCAAGCTACTGGTGGTGATAAGATCCGGTGACTCGCGGCTTATCATCGGCATTGAACCCACTTGAATCCACACACCATATTTACGGGCCATTTCACGGACTTCTTGCTGCAATGGCCCGTCATTATGCTGTTCGGCATGGTGGCGATATGAGGCGGCATTAGCAAAGAGCAATGCATTTTCCGGCGTCATAACCAGTTGAATGCCTGAGTTTAACTGTTTGATCTGCTGCTCAATTTGAGCCAGATTGTCACGGATATTTTCACCGCTGCATAACTGCAATAATGCAACATTGGCATTTTTCATGGCGCCTTACTCTCCTTTAGCTGGCGTAATACTTCATGGATGGCCGGTTGATCCAAACTACCGGTAATCTGATAGCGAATCAGCGAAACCTTGCTCCATAACGGCCCTAAAATTTTCGAAGCAGCGAACACCGCCGCCCCAACCACCGGGTTAATGGCAAAGGCAGTGGCGACACCGACAGTGGCAGAAATCTCTGGGGTAATGACCGCTTCCATGGCTATCTGGCGTTTGACTAAATCAACATTTCCGCTCATGGCAATATCTGCCGCCAGCCCATCAACCACTAAATCATCAGTATGCATCACGCCATTGTTAATCTTGGCATTGCCCCGAATAGAATCAAACGCGAAGTCACGGCTAAACGTATCACTAAAATCGAGCTGGAGCTTACGTAATAGTGCGTCAAAACTCACCAATCGCAATAGCTGCCCTGCGCGCCCGCCGCCAAGATCAGTCAGTAACCCTCTGCCCAATCTACTCTTTAACGTGCCATTTAGGGTATTAATCTGCGGTTGCCACGGCACGCCACGCCAATTTAGCTCGGCATTGATATCAAACGAAGCATCTTTAACCGGCGTTGTCAGACCAAAGAACGAGAGAGTTTCATCGATTTTTGGCCCACTCAGCGCAACATTCAGGGACGTTTTATCGCCTGAACTGTCTTGCTGCCACTGCCCACTGATTTTCGCGCGCCCGTTACCCGCCTCGATAAGCCCATTGGTCAGCGCCAGAATGTGGCCTTTCGGGGTCAAATCTGCATTAATCCGCCCGATGCTCTGCCCTAGAATCCAACACTCTTTGCAGCGCAATTGCACTGCGGGCCAGTTATGGAATGTGACCTTGCTGGGGCTTTGTGGCTCCTGCAATGCCGCCTGTGCTAGTGGATCTTTGGCCTCACTCCCCGCCCATTGCGGGTTGTAATAAAGATAATTGATATCGGCATGCCACGGCCCACTTTCTGCCATAAGCAGGCTGCCATCCACTTCCTGGCCTTTTGCCGTGACTTTCGTACCCGCAGGTAATGGGTCAACCTGCAAGGTCAGCCCATGCCAGGCTTGCCCCCCCATCAAGAGTTGAGGGGTCTGTAATGTCAGCCGTTTAGGCAAAATGACATTAGACGGCCCCCCCTTGATTGTGGGTTGAGCTGATGAAGCAAAAGGCGCGCTCACTGCCGCAAACTCGGGTGCCAGTAAATCCAGCCAGCGCTCGCCGTCAAGGTTAGGTAAATTGAGTACCAAACCTTTATCATCTGGCAGCGGTGGCGTTTTTTTACTGCCGGTCTGCCAGATAGCGCGGGCCAACTCGACCTGCTGTTTTTGCATTAACCATTGGCTATTAAAAGCATTGTGACTGCCCGCACTGCCAGACAAGGTAAAGCTCTCCAGCCCACCGGCCGCCTGTACCTGTAATGATAATGGCTGGCCACTTGATTTATCTAGCGGTGGAGGTAAGTGACTGCTCACTTTCTTAAGGTCAGCCGAGACATCAACTTGGTAATCTGGCTTACCGTTTTTAGGCAATTGCACGGCAACTTTACCTTGCCAGTTGGCGCTGCCACTCAGTAATTTTGCCACATCATTAGGCACCCCCGGTAATTTGGCGGGCAACCAGTCGCCGTGCAGCCCAACATTGACTAAAAAGTTCTTAGGTTGCTCTTCGGTAGTAAAATCAACCGATAACGGCTGCCCGAACCAATTGGCTGATAAAGTATCACTCTCGAGATTGCCATCATTGAAACGGAACTTACCGCTGATATTCTCCAGTTGGCTTTGCAGCGGCTTAACCAACAGGCTGTTATTCTGCAACGTCACTTCACCATTAGCATGTGTAATGCGGCCTTCTGCCAATGGGATATCGAGATGTAAGCGCCCACTAACATTACCGCCCACCTGCAATTCTTCCAGTGTCTGGGCCACCGAGTCATTGAGTGGTGTATCAGTAAAATAGTCATGAACTGCGCGCCCTTCACCGGCAACTTCAGCTTCCACGTACAGTTTTTCTTTCAGATAATCCGGGATGATGGCGCTGATATTGCGGCCGGTAACCTTGCCCAGCATGGCATGAGGCGCATTCATCCACAGGCCCTCATTGAGGAAATCGAGGTCGATGGCTAAGTTTTCTAGTGCAGGCCAATCTGGCTGGAATGCAAAGGTCGCGTTACGCAGCGGCACATAAACCTGGAATTGGCCTTCTTTATGTTTATAAGGAAAATCATGGGGATTGCCGTTGTAAATCAGCGTGGCATTATCCACCTGCCCACCCTGTAACGCCGCGGTCAGATAATCAGCCAGTTTCTCGCCCATCAATGGGATTGGGAAGTAGCGCCAGGCGTCAGTTGCATCATACAGGCGGATACCGCTCAAAATCTTAAGCCACGGCTGGCCTTGGTCAGGCTGCATATAGCGGAAACTGCCATTGGCCCACAATGATTTAGCCCGGACATCCAGTTGGTCGCTCCATAGCTCCCACCCTGTATCATTAACTTGCCAGTTCACTATGCCGCTGGCCTGGCTGACTTCTAATGGGGCGCGGAACATATCGCCATAAGGCAAAGTGCTGTTTTTGAGGTTGATATCCAGCCGACCATGCTCGGCAGTCCCACTCAGCACGCCAGCAAAATTATTCACCCCTGGGAGCAAATCCCAATGCTGCCAACTGATATCGTGCCATTTGGCCTGAAAACGGGTTCTTTGCGGTTGGCTGATGGGAATATCCAATGCCAAAGCATCGACAATCCCTTGCGGGCGTAAATCAGCCCAGCGCTTCATCAATTCAGGGGTAAACAGTGACAAAGTGGGCAGTAGCGGCCCCACCCGCTCTAGCTGAATATTTGTGGCGCGAATTCGTAACTCTTGAGACTGGTCTGGGCCAATAAATTGGGTATTCTCTGGTAACCACAGTGCGGATAAATGCCCTTTGGGCCAAGGTTGACCATCCGTTTTAAGACGCAATTGCGGCGCATCAATTTGCCAGCCATTCCCTTGACGGCGGCCTTCCAGCACAAAATTATCCACCGCTAACTGATGGGATTGCTGGCCCACCGTCCAATTAGCTTGCCCTTGGCTGAGCAAGACATTGCCGCTGTAGATTTCGCCACTGTTGATAGTGAGCCAAGCCGCCAGACTGAACTCTGCACTGTCCAGGCCGGTATTGTGGTGCAGCCAACGGCTAATCCAAGGTTTCAAATCAATATTATCGGCCTGCATATAAACCGTGCCATTGCTTAAAATTCCTTGATTATCATGCAGATCCATCCGCACCATCAGCACGCCATGTTGGCCATTAATGGTCGAGAGGCTGATTTGCCCTTCAGCACGATGCCGGCTCACCGAGTTAAGCCAAGTCAGTTGTGGAATCTCTAATTCGGCACGTGGGCCTGATGGGGTAAGGAAAGAAATACGGCTGTTGCGCAGATCAAAGTGATCTAACTGGCGCAAGAAGATATCTGTGATGGTGCTGGCTTCAAAACTGTTGCCATTATTCTGCTGTCTATCCAGTGTGGTGTGGAGATCCAGCTGCAACTGATAGAAAGTCATATCGCGCAGTTGCCAACGCCAATGTAGCAATGACTGCCATACATCCAATGCCAAGGTCACCCGCTGCACCTGCCAGTCGGCTTTCGGCAATTTAGCGCTAATATCGCGCAACTCCAATGTTGGGCCAAAAGTTTCCCATGTCCCTTGCATAAACCCCACTTCCAGTGGGATACCGCTGATGGACTGAACCTTGGCCACGATTTGCGCACGATAGTCGTTGATGTGAGGCAGCATCATGCGTAGCCCACTAACCAACAGTGCCACCACAACAATCATTGTGGCGCCTGTCGCAAATATTATCTTGGGCAGTCGCCTCACACTTCTCTCCTTGCCATCCCTGTAAGGCCGGGAGGCACTTACATCATCACCACATCAAATTGCTCTTGGTTATACAGTGGCTCAATCTGCACTCGCACTTGCTTGCCGACAAAAATTTCCACTTCAGCCAGTGCATGAGATTCTTCGCCTTTTAGCGCTTCCCCCACGGCCGGAGAAGCATAAACCAAGAAGCGGTCAGAATCATAAGCATGGTGAACACGGACAATCTCACGCAAGATTTCATAGCATACGGTTTCTACCGATTTGACCGTGCCACGGCCACGGCAGGTCGGGCAGTCATTACACAGCACGTGTTCAATGCTCTCCCGCGTGCGCTTGCGCGTCATTTCTACTAAGCCTAGTTGAGAGAAACCGTTAATACTGGTTTTTACTCGATCTTTACTCAGAGCCTGTTCCAATGAATGCAAGACACGCCGACGATGTTCTTCATTACTCATATCAATGAAATCAATAATGATAATCCCACCCAGATTGCGCATCCGCAGTTGACGGGCGATAGCTTGGGTAGCTTCAATATTGGTATTAAAGATAGTCTCGTCAAGATTACGATGCCCGACAAACGCACCGGTATTGATATCCACGGTGGTCATGGCTTCGGTCTGATCAATAATCAGGTAACCACCTGATTTTAACTCAACTTTGCGCTCTAATGATCGCTGGATTTCATTTTCGACATCATAGAGATCAAAAATGGGTTGCTTGCCAGCATATAACTCCAGTTTTTCGGTCATTTCTGGAATATATTCACGGGTAAACTCCACCAGCAAATCATAAGTCAATTTAGAGTCGACACGGATTTTATCCAACGCCGCTCCGGCAAAATCACGGAGCACCCGCTGTGCCAGGGCCATTTCACCGTACAGTTTATATTTGGTGATATTGCGTTTTTTGCGCTCTTGAACTTTCGTCCACAACCGTTTGAGAAACGCGGCATCAGCGGCCAATTCCTCTTCACCAATCCCTTCGGCGGCGGTGCGGATAATAAAACCGCCTTGCTCATCGCAATACTCCGCCACAGTTTTTTTCAAGCGCTCGCGCTCAGTTTCGCTTTCAATACGCTGGGAAACACCCACATGGGCGGCACCTGGCATTAACACCAGATAGCGGGAAGGCAGGGTGATATCGGTGGTCAGACGTGCGCCTTTTGTGCCGAGCGGATCTTTCACCACTTGCACCATTAAATCCTGGCCCTGGCGCACCAGTTCCGCGATATCGCGCACATTGAAGTTTTTCTGCTCATCCCCGGCCACGCATTCGGTGTGGGGCATGATATCGGAAGCATGAAGGAAAGCGGCCTTCTCCAGGCCAATATCAACAAAAGCCGCCTGCATACCCGGCAGAACCCGGCTAACACGCCCTTTGTAGATATTACCGACGATTCCTCTTTTTGCTTCACGTTCGATATGAATTTCTTGCAGGATGCCACCATCAATGTAGGCAACCCGCGTTTCAGACGGTGTGATATTGACCAGTAATTCAGCTGTCATGTATTCCTCTCACATTACGTAGCGCAATGAAATTACTCAGTAATTCATGGGTTTCAACCAACGGCAGCCCCACCACGGCATGATAACTGCCGCTGATGGTTCTGACGAAACAACCACCTCTCCCCTGAATACCGTAAGCGCCCGCTTTGTCCATGGGTTCACCGGTAGCAATATAGTCACTGATTTCTAACTGGGATAACACGCGAAATGTCACATCTGTCACCACCATGGCAGATAATATATCTTGTTGGTCAGCAATCGACACCGCCGTCATCACTTGGTGCTGTTGCCCGGACAATGCACGTAAAATTTGCTGCGCATCCGCTTTATCTCGTGGTTTTTCTAAGACTTGCCCATTTAACACCACAATAGTATCGGCCCCTAAGACCGGCAAATCTTGTGGTGCGACCATCACCCCTGCCCGTGCTTTATCCTGTGCTAAACGCCGGACATATTCTTGTGCACTTTCCTCAGGTTTACGCTGCTCTTCAACCTCTGTTTTCAGTACCTCAAAAGGGACATCAAGCAGGGTCAGTAATTCACGGCGACGCGGAGAACCAGAGGCGAGGTACAGGGCTGTCATGAGTCTTAAATCCTTATTGCACCGTAAATTGACGGCGAATTTTACGCATTAACAAAAATAGCCAAGGCCATAGAATGCCGTTGACCACACTACTCCAGAATACTTCGGGGCGGAATGAGACATTACTGACTAAAAACTCAGACCAGAACACCACGACATCCATCGTCAGCGATAACAACATCACAATCAGTGCCTGCTGCCACAGTGCCATATTGCGAAATAGCTGAAACTTAAACGCCACCAGATAAGCGATGATACTGAGCGCCAGCGCCCGCACCCCGAGAGTCGACCCCAAAATAAGGTCCATAATCAGCCCGAGAATAAAACCAGTCCCCACATTGACCCGGTGCGGTAATGCCATTACCCAATAAATGAGGACCAATGCCAGCCATGAGGGCCGGAACATATAAATTTGCTCGGGCCACGGCATAATTTGCAGCACCATAGCAATCAGAAAGGATAACCAGATAACCCAACGGCCATTGCTGCTGTAGCGGTTCATGGTGATACTCCCGGAGCAGTCACTGCGGTTGGTGCCGTGGTTGCGGGTGGTGCCGGTGGGCCCATGGCATCGGCAGAGGGTAATACTTGCGACATCATCGGAGCCAAACGTTCATTTGCGACGCGGCGAACTTCATCAGGCGGCAATGGAATATCGCCGTTGCGATCTGCCCCCCACAATAACAATAAGTAACGCAAACGCTGTAAATCCGCGGTCGGACGAGCTTGAATCACCGTATAAGCGCGTTGGTTATCCACTTTGACCGACGAAACCACTCCGACCGGATAACCTTCAGGGAAACGCCCCCCCAAACCGGATGTCACTAATACATCACCGACACGAATATCCGTATTACTAGGCAAATGCTCTAATAATAAGTCATCGGTGCAACCGCTACCGGCGGCAATCACTCGAATATCATTTCGCAAAACCTGAATAGGAAGAGCGTGGGAAGTATCACAAATCAATAATACGCGGCTGGTTAATTGACTTACCGCAACAACTTGGCCTACGACCCCCCGATCACTGATAACCGGCTGGCCTTCGTACACCCCATTGTTAGAACCTTTGTCGATAACCACTTGATCACTATAGGGATCTGTCCCGCTGGACATGACCTGCGTCACCATTTTTTGTTCATCTTGACGCAGTGGAGAACCGAGCAATTCACGTAAGCGGTTATTTTCCTGCTTAAATTGCCCCAGCAACTGCAAATCAGTGTTTTTCAGCAATAGCTCTTGGCGCAACGCACGATTTTCCAGCTCCAACTGTTGATGGGTAGCCAGAGTTTCAGAAACGTTATCGAGAACTTTACGTGGCCCATTGGCCAGAAAATAGAAAGGGCTAACGGCGGTGTCCATATAGGTACGTATTTTAACAAATGTACCTAATCGGCTATCCGCTATCACCAAAATAATGGCTGCAAGAACGGCAAAGAACAACCGCAGTTGCAGGGATGGACCCCGGCTAAAAATCGGCTTCATAAATTATGCGTATTCCTCGACGACAAAAAAAGAAACACTTGACCTGATGCGTAAGAATACGGTTATCCGATCAAGGCCTCTTCTTTTGTTTTGGCTGACTATTCTTCGCTGAACAAATCGCCGCCATGCATGTCGATCATTTCCAACGCTTTACCACCGCCGCGGGCGACGCAGGTCAATGGATCTTCTGCAACCACAACCGGGATACCCGTTTCTTCCATCAGCAAGCGATCCAGATTGCGTAACAATGCGCCACCACCGGTCAACACCATACCGCGCTCAGAGATATCAGAAGCCAGTTCTGGTGGGCACTGTTCCAGCGCAACCATTACGGCGCTGACAATCCCCGTCAGTGGCTCTTGCAGCGCTTCCAGGATCTCATTGGAGTTTAGCGTAAAGCCACGCGGTACACCTTCAGCAAGATTACGGCCGCGCACTTCAATTTCCAGAACTTCATCACCCGGGTAGGCAGAACCGATGCTGTGCTTGATACGTTCAGCTGTTGCTTCGCCAATCAATGAACCGTAATTACGGCGCACATAATTAATGATAGCTTCATCAAAACGGTCACCACCGATGCGTACGGAAGAAGAATAAACCACCCCGTTCAGAGAGATAACGGCCACTTCTGTGGTCCCGCCACCTATATCCACCACCATTGAACCGGTCGCTTCAGAAACCGGTAAGCCTGCACCAATTGCCGCGGCCATCGGCTCTTCAATCAGAAACACTTCACGAGCGCCAGCGCCCTGAGCAGATTCACGGATCGCACGGCGCTCAACCTGAGTTGCCCCGACTGGTACACACACCAATACACGCGGACTTGGGCGCATAAAGCTGTTGCTGTGAACTTGCTTGATAAAGTGTTGCAACATTTTTTCAGTCACAAAGAAATCGGCGATAACACCGTCTTTCATTGGTCGAATAGCTGCGATATTACCGGGGGTACGCCCCAGCATCTGTTTAGCATCATGGCCCACAGCCGCGACGCTCTTCGGTGAACCGGCACGATCCTGGCGAATAGCAACCACTGAAGGTTCATTCAGTACAATGCCTTGTCCTTTAACATATATAAGGGTATTGGCGGTACCCAAGTCGATGGACAAGTCGTTGGAAAACATGCCACGAAATTTCTTAAACATAACGAAAGGATAATCCTGCAAGCTGGGGGCGGAAAATAAAATCCGCCTACTTTACCAACCACACGAAGCAGCGACAAGGCGCAAAAACGTCCTGATTCGGTGAAAAAGTAGCTGCGTTATTGACATCTCGCTCCATCACAAACCTATGTCATTTGAAAAGGTTGAGTACACCCTCTCCACAACACAGTTTCCGCGCAACGACCGGCGTAACACAGCACATAAAATCTAACATTTAACCTGATTCTCGTCGGAAGTAAGCGCCCACCAACGATTTACGGAAATGACTGGCACATTCTACGTTAATTTTTGCTCAACGATCAGGCTAAACATTGCCTTAATACGAATATTTTTTCTTTCCAGGGCTTAAAAGCGTCGGCGGAGCAAAAAAATTGCCCTGTCCACCGTAAACACCTTTCTCCTTCAGAGTTTGCCACTCTTCACGGGTCAGCACTTCTGCGGCAAAAACTTTCGCATGCGTTCCCGCACAAGCACCGGTTAGACTCTCGACAAACAGCTGATTCTCATAACGTAAATTAATGCTTCTTACTAATCCTGGATGAAGTTTAATCATTTCCACCCGGAGAGACTTAATATATGACGTACTGACAACCGTCAACCCAGCCTGTGACACCATGACCTTGCAACCGACACCCAGTAACAAACGCATCATCGGACGGATTTGGCTGATATATTGACACACATCTGCCTCTGCAAGTTCAAAGATAATTCGCTCTCTATCCGATTTTCTGCATTGCAACAACGTATCCCGCAGCCAGCGCTGGAAAGGACGTTGTAATAATGAATCAACGCTGATAGAAAATGCCAGAGTTTCGTCCGGCCATAAAGCTAATAAAGGAATTATCCGATCAATTTTTTGGCGGTCATAACGCTCACCCAAACCGAATAACTGCACCAGTGGCGTAAATTCAGCGGCCCGCAATTCTTGCTCGCCATCATATATGCGACTAATAATTTCACGGTGGTGAATTTTGCCGTCAACTGTAACAACCGGTTTCTGGTAAAGCCGTGGGCCACCGTTAAGCAATGTTTGTTCCAGCAAAGTGCGCCATTTGACGCTACCACGCCCTTTTTCTGCGACTTGGGTGTCGTAAACATACCAACCATTTCCCCCATACATCGCGGCATTTTTGGTCGCTTGTCCAGCATTATCCATTATTTGTTCTGCTGAATCGCCATTGCGATACGCCACAATGCCAATATGCATCAGTGATTCTCGGTCAATAACATGGGGTTCGGGCAATGACCCAACTGCATGCACTAGCTGTGCAGCCATGACATCAGCATCTTTAAGCGTTTTATGAGGGAGTAAAATCGCAATATCACTGTGATGATAACGGGCCAGCAATGCAGAGGGGTGACGCGTGACAAAAGTAGAAAGCAGATTAATCAGCGAATGCATCAGTTCTTGCACCTGCTGGTGATCATCCGTTTCAATTAAACTGTCAAAATCCGGTAACTGCACCATCATCACCACCCCGTGGGCACCCGATTCTTCCATTTGAGTCGTCAGTTGGTTATCAAAAAAATGGCGGTTACTGAATCCTGTTTTGGCATCCTGTGCGGCAAAAGTGCGAATTAAAGTATCAACGCGATTGCGCTCTTCCCTAGCTTCTATCAGCTCTGCCAATAAATGATCAATGGCGCGGCTGGCGCAAGGAGGCCATTCGTGGCCGTCGTTATTCATGGCGTACTCACGTTCACCACTAAGAATACGCTTGGCTCGCCGTTCCAATTTTTCCTGACCTGCGGTCTGTTCACGTAACCAGCGGAAACTTAACAGGAGTGTCAACGCGATAATTATCACTGCCAGCGATAAAATAGCGGCGGCATAAAGAGAGCGAGCATAGCTGCTTAAGGGGTCAATATAAGTGAAATGCATTGAAGCCCCGGGCTGGTGCACCATAGGGACGACCAAGCTGCGGTAACGACTTTGACCGTTCCAAGGGGCATAAATAGCAGGCAATTTTAGTTGATATAACGTGCTGTCTTTATTCTGGATGCTCACTTCCAAAACACCCAGCGTCCGCATCATTATGGGCAACCATTCGCGTTCTTTATCAGCAGGATACACCAGCAATGATTGATCATAAGCTGTGACAATACTCTGGAGGCGGTGCTCCATTTTTTTCTGACACAAATAAAAAAAACTTGCCGTGCTACCCAGTAGCACTAAACACATCGCCAATACGACCAGCAGAGTCATAAATACAGAAAGTTTGGTTGTAAATCGCATCCCTTAACCTTGCGAAGCGCAATTCAGTGAAAAAAATACCTCAGTTCCTTCGAGGAAAAACACTATATGACAAAATGCCGTCATAACGCTGATTTTTTACGTCATAATGCGACTAAAACACAATAACTCAGCCTTTTTCCCAGAACTTCTGGTTAATCCTCTTTTAAGGATAGTCACGGACGAAATCAACAGCCTGATTTTTGTTCTTGATCAGGCCAGAAGGTTGATGTTGTCGCTATATTGGCTCACTCTTAACTCATACTTCCTTTGAATCTTGGAGTGCCACATGCGAGCGCTTGTTCTTGAGCAAACTGAAGGCCGTACTACCGCAGAAGTGCGCGAAATATCCCCTTCACAGTTGCCTGCCGGTAATGTCACGGTTGATATCAATTGGTCTAGCTTGAATTATAAAGATGCACTGGCTATCACGGGCAAAGGGAAGATTATCCGTGAATTTCCGATGGTTCCTGGCATTGATTTTGCTGGCACCGTCCACAGTAGTGAAGATCCGCGTTTTCATGTTGGCCAATCGGTCTTGTTGACTGGCTGGGGAGTCGGCGAAAACCATTGGGGCGGTTTGGCGGAACAAGCTCGCGTTAATGGCGACTGGCTGGTGCCCATGCCTGAAGGGTTGGAGCCTCGCAAGGCGATGATCATTGGAACTGCAGGTTTCACTGCAATGTTGTGCGTCATGGCATTAGAAGAGGGTGGAGTGACACCTGAAAGCGGTGAAGTGGTGGTCACTGGCGCGAGCGGCGGTGTGGGCAGCACGGCGATTGCTTTACTTGCTGCACTGGGTTACCAAATCGCCGCTATTTCTGGCCGTGACAGTAACAGCGACTACCTGAAGAGCCTCGGTGCCCAACGCGTGCTTTCGCGCAATGACTATCTTGATGCTTCACGCCCATTGGAGAAACAATTGTGGGCAGGAGCCATTGATACAGTTGGCGATAAATTGCTGGCAAAAGTGCTGGCACAAATGAGTTACAACGGCACGGTTGCAGCTTGTGGTTTAGCGGGGGGCTATTCGCTTCCTACCACCGTCATGCCATTTATTCTGCGCAATGTCCGTTTGCAAGGGGTAGATTCGGTGATGACGCCGCAACAGCGCCGCCGGCAAGCTTGGCAAAGGCTACAGAAAATTTTGCCCGAAAGTTTCTATCAGCAAGCATCACAATCCATCACGCTCGCCGATACGCCGACCATCGCGGCGCGCCTGCTGGCAAATGAAATCACGGGTAGAACCTTGGTGAAAATCCGCTGATTTAGCTCCGCCGGGGGCAATCATGCTCCCCGGCTTATCATTCGTATTGTAATGATTTTCAAATTTCCCGCCGCTCCTCTAGCACTTATCCATATAAGCCGCCATGATTAACATCAATTGGGTTGATATATTCTCCCCTGCTTGACGGAGCTATTTTATGCGCAACTTTTTCTCCCATTCCCTGCATCATGCGGCCATTTCACGCAAACTGACCGAAGCGGATGTCACCCCTGAGAGCATTTTTTATCAGCGCCGTAAGGTGTTACAAGCGCTGGGGATCACCGCTGCCACACTGGCGTTGCCGACATCTGCACAGGCTGACTTACTGGCATGGTTTAAAGGGAATGATCGCCCTAAAGCCCCTGCGGGCAAACCGCTGGATTTCACTAAATCAGCAGCTTACCACCCTGATTTGGCGCTAACACCCGAAGATAAAGTCACCGGCTACAATAATTTCTATGAATTCGGATTGGATAAAGCGGACCCCGCAGCCAACGCCGGCACACTGAAAACCGAAAGTTGGCAGATAAAAATCGACGGCGATGTCGCCAAACCAATGACACTCGATATTGATGACCTGATGAAACGCTTTCCGCTGGAAGAGCGCATTTACCGCATGCGCTGCGTGGAAGCCTGGTCAATGGTTGTGCCGTGGATTGGCTTTGAATTGGGTAAATTGCTCAAACTGGTAGAACCCACCAGCAATGCGCGTTACGTCGCGTTCCAGACACTTTACGCACCGGATCAGATGCCCGGCCAAGAGGATCGCTTCATTGGCGGCGGCCTGAAATACCCTTACGTCGAGGGATTACGGCTGGATGAGGCAATGCACCCCTTGGCCTTCATGACATTAGGGGTTTATGGTAAAGCCCTGCCCCCCCAGAATGGTGCGCCACTGCGCCTCATCACCCCGTGGAAATATGGCTTTAAAGGTATAAAGTCCATCGTTCACATTCGCCTGACCCATGACCAGCCACCGACAACTTGGAATCTGAGCGCACCCAATGAGTATGGTTTTTATGCCAACGTGAACCCTCATGTTGACCATCCGCGCTGGTCGCAAGCAACCGAGCGCTTTATTGGCTCCGGCGGGATCCTAGATGTGCAGCGCCAGCCGACGCTATTGTTTAATGGCTATGCTGACCAAGTTGCTTCACTCTATCGTGGTTTGGATCTGCGGGAGAATTTCTGATGCGGCTCAGTTTACGACAAATTAAGTGGCTAAAAGTCGCTATTTGGCTGGCAGCCGCACTGCCTTTCCTATGGCTGATTTTATCCGTGGACCAAGGCTGGCTCAGTGCTGATCCTGCTAAAGATATTCAACACTTTACCGGCCGCATGACCCTTAAATTGTTATTGGCGACACTGCTGGTCACGCCACTGGCACGCTATGGCAAGCAACCGCTGTTGATCCGCTGTCGCCGGCTGTTAGGTTTATGGTGTTTTGCCTGGGGAACACTACATTTGGTCAGCTACTCGGTATTGGAACTGGGGCTGAGTAATATTGGCTTACTGGGGCGTGAGCTGGTCACCCGCCCTTACCTGACGCTGGGCATAATAAGTTGGCTATTGCTCCTGTCACTGGCCGTGACATCCACCTTATGGGCCCAACGAAAAATGGGAGCCAACTGGCAAAAATTGCATAATCTGGTGTATATTGTCGCCATTCTTGCGCCGATTCATTATCTTTGGTCGGTGAAAACCCTATCACCACTACCGATTCTTTATGCCGTAGCGGCAGCAATATTATTAGCGCTACGTTATAAAAAATTTCGACAATGGTGCCGTTAAAAATCTGAGTTTTTCATCAACCATCATTTTTTTCTATTGAATATCTTCGCTGATAAGACCAGTATTTAGCTGCTAATTGCTACGATATCATTATAATGCCCGACCTTAATGCTGATCGCAGTATCAAATTCGTCGTAAAAAGGTGACAAATCGGTGACATCAGGTTATTTTTTACGATGATGTACTAATTGCCGGAGATACCAGCACAATGTCGGATAAGTTTCACATTTTGCTTCTGAATGGCCCTAACTTGAATCTGCTTGGAACGCGTGAACCCGAAAAGTACGGTTACACGACATTGACGGAGATTGTCAGTCAATTAGAGACTCAAGCTCAGGTCATGGATGTGGCGCTATCCCACTTGCAATCAAATGCAGAGCATGTGCTGATCGATAGAATTCACCAGGCACAGGGTAAGACCGATTTTATCCTGATCAATCCGGCAGCGTTTACACATACCAGTGTTGCACTGCGCGATGCGCTGTTAGGTGTGCAGATCCCGTTTATCGAGATCCATTTATCTAACGTGCATGCCCGGGAGCCCTTCCGTCATCATTCATATCTCTCTGATATCGCGGTTGGCGTAATCTGTGGACTTGGCGCAGATGGCTACAACTTTGCTTTACAGGCAGCGGTAAATCGCTTGTCACAACCCAACTAGACCCGAAATAATTCGAGTGGTGGGAAGGCGGCAACTGAGTAAATCCCCGTGAGCTTACATAAGTAAGTGATTGGGGTGAACGAAGGCAGCCAACACACATACCACTCGCAGCATGATGGGTATAATTGCAACACAAAAAGAGTACGGAATCACACTCATGGATATTCGTAAGATTAAGAAACTGATCGAACTGGTTGAAGAGTCCGGCATTTCAGAGCTGGAAATCTCAGAAGGCGAAGAGTCAGTACGTATCAGTCGTGCTCCCGCCGCACCAAACTACCCAATGATGCAACAGCCGTATGCTTTCGCAGCACCACAGCAACAACCAGCTCTGGCAGCTGCTGTCGCTCCAGCACCAGCTGAAGCTGCTGCACCGGCGGCTATCAGTGGTCATATCGTGCGCTCCCCAATGGTCGGTACTTTCTACCGCACCCCGAGCCCGGATGCCAAATCCTTCATTGAAGTAGGTCAGAAAGTTTCTGCTGGTGACACTCTTTGCATCGTTGAAGCGATGAAAATGATGAACCAAATCGAAGCAGATAAATCCGGTACTGTAAAAGCCATTCTGGTTGAAAATGGTCAACCGGTTGAATTCGACGAGCCTCTTGTCGTCATCGAGTAACGAGGCGTTCCATGCTTGATAAAATCGTAATCGCTAACCGTGGTGAGATTGCGCTGCGTATCCTGCGAGCTTGTAAAGAGCTGGGGATTAAAACTGTCGCAGTTCACTCTGTTGCGGATCGTGATCTTAAACACGTGTTACTGGCTGACGAGACTGTCTGTATTGGTCCCGCGCCGTCTGTCAAAAGCTATCTGAACATCCCAGCAATTATTTCTGCTGCTGAGATCACCGGCGCGGTGGCTATTCACCCCGGCTATGGTTTCCTGTCTGAAAATGCTGATTTTGCCGAACAGGTAGAACGTTCTGGTTTCATCTTTATCGGCCCTCGCGCCGAAACCATTCGCCTGATGGGCGACAAAGTTTCAGCGATAAATGCCATGAAGAAAGCCGGTGTACCTTGCGTTCCTGGCTCTGATGGCCCACTGGATGACGATACTGCCAAGAACAAAGCCTTTGCCAAACGAATCGGTTACCCGGTCATTATCAAGGCATCAGGCGGTGGTGGTGGTCGTGGTATGCGTGTGGTACGTCACGATAAAGATCTTGAGCAATCCATTAACATGACTCGTGCGGAAGCAAAAGCGGCTTTCAATAACGACATGGTTTACATGGAGAAATACCTGGAAAATCCACGCCATATCGAAATTCAGATTTTGGCTGACGGTCAGGGTAATGCAATCTATCTGGCTGAGCGCGACTGTTCTATGCAGCGCCGTCACCAGAAAGTGGTCGAAGAGGCACCAGCGCCTGGTATCACCAGCGAAATGCGCCGTTATATCGGCGATCGCTGTGCCAAAGCCTGTGTGGAAATCGGTTATCGTGGTGCGGGGACTTTCGAGTTCTTGTATGAAAACGGCGAGTTTTATTTCATCGAAATGAACACCCGTATTCAGGTTGAGCATCCAGTGACCGAAATGATAACCGGCGTCGATTTAATTAAAGAGCAGCTGCGTATTGCCGCGGGCCAACCTCTCTCCATCAAACAAGATGAGGTGAAAGTGCATGGTCACGCAGTAGAGTGCCGTATCAACGCCGAAGACCCCAATACCTTCCTGCCAAGCCCGGGTAAAATTACCCGTTTCCATGCGCCGGGCGGTTTTGGTGTGCGTTGGGAGTCCCATATTTACGCCGGTTATACCGTGCCACCATATTATGACTCCATGATCGGTAAGCTGATTACTTACGGTGAAAACCGTGATGTTGCTATTGCCCGCATGAAGAATGCGCTGGCAGAACTCATTATCGATGGCATCAAGACCAACGTGGAGTTGCAGCAACGCATCATGAATGACGAAAACTTCCAGCACGGTGGAACCAACATCCACTATCTGGAGAAAAAACTCGGGTTGCAAGAAACCTGATATTTCGCTTTTCATGCCAAGGCCGGTAAATTACCGGCCTTTTTCTTTTCATTGGTTTAATTTTCTGTTGATTGACATGGCTGGCGTTCCAATAATGCAGCAACCGAGTGCATCCCGATAAACTGACTCTGGCCAGTAACTCGGGTGAGCGAATGTAGCTAACACCGCTGCAAAGCCATATAAGAAGGGGAAAAATGGACACAAGGTTTCTACAGGCCAACAAAGAAGCACGCTGGGCCTTTGGCTTAACACTGGTGTATCTGGCGGGCTGGGTAATAACGGCTTACTTACCGGGCAATATTCCTGGCATCAGCGGCCTACCCGCTTGGTTTGAAGCCGCCTGTATTGCACTGCCGCTGCTGTTTATTGTGCTGTGCTATTTGATGGTGCGCGTGATATTTCGTGATATCCCCTTGGAGGACGACAATGCAAACTGATGTCATCCTGCCATTAGTGGGCTATCTGGCCATGGTATTCGGCTTATCTGTTTATGCTTATACCCGCCGCAAAACTGGGAATTTTCTCAACGAATACTTTATCGGCAACCGCTCGATGGGGGGATTCGTACTGGCAATGACCCTAACGGCGACGTATATCAGCGCCAGCTCATTTATCGGCGGGCCAGGTGCTGCCTATAAATACGGCCTTGGCTGGGTATTGTTGGCCATGATTCAGTTGCCTGCAGTGTGGTTATCCTTAGGGGTATTGGGTAAGAAGTTTGCCATCCTGGCACGCCGTTATAATGCCGTGACCCTCAATGACATGCTGTATGCGCGCTATCAGAGCCGCTTATTAGTGTGGTTAGCCAGCCTCAGCTTGTTGGTGGCCTTTATTGGTGCCATGACAGTGCAGTTCATCGGAGGCGCTCGCTTACTGGAAACCGCCGCCGGTATTCCTTACGACACCGGCTTATTGATTTTCGGTGTCAGTATCGCGCTATACACCTCTTTTGGTGGATTCAGGGCCAGTGTGCTCAACGATGCCATGCAAGGATTGGTGATGTTGGTCGGCACCATTTTACTGTTGGTGGCAGTTATCCATGCCGCTGGTGGGCTACATAAAGCCGTCGAAACACTACAGCATATTGATCCGGCGCTGGTTTCACCTCAGGGTGGCGATCAGATCCTCGACTTGCCATTTATGGCATCATTCTGGATCCTAGTGTGCTTTGGTGTTATTGGTTTGCCACATACTGCGGTGCGTTGCATTTCGTATCGTGATAGTAAAGCCGTGCATCGCGGCATTATTCTCGGCACCATTGTTGTGGCAATCTTAATGTTTGGTATGCATTTAGCCGGTGCATTGGGCCGGGCCGTGTTGCCGGATCTCAAGATCCCGGATCAAGTGATCCCGACATTGATGATAACGGTGTTGCCACCATTTGCCGCGGGGATCTTTCTGGCCGCACCAATGGCGGCTATTATGTCAACTATCAATGCCCAGTTGCTGCAATCCTCGGCAACCATTGTGAAAGATTTATACCTCAATCTGCGGCCAGAAGAGCTGAAGAATGAACGCAAACTGACCCGTATTTCCAGTATGTCGACACTGATACTCGGGCTATTACTGCTGCTTGCCGCCTGGCGACCACCAGAAATGATTATCTGGCTGAATCTATTGGCCTTTGGTGGGCTTGAAGCCGTATTCCTCTGGCCACTGGTGCTGGGGCTGTATTGGGAGCGAGCCAATGCCCATGGAGCCCTGAGCTCAATGATTGTTGGGGCGATATGCTATACAGTTCTGGCCAGTTTCGACATTAAAATTGCGGGCCTGCACCCGATAGTGCCCTCACTGGTACTAAACCTGCTGGCGTTTTATATCGGTAATCAGTTTGGCGATAAAGCACGAGCACGGCAGCCCGTCATCGCCAATGCTGAATAGAATTGCTACTTTTAGATAGCGATTTTTGACCAAAACCTTATTGATAAAAACCGATGCCAACACTCGCGTTGAAGGTCGGTTTTAGAAGAGAAAGCTATGCCTTGGATCCAACTTAAGTTAAACACCAGCGGTAATCAGGCCGAATCCCTTGGTGATGCATTGATAGAAAGTGGCGCAGTCTCTGTGACGTTTCAAGATACTCACGATAATCCGGTATTTGAACCACTGCCGGGGGAAACTCGCCTGTGGGGCGATACCGACGTCATTGGCCTGTATGATGCAGAAACCGATATGGCGCAAGTGGTCGCCATGCTGGAATATCATCCGCAGCTCGGTAACGGTTTTCGCCACAAAATTGAGCAGTTGGAAGATAAAGATTGGGAACGCGAATGGATGGATAACTTCCATCCAATGCGCTTTGGTGAGCGGCTGTGGATCTGCCCAAGCTGGCGTGATGTACCCGACCCTAACGCCGTTAACGTGATGCTCGACCCCGGTTTAGCGTTTGGTACCGGCACTCACCCGACCACCGCATTATGTCTGCAATGGCTTGATGGTCTGAACCTCGACGGTAAAACGGTTATCGACTTCGGTTGTGGCTCAGGGATTCTGGCTATTGCCGCGCTAAAACTCGGTGCAGCGCACGCTATTGGCATCGATATCGACCCGCAGGCCATTCAAGCCAGTCGAGATAACGCGCAGCGTAACGGCGTCTCAGAGCGTTTGGCGCTCTATCTGGCAAAAGACCAACCAGCAAACTTATCTGCGGATGTGGTGGTCGCCAATATCCTGGCAGGCCCACTACGCGAACTCGCGCCATTGATTAGCGTGTTACCCGTCACTGGCGGCCATCTTGGCTTATCAGGCGTGTTAGCAACACAAGCGGCTGGCGTCGCCCAAGCCTATGAGGATCAATTCGCTCTCGACCCGGTAGCAGAGAAAGAAGAGTGGTGCCGCATCACCGGCATCAAGCAGTAATAGCCACCACGCTAATAATAACTATCAATATTACTGGCGTTGCAACATTCACTGTTGTCACGCCAAGTTAGCCGAGTCGCATTAGCATTGCTAGGCGACCGCTAGCCATCCATCAGGTCTTTTTTTAGCTAAAATGAGATGTCTGACACATTTATATCTGCTATTTATCATTCATTTGATGGATAAATCAGCACTTTTGACCACAATGATGTTACGCCGACAGTTGATAATTATGTTGTTTAGTAGAAAATACTAAAGCGCACAATTTAACCATACTAGCTTAACTCAATGTTATATATAGATAAATAATTAATTAGCCAAGATTAGTCTGTAATTTGTCGCTCTTTTTTCATCAATTGGTCAAAGTTTGGCCTTTCATCTGAGCGCAAAAATGCGTAATATACGCGCCCTTACGGACACAGTGTGGTCATTCTTTGTCTATGCGTATTGGACACATCCAGCTTACAAATTGCCTGATTGCCGCCCCGATGGCGGGCATCACAGATCGCCCCTTCAGAGCGCTATGTCATGGCATGGGGGCTGGGATGGCAGTATCTGAAATGCTCTCCTCTAATCCAGAGGTATGGCGGACGGATAAGTCGCGTTTACGCATGGTTCATAGTGATGAGCCTGGAATTCGTGCCGTGCAAATTGCCGGTAACGACCCGGATGAGATGGCAGCAGCCGCCAAAATCAATGTGGCGAATGGTGCCCAAATCATTGACATCAATATGGGATGTCCGGCCAAGAAAGTGAATCGCAAACTGGCAGGATCAGCATTATTGCAGCATCCTGATCTGGTCAAACAGATTCTCTCCGCAGTAGTTAATGCGGTAGATGTGCCAGTAACGCTGAAGATCCGGACGGGTTGGTCGGCCGAACACCGTAACTGTATAGAAATTGCCCAACTGGCTGAAAACTGTGGTATACAAGCCCTGACGATTCATGGCCGAACCCGTTCTTGTCTGTTTAATGGCGAGGCGGAATACGACAGTATTCGGGCAGTTAAGCAGATTGTTTCCATTCCCGTTATTGCGAATGGCGACATCACTGACCCGCATAAAGCCAGAGCAGTGCTTGACTACACTGGGGCTGATGCCCTGATGATAGGACGTGCCGCTCAGGGAAGACCTTGGATCTTCCGGGAAATCCAGCATTATCTGGACACTGGGGAGCTGCTGCCACCGATGCCACTTGGCGAGGTACAGCGCTTGTTGGACGGGCATATACGGGAATTGCACGACTTTTATGGTCCAGGCAAGGGATTTCGTATTGCACGTAAACACGTCTCTTGGTATCTCCAGGAGCACGCCCCTAACGACCAGTTTCGGCGCACATTCAACGCCATTGAGGATGCCAGCGAACAGCTGGAGGCGTTGGAGGCATATTTCGAAAATCTTGCGTAAACAGAAAAAAGAGCTGACAGAACTATGTTCGAACAACGCGTAAATTCTGACGTACTGACCGTTGCAACCGTAAATTCACAAGATCAGGTGACTCAAAAGCCTTTGCGTGATTCGGTAAAACAAGCACTGAAGAACTATTTTGCTCAACTGAATGGTCAGGATGTGAGTGACCTGTATGAGTTGGTACTGGCTGAAGTTGAACAGCCATTGTTGGACATGGTGATGCAATACACCCGTGGCAACCAAACCCGTGCGGCCCTGATGATGGGCATCAACCGTGGCACGCTACGTAAGAAATTGAAAAAATACGGCATGAACTGATACTAGTCAGTTAACTTGTTGTTTAAAAAGGCGTACTCCACACGGAGCGCGCCTTTTTTATTAGCTGGTTTCTACCCGGTTACGTCCCCGCTGCTTCGCATGATATAACGCTTCATCGGCGCGTTTTAGCGCATCCTCCGGCTTATCTTCCCCACTCCAGTACGCCACACCCAACGAGATAGTAATAGGTCGAATGCCTGGCATCACCATCATCTCTACATTTTGGCGCAACCGGTTAGCGACTTGAATGGCGACATCAGGTGAAGTGCCGGGCAGCAACATCAAAAACTCTTCCCCACCGCTACGGCACAGGATATCAGTATCACGGGAGCTTTCGCGGATCTGCACCGCTAACTGCTTGATAACTTCATCACCAACATCATGGCCGTAAGAATCATTAATCACCTTGAAATGGTCAATATCCAGCGCGATGACCGAAAAATGCTGTTCAAATTGTGAAATTGGCTCAAGTGTTGTGGCTAGCCCGCGTCGGTTATACAAGCCCGTCATTGGGTCAGTTTGTGCTTCAAACCTCAACTTACCAATTTTCTTCTGCAACAAACTAATCCCAATCAGCAGCGCCCTTTTAAGCTGAGTAGATTCAAAATACCATGAAGGTATCTCTTTGATACTGTTGGCTATATCTGGCTTATCCATATCATTGGCACTGCCTGCCAGTAACCATAGCGGGCGAGCAATCATGCGGGACAATAGCCAGACCCCCAGCAGTGTGAGCAACGCCAGCGGCGCTATATGGCCCAATCCCTTCAGCATTAACCCCTCAAGGGGCTTCAAAGTGGACGATTCTGGCCGCAGGGTAACAATCTCCCAACCCGCAGGGCCGACCATGGAGTAACCCGCCAACATTGGTTCACCGCTGGTATTGGTCACTATCAAGCTGCCATTGTCACTTTTCTTGCTGGCCTCGGTAATCGGCTTAGGTTCCAGTATTTCTCCGATGCGGTTAACATCGCGGTGATAAAGAATACGCCGATCACCGTCGAGCACTACGATGTAAGAACCATCACGATAATAATGCTCGCCCAATAATTCATTTAAAATACTTTGCTTACGGAGATAAATTGTCCCGCCGATGTAACCGCGATAGTGCCCATCTGGCGTGATAATCGGTGTCGAAATATTGATGACCAGATTATTGGCGGCGGACATATAGGGTTTACTGATGAGCGGGCGACGCAGTTTTAGCGCCTCTACAGACCCAGGGGATGTCAGGCTGTGGCCCAATAACTGGAGGCTATCAGGCGATGTAGCGCGCACAATGCCGTGAGTATCCGTCACCACAACCGAGTTAAAACTGTCAGTTTGGTATTTTAGCCGAGCAGTCTCTGCTTGCAGAGCAGCCTGATCGTCAAAATTCTTTGCGGCGATCACACTGCTGTAATGCAGCTGCTTTTGCGCACTTAGCAGAAAAATTTCCGTACTGGACGCCAATTTCGTGGCATAAACGCGGTTCGCTTCCAGTGTGTTATCAATCAGTAACTGCCGCTGAACCCGATAACTGGCATAGAAGCTGTTTGCCAGCGTCACAAATGCACTCATCACAGCCAGAATAAGGATTAAGCGACCTAAGTCGAGGCGAAAAATCTTGGTTGAAAGAATCGAGCGTGACACGACAACATTCCTGCATGCAATGGGTTGGCTAAATTTGCTACTGACGGTAACACGAAAAGAACGCCGGAACTCATCTATATTGCATAAGCTCAATATTATCTCTTCAAATGAATCATTATCACGCTATAGTCATTATTAACAGTTAGCTATGGCTTTGGTGATTGTTAACTGACGTCTGATTTGTACTGATAATGAGGGGTTAATTATGAATAAAATGATCATCGCAGTAGCACTCGCAGCTACTGTATTAAGTGGATGCGCTAACAATAGAACGGCGTCTGGTGATACTTTCACGGCGGCTCAAGCACGGCAAGTACAGACGGTGACTTATGGTACGGTGATTTCCGCACGCCCAGTCACGATTCAGGGTGGCAGTGAAAATAATGTGGCTGGCGCTATCGGCGGGGCCGTGGTCGGCGGTTTCCTGGGCAATACTATCGGCGGTGGCCGTGGTAATAGCCTAGCAACAGCGGGTGGTGCCGTTGCCGGTGGTATGGCTGGTCAAGGTGTGCAAAGCGCCATGAACCGTAGTGAAGGTGTACAACTGGAAATCCGTCGTGATGATGGCAGCAGTATTGTCGTCGTGCAGGCTCAGGGACCAACCCGCTTCAGCGCCGGCCAACGTGTCATCATTGCCAGTGACCGCAGTGGTACCGTGACTGTTTCTCCACGTTAAATGCCAGCACCGGGAGAGATCTCCCGGTGTCTTGCCTCCCAACCTAAAAAAATCGCCACGATTTCCTACCCCATAACTAATTGTTTAATAAAATAAAAAATTAATATTGCATTCAGTTCTAGATAAAAAAACCATTTATATTAGTTATGGCAGTCAAATATTATGTTGCCATAGGAAATGTGTTGTGGTTAAATAGCGTCATCGGTTTGGAACACAGACCTTATGAAAGCAGTTTTAGTTAAGCAGTCCTCAGTTAAAGCGTTATCCTAGATATCCCTTCTCCGTGAGTCTCCTCCTAAGTGCCCAATAAGTTATCCGCTGAAAAACAGACCACGTTCGCTACATTATTGTGGCAAAAATAATTGAAGGAAATATCTCTATGTCTAATAAGATGACTGGTTTAGTAAAATGGTTTGACGCTGGTAAAGGTTTTGGTTTCATTACTCCTGCTGACGGCAGCAAAGATGTATTCGTACACTTCTCTGCTATCCAGAGCAATGATTTCAAAACATTAGATGAAGGTCAAAAAGTTGAGTTCTCTATCGAGAGCGGCGCTAAAGGCCCAGCAGCGGTAAACGTAGTCGCTCTGTAATTCAGTGTGATTAGGGGGGCAAGCTGCCAATAGCGATGACGGCTAGACCCGAGCAGAGTAGCCGCTCCCCAAATAAGTAAAGTAATACCCGGTTGACAGTAACATTTATGCAAGCAGTTTTAGTAAAGCAGTTCCCCGTATTAGCGTTATCAGATAGATACCTCTTCTCCGTGAAATTCCTTCTAAGTGCCCCATAAGTTGTGCCCAAGCCTATTCGCTCGCCTATGGCGGCAATCAAAAAATAATTGAAGGAAGTATCTTTATGTCTAATAAAATGACTGGTTTAGTAAAATGGTTTAACGCTGATAAAGGTTTTGGTTTCATTACTCCTGCTGACGGCAGCAAAGATGTATTCGTACACTTCTCTGCTATTCAGAGCAATGATTTCAAAACGTTAGATGAAGGTCAGAAAGTTGAGTTCTCTATCGAGAGCGGCGCTAAAGGCCCAGCAGCGGTAAATGTTATTGCTCTGTAAGAGTCAATAATAAAATCTAAATCAAAGAAACCACGGTTTCAATGATGACGATATATCGGGATGATTTACGATAGCGATGAAGGTGATAGCCCTGAGCAGTTAAATCATTCTGAATAAAAACAACCCGCCTTAGTGCGGGTTGTTTTGTTACTGAGAACCGGGTTTCATCCCGAATAATATAAATATTCACCTCATCCAGAGCGCAATATTTAATAATTAAAATTGATACGTTGTGCATTATTTCTTAACAGATATATTTAATCTGCCCGCTCCACTTGCATTCCCTCAGACTCATTCTGTCATCTCGTCTATTAATGCAAAATTATGTTGTTTTAACAGATAAAATCCCGCCCTGCATAATTAATAAAGTAAAGTAATCGACAAATTTCTTCTGAATCAATCCGTTCAGAACAATATATTTATCCCACCGCACTCCCGCGCCCCGTACAATATAAGAATGACTTTGATCAAAATCATGACGTTATTTTCTCTATACAGTTATTTCATATAATCTCAGCCTTAATAATTTAACTATTCCCTACAACTGCTGGCGATGATTAACACTGCACATAAAATAGCATCAGGGTAAATAATCATGTCGATACTCAAAACACGTATAGGAAGAATGCTACTTATCCTATTTATTGGGATAAGCATCTGGTTTAGTCCAGTACCGGAATCTGTTGATCCACGAGCTTGGCACCTCATGGCCGTCTTTGCCGCCACAGTTATTGGGCTGATTCTCTCGCCCTATCCGTTAGGTGCAATGGCAATATTCAGCCTGACGGTCGTCGCCGCCACCGGTTTACTCAGCATTAAAGAAGTGCTCGCCGGCTTTGCCGACCCAACAATCTGGATGATAGCTTGCGCCTTCTTTATTTCACGCGGCTTTATCAAAACAGGTTTTGGCCGCCGAGTCGGGTACTTGTTTATCAGTAAGTTAGGCCACAGTTCACTGGGTTTGGCTTACGGATTGGTATTGACTGATTTGCTGTTTGCACCGGCCATGCCATCAACGTCCGCTCGCTGTGGTGGCATCATCACCCCGCTGTTTCGTTCAATATCTGAAGCTTATGAATCCACCCCTGAGCGAGGAACCGAGCGCAAAATCGGGGCTTTTCTGGTGCAATGTATCTTCCAATGCAACGCCATTACCTGCGCAATGTTCCTAACGTCGATGGCGGGTAACCCGATGATAGGTAAGCTGGCCGGTGAAATGGGGATAACCATTACCTGGACCAGTTGGGCGCTGGCCGCGATTGTTCCTGGGTTAATTTCTCTGGCCGTCATTCCATTGCTGCTGTACCGCTTTTATCCTCCTGAATTGAAGAAAACCCCGGAAATGCGCGCATTGGCCATCGTGAAACTGCAAGAAATGGGGCCAATGAGCCGCAATGAATGGATCGTGTTATCAGTCTTCATTGGGTTGGTGACCTTGTGGGTGTGTGGTGCTGCGCTGAATATTGATGCCACCATGACCGCCTTTATTGGCCTGGCCATCCTGCTATTGAGCGGCGCGCTCACGTGGGATGATGTCATTGCTGAGAAAGAAGCCTGGCACACAGTGATTTGGTTTGCGGTGCTGCTCACTCTGGCCAGCCAACTGAATAAACTCGGGTTCATTACCTGGTTTGGGGCCTCAATTGCGGGCTCGGTACAGGGCATGAATTGGGTACCGATGATGGGGATTCTGCTGCTGGCTTACTATTACAGCCACTATATGATGGCCAGCGCTATTGCCCATATCAGCGCTATGTATGCGATTTTTGTTTCCATCGCCATTGCTGCCGGGGCACCGCCAATGCTGACAGTGCTGGTGTTTGGCATGTTCAGTAACCTGTATATGGCGACCACCCATTACTCCGGAGGCCCGGCCCCAATACTGTTCGGGTGTAACTTTATCCCGCTGGCAACCTGGTGGAAAATAGGTTTCCTGATCAGTTTAGTGGTTATTCCTATCTGGTTGATTATCGGTAGCGCCTGGTGGAAAGTGCTGGGCTTTTGGTAACCCACCGCCAAGATAAAAGTAAAAATACCGCGCTGTCAGGATGGCGCGGTGTTGATTTTTCCTTCCATTTACCGCGATTGTGATATAATTCACCAAAAGCTAGCCTCGCTTATCGATAGCCCTCTTTTGTGACCATTCACTACGCGACCCCCGCTTTTAATGTAAATATTGTGTCAATTATCGTCTTCACGAAAACGATAATCGACCTACGGTGTCTGAAGATATGTACCGCTATCGAGTTATTTCCTTATGCGTTACACGCTCGCACTTAACGCATAACGATAGAGTTCATATGATAAAGCCGCAGAAATTCCATATTTCCCTGCTCCACCCGCGCTATTGGCTGACTTGGTTTGGCCTCGGCGTGCTGTTTTTGTTAGTCCAATTGCCCTATCCAATCCTAAATAAATTAGGCATTTGGCTCGGGCGCACCTCCATGCGTTTTCTCAAACGGCGGGTTTCTATTGCCCGACGTAACCTCGAACTCTGTTTCCCTGATATGGATAAAACTACCCTCGAGCGGACGATTGTCGGTAATTTCGAATCCTTGGGCATGGGGTTGCTGGAAACCGGTATGGCATGGTTTTGGCCCGATGCTCGAGTAAAGCGCTGGTTTACCGTCTCCGGCCTGAATCACCTGAAAAAGGCCCAAGAGGGCAAACGCGGAGTCTTAGTCATTGGCGTTCATTTTATGTCGCTGGAACTCGGCGGCCGCGTCATGGGCCAATGTCAGCCAATGATGGCAATGTATCGTCCACACAATAACAAAGTGATGGAGTTAGTGCAGACTTGGGGCCGGATGCGCTCCAATAAAGCCATGTTGGACCGTAAAGACCTGCGTGGCATGGTGCAAGCCCTGAAAAAAGGTGAGGCCGTTTGGTTCGCGCCAGATCAAGATTACGGCCCGCGTGGCAGTGTTTTCGCACCTTTGTTTGCCGTTAATCAAGCCGCCACGACCAGTGGTACGTTTATGTTAGCCCGCTTAGCGAAACCGGCCTTATTGCCATTAGTGTTACTGCGCAAAACAGACGGCAGCGGCTATGACCTGCTTATCCAGCCAGCACTGGAAGACTATCCGATTGATGACGAGATAGCGGCAGCTCGTTACATGAATAAAGTGATTGAAAAAGAAATCATGCGTGCCCCCGAGCAATATCTTTGGTTGCACCGCCGCTTTAAAACTCGCCCGGTGGGTGAAACATCACTCTATTAAAAGCAACCTAAACAAGAAAAGCCCGGTCTATGCCGGGTTTTTTATTCCCTGAAATCCACCCAATGTGGCTGGATGCGTGTTACCCCTCGACCGGTGTTGCGCCCTCGGTCGTGGCTGTATCTTGTATGGCGATGAGATTACGCCCCGGCAATGTTTTGCAGGCCACCCCGCCAGTAGGCGGTGCCGTCGTGGGGTAGACCTCTTTGGGTAAGACATAAACCGGCGTGGTGGCGACAAAACCATCACTGAAAGTCGCCTCAACAAAAGTGGCCTGCCAGCCAGATGAGGGGGCCGTAAGCGCGATATCAAGGGTATTCTCTGCTGTTAGCGCCAGTGGAAAGGCGGTGTATTGCACATCGCAAGCATAACGAAAATCACGCGCGGCACTGTTGCTGGCACTCCATAGCAAGACTTTATCCAGAGTCTCGGACAACTTCACCGTCAATGTTTGCACCTTATCTTTCATGCCAATACTGGTATTTATGTGTGGTAAGGGCGTGGATTGTCGCAGGCGATTAACAAATGGAATCAGTGACTGTTCGCTAAACGCTTTAATACCATAGTGGCTGGAGTTGGGGGCAACTCGCAGGACTTTCTCCCCCGGTAATTTTTCGTAGTAAAAGTCTGTGTTATCAGGCACGTAAAAATCATCGCCGCTGGCATTGATAATATATTTCGGAATACTTAGCCGGGACTGATACTCAGTTCCCATGTATTGGAGAGGATCGATAACCTGCATCAATTTAGTAAAGCCCGCTGTATCCAGCTTCTTATCAATCTCGTCCAGATAATAAGGGGCAAAAGCTATCGGCCAGTTACCGCCATAAGATTGATACATATGTTCCAATGCGGCGCGGGTATCCAGCAGATCAATAACAAAGGGCGCGATAGCACTCACTCGGGCGTCGGCAATCGCCGTCAGCCAAGTCGTCCAACCGCGTTTGGATAGCCCCGTGACAATAAAACTGTCTAATGCTTGTTCCGGCAAAGCTTGTTGAGCCATGGTCATCGCCTGAGAAACAGCTGCCGCCATGGGCACCTGCAAGGGCAATATAGCGCGGGACTCAGGGGCGGCCATAAATAGAGACCAGCTACGGGCCACACTGACATCCTCTTTGCGGGGTTCGCCATCCTGCTGATACTCAAGATACTGATTGGGAATGGTGCTAATCGCTATCACCACCGTGTTGGTTTGGCGGGCAATATTTTGCAGTGCATCGAGGGGAAAATCCGTCGGCCCAGATGCTGGAACGGTGCCAGTGGCGTGGTTAATCCCATTATTAATCACCACCAGCCCTTGTGTCGATGTGTTGCTACTTGGAATAAAGACCTCGACCTGATGCTGCCAAGCGGCGGGAGAGACTAAATTATCAGGGGCCCAATGTTGAGAAGTCAGTTGGTAGCGACGCCATTCAAGCCCCGGTAAATTCTCCTGACTGAGTAAAGTGTAACTCAGCGGTTCCGTGGCTAATTTCGCCTTGTAGCTGGACAAAACCTGAGAAAAATTAATATTGCTGCATTGGGTTGATTCAACATCCGCTTGTGCCAAGCAACTGGCCGTGAGCAACCATGGCAATCCACAGAGCAAAGCAGTTAAATAATGAGGCATAATCCCTATCCTTTTATCTAAGGTATTTGGCTAAATAACTTTCCCACAGGGGATTAAATAACGGATTGAGCATTCAGAAAATCCGAATTTCACCTAGATATGCCTTTTTTTATATTACGATATGGACAAAATTCAGACAGTAAACTCACGAGACCGCCTTGCCCTCCGATACACTAAAAACCATAAGAAATTTCTGCACTAAAACATATCAACCGGGCTGTAAACGCGCCATTACGGTGCGTTCTCCCCTTCCCGCGCATACCCATAAAGAGTTAACCCCAAGTAATTACTCAGAGGATCAATGGAATGCAACTCTGGCATCCCATTTGCTAATACCAAACTGGCTACACGCCAACAGACAGCGAAGGTGCATCACCGGTGCGCTACAAAATGACAATAGGCACGACTTTGCCTCACAGGACGCTTTCATGAAAAAAATAATGATTTCAACGCTGGTTGCTGCTGCCTCGTTAGTGGCATTAGCGGGTCAAGCTCAGGCGGGCACTACTTTGGATGCGGTGAAGAAAAAAGGTTTTGTGCAATGCGGGATCAGTGATGGCTTGCCCGGCTTCTCTTATGCCGATGCCAGCGGTAAATTTTCCGGGCTTGATGTAGACATTTGCCGTGCTGTTGCCGCCGCCATCTTTGGTGATGCGGAAAAAGTCAAATACACCCCACTGACCGCCAAAGAGCGTTTCACTGCCCTGCAATCTGGCGAAGTCGATATTTTGTCGCGTAACACCACCTGGACGTCATCCCGCGATGCAGGCATGGGCATGCTATTTACTGGGGTGAATTATTATGACGGCATCGGCTTTCTGACCCACAATAAAGCCGGGCTGAAAAGCGCCAAAGAGCTAGATGGTGCCACCGTATGTATTCAGGCCGGCACCGACACTGAGCTTAATGTTGCCGACTACTTTAAAGCCAATAAAATGCAATACACCCCGGTCACTTTCGACCGCTCTGATGAAAGTGCCAAAGCACTGGATTCCGGGCGCTGCGATACCCTGGCCTCCGACCAATCTCAACTGTACGCTCTGCGCATCAAGTTAGGTAAACCAGACGAATTTATCGTGCTGCCCGAAGTCATTTCCAAAGAACCGCTGGGGCCGGTGGTACGCCGTGGCGATGAAGATTGGTTCGCGCTAGTGCGCTGGACATTGTTTGCCATGCTAAACGCCGAGGAAATGGGCGTAACCTCAAAAAATGTCGAGGAACTGGCGGCTAAACCGACCACTCCTGATATGGCGCATTTGTTAGGTCAGGAAGGCAATTATGGCAAAGATCTAAAAGTTCCTAATGATTGGGTAGTTAAAATCGTCAAACAAGTGGGTAACTACGGCGAAAGCTTTGACCGTAATGTGGGGATGGGCAGTGAACTGAAAATCAAACGCGGCCAAAATGCGCTGTGGAACAATGGCGGCCTTCAGTACGCACCTCCGGTTCGTTGATAACAGACGCCCCTCCGGCAGGCCTGCCCTGCCGGATGAATTATCCAGACCGAGGCCCACACTATGTCACAACGCCCAACCGCCAAAGGTGCCTTTGCGCTGACCAACCCAGCGGTGCGCGCCTGGGTGTATCAAATTATCGCGCTATTGATACTGATCGGATGCGGTGCGTACCTGATCCATAACACTATTACCAATTTATCAACCCGGGGCATCACCTCCGGTTTTGCTTTCCTGAATAACAGCGCCGGTTTTGGCATTGTTCAGCATCTTATCGACTATGAGCAGGGCGATAGCTATGGGCGAGTCTTTCTAGTCGGGCTATTCAATACCTTGCTGGTATCCGTATTATGTATTTTCTTTGCCTCAATATTAGGCTTCTTTCTGGGATTGGCGCGTTTGTCTGATAACTGGTTATTGCGCAAATTATCGACAATCTACATTGAGACATTCCGTAATATTCCACCGCTACTGCAAATTTTCTTCTGGTATTTCGCCGTGTTGCGCAATCTACCGGGGCCAAGACAGAGTTTGGATGCCTTCGGCGTCGCATTCCTGAGTAATCGTGGTTTATATCTGCCGTCCCCGGAGTTCGCTGCCGGTTTTATGCCAGCGCTCATCGCCTTGCTACTGGCCGCTCTCGCCATTTTTGCCCTCTATCGCTATAACCATTTTCGTCAGTTACATACCGGGCAATTCCACCGCACCTGGCCTGCGGGCTTGCTGTTATTGATAGCCCTGCCCGCACTGGCTCATTGGCTATATGGCCCGGCGTTACACTGGGATTTGCCACAGTTACGGGGTTTTAACTTTAAAGGCGGGCTGGTGCTGATTCCTGAATTGGCCGCCTTAACACTGGCGCTGTCAGTTTATACCTCGACCTTTATTGCCGAAGTTATTCGCTCGGGTATTCAGTCTGTGCCACATGGCCAGCATGAGGCCGCGCGCTCATTGGCGTTGCCTAATACCGTGACCTTGCGCCAAGTGATTTTGCCGCAAGCGCTGCGCGTCATCATCCCACCACTGACCAGCCAATATCTGAATATTGTCAAAAACTCTTCGCTGGCGGCGGCAATCGGCTACCCAGATATGGTGTCGCTGTTTGCCGGTACCGTGCTGAATCAAACCGGCCAGGCGATAGAAACCATTGCCATTACCATGTCGGTCTATTTGGTTATCAGCTTGTCCATTTCATTTTTAATGAATCTCTACAACCGGCGTATTGCGCTGGTCGAGCGCTAAGGGGAGCGAATGAGCATGACATTAACCCGCGAGCCGCCCAGCACTGTACGGCCAGGTAAGCCGTTGAGTCGGATGGTGTTTTGGGCCAGAAAAAATCTGTTTTCCAGTTGGACTAATAGCTTACTGACCCTATTGTGCTTATGGCTAATGTGGCAGTTAATTCCGCCATTACTGAACTGGGCAATTTTTAACGCCAATTGGCTAGGTACAA
This sequence comes from Yersinia hibernica, assembly GCF_004124235.1. Classification (NCBI taxonomy): domain Bacteria; kingdom Pseudomonadati; phylum Pseudomonadota; class Gammaproteobacteria; order Enterobacterales; family Yersiniaceae; genus Yersinia; species Yersinia hibernica. The sequence goes on from NZ_CP032487.1 coordinate 4,296,410, forward strand.
CACGCGCTGATTGCACCCGTGAAGGTGCCTGCTGGGTCTTTATTCATGCGCGCTTTGGCCAGTTTATGTATGGCCTGTATCCCATAGATCAGCGCTGGCGGATCAATACTTCATTAATCATTGGGTTACTCACACTAATCCCCTTATTTTGGCATGGAATGCCGCGCCGTGGCCGGTATCTGGCGGTTTGGGCAGTGACATATCCACTATTGGTGTGGGTGATGCTATACGGCGGTTTATTCGGATTGACCGTGGTTGAAACCCGCCAATGGGGTGGCCTGACTCTCACCCTGATTATCGCCGCCGTAGGGATTGCCGGTGCATTACCGCTCGGCATTTTGCTGGCACTGGCCCGCCGCTCCAGCATGCCCATAGTGCGTATTTTGTCCGTGATTTTTATCGAGTTTTGGCGCGGAGTACCATTAATTACCGTGCTATTTATGTCTTCGGTGATGCTACCGCTGTTTATGACCGAGGGCACCAGTATTGATAAGCTGATTCGTGCATTGGTGGGGGTGGTGTTATTCCAGTCAGCTTATGTCGCAGAGGTGGTGCGCGGTGGCTTACAAGCTTTACCCAAAGGCCAAACTGAAGCCGCGGAGTCACTCGGCCTAGGCTATTGGAAAACACAAGGGCTGGTTATCTTGCCACAGGCCCTGAAAATGGTCATCCCGGGGCTGGTAAACACCATTATCGCGCTGTTTAAAGACACCAGTTTGGTCATCATCATTGGTCTGTTTGACTTGTTCAGCAGTGTGCAGCAAGCCACTGTCGACCCCGCCTGGCTGGGGATGTCGACCGAGGGCTATGTTTTTGCCGCCGCAGTTTATTGGATTTTCTGTTTCAGCATGTCGCGCTATAGCCAGCATCTGGAGAAGCGCTTTCACACCGGACGTTCTACACATTGAGGCCTAACATGAGCGACAATCAGCTAACCAAAAATGATAAAATGATGATTACACTGGAGAATGTTAATAAATGGTATGGGCAATTCCATGTCCTGAAAGACATCAATTTGTTTGTACGCCCCGGCGAACGCATTGTGTTATGCGGCCCTTCTGGCTCGGGAAAATCCACGACCATTCGCTGCATTAATCACTTGGAAGAGCATCAAGAGGGAAGAATCAGGGTAGACGGAATCGAGCTGAATGACGATTTACGCAACATTGAGCGAGTTCGCACCGAGGTCGGCATGGTGTTTCAGCACTTTAATTTGTTCCCGCACTTAACCGTCATGCAGAACTGCACTCTGGCCCCAAGTTGGGTGCGGAAAATGCCGAAGAAAGAAGCCGATGAGCTGGCAATGCATTATTTGGCGCGAGTGCGCATAGCTGAACATGCGCATAAATTCCCCGGCCAGCTATCCGGCGGACAGCAGCAGCGAGTGGCCATTGCCCGCTCTTTGTGCATGAAACCTAAAATTATGTTATTCGATGAGCCGACGTCAGCACTGGACCCAGAGATGGTGAAAGAGGTGCTCGATACCATGATAAGTCTGGCGCACGAGGGGATGACCATGCTGTGCGTCACCCACGAAATGGGCTTTGCCCGCACTGTCGCAGATAGGGTCATTTTTATGGATCGCGGCGAAATTGTTGAGCAAGCGCCACCGGCTGAATTCTTCTCTAACCCGAAATCAGAACGTACCCAAGCATTCTTAGCACAGGTTATTCATTAATGCAGTTTCATCCTCAAACTCATTGATATTGCAGGCCGGGTTACTCGCACCGCGCCACTGCAATTTCAAACCTATTCATTACTTTGGCAGTTTCATTGAGTATTTATGGGTGAGGGCATCCTCACCCTTTTTTCATCTTATCGGCAACCACTACCACAATATATGCCCAATCAAGGGAGCGCTAATGACAGTAATAATGCCAGCCAACATCATCACCAGGCTGGATACTACCCCCTCTTGCTGCCCCATTTCATAGGCTTTTGCTGTCCCTGCGCCATGCGAAGAAGCACCAAGACCGGCGCCTTTCGCCAACCCACTGCGCACAGAAAGACGCAAAAACAGCAAATCCCCGACCGCCATGCCAAACACCCCGGTAATCACCACAAACAGCGCGACCAAATCCGGCTGCCCACCTAACTGTTTTGCGGCCTCGAGCGCAAAAGGGGTAGTAATTGAGCGCACCGCCAAACTGCGTTGCACTTCTTCCGAGAGCGTCAATAACTGCGCCAACCACACCGAACTGACCACCGCCACAGTAATCGCCGTGATAACGCCAGCAGTGAGAGACAGCCAGTGGCGGCGGATAATCGAGAGATTCTCATAAACCGGCACGGCAAACGCGATGGTTGCCGGCCCGAGCAACCACAATAACCAGTGCGTCTCACCAATATAATCCTGATAAGAGATATGGGTGACCACCAGCAACACCACCAACACCATGGGGGTTAACACCAAGGGCATCAATAATAATGACCGACAGCGGCGATAAAGTTTTTTATTGGCGAAATAAAGTGCCAGCGTCGCCAGGAAACACCCGATGCTGATAATAAAATCATTCATGATGAGATTTGCGGCGTTGTAGCCACACCTCAAAACGGTAAACCCGATCAACCACCAAGCCAGTTGCAGCAAGGGTTAGCGAGGTACTGACCGCAATAACTGCGAAAATTTTCCAGCCCTCCACCATGATTAATTGCGCATAATTCACCACGGCGACCACCGCGGGAACAAAGAACAATAGCATTTCAGCCAACAGCCAGCGCGAGCCTGCCTGAACCCAGCGCACCGGCAGGATCCGCAGCATAATCATCACCAGCAGCAATAACATGCCGACAATATTGGCGGGCAATGGCAGGTGGAAAACTCTCACCAGTTGGTCTGCAATAACAAATAACCCGGCATATAACGCCACCTGAACCGGCACCTGTAGCCGCGAAAGAACAGCAGGCGCAAAACGGTGTAACGCCAATGACATAAGAAACCCCAGTGGGAAATTTTTCCAGTGCTCAGTATAGGCCGCAGACAACCTTGCAAAAAATGAATTAAAATCATTGTAATCATGCCTAAATGGCATACTTGTTATCTTTCCCCTTTGCCGCGAGTCACTGACAGGAAAAACTGATGGATATTAGGACGCTACGTTATTTCGTCGAAGTAGTACGCCAGCAAAGTTTCACTCGGGCGGCGGAAAAATTGTTTGTGACTCAGCCCACCATTAGCAAAATGCTGCGCAATCTGGAAAATGAATTGGAGTGCAGCCTGCTAACTCGTGAGGGCCGCCGCTTGCATTTGACCGACAGCGGGCAGGCGGTTTATCAGCGCGGGCTGGCTATCCTCGACCAATTTCAGCAGTTGGAAGCTGAATTAGAAGATATTGGCTCCTTGAAAAAGGGCAAATTGCGGCTGGGTATTCCGCCCATGGTTGGCACCCAGATGGCGGTGCTGATTAGCGAATTTCGCCGAAGTTACCCCGGTATAGAACTGCAAATTGCCGAATTTGGCGGCCTAACTGTACAACAGGCGGTATTATCCGGCGAATTGGATTTAGCCCTGACCGCCCTCCCCGCCGATGGCGATTTGCCCTTGACATCATTGCCACTGTTCAGCCATCCGCTTTGTGTGGTGGTGCCGCGTAGCGCATTTTGGCTTAACCGCACGACCATGAGTATTCCTGAGCTGGCTGACCTGCCCATCCTGATTTACAACGAGGATTTTGCGCTCTACCGCCAACTAATGGCTGCTTTCGCCGCAGGTGGTTTTACCCCGCAAATCGCGGTACGCAGCGGCCAATGGGATTTTCTCGCCGCGATGGTGCAAGCCAATATTGGTATTGCGATTTTGCCGGAACCTATCTGCCAGCGGCTGGATAAAAATGCGCTGTTATGGCTGCCATTAGAACCATTGATGCCATGGCAGTTAGGATTGATATGGCGTCAGGGAAGTTATCTTTCTCACAGCGCTCAGGCCTGGATTAGCCGCTGCCGTGAATTCTGGCCAAATGGGTCTTTAGTGGAGATAAAACCGGCTACTGAGCAGTAGCCGGATAAGAAGAATTAACTTTCTTTTTCAATCAATAACGCTTCGAGCAAATCCAAATCATGCAGCAGTTTTTGCAGGGTTTCGTTGCTGATTTTCTGTGTAGCACGCAAATGATACAGCTCGCCGCGCTCCGCCCGCAGGGCCGTTAAGCGAAAGCGCCGCTCCAGATTTTCGATAAGTAGCGTATTTTCGATTTCATCTTTACTGCCAGTACGCCGTCGTAGCGTGCCGATGACGCGCGAACTCACCTCTTTGAGCAATTCCGGGTCGATATTCTCTTCACTGCTGGCCGCCAGCCGCTCTTCCATCTTATTCAAACTGACAATCGCCACCTCTGCCGCCGCCGCGCGCGCCAAGCGAACCTCTTCGCGGCTGACACTCTTATCGGCCATCGTCACACCACGCAATAAAGGTGGCAATGCAATAACCCCGACAATGACCGACAGTAAAATCACGCCGGTGGCGATAAACACCAATTGGTAACGGGATGGGAAGGCCGAGCCATCACTGAGAAATAACGGAATGGACAGCACACCGGCCAGTGTAATCGCCCCTCGAACCCCAGCAAATGACGCCACCCACAGCTCACGGGTGGTGTAGTTACTGAATTCTAATGGCCGCTTAGCCAACAAGCGCTTACTGATTCTCTTCATCGACCATAACCAGCCAAAACGCAGTACCAGCAATGCACCATAGATAATGGCAACATCGGCGAATAGATTCCAAGTTTGGATAGTCGGGTCTAATTCAGCCTGCACAATCGAGGTTTCGAGAATCCCCGGCAATTGCAGGCCCAACAGGATAAACACCATGCCGTTGAACACGAATTCCAACATCGACCACACGCTATCGGCGCGTAACCGCATTGTTAGTGGGGCATTACGAATCACACCCGACTGACTGATAGTCATACCCGCAGCCACGGCGGCCAAAATGCCGGACACACCAATATGTTCGGCAATCAAGTAAGAGGCGAACGGCAACAGCAGCAGCAACACGATTTGTGTGGCCGGGTCATCGCCACTCCAGCGGCTCATCAGGCGCAGTGACTTACTGTACAGCCAAGTCACGGCCACACCGGCCAACAGCCCCCCAATAGCGACTTTCAGGAATTCCAGCGTCGCACCGGAAACCGAAAACACCATGGTGCCCATGGCAACAGCAATCGCAAACTTCAGCGCCACCAGGCCGGAAGCATCGTTCATCAATGCCTCCCCCTCCAGCACGCCCATAATTGATTTGGGGATACGCCCTTTCCCCACGATACCGGACAACGCCACGGCATCGGTCGGCGACAATACTGCCGCCAGCGCAAAGGCGGCCACCAGCGGGATACCCGGCACCATCCAGTAAATCAGGTAACCGATCCCCACCACCGTGACCAACACCAAGGCCAAGGCCAGACCCAATATTTCCCGCCCATGATGAATAAACTCCCTGGTCGGTGTTTTCCAGCCATCAGCAAACAGCAGCGGCGGAATAAACAGCACCAAGAATAATTCGGGGTCAAAATCGACATGCAAACCAAAGTGGGGGAAGGCCAACAAGGCACCACAAACAATCTGCATCAGTGGGAGGGGGATTTGAAACGGCAACATCCGGGTGACCACGCCGGAAAGCGACACCACCAAAATCAGGATGAGGATTGTAAAAAAGATTTCCATGCTTTCCTTAGACTCAACTCAACATAGCGCAGCAACATAAAATTATCACGGCCCTGCTTATCGGCAAGACTGAACGGCATTTGATAGTAGATCAATTTTTTGCAAAACGGGGAAAAAACCTGTTATTGAGCGCAGGAAAAAACAAAGAAAGTAGGGGTATTAACACCGGTAATGGCATCGGGAGTATATTTATCCCGATGCCAGCAAAGATTGACGACTTAGATTGCCCAACCGCCAGCATAGAATGCCACCAGCGCCACGGCAATAATCACAGTACCGAGATTCAATTTACGCCATTCACCAGAGCAGACCCGCCCAATCACCAGTGAACTGAAGCCCAGCATAATGCCGGTCACGATATTACAGGTCAGCACGATAAACACCGCACAGAGCAAACCGGACATCGCATCGACGAAATCGTCGAAGTCCAATTTAGAAACGTTGCTCAGCATCAGCAAACCAACATACATCAAAGCGGGAGCTGTTGCATAAACCGGAACCAAATAGGAAAGCGGCGAAAGGAACAGAATCAGCAAGAACAGGATACCGACGACCGTTGCTGTCAGGCCGGTTTTACCGCCTGCCGCAGTACCGGCCGCCGATTCAATGTAAACCGCCGCCGGAGCCGCGCCCACTAAACCAGCGAAGATGCTGCTGACAGAGTCAGAAGTCAGTGCTTTGCCGCCACTGATAATCTGGCCATCTTTATCCAGCAAGTTTGCCTGCCCAGCCACCGCACGAATAGTCCCGGTAGCATCGAAGACCGCCGTCATCACCAGCGCCAACACACTTGGCAATACCACGGGTTGCAGTGCGCCCATGATATCAAGACTGAAAATCAGTGAGTTACCATTAGCATCGGCCAAACTTGGCATGGCGAATAGCCCTTGATAAGTCACACTTGGGTCAAAAATCAGGCCGATAATGGAGATGGCGATAATCACCAACAGAATGCCGCCCGGTACCCGCAGTTTTTCCAAACCGAAAATCACCGCCAGGCCCAATAACGTCATAATGACCGGGAAAGAAGTAAATGCCCCCAGCGCTACCGGCAAACCTTCAATGGGGTTTTTGATAACCAAGCCGACACCATTGGCAGCAATCAGCAACAGGAACAGCCCGATACCAATACCGGTGCCGTGAGCCACCCCCATCGGCAAGTTACGCAATATCCATGAGCGGATACCCGTGACGGAGATAATGGTAAACAGTACCCCCATCAGAAATACTGCGCCCAATGCCACAGGAATACTGATTTGCTGGCCCAATACCAAGCTAAATGCAGTAAACGCCGTCAATGAGATGGCGCAACCAATCGCCATCGGCAAATTGGCCCACAAGCCCATCAGCAAAGAACCTAAGCCGGCAACCAAACAGGTCGCAACAAACACGGCAGTTGGCGGAAAACCGGCTTTACCGAGCATGCTCGGCACAACAATAACCGAATAGACCATCGCCAGAAAAGTCGTCAGGCCGGCCAGCACTTCTTGGCGCACATTACTGCCACGTTCACTAAGCTTGAAAAACGCATCAAGCGAACCCTTCGGCTTGACTGCCTGGTTCGCTTGAGGATTGGTGCTAGACATGGTTATGTCCCCTGTGTGTCAATGTAAAGTCGTCAACAAGACACGCGCTCTTTCCATACGTAATCGTTTCCGTCCCTGCCGATTAACTCGCCAACTCCCCCAACACCCATATGATGGAGAAAATAGCAAACGATTAGCTGGAAAAATGCATGACTGAAAAAAATCGAAGTTTAGGGCAGATGCCATTTAAGGCAAACGATTATCTAGCTATTTGCAGCGACTAAGCAACATCAGATAGCGACATTTAATGCATTTTTTTACATTAATTTGTCCGCGAGCATCAATTGCGCAGTGAAACGAAAGTGTGAGTGACCTCACACTCGTTGGTTTGAGATCCCCGCCCCCAATGGTCACTTTTCTAATTTGAAAGCGCCGCCCTTTGCAATCGCCTGTTGATAAGCTGGGCGTTGATGAATTCGCACTAAGAAATCTTGCAGTTTTGGGAATCCCTCAAGGCTACCGCGTGTATTTATCGCCTCAATAGGAAAACTCATCTGAATATCTGCGGCACTAAAATCACTGCCTGCAAACCATTGATTTTTCGATAAGTGTTGTTCAAGATAATCACGATGGGTGGCAATTTGCTTATTCAGATAGCTTTTCTGTACTCCATCGCCTAATGCCTTGGCTACTGGGCGGATAATCCACGGAACTGGCGGCCCACCGAAGCGGCTAAAGATAAGTTTCATGACCAAAAGTGGCATCAATGAACCTTCAGCGTAATGCATCCAGTAACGAAATTGCTGGCGATCATAATGGCCGGTGGGCTTAAACAAGCCTTGTGCATCATAGGTTTCCTGCAAGTATTCGATGATAGCGCCCGACTCCGCCAGGGTCAGGTCACCATCAGTAATCACCGGTGATTTCCCCAATGGATGGATTTTTTTCAACTCGGGTGGTGCCAGCAAGCTGCCGGGATCGCGCTGATAGCGCTGCAACTCATAGGGGACTTGCAACTCTTCCAGCATCCACAAGATACGCTGTGAACGCGAATTATTCAGATGGTGAACAATGACCATATCAAGCTCCATATGATGAATATCAGAGTATTGATTATAGTGATAAAAGGATATTTGGGTTGATCGAGCGGCCAACGTCACGTGAAGCAAGCAAAACAACGATAACTGAGTGCTTAAAATCACCTTCTGCAGAGGTCTGTAAAGCCGAAAGTAAAAAACCCTGCCGAGACAGGGTGTTATTTTATCGCCAAGACTATTTTGGTTCATAGCCCCAGTGGGATCAGAACGGAATATCGTCGTCAAAATCCATTGGTGGCTCATTGCCGCCTTGTGGCTGTGCTGCAGGGGCTGCTTGTGCAGGACGTGAAGTCTGGCCGCCGCTGAACTGGTTGCCACCTTGTGGCTGCTGAGGTTGACCCCAACCACCTTGTGCGCCGCCCTCTTGTGGTGCGCCACCGCCCGCAGGAGCACCGCCGCCTTGACGGCCACCCAGCATTTGCATGGTACCGCCCACATTAACCACAACTTCAGTGGTGTAACGCTCTTGGCCACTTTGATCCTGCCATTTACGGGTTTGCAATGCGCCTTCAATATAGACCTGAGAACCTTTACGCAGATATTCACCGGCAACTTCTGCCAGTTTGCCGAACAACACCACACGGTGCCATTCGGTCTTTTCTTTCTGCTCGCCGGTTGCTTTATCACGCCAGCTTTCGGAAGTGGCCAGGGTGATATTGGCAACAGCGCCGCCATTCGGCATGTAGCGGACTTCCGGGTCTTGGCCCAAATTCCCGACCAAAATCACTTTGTTTACGCCTCTGCTGGCCATGTGAACTCTCCTGATAAAATAAATTTCGTACAGTATAAACGACCCAGTTTAACACGCTAACCACCAAACGGCACAACTGATCATAACTGCGGAATGCATTGCAGATTTAGCGTAAAAACAGTCTTAATTGCACTCAGATACTGGATATCCATTCAGGTTTTTTTGTGTCATAATTATTCGTTTCGTACTGGCTGTGCTCTTTTTTGGCGTAACAAATTACGCCGGCTTATTGCTTTTCATCTTTGTTTTTTAAGGTAAAAAACCGATAAAGGCACGGTGAGAGGCTCAGTTTACATCCGGGAAGTGTTTGAATGGATAATATCGAAGTTCGGGGCGCTCGCACCCATAATCTTAAGAATATCAGCCTGATTATCCCGCGCGACAAACTGATCGTGGTTACCGGTCTATCGGGTTCAGGCAAATCCTCGCTGGCTTTTGATACCCTATATGCCGAGGGGCAGCGCCGTTATGTTGAGTCTCTCTCCGCCTATGCGCGCCAATTTCTATCATTGATGGAAAAACCGGATGTTGACCATATTGAAGGTCTCTCCCCAGCTATCTCCATTGAGCAAAAATCGACCTCCCATAACCCACGTTCCACCGTGGGGACCATCACTGAAATCCATGATTACCTGCGCCTGTTATTCGCCCGTGTGGGTGAACCGCGCTGCCCAGACCACGATGTTCCGTTAGCAGCCCAAACCGTCAGCCAGATGGTGGATAACGTCATAAGTCAGCCCGAAGGCCGTCGCCTGATGCTGCTGGCACCCGTGGTAAAAGATCGCAAAGGCGAGCATACCAAAACACTGGAAAACCTGGCGATGCAGGGCTATATCCGGGCGCGGATCGACGGCGAAGTTTGCGATCTGTCTGATCCACCGAAATTAGAATTGCAGAAGAAACACACTATTGAAGTGGTGGTTGACCGCTTTAAAGTGCGCGAAGATTTGGCTCAGCGCCTGGCTGAATCATTCGAAACCGCATTGGAGCTTTCCGGCGGGACAGCAGTGGTCGCCGATATGGACAACCCTCAGGCCGAAGAACTGCTGTTCTCTGCCAATTTTGCTTGCCCAATCTGCGGCTATAGCATGAGCGAGTTGGAACCACGTCTGTTCTCCTTTAACAACCCGGCGGGTGCCTGCCCGACCTGTGATGGTTTGGGCGTACAGCAATTCTTTGACCCCGACCGTGTGCTGCAAAATCCCGAACTGTCATTGGCAGGTGGCGCGATTCGTGGTTGGGATCGCCGTAATTTCTATTACTTCCAAATGCTGCGCTCACTGGCGGATCATTATAAGTTTGATATCGAAGCGCCATTTGATTCGCTGGATGCTGCAATACAGAAAGCCGTGCTCTATGGTTCCGGCAAAGACACCATTGAATTCAAATACATTAATGACCGTGGTGATACCACCGTGCGCCGCCATCCTTTCGAGGGGGTGCTGCACAATATGGAGCGCCGTTATAAAGAGACGGAATCCAGTGCGGTGCGCGAAGAGTTAGCTAAGTTTATCAGCAACCGCTCCTGTGCTTCCTGTGAAGGTACCCGCCTGCGCAAAGAAGCACGTTATGTCTTTGTGCAAAATACCCCGCTGCCGAAAATCTCGGATATGAGCATCGGCGATGCCCTTGAGTTTTTCAAGCGCTTAAAATTGAGCGGCCAAAGAGCGCAAATTGCCGATAAGATTCTGAAAGAAATCGGCGAGCGATTAACGTTTTTGGTCAATGTCGGCCTGAATTATCTGTCGCTGTCCCGTTCTGCAGAAACCCTCTCCGGTGGCGAGGCACAGCGCATCCGCCTGGCCAGCCAGATTGGTGCGGGCTTGGTCGGTGTTATGTATGTGCTCGATGAGCCGTCCATCGGGCTACATCAGCGCGATAATGAACGTTTGCTGGAGACCCTGATTCACCTACGTAATCTGGGCAATACCGTGATTGTGGTGGAGCATGATGAAGATGCTATCCGCGCCGCAGATCATGTGATTGATATCGGCCCAGGTGCGGGTGTGCATGGTGGCGAAGTCGTCGCGGAAGGAACTGTCGATGACATTATGGCGACACCAGAGTCATTAACCGGGCAGTTCCTCAGCGGCAAGCGGGAAATCGCCATACCGGTGCAACGCGTTGCGGGTGATCCGAGCAAAGTATTAAAACTGATCGGCGCCAGTGGCAATAATCTAAAAGACGTCACGCTGACGCTGCCTGTCGGGCTGTTCACTTGCATTACCGGTGTCTCCGGTTCTGGTAAATCAACACTGATTAATGACACTTTATACCCTATTGCGCAGCGCCAACTGAACGGCGCGACTATTACTGAACCGGCGCCATACCGTGATATCCAAGGACTGGAACACTTTGATAAGGTTATCGATATTGACCAAAGCCCGATTGGCCGGACTCCGCGCTCGAACCCGGCCACCTATACCGGTATCTTTACGCCAATTCGCGAGCTATTTGCCGGAGTACCGGAATCGCGCGCTCGGGGTTATACACCGGGCCGCTTTAGCTTTAACGTGAAAGGTGGGCGTTGCGAGGCCTGTCAGGGTGATGGCGTCATTAAAGTTGAAATGCACTTCCTGCCGGATATTTATGTGCCTTGCGACCAATGCAAAGGGAAGCGCTATAACCGCGAGACACTGGAAGTTAAGTACAAAGGTAAAAATATTCACGAAGTGCTGGCGATGACCATCGAAGAGGCGCGCGAATTCTTTGATGCTGTACCAGCCTTGGCGCGCAAGCTGCAAACCTTGATGGATGTTGGCCTGTCGTATATTTGTCTGGGCCAGTCGGCTACCACCTTGTCGGGCGGGGAAGCACAGCGAGTCAAATTGTCACGCGAACTGTCAAAACGCGGCACTGGCCAGACATTATATATTCTGGATGAACCCACCACCGGTTTGCACTTCGCGGATATTCAGCAACTCCTGGCGGTACTGCATCAATTGCGGGATCAGGGCAATACCATTGTGGTCATTGAGCATAATCTGGATGTTATCAAAACCGCAGACTGGATTGTCGATTTGGGGCCAGAGGGTGGCAGTGGCGGGGGGGAAATTTTGGTTTCTGGCACACCTGAAACCGTCGCAGAATGCACAGCATCACACACGGCTCGATTCCTCAAACCGATGTTGCAGCGCAAATAGAACATCAGGCCAGCACTCTGGGGCAGGGAACTATCTGTCCCAGAGGCTATGTTTACCCCTCAGACAACCAACTCTTGTCTTCTATGTTCTGGTAACCCTTGGAATACCAATTGATAAGAGCGGTCAATGAGCGAATAGAACTGTGAGTTAGGTAATTTGCCATCCAGAAACACCGTGTTCCAGTGCGCTTTATTCAAGTGTTCACTCGGCACGATCTCCGGATGTTGCTCACGTAGGCTTTCGGCCAATTCAGGGCTGGTTTTCAATGAGATAGAGGGGCGTCCACCCGTCTCTCCCACCATGGCAAACATCACGTCCGCCACTTTAATCTGATTTGCTTGCCATTCCTCATGGTCACTCTGCACAGCCCCCGGTTTGGACATGCAGTATTCCAGTAATGCCGAATTATTCATGGGGATATCTCCTATTATGGGCCGGTACCGACTCGCGAAAGGGCCTCATACATTGTTTTTTCCATAAAAACGTCATTTCATCAGTGACAGCAATATGCTGAATGGCTAGCTTGCGCCTGTAACAATAGATTTACTGTGAGCGATGAATGATCGTTTGGCATGTATCTACTACATTAATGAGTATATTCTTTAATCGATTTACAGCCATCGGCCGTGGGCCAAACAAGCGGAATATGGCGATAAGTTGCGGAAAGGTGGCGAAAAAAATAATAGAAAAAGGCGATATTGCTATCGCCTTAATGTAAAAAATACGCAATTCAGATTACTGTACCGCCGCAAAAGCTGCCGCAACGCGCTGGACATTACTGTGATTAACGCCCGCCATGCACATCCTGCCGCTGGCAATCAGATACACACCAAACTCTTCACGCAAGCGCTCCACCTGAGCAGCACTCAGACCGGTATAACTGAACATCCCGCGTTGTTGCAGCAAGTAATCGAAATTACGATGTGGCAGTGAGGCTTTCAAAGCTGCAACTAAAGTGCTGCGCATTTCAATAATACGCACACGCATTTGTTCCACTTCAGCCTGCCATTGTGCCCGTAATTCAGTGTTATGCAGCACTTTAGAAACCACCTGCGCACCAAAGTTTGGTGGGCTGGAATAGTTACGGCGCACAGTGGCTTTCAGTTGCCCCAATACGCGGCCCGCAGCCTCCTCACTTTCACACACCACAGACAAACCGCCCACCCGCTCGTTATAAAGGGAGAAGATTTTTGAGAAAGAGTTACTGACTAAACAGGGTAATTCTGCTGCCGCCATCGCGCGGATAGCATAGGCATCTTCCTCTAACCCGGCCCCAAAGCCCTGATAAGCAATATCCAGGAATGGGATTAAATCACGGGCTTTAGCCACTTCAATAACCTGATCCCACTGCGCATTTGTCAGGTCCGACCCCGTCGGGTTATGGCAACAAGGGTGCAATAACACAATGCTTTTGGCCGGTAACTGTTGGAGTGTTGCCAGCATTTGGTCAAACTTCACAGCCAATTTGTCATTATCAAAATACGGGTAGGTATTCACTTTAAAACCTGCGCCACTAAAAATAGCAACGTGGTTTTCCCAAGTCGGATCACTGACCCAAACCTGTGAATCGGGGAAATAATGATTCAGAAAATCAGCACCGACTTTCAATGCACCAGAGCCACCCACGGTTTGGATGGTCGCCACCCGTTTCTGCACCAACATCGGGTGTTCTGCACCAAATAATAGCTGCTGGATGGCGCTGCGATAAGGTTGCAGACCCTCCATCGGCAAATAGACCGGGGTTCCGTGTGGCTGGGCACTTAATTGCGCTTCGGCAGCGTTGACTGCCTGCATCAATGGGATCTCACCCTGCTCATTATAATAAAGCCCAATACTCAAGTTCACTTTATGTGCGCGGTTATCGGCTTTAAAACTTTCCATCAGCGACAGGATCGGGTCACCTGCATAGGCGTCAACATTTTGGAACACGGTGCTGCTCTCCTTTATCGATAATTATTGTCTACATCATTCGCATTCCAGAGAGAGGGCAACTCAGCCCGCCAGTCACGGGGACAGTTCGTGACGTCGGTGCATGAAAGCGGCCAATACATCTGTAACTTGAATGCGACGCGTATATTTATGCAGCTTACCTTATTCCCCCAGATATTCCATCGCGACACGGGAGGTCAGCTTAGTAATCAATTCATAGGCGCTGATACCGGTGTGCACGGCAATTTTTTCAACCGGTAATTCAGCCCCCCATAGCAAAACTTCGTCGCCGACTTTATCCGTGGCATCCGGCCCCAAATCAACGGAAATCATATCCATTGAGACCCGGCCAACAATGCCAACCTCGCGGCCATTCAGCCATATTGGGGTGCCCGACGGGGCGCTACGCGGATATCCATCACCATAGCCAATCGCCACCACCCCCAGCCGCGTATCCCGCTCACTGACCCAAGTGCCACCATAACCCACAGGTTCACCGGCTTTGTGCTCACGAACAGCAATCAGACTGGATTTCAATGCCATCGCCGGCAACAGATCAAAATGGCTGGCGTAGGGCTCATCCATCGGCGAAACCCCATACAGAATGATGCCGGGGCGCACCCAATCACGATGCGATTCTGGCCACAGTAAAATACCGCCGGATGCCGCAATAGACTGTTTGCCGGGCTTATCGGCCGCAAAAGCATCAAAACAATCAAGTTGCTGGCGGGTCGTGTCCACTTGCGGTTCATCCGCTCGGCTAAAGTGGCTCATGATATTGACTGGCTGAATGACATTACGGCACGCACTTAAGCGCTGGTAAAAAGCCTTCGCTTGTTCTGGGCGAACCCCCAGACGATGCATGCCGGTATCCAGTTTCATCCAAACATTGATTGGGGCGGAGAGATTGGCAGCTTCCAGCGCTGCCAGTTGTTCAATACTATGTACTGCAGTTTCAATGCGATTGGCCACCAGAACCGCGAGATCTTCGGCAGCAAAAAAACCTTCCAACAACAAAATCGGTTTGACAATTCCGCCAGATCGCAGCATCAGCGCTTCACCAATCCGCGCGACACCGTAGCAATCGGCATCCTGCAAGGTATGCGCTATTTCTAATAACCCGTGGCCATAAGCGTTTGCTTTCACAACTGCAATCAGGCGGCTTTGCGGTGCCATACGCCGAACCTGTTGCAAATTATGTCGCAGAGCGCGGCGGTCGATTACTGCAGTTGCCGCTTTCATTTCTTATCCTTAGCTATTGATATTATTAATTTTATCACTCGTCGTCATACTGTGGCCCAGCATAGTTATCAAAGCGTGACCATTGACCATTAAACTTCAAGCGTACTGAGCCAATCGGGCCATTACGTTGTTTTCCCAAGATAATCTGTGCAATCCCTTTTTCATCACTGTTTTCGTGATAAACCTCATCACGATAAATAAACATGATTAAGTCAGCATCCTGCTCAATAGAACCCGACTCACGTAAGTCAGAGTTAACTGGCCGCTTATCAGCACGTTGCTCCAAACTTCGGTTAAGCTGGGACAGCGCCACCACCGGCACCTGCAACTCTTTCGCCAAGGCTTTCAGGGAACGTGAGATTTCAGCGATTTCCAAGGTGCGGTTATCCGAAAGCGACGGCACCCGCATTAATTGCAGGTAGTCAATCATAATCAGGCTCAAGCCGCCGTGCTCACGGAAAATTCGCCGCGCGCGCGAGCGCACTTCAGTCGGCGTCAGGCCGGAGGAGTCATCAATGTACATATTGCGTTTTTCCATCAATATGCCCATGGTGCTGGAGATCCGCGCCCAATCCTCATCATCAAGTTGACCGGTACGAATGCGGGTCTGATCAACATGTGATAAAGACGCCAACATACGCATCATTATTTGATCACCGGGCATCTCCAAACTGAAGATCAACACCGGTTTTTCCTGCATCATCGCGGCGTTTTCGCATAAGTTCATCGCAAAGGTGGTTTTCCCCATCGATGGACGCGCCGCCACAATGATTAAATCTGATTTCTGCAAACCGGCTGTTTTTTTATCCAAATCAGTAAAACCGGTTGAAACCCCGGTGACGCCATCGTGTGGCCGCTGATAAAGCTGCTCAATTCGCGCGACAGTGGCTTCGAGGATCTGATCGACACTTTTCGGCCCTTCATCTTTATTGGCCCGGCTTTCGGCGATCTGAAACACTTTGGATTCCGCCAGATCCAGCAGATCTTCACTGCTGCGCCCTTGGGGATCATAACCGGCATCGGCTATCTCATTGGCGACCGAGATCATTTCGCGAACAACTGCACGTTCACGAACAATGTCTGCATAAGCACCGATATTCGCCGCACTTGGCGTATTTTTTGACAATTCAGCCAGATAGGCAAAGCCGCCTACCGATTCCAAATCACCCTTTTGTTCCAATGACTCGGATAAAGTGATCAAATCGATCGGCTTGCTGTTTTCCAGCAAGCGCTGCATTTCAGTAAAGATCCGGCGATGTGGTCGGCTGAAAAAGTCATTGCTGGCTACGCGCTCAGAGACGTTATCCCAGCGCTCATTATCCAGCATCAAACCGCCCAACACGGACTGCTCTGCCTCCAGCGAATGAGGTGGGAGTTTCAGCCCTTCCATCTGGCGATCGCGTGGCTCGGTCATATTGTTGGTGGGTTTTTTCGCTGCCATGAAAAGTGTTCTTTACCTTTGTTGCGATAGAGGAAAACGACGACTAAGAAATAAAGCGAGTAGTATACGCTATATTGGAAAGTAGTAATTATTTAGCGCTAACATGCAATTATTATTTCGAGGATCTGGCATGGCAAAACACATTCAATTCAGCACCACTGGCGGGCCGGAAGTATTGCAGTATCTTGATTTCACACCTATCGACCCGGCACCACATGAAGTTCAAGTAGAAAATAAAGCTATTGGTATTAATTATATCGATACTTATGTGCGTTCTGGCCTCTACCCACCGCCACAGTTTCCCAGCGGTTTGGGAAGTGAAGCGGCCGGTATTGTCACTAAGGTCGGTTCGGCAGTTAGCACGATAAAAGCTGGCGACCGGGTGGTATATGCTCAGGCAGCACTAGGTGCTTACAGCGAAATCCATAATATCGATGCGAGTAAAATTGCGCTGCTTCCTGAGCAGATCTCCTTCGAACAGGCCGCTGCTTCATTCCTTAAGGGGCTGACTGTTCAGTATTTATTACGCCAAACCCATGAAATCAAACCCGGCGAAGTGTTCTTATTTCATGCCGCGGCAGGCGGCGTTGGGCTGATTGCCTGCCAATGGGCAAAAGCGCTGGGCGCGAAACTGATTGGCACCGTCGGCTCCGATGAAAAAGCGGCATTGGCGCAAGCCAAAGGGGCTTGGGCGACCATCAACTACCGTAAAGAAAATATCGCCGAGCGCGTGGCTGAGTTGACGAATGGTGAAAAAGTGGGCGTAGTGTATGACTCAGTGGGGAAAAGCACCTGGCTGGACTCATTAAATAGCCTTAAACGCAGAGGTTTGATGGTCAGTTTTGGTAATGCCTCTGGCCCAGTGACTGGTGTTGATCTTGCCATACTGAATCAAAAAGGCTCATTGTATGTGACCCGGGCTTCCCTCAACGCCTATGTGACTAACCGGCAAGAGTTGGCAAATGCCAGCCAAGAGCTGTTTTCATTGATTATCAGTGGAGCCATTAAGGTGGATGTGGCGCAAGCTCAACAGTTCCCGCTGAGTGATGCGCGCCGCGCCCATGAAGTATTAGAAAGCCGCCAGACAACCGGCTCTAGTCTGTTAATTCCTTAATTCTCGGCACTATTAATGGATAGCTAAATATCGCTATCCATTATTTAAATTTTAATTTATTAAAAAAGTTATTTCCTATTATTTTAAGACCACAGTTTAATATATCCCAATTGCCCTCATGCCACTAAATATATATCCTCATTCGGTAATTTAAACACGACAAAATCCATTAACTATAATGAGGTCTAAATAATGAGTAACGCTGAAAACAATAGAGATATAGATGAATTGCTAAGAAATATCTATTGCGACAATAAAATCAATAACTTAGAGTTTCAGTTATTGCGGGACTTTGCTGATGAGAAATTTGATTATCTTTTAGATAATTATGGAAAAAATAATAATTTATCAGCATTCCAAAAATCTATGGATGTTGCTGTTCAATTAATGCAACAGAGTTTTTTTGATATCAAAGCAAAATGTAAAAATGAAGAAGAGAAGCAATTGGCAAAAGAAGCTTTTGATGCACAAATAGCTTATATCATTGCTAATTATGACCGATTCTTTTCTAATCTTTAATATCTATCACCTGACTTAATATTCTGCTTGTCAAGTCAGCGCCTAAAGTAATAACCAGGGCTTCTAATGCTAAGAAGCCCTGGTTACACCGCTTTCTTTGAGACACTTGTAGGGGTACAGCAGGGTATTTTCTGTCAGAGTGATGTTCACTTAAGTGAACGTGCCGTTTATACGGCTATTTTCACCTCTGACAGGGATGAAAACGTGATACCAAATCGTATCTGTCAGCATCCTAACAAGCCCATTTAGGAAAAAATACGTTTTCCTGGTAATTTGCTCCACTAAACTTTCAGCCTGTGATCACTCCCGCAAGAAAACAAAATAATCAGTAACGTCTTACAACCGGTTTTTGCATTGAACGCCAGATCCAGACAATGACCACCGCCAATATCAACCATGGCAACAACTTAATCATCATCACAAATAAGCCACCTAGCATCATAAAAGCAGCGGCAACCATTAAAGCGGCGAATATGCCCAACAGAGAAACACCGGTCACCATCAGCATAATAAAAAAGCCGATCACAAAGAGGATTTCGAACATGGCTGGCTCCTTAATAATTATTTATATCTCACCATCACATCATTAAATACAATGATATCGATAAAGTGTTTATTAAGCTTATTACAAGAAACGTGCCAATTTAGAGAGTATAGGTAACAGATTGAATTTACTGATTATCAATAAAATAAGCCTGCCAATGAAATCAGCAGGCATGGTCAATTTCGCTAACTTATCGTCACTTTAGTGACTAACTGTGTTGTGGGCGAGTCACCAATGCCAGCGCCTTTTCTACCACGGAAACATCAGCTCCAGGCTTATGCGCATTTTCACTCAAATAACGGCGCCACTGGCGCGCACCGGGGATCCCTTGGAAAATACCAAGGATATGCCGGGTTATATGGCCCAAATAAGCGCCACGCGACAGCTCCTGTTCAATATAAGGATAAAGCGCTTCTATAGCTTTAACACTGTCGACCACTGGTGCATTTGGATCAAACAGTTCGCGGTCCACTTGCGTTAAAATACTGGGGTTTTGATAGGCTTCACGCCCCATCATCACACCATCGAGATGCTTAAGATGTTCTTTAGCCTCAGCCAAGGTTTTGACACCGCCATTAATAGCGATAGTCAGTGCCGGAAAATCACGTTTAAGCTGATAAACCCGCTCATAATCCAGAGGAGGAACTTCGCGATTTTCTTTCGGGCTTAATCCTGAAAGCCAGGCTTTACGGGCATGGATGGTGAAAATATCACATTCACCACGTTCTGCGACAGTCTGCACGAATTCACACAAGAACTCGTAGCTATCTAATTCGTCAATCCCAATACGGGTTTTCACCGTGACGGGAATAGAAACCACATCACGCATGGCTTTAATACAATCAGCAACCAGATCTGCCTCAGCCATTAGACAAGCGCCAAAACGCCCATTTTGTACCCGATCAGAAGGGCAACCGACATTCAGATTAATTTCATTGTATCCACGAAGCTCCGCCAATTTAGCGCAATGTGCTAGCGCTTGTGGATCACTGCCCCCGAGCTGTAACGCGACGGGATGATCTTGCTCGCTATAAGCCAGATAGTCTGCTTTGCCATGGATGATCGCACCCGTAGTGACCATTTCGGTATAGAGCAATGCCTGCTTAGTTAACAAACGATGAAAATAGCGGCAATGGCGGTCTGTCCAATCGAGCATCGGCGCGATGGAAAAACGTTGTAGGGGGTAATTGCCTTTAAACTCGCTTGTACCAACGATCAAGCCTGAATCAGTGGATATGTTATTTTCGTGCATTCTGGGTCATTTTGTCGTATTTTTTCTTTATCAGCACCCCATACAGCCCCCTAATACGTGGGGTGCTGAGATAGGACAAGGGAAAAGCATGGTCTACTATAGCATAGAAAAACGCCTTCGCGCCGATGGCACTGGCGCGCTATAGTCCAGAGCAATCTCATTAGATTCTTATTGCGCTAGTTTTTGGAAAACATCTCCAAGAACTAATCTCGCACCAGCATTAGACAAGTGACTTCCATTATTATATAGCCCCCCATCTTTATTAATAATTAAACAACGGTTATCACTACATAAACTATCAACCGGTTTTATAATAATCAGATTAGGGTTTGGTGTGAGATAGTTATCGAGTGTTTCACCTAAGGAGAGTGCGGCATAATAACCTTTGGTTCTTTTATCATAGACTTTATTAATATGGGCGCTCGTCAGGTTCAGCAATCTAAAATACTCTATTTTAACATCGGTACTAATGCTAGGTATTGGGTATATCACAACCACCCGATGCCCTAAAGAAAGTAGTCTATTAATGTTCTCAGCAAGAGATTCCCATACTAACTTTTCACCAATAATAGGCATGCCGCTCGCTTTTTCCTCACCCTCTTGCACCAATTTAACATCTTTAAATTGAGCATAATTCGCGGCAATTAGAAATGTTTTTTTATTAGTGAAATCATTAATCACCTGCCAACGTTGACGATTAATTTCAGGGCACTCAGGGGCAGTACCAAACCATAATTTTTCAGAGACAAATGAACATTGCTCATATGTTAAGGATATAATACCATGACCTTTTTCCGCTAATTCACTCTGTAACGCATATTCGAATGATGCGGCATAACTATCACCCAGCACAACCCAGCTTTCATCACCAAACCTACATGCTTCTAGAGGGCTTCTATTTGCGCAGTCAATTGTTTTTTCATCAGATAGATAATTCTTACCTTCAGAGTTCCCCTTTAGACGCCTAAATTCAGGGACTTTAAAATCCTCATACATTTTTTTAGCTAAAGGCGACATGAAAGTTTCGGTCTGATCAGATGAACTATTTTTAGCTAATATGAAAACTGAAAACACAATTAAAATAATCGGCGATACAGTAATAACGACCAATTTCCAGCGAGATAACTGTTTTGTCCTAAAGGGTTTTTCAATCAAATAGAACGATAACACAGAAATAACCATTGACAGTAAAATCAACAAGATGGATGTAAAAGTATTGATTTCACCTATTTTAATTCTATAAAAAACAAATAATGGCTGATGCCAAAGATAGATAGAATAAGATATCGCCCCAATGAAAATCATTGGTTTAAGTGATAAAAAATTAGATGCTACACCCTTCTCACGAGAGAACAATATTATTAAACAAGTCCCTAGAACAGGTATTAATGTAATAACAGATGGATGTAGCATACTATCATCAACAAACAAAATGGATAAAATAATTAAAACAAACCCTACGACTGGTAATGTTTTATAATGAATTTTGCTAATGTTAAGTTTGTTTTCTAAAGTAATAATAGCAACAATACTTCCCGCCATCAGCTCCCACATTCTACTCGGTAACATATAGAACGCGAAGTTGGGTTGGCGATAGGCTAAAATGTTAGATAACACCAATGAAAGCAAAAAAAGTGAAAATATTATAGTCAGTTTTTTATCTTTAAATCTCTTACATAACCAAAGACATAAAAAAGGGAAAATCAGATAAAATTGCCACTCAACAGACAAACTCCAAGTATGCAGCAATGGTTTATATTCACTGGAATCTGATACATAAGTATCTTCACCAAAAAAGTATAAATTAGACACGAAAAACAAAGATGCCAATAGGGTTTTTACATAAATAACAAGGCTATCAGGTAATAAAAAATAAAAAGCCAAAACAGAAGAAACTAATAAAACAGCAATCATCGCTGGTAATATTCTTTTTATTCGTCTAATAAAAAAACTTTTAAAGAAAAAACACCAGCATTCATCTGCGTAAAAATTATTGTCGTTATCAAGTATCCCGATAATACAAAAAATATATCTACGCCAAGAAAACCACCCTTGAATACCTCATAGCCAAAAAGAGAAAATTTAACGTGATATAAAAGCACGGATATCACTGCAACAGCCCTTAAGCCATCTAACTCTGCCCTGTATTTGGTGATATCAGAAGACATTTTCATCTCTGTAAAAAATTAGTTTATTTATTTTCCCATAGCAAAAGTAATTTTGCAATATACGAACAATGGTACATGGTAAAATACCATTACTTTGAGTCAGTAATGCATACTTATCTTTATTTGCGAGGGCTTTAAAACTGCTAAAAAGTTTTACTTTAAATTCACTTAACCCCAAAATTGACACCAGCGTTTTAATCACAGAATCTATCAATAAAGGGATATTGAGCAACAGGTTAATATGATAAAATCTGTTCCATTCAAACGCTGCGGGATGAAACCATGAACTCAACCAACCAGGAAAAGCTGCTTGCTCAGGCTGAGAGCCTGTGCCAACAACGTAACGTCCGGCTGACACCGCAACGTCTTGAAGTATTACGCCTCATGGCGCAACAGCCCGGCGCAATCAGCGCTTATGATTTGTTAGACTTGCTCCGTGTTTCCGAGCCGCAAGCTAAACCGCCAACGGTCTACCGCGCATTAGATTTTTTGCTCGAACAAGGGTTTATTCACCGAGTAGAGTCAGCTAACAGCTATGTGTTGTGCCATCATTTTGAAGAGCCAACTCATACCTCCGCACTCTTTATCTGCGATCGCTGCAAGATTGTGACTGAACGCCCGACTGTAGGTATTGAAGAAGCACTGGCACAGTTAGCAAAACAGTCTGGTTTTACATTGCGCCATAGCGTGGTGGAAGCCCATGGCTTATGCACTAAATGTGGGGAGGTTGAAGCATGTGAAAGCCACGATCATTGTGATCATGACCATTCTATTGTGATGAAAAAAAAATAAATATCTGGCGATAAAGGTCAGCCCGTTATCAATATAGTAATAATACAGTAATAGGTTGAATTAGAATATGCGTTAAATAACACTGCCATGATAATAAATAGAAGGTACCACAGGACACGTCCTTGTGTCTTATCGATATTAGATTAGGACTAAATAGAATACTTTCCATTATTAACATCACTATGTAATAACGTATATTCTATGAAATGAAAGACCCAATATAATTTATATCGACATCAATTAAATTCCTTTTTAAGGCTGTTACCAGCGGTATTTGCTGTGGTCTTCCCAAGCTTTAACTTCTTTCTCGGCTTGCTCTTTCTGATAGCCGTATTTCTCTTGGATCTTACCTACTAGTTGGTCGCGCTTACCTTCAATAACGGTTAGGTCATCGTCAGTCAGTTTGCCCCATTTCTCTTTAATTTTACCTTTGAACTGCTTCCAGTTACCGTCAGCTTGATCTTTATTCATAATAACTCCGCTATCTTGGAATAAGTTAATTCGGTACGATAAACATTCTTTATAAAACTAATATTTTCTTAAATTAGTCACTCACAGTCTTAATTTAAATTAAGCATGATTATTTTATTTACCGTATAAATAACTATAGCAGAGGATATTAATAACTGAAGGAAAACCAATGTTACTGGTCGCAATGATGACCATAAGTGAATAACGAAACCATATTATATTCAGTTAAAACAGTAGGTAATAACGTATTATCGGATTGTTCTCAATATAAAGTGAATTAACAGAACAGAAGGTTATATGAACAATATACCCTCTAAATAAAGAGGGTATACATCAACAACTAGAATCAGATCCAGTCGCCATTGCGGATGACACCAACAGCCAGTCCTTCAATGGTGAAACTTTGTTCACGCAGATCGACAATAATCGGCTGGAACTCGCTATTTTCAGGAAGAAGCTGCACGATATTACCTTGTTTTTTCAAGCGTTTTACTGTGACTTCATCATCAATTCGCGCGACAACCACTTGTCCGTTACGCACATCTTGCGTTTTATGCACCGCCAGTAGGTCACCATCCAGAATACCGATATCTCTCATCGACATCCCATTAACCCGCAGTAGGAAATCTGCGCTTGGCTTAAACATGGAAGGGTCGACTTTGTAGTGCCCTTCAATATGTTGCTGTGCCAGCAAGGGTTCACCTGCTGCAACCCGGCCAATCAACGGTAGGCCATCTTCTTCTTCCATCAGTAAACGAATACCGCGGGAAGCGCCAGAAACAATCTCAATAACACCCTTGCGGGCCAATGCTTTTAAATGCTCTTCAGCGGCGTTAGGAGAGCGGAATCCCAGACGCTGCGCAATTTCGGCACGGGTCGGCGGCATGCCAGTTTGCGATAGGTGATCGCGCACCAGGTCATAAACCTCTTGCTGTCTGGTCGTAAGTGCTTTCATTTCGCCCCCTGTTTGTTTATACAGTCTTGCTGTGAGTATATACAGGTAAACCTGTATTGGGAACCAAAGAGTGAATAAAAACAGGGATTAATCACAGCTTATTTTTATTGTGTTGCTCACCGTGCCCAAAGCCACGATATTTCAGCCACACAACTAGCCCACATGTTGCCAGAGCACCGTTATCCAGATAAAAAGCGCCAGCAGGATAGCGAGAAACACAGCGGCAGACCCCATATCTTTGGCACGGCCTGAAAGTTCATGGAATTCACTGCCGATGCGATCAACTACTGCTTCAATGGCACTATTGATGACTTCAATAATGATCACTAACGCGACACTGCCAATCAATAAAATGCGCGCTAAAGCATCTACATCTAGCCAGAAGGCCAGTATGATAGCGACGATGGCAGCTACTGATTCTTGGCGAAATGCGGCTTCGTTTTTCCAGGCAGCACTGAGGCCTTTCATCGAATAACCGGCCGCTTTATAGATTCGGGTAAGCCCTGTTGATTGATTCGCCATGTTTTATTGCCTTTATCTTAAGTTAATGATGAGCTTTGCCGCTTTCTGTTATCTTATCACCACAGATCTCAAAACCAGTTTCTGGTATCCTTGCGACGAATTGCTAACAAGAGGCTTCATGTCGTTATGTCAGGTTGGCGTAAAATATATTATAAGTTACTGAATTTACCACTTAAACTGTTGGTAAAAAGCAAGGTTATTCCGGCAGATCCTGTGACTGAGTTAGGGTTAGACCCTTCTCGTCCTATTCTGTACGTTTTGCCTTACAATTCTAAGGCTGATTTGCTGACTTTGCGAGCGCAGTGTCAGGCGCAGGATCTGCCCGACCCATTGATTCCATTGGAAATCGATGCCGTGCAACTGCCGAGTCATGTGTTTATCGATAATGGCCCTCGAGTCTTTCGTTATTACGCACCTAAGCAAGAGTCGGTCAAGCTGTTCCACGATTATCTAGATCTGCACCGCAATAATCCGGAGCTGGACATTCAAATGTTGCCGGTTTCCGTGATGTTTGGTCGTTCGCCAGGGCGTGAAGGCCATGGTACGCCGCATCTGCGTGTGCTGAATGGTGTGCAGAAATTCTTTGCCGTATTGTGGCTGGGCCGCGATAGCTTTGTGCGTTTCTCGACCACGGTTTCATTGCGTCGGATGGCCAGTGAGCATGGCACCGATAAAACGATAGCCCATAAGCTGGCGCGCGTGGCGCGGATGCACTTCTCCCGTCAACGTCTGGCCGCTGTCGGCCCGAGCTTGCCAGATCGCCAAGACCTCTTCAAAAAGCTGTTGGCTTCCAAGGCGATTGAAAAAGCCGTGGCGGATGAAGCACGTACCAAGAAAATCTCCCATGAAAAAGCGCAGCAAAATGCGATTACGCTAATGGAAGAGATCGCCGCAGACTTCTCTTATGAAGCCGTGCGTCTGTCTGACAGGGTATTGAGCTGGACGTGGAACCGTTTGTATCAGGGTATTAATGTCCATAATGCAGAGCGCGTACGGCAGTTAGCGCAAGATGGCCATGAGATAGTCTATGTGCCTTGCCATCGCAGCCATATGGATTACCTGCTGCTCTCTTACGTGCTTTATCATCAAGGGCTTGTACCGCCACATATTGCTGCCGGTATTAACCTTAACTTCTGGCCTGCCGGCCCGATTTTCCGCCGTTTAGGGGCTTTCTTTATCCGCCGTACCTTTAAAGGCAACAAACTCTACTCAACCGTGTTCCGCGAATATCTGGGCGAATTATTCACCCGCGGCTATTCCGTCGAGTATTTTGTTGA
Source organism: Yersinia hibernica (assembly GCF_004124235.1). Taxonomy (NCBI): domain Bacteria; kingdom Pseudomonadati; phylum Pseudomonadota; class Gammaproteobacteria; order Enterobacterales; family Yersiniaceae; genus Yersinia; species Yersinia hibernica. Next base: position 4,322,814 of record NZ_CP032487.1, read on the forward strand.
AGGTGGGCGCTCACGAACCGGCCGCCTGCTAGAACCGAAAACCGGCACGCTGTCGATGACGATTCAAGCCATGTTACGTGGCGGTTCGCGGCCCATCACGCTGGTGCCAATTTATATTGGCTACGAGCATGTGATGGAAGTGGGTACTTACGCCAAAGAGCTGCGAGGAGCCACCAAAGAGAAAGAAAACCTGTTGCAGATGTTGCGTGGCCTGCGCAAGTTGCGCAATCTGGGTCAGGGCTATGTCAACTTTGGTGAGCCAATCCCGCTGACCACTTATCTGAACACCAATGTACCGCAATGGCGGGATGCGATTGATCCCATTGAAGCACAGCGCCCGAGCTGGCTGACACCGGTGGTAAATGATTTGGCCGGTAAGATTATGGTCAGAATTAACAATGCTGCGGCAGCAAATGCCATGAACCTGTGTTCGACCGCGTTGTTAGCTTCACGTCAGCGTTCACTAACCCGTGAGCAATTGTTGGAGCAACTTGAGTGCTACCTGCAACTGATGCGCAATGCGCCTTATGCGAAAGATGTCACTGTGCCGGATAAAACACCGGAAGAGCTGCTTAATCACGCCTTAAATATGAATAAGTTTGAGGTGGAGAAAGACAATATTGGTGACATTATCATCTTGCCACGGGAACAAGCCGTGCTGATGACTTACTATCGCAATAATATCCAGCACTTGCTGATGTTACCGTCACTGATAGCCAGTATGGTGATGTACCACCGTCGCATTACCCGCGCGGAATTATTGCGCCAAATCAGTATGATTTATCCAATGTTGAAAGCTGAACTGTTCCTGCATTACAGCAAAGAGCAGTTGCCACAAACCTTGGATACATTGATAGATGAACTGGCTCGCCAGCAGCTGATTTGCGATAAAGGGGATGAATTGGTGCTGAACCCAGCCCGCATTCGCCCTCTGCAATTACTGGCCGCTGGTGTGCGTGAAACCTTGCAACGCTACGCAATTACACTGTCATTACTCAGTGCTAACCCAAGTATCAACCGTGGTGCATTGGAAAAAGAAAGCCGGATTATGGCGCAGCGTTTGTCTGTACTGCATGGGATTAATGCCCCAGAATTCTTCGATAAAGCCGTGTTCTCGACACTGGTCGGCACCTTGCGCGAAGAAGGCTACATCAGCGACAGCGGTGATGCCATTCAGGAACATACACTGGAAGTTTACAATATGCTGAGTGCGTTGATGACGCCGGAAGTGAAGCTGACAATCGAAAGCGTCAGTATGCCGGCGGAAACCAACAATCAGTTACCCGCCCCTGAGGCCGAGGATGAATCGGAAGATTAATCCTGTAAGAGAAAAATGAAGAACAGAATGGCCAGATTTATCATCTGGCCATTTTTTTATATGTAACTCACCAAAATGCCGAGAAACAGCACCAGCCCCACATAATTATTATTCAGGAAGGCACGGAAGCAAGGATCGCGTTCACGCTGGGCAATCATCTTCTGTTGATGAACAAACAGCGCACCTGCCAGCAAAACTGACCCATAAAATGCGCCACCCAAATTCATCAACCAGCCAATAGTGACCATTAAAATCAACGTGGCCAATTGCAGCAACCCGATGATTAATTTGTCGCGCTGACCAAATAAAATGGCTGTGGATTTAACACCAATTTTCAGGTCATCATTACGATCCACCATGGCATATTGCGTGTCATAAGCGACTGTCCAGCAAATATTAGCGAGCAAAAGTAGCCAGCATACCAACGGCAAACTCTCACTCACGGCGGCAAAACCCATAGGGATTGACCAACCAAATGCGGCCCCCAGTACTACCTGCGGCAAGTGAGTGACCCGTTTCATAAAGGGATATACCCAAGCCAAAGCCAGTGCAGCCAGCGATAGCCAGATGGTCATGCTATTGAGTGTTAATACCAAACCAAATGACATCAGCACCAATACGACAAACAGGATTTTACTTTCTTTCTCGCTGATAAGCCCGCTTGGCAAGGGCCGGGATGCCGTGCGTTTGACAAAGCCATCAATCCGTCGGTCAGCATAATCATTAACAACACAACCGGCGGCGCGCATGAAAAACACCCCCAAGACAAAAACAATCAATATTTTGGTGTCAGGAATGCCGTGCCCCGCTAACCATAGTGCCCACAAAGTCGGCCATAGCAATAATAGTGAGCCAATGGGTTTATCAATGCGCATTAGACGACAATATGCCAGCCATTTGCTCTGAACAGTACTTTCCTTCAATTTATTGCTCTCCAAAATCTCACCACCACATGACACGGCTAGAACAGCATTATTTGGTATAAAGCGGCGAGGCCGGTAAAAAAACTTCAGTCAGTAACAAGGGCTTACCGGATAAACGAAGTAACGAACGGCGCGCCCAAAGGCTATCTTGTCGCCCGACTTGAATATAATCGCGGGTTAAATTATTACCACCAAATAAATAGCGCCCAAGCGGTAATGTGCCTAAATCCACCAGCGAGCGGTCCGGGCCAGACAAGGTTTCTTGCGGGATAACCGTGCGACCAAGCAACCACGGCTCATTATCACCACACAGAATGATTTCTCGTAACCAATAGCGCTCACTGACCGGCAGGTGTTCGGCATCTTCACCTAACTCATTATGGGTAATAAAGCATTCGCGCTGCGGTTCAACATGCACCCGCTGACAATGTTGCTCAAAACGCCGGGTCATTGATCCCAACTCCATCAGCCAGTCAGCAATGTCCACGGGAAGAGTTGGGCGCTCAATGGCACACCATTGAATGGGTTTTAAAATTGATGCATTGCCGGTCAGCATGCGAGTCGCTCCCTGCCGAGGATAAAATACGCATCCTCGCAATTGGTCATTGGTGGTCAGTAAATAGGGCATCATTGTAGCGCAGAATAGATATCGAGCGACATCAGGTTACGGGTTTATTACGCCCGGCAACATCGCGCCATCACTTAATTTTTTTATATTCGTCAATATATTCAAGTATATCGCTAATTCTCATATCCACTCCCCAATGTTGCTGGCTGCTCTCGACACCTCTTGCTGAGTGGTATCCATCATAGGCTTTATCAAAATCAATAGGATAGAAAGTGTTGGTTTTTTCATCATATAAAACATTATTAAAATTTAAGTCATCATGAATAATATTGTGATAGCCAAGGTCATCCATCATGCTCAAAAATCGCTCCTTCGCACTGGGTGGGAAAATGGCGCGCTTAATACTGGTCAATGTTCTCCCCGGTACACGGTACATTCTTATATAGTATTGATTTCCTTCAGCAATTAGCTCGGCGGCCCCCTCGCCATAATATCGATTAAAAAACTCAACTTCTTTCACGTGGATATCAGTGATAACTTCTTGATTTTGTGCAGCTAATTTCTTTAATACAAAACCGCGATTATTGGCATCCAGGTAGACATCGCCAGTCACTCCACGGCCAATTTTTGTACCTAACTTGATTTCAGGGTTAAATTGAGGATGTGAAAAGCGCGATTGGAGTGGCCCGCCGCCCAGAAGTCTGCCGGGCCGAATAAATTGCGGCCCTTGTTTCAAGACAAAACCTAAGTCTTGGCCGGTGACTAAATCAACCTCCCAATAAGCACCGCTACCGCCCTGCCTGACCCATGCTTGCCGCACTTCGCCGGCGGCGGCATCTTTAAGTGCAATTCGTTGTACCTCAATAAGTGTGCCGCGCGGGTTTTCTATCTCCTGAGTTTCCCGTTCAGGGACATTTACCTCGGGGCTGTATTCTTCTATCCCACTGATTTCATGATTGATTAAATCATCCATCTCAACTGATAATGTGGGCGACAACAGAGGGTCAGCACCGGGCGGAAGCTGTTCCACCGTCTTGACCCCCTCCCCCGCTCCCCTAAGCAAACTCACTTCCATCACCATCGCCGTCATGCCCGCCGCCATATTTTCCTTATCATTGCGGTAGCGCGGCCCTTCCACTTTGGCGATAGTGCACATCGGGTTGGGCTGGGGTAATTTACACACCCAATGATTTTCCAGACTTTCCCAGGCATTGCCCCAAAAACGTGTGTTTTCAGATTCGGGTTGGTAGGCTTGTGCCAGAGAACTTATTTTAAGCTGCAATGTTATGCCCTGTGGCTGCTGACCATCGTCTATTAACATCTCAATGGCTTTAGCCCGGATTGCCGGATGGGTTTTGATTTGTGCATAATATTGGTTTTTTTTCGCGTCCAGGCTCTTGAAAACATTAATTAACTTGCCGCGGCTACTGAGCATCGACATATTGGCGACAAAGTGATCACTGGCATTGCGACGCCGCTTAAATTCATCAACAGGTGAATCGAACTTTTTCTGGGGGAAACCAAACCGAGCATCCTGATGGTAAATATATTGTCTGGAAACATTGATATTCCTGACGCCATTTTCTAGCAAAATCGCCTTTATGGCCTGATTTTCATCAAATTCATCAGGTGGATGGCGATAGGCCAGACGCATATCAAGATAGTCTAATTCTCGCGCTATTTTCTCGCGTTCGGTGTGATAAAGCGCATGCTGCACCAACAAGTAGAGTGCGGGCTGATGATATTCTAATAGTTGACCGATCGCTTTGAGGTCCGACACAAACCTTTCCTGCTCCAAATCAATGGCAATATCGTCAATAATATTGCCAGCTAATTGTTTGAGCCGGCTAAAGGTAATCAGTGCTGATTCAGACAAGCCAGACATCGCGATTGACTCGGCAATGCGGTTGAAAGCACTCGCCATCTGCTTGACGGTCAGCACTTCGGCCCCATTAGATTGGCTGAAATGGGACAAAAAAATCACCGTCGGGCTATAACCGACAACTCCAGTTTGTTGTAATTGCTGCTCTTCCTCCAGCAATAAGTTATAGAGTTGCTCGGTATCTTTACCCTCCAATTGATCAAGTGCTTTACCTTGCAATCGATAATATAGGTTGAGCGTCGCCTTGAGTGAAAACGCCAAACTGCCGACCGGGTACTGGAGGTCAAGAAATTGGGTGAAATCCTGTTGGCTGCAGATGTCAAACCCAACCAAGCTGCATCCCGTTAACGTCATCTCCATCAGTGAGCCGGTCAAATAACGCCCTTGGGCATTTTTCGGTGCAAATCCATTGGCCAGATAACTTTCATCCGATTGCACTACCGCCGGTATGGCCGTCATTCCCTCATGCAGCACCCTTAATGCCTGAACTGCACGAAAGACGGGTAGCCCTGCGCCATCCAAACTATCTCGCGCCCAATGGACAGGTTGTTCAGCGGAGCCGCCCTCCACTTCCCCGTAGCGCTGGCCATAATGGGAATAGTTATACAGTATTGCCGCTTGAATTCGCCGCTCTTTATATTCAGGGCGATAAATACCAGCGGATAATTCGGTCAAAGTGGGCGGGTTCTCTTGATGCAGCCACCAGACAAGGTTTAGGGCGGCGAGCGGGGTGAGTTGCTCTTCTGTCGACAGCATCAGGCCTTTTTGGAATAACTTAAAAAGCACATCCCGCTCCAAACTGGCTATCCGTGCTTTTTGGTATCCTTGCTCTGCGGTTAACTCCGCTCTTAAATGCAGTAAATCCTCCAAACTTTCTGCTGATTCAACCTGTTGTACATCATAGAGTTGTAGGTAAAGATCCACAATTCTGCCCACCCGCGCATCACTGATTTGCCCGAATTGTTGCAACCATATTTCCTGCTCCAATTCATTCGCATTATCAATTAATTGCATTGCCTGACTGAAGACGGGATCTGAGGTCGAACTGACATTGGGCAGTTTGTCTGCCATTGCTTCCAATAGCAGATGGTCTCGTGCCGTGACTTTTAGCGGTGATCTAAAGGAATCAGTATGTTGGCGATTAATCGTGGATGGCGTAAATGGAGGGGGTTCTTCTGCCAAGAGGGCCGAACAAAACAGCACTGCAATCCATAGACAAAACTGAGTTTTCTTTAACATCAATTAGTTCCTTTAATTGTCTAGCTGAATCATTAGGAGCCATCTGATATCAATCCCGGTATGCCTTCCAAGATACCGAGATCAACCCCATTTTCAGTCTGGTAGATTCTTATTTGTCTTTTGTCTCTCTCTACTGAGCCAACAAACGAAAGCCCCACCAAGAAAAAAGGTGCGCCGAGGCGCACCAATCATCCAGCCATATTCGGCAGTGCCGGGATTTACCCCTTGCCTTTTACACTACCAATAAAGGTTTTTCGGGCTGAAGTTGAGCCCAAATGTTCCGCTTCGTTCAACAATTTCAGCGCCTTATCGACATCACCGGATTTCACCGCGTCTTTAATCGCCTGGTTGAAGTAGTTTTCAGTCTCGCTCAGCATCGGCTCTGTGGGTTTGGCCGGGGCTGGAGCTGCGACGGCTGCAGGTTGAATCGCGCTGCCCACCACCACGGGCGCAAAAGCCGGTGCTGACTGTATCAAGCCAATCATGACATTGCCCATGCCTTGCTCGGCGGTGGCTTTAATTCTCAAATTACCGGTCGGGATATGTTTGGCAATCGGGTCTGGAATATCCGGTACCGCATTACCCACGCCCATGGCATAAGCTTTGGCCGGATCCAGCAATTTGGTGGTTTTGACCAAATCATCACGGGTCGTGTAGACCAGCAGATAGATTTGTTTTTGCCCCAATGCCGGTGTCAATTTCATGACGCCCTGCAACCTGTCACTGGTCATAATGCCGGCTTTTTCATAAGTGAAATAGCTGGATGGATAGTAAGCCGCCGGGCGCATCTGTTCATCTAACACTAATACGCTAGGGGAAAATAATTGATTATCAGTAACTAAGCTGCTGAGTGTGACCTCCATGGAGCCACGGTCTGCCGGGAGTGCGAAAGCAGCAACCGCGCCCTCGACATTCCCCTGAGAAATTTGCGGGCTGGAGGCCGTCAGTTTGATATCTTGCGTCGCCGGTGGCACTAATGGCTGCCATGGCAACTGTTGTAATGTCGCGGTACTGATAGTCGGCGCGATGGAAACATTCGCCGGAGAAATCGTTGATTCGGCTTGAACTGCCAGAGGTGCTGAAACCCCCAGAGCTAATGCCAGACAGAGTGTCAGCAGATTCTTCTTCATTGTTATACCCTCATACATTGAGCGTCAGCGCTAACTGTGCACAGGCAAGGTCGGCAAAGTTAACCAATATATTCCCGTCATACCTCAAGCTGCATGTGCATTAGCTGCAACTCGCGCCACTTCAGGTATATGGCTTTATCTTGTTGGCAATGGGCCGTAGCCCGTCTCATCATGCAAAACAGCCGCCCCTCAGGACGGCTGTATGACATCTGTTACCACCAGGCTTCGAATTGCGCGCCGAAGGTCACTTCATTGTTTTTACCGCGGCTGTCGGTACCGATGGTGCCATTTTGTGCCAGCCCCTTATCAGCACTGCCATTCACATCGTTATAGCCCCACTTCTCATCCCAGTTGGCATAAGTAGCGAAGACACGAATGGCCGGACGTGACCAGATGCTGTCGCCTGCTTGCCATTGTTGTGCCAATGTCAGTTTGTATTGGCCGTTACGGTCGCCGGTACGTTGTGATTTCACATTGTCGTAGCCAACTTCTGCCAAGGTACTCATGATATTGGTCCATTTGTACATTGGACGCACACCCACGCTGTACCACGTGGTGCCGTTGTTGTTGTCCCAGTCAGTGTCCTGATACAGTCCGACGTACATCAGATCCCACTTCTCAGCCAGATTGATGGCACCGTGGTCGATAATACGCAGCATGTGGCCATTGTTATTCACTGATGTACCTTGTGAATGGCCGCTGTTGTATGAAGTCATAGAGTCAGTGGCATACTGAACAACAAATTTGTTGAAGCCGCCCATCATGCTTTGCGTATGTTCAGCGGTCAGCATCACGCCATCTTTCGAGGCATTTGGGGCCAGCGCGTAGTCGTCCTGGGTATTGGCACGACCATAATCCACACCAAACTCCAGGGTGCCGCCTGGGTTAGTTTCTAAACCGGCTAAACGGATGTCATACACATCATTGACGGTGTGGTCGGCATCTTTGCGTTGATTGTCAATCCAGGCACTTGAACCACCCGCTTCTGAGTTACGGGTTGCAGCCACAGATAATTTACCGAAGCCCAGATCAATAGCCTCTAAACCCGCACCTGGGCCAGAAATATCCCAGTAGTAGAAGTCAATCATATGGACGTCATGACGTTGGTAGAAGCGCTTACCTGCCCACATGGTGGAGCCAGGCAACCAATCAATTAGATTTTTACCCTGCACGTTGGCTTCACGGAAAGCGGGGTCGGTGGATTCCCAGTCATCACGTTGTGAAACGGAATACGCGACGTTGGTATCTAAGTAGAAGCTCTTATCACCCTCTTTCCACAGCTCCTGGCCTAATTTAATTTCCGCATAAGTTTCACATTCGTTACCCAGACGGTATTTACTTTGAGCACCAGTTGCTTTGAAACATTGTTGTTCACCGCCACTTGCCGTCCAGCCGATGCCGGAGCGCGCATACCCGTGGAAATCAACAGCCATGGCTTGAGTGGAAAGGACACCAGCGGCAACAGCCAGTGCTATCGGTAACTTGCGCAGAGTAGTCATCAGTAATCTCCTGTTATATTTGCCTGTCGGCATGCGTGCTTTACATTTTCCGTAACCGAACGTCGTGGTAACTAGACGCCCAGTTCTCGATACAACCGCTTGCACGCAGAACCATCTTCACGGAACAGATGACAGCGATATGGCGGCAGACCGATGGCGAATGTTGCACCTTCTTCTACCAGCACCACGTCGTTCTGGCGGTAGACCAGGTTTTGACGTATTGCCGGGATTTGGATGTGAATTTGAGTTTCATTACCCAGTTGCTCTACCACCTGAATTTCGCCCTCCAGCGTCACTTCAGAGGCACTGCTTGGCAGCAGATGTTCCGGGCGGATACCCAAAGACAGATTTGCACCGACCTGAACCTGAGTGCCCTCCACCGGCAGCCACACTAGCTGGCGATTTGGCAGTTCTATCTGCACCTGACAAGGTTCAACGGCGGTCACTTTAACCGGTAAAAAATTCATTTTTGGCGAGCCGATAAAGCCCGCAACAAAGCGATTAGCAGGGTAGTGGTACAGCTCAAGCGGCTTACCGACTTGCGCCACATTGCCGGCATCCAGCACCACAATTTTGTCCGCCAGTGTCATGGCTTCGACCTGGTCATGGGTGACGTAAATCATGGTGCGTTGCAGGCGCTTATGCAGGCGTGATATCTCAATGCGCATCTGAACCCGCAGTGCGGCATCCAGGTTAGAAAGCGGTTCGTCGAGCAAGAAAACATCCGGCTCGGCGACCAAAGTACGGCCAATCGCAACACGCTGGCGCTGCCCGCCTGACAAAGCCTTAGGCCGACGTTCCAACAAGTGAGCCAGTTGCAGCACTTCAGCGACCTGATTCACTCGCTGATTAATTTCTGCTTTCTTCACACCAGCCAATTTCAGGCCGAAAGACATGTTCTCTGCCACTGACAGATGGGGATAAAGCGCATATGACTGGAACACCATGCCGATACCGCGCTCTGACGGCGGCACTTCATTCATCCGCTTACCACCAATCAACAACTCGCCCGCGGTAATGTCCTCAAGGCCAGCAATCATCCGCAGCAATGTTGACTTTCCACAGCCGGATGGCCCCACAAAGACTACAAACTCGCCGTCATCGATTTCCAAATTGATGTCTCTGGAAATCACAGCCTCACCAAAGGCCTTATAAACGCCGCTCAGCGTTACATTAGCCATCTGTTACTCCTTTGCTTACGCAAACAACTTTTCATATGAACCTGACTGAAGAAAAATGGCGGAAGCAAATTCCGGCATGACCCATCGCATGACTCCCAGCCCCTGATGACTCTCTTGCTGCGCGCCGTTCCGCCATGCCTTAGCAAGGTTGCCCCGGACGACGTCGCGGCCTGAGTATAGGGCTGCGCGTTGATTAACGCTGCAATGTCCTGATCTGCTTGGGTAATAATTAACCGAACAACCACATTTCGTTGGTGACCGCATTTCAAAGGTGCTGAGTTTCAAGGGTGTTGACGCTGTTTCGATGACGACACCGCTTTTCAATGACGGCGATAATGCGGCAGCCGCACTATTTGGTAATCATCCGTAACAAAGTTTTTCATGGGGGAGGAGATGGGAGGATGAGGGAACGACCACGGGGAACAGAAGTTCCATCACAAATACAAATGTGTGATCTACCAAGCAAATTTCGACCTACATTATTGTGTCTGACACCACAGAATAGGCAGCAGTGTTAAGTCGGTCACAATAACTCGTCGGGGGGCGTAGAGAGGGGGAGGATGATGGTGTATCCAGTTGTGACTCAATATGTCAGCGTAATGTATTAGTCTCTGTAATAAACGTTTTGGTCAGTGTAATGAACGTAATGACTCACAAGAAAGTCGGTACCCACAAAATTGGATAAAAGGATTGGATTATGACTCGCAGCTTCACAAAATCCGGCATTGGTAAGACCGCACGTGTTTTGGCCCTTTCAGCGCTAACCACGCTGGTGCTCTCTTCCTCTGCTTTTGCCAAAATTGAAGAAGGTAAACTGGTTATCTGGATCAATGGCGATAAAGGTTATAACGGATTAGCCGAAGTCGGTAAGAAATTTGAGAAAGATACCGGCATCAAAGTCACTATTGAGCATCCAGATAAACTGGAAGAAAAATTCCCACAAGTGGCGGCGACAGGTGATGGCCCGGACATTATCTTCTGGGCACATGACCGCTTTGGTGGCTACGCGCAATCTGGCTTGCTGGCGGAGTTACACCCTGCTAAAGCTTTCCAAGACAAGCTGTTCCCATTCACCTGGGATGCCGTACGCTTTAATGGCAAACTGATTGGTTACCCCATCGCCGTCGAAGCCTTGTCTCTGATTTATAACAAAGATCTGGTTAAAGAAGCGCCAAAAACATGGGAAGAAATTCCTGCGCTGGACACCAAGCTGCGCGCAAATGGCAAGAGCGCCATCATGTGGAACCTACAAGAACCCTACTTCACTTGGCCACTTATCGCAGCTGATGGCGGTTATGCTTTCAAATCTGAAAACGGTGTCTATGATGTCAAAAACGTCGGCGTGAACAATGCCGGGGCGCAAGCCGGCCTGCAATTTATTGTTGATCTGGTGAAGAACAAGCACATCAATGCGGATACTGATTACTCCATCGCAGAAGCAGCCTTTAATAAAGGTGAAACCGCGATGACCATCAATGGCCCATGGGCCTGGTCAAATATTGATAAGAGCAAAATCAATTACGGCGTGACCTTGTTGCCAACCTTCCATGGTCAACCATCCAAGCCGTTCGTCGGTGTTCTGACTGCCGGTATTAACGCCGCCAGCCCGAACAAAGAACTGGCGACTGAATTCCTGGAAAATTATCTGATAACCGACCAAGGCCTGGCTGAAGTTAATAAAGACAAGCCGTTGGGGGCGGTGGCATTGATTTCATACCAAGAGCAGCTGGCAAAAGATCCACGGATTGCGGCCACAATGGATAACGCCACCAAAGGCGAAATCATGCCGAATATCCCACAAATGGCGGCCTTCTGGTATGCAACCCGCAGTGCGGTGTTGAACGCCATCAGTGGCCGTCAGACCGTGGAAGCTGCACTCAATGATGCAGCGGCACGTATCGTCAAATAAGAGTTTCACCTGCCAAGGGGCGCGGTTCGCCGTGCCCCGACCCAGTTTTCAGTTGTCATGCTGTCATGATGCTCACAGTCATTGACCTTGCAGCAAGGCAGCCAGTGAATAAATCCCGGTGAACTGATACAAGTCAGTGAGTTGGGTGAGCGAGAGCAGCTAACAGCGCTGTAACTTCAAGTACGAAGAGTATGAAAGGGACCATTATGCAGTTATCCCACACCGAGTATCAAAGCCGTAAAAAGAAAACCGCCTGGTGGCAAAGTGATGTTCTTAAGTGGCTGATTATCGGCACATTAAGCTTATTCACCTGCTATTTGATCGTGTTGATGTATGCTCAGGGTGAATATCTTTTTGCCATTGTGACACTGATTTTGGTGAGTCTGGGGCTGTATGTTTTCGCCAACCGCCGCGCCTATGCCTGGCGCTATGTTTACCCTGGTGTTGCCGGGATGGGGCTGTTTGTTCTGTTCCCGCTGATTTGCACCATCGCCATTGCCTTTACTAACTACAGCAGTACCAACCAGTTAACCTTTGAACGCGCCCAGTCGGTGTTAATGGACCGGCAATTCCAGACCGGCAAAACCTATACTTTTGGTCTCTATCCGAGCAGTGAACAATGGCGGCTACAACTCACCAATCCGGATGACAATACCGTCCTGATTTCAGAGCCTTTCAGCTTGAATGCCACTGGCGAGCAAAAAATAAATGTCACGCCAGCCAGTGCCGAACAAACCACCGAACGCGCCTCTTTGCGGGTTATTACCCAAAATCGTCAAGCCTTGAGTGGATTGGTGGCTATTTTGCCCAGTGGCGGTGAACTGCGCATGAGCTCACTGCGCCAGTTTTCTGGCACCAGCCCGCTTTATAAGCTAGGCGCGGATGGTAACGAACTGATTAATCAGCAGACCGGGGTGACATATCGGCCGAATCCGGATGTCGGTTTCTATCAGGCCATCAATGCAGACGGGCAGTGGGAAAATGAAAAACTCAGCCCCGGTTTTACCGTCACTATCGGCTGGAAAAACTTCCTGCGGGTGCTGCATGACGAGGGGATTCAGAAGCCTTTCATCTCAATATTCATCTGGACCATTATTTTCTCATTATTGACTGTCGTCCTGACGGTGGCGGTCGGTATGGTTCTGGCCTGTGTCGTGCAATGGGATGCTCTGAAAGGCAAAGCCGTCTATCGGGTGCTGCTAATCTTGCCGTATGCCGTGCCAGCATTTATCTCAATATTGATTTTCAAAGGGTTATTTAACCAAAGCTTTGGTGAAATCAACCTGATGCTCAGCCACTTATTTGGTATCAAACCGGCGTGGTTTAGCGACCCTATCACTGCAAAAAGCATGATACTGATCGTCAATACTTGGCTTGGTTATCCTTACATGATGATTCTGTGTATGGGGCTGTTGAAAGCCATCCCCGATGATTTATATGAGGCATCGGCAATGGACGGCGCTGGCCCGCTCCAGAATTTTTTCCGCATCACTTTGCCTTTGTTGATTAAGCCATTGACGCCACTGATGATTGCCAGCTTCGCCTTTAACTTTAACAACTTCGTATTGATTCAGTTATTGACCAATGGTGGCCCAGACATGATTGGTACCACGACGCCTGCGGGATACACCGACTTACTGGTCAGCTACACCTATCGCATCGCCTTTGAAGGCGGCGGCGGGCAGGACTTCGGCTTGGCGGCGGCAATCGCAACACTGATTTTCATTCTGGTAGGCGCGCTGGCGATACTGAATTTGAAAGCCAGTAAAATGAATTTTGACTAAGGAGGAGATGCAGATGGCCATGGTTCAACCTAAATCCCAGCGTTTGCGTCTATTAGGCACCCATTTTCTGATGCTGTGCTTTATCGCGCTGATAATGTTCCCGCTGCTGATGGTGATTACCATTTCACTGCGGCCCGGCAACTTTGCCACCGGGAGCTTAATCCCGGATCAAATCTCTTGGGAACATTGGCAACTCGCACTGGGCATGAGTGTGACTCATGCTGACGGTAGCGTGACACCGCCGCCATTCCCGGTCATGTTGTGGCTCTGGAACTCAATCAAGATTGCCGTGATAACGGCGATAGGTATTGTCACACTCTCCACCACTTGTGCTTATGCTTTTGCCCGCATGCGCTTTCGTGGCAAAAGCACTCTGCTGAAAGGGATGTTGATTTTCCAAATGTTCCCCGCCGTGCTGTCTTTGGTGGCGCTGTATGCCTTATTTGACCGCTTGGGGCAATATTTGCCATTTATCGGGCTCAATACTCACGGTGGGGTTATTTTTGCTTATATGGGCGGGATTGCTCTGCACGTCTGGACCATCAAAGGCTATTTCGAAACCATTGATAACTCATTGGAAGAAGCCGCCGCCTTGGATGGCGCGACGCCATGGCAAGCTTTCAGGCTGGTGCTGTTACCGCTGTCGGTGCCAATTTTAGCCGTCGTCTTTATTCTGTCATTTATTGCCGCCATCACTGAGGTGCCGGTCGCGTCATTACTGCTGCGCGATGTGAATAGTTACACCCTCGCGGTGGGGATGCAGCAATATCTAAACCCACAAAACTATCTGTGGGGCGATTTTGCCGCGGCTGCCGTGCTCTCTGCCATCCCAATCACAGCCGTATTCCTGCTGGCACAGCGCTGGTTGGTTGGTGGCTTAACGGCGGGCGGGGTAAAAGGCTAAATATTTCTCGTTGGTTTATGTCGTTACTATTGATTATGCCGCTGCTTCACTTGCTGTACTTTCATCCTCTGGTACTGTGTCTTTAGGGCGGCCTGAATGGCCGCCATTTTTATGCTTAAAATCAAAACATTACTCGCGCTTTAACCTTTCAGTATTGGCTAAGTACAGAGTTACCACCAGCAATAATATGGATGCTGAATAAATCAGTGTATCAATGGGGCTTTCATGATCGACAATGATCAACCGAATAATAGCCGTGATCCCAATATAGATAAAATAGCGCAATGGGAAGTGATAACCAGACTCAAAATACTTCACAATCAAGGCAATAAATTCAAAATACAGGAAATAAATCACAATGCCTTCAATCAGCATATAGGAAGAAGTTTCCTGATTATTTATAAATAGCATTTGCCCCAAATGAATGGTCTCTTTTACCAGAAAGACCACCAAAATAGCCGCTAATACAATCAACCCCGCATTCAATAAACGCTGTAGATTTTTAGCTACCCACTGAGAACGTGAATTTTTGGCCATAAATACCCCATAAAAAGTAGGCGAAACAGCCTGAGACTATCACAGCAATGCTGCATTCGAATCAAAAAAAGCCCCTTACTAAAAGTAAGGGGCTAACAAGCGCGGATCAAGGAGCTTGGATGTGTAAGTTTAACGCCAGCTCTTGAAACGGTTAATCAACGCATTAGTAGAACTGTCATGGCTGGTCACATTTTTGTCATCTGCCAGCTCCGGCAAAATACGGTTAGCCAGTTGTTTACCCAGCTCAACACCCCACTGGTCAAAGGTGTAGATGTTCAAGATAATCCCCTGCGTGAAGATTTTGTGCTCATACAACGCAATCAATGCACCCAGGCTGAATGGGGTGATTTCACGCAACAAAATAGAGTTGGTTGGCCGGTTACCCTCAAACACTTTGAATGGCGCAACATGAGCCACTTGTTCTGGGGTTTTACCTGCCGCCGCAAATTCAGCTTCCACTTCTGCCAGTGACTTACCAAAAGCCAAAGCTTCAGTTTGTGCGAAGAAGTTAGACAGCAGCTTCGCGTGGTGGTCACTCAGTGGGTTATGACTGATTGCCGGAGCAATGAAGTCGCAAGGAACCAATTTGGTACCCTGATGAATCAACTGATAGAAAGCATGTTGACCATTAGTACCCGGCTCACCCCAGATAATTGGGCCAGTCTGGTAATCAACCGGGTTACCGTTGCGGTCAACATATTTACCGTTAGATTCCATATTACCCTGCTGGAAGTAAGCCGGGAAACGGTGCATATATTGGTCATAAGGCAGGATAGCTTCGGTTTCAGCACCAAAGAAATTGTTATACCAGATGCCAATCAATGCCAACAGGATTGGCAAGTTCTTCTCCGCCGGAGTTTCTGCGAAGTGTTTGTCCATGGCGTGTGCACCACTGAGCAGCGCTTCAAAATGATCAAAACCGACCGACAGCGCGATAGACAAGCCAATAGCAGACCACAAGGAGTAGCGGCCACCGACCCAATCCCAGAACTCAAACATATTGTTGGTATCAATACCAAAATCGCCAACAGCTTTTGCATTGGTAGACAATGCCGCAAAGTGTTTAGCCACATGCGCCGGATCACTCGCGGCAGACAAGAACCAGTCGCGCGCACTGTGGGCATTGGTCATGGTTTCTTGCGTGGTGAAGGTTTTTGATGCCACCAAGAACAATGTTGTTTCTGGATTCAGTGGCTTCAAGGTTTCCGCAATATGGGTGCCATCAACGTTAGAAACGAAATGCATATTCAGATGATTTTTGTATGGGCGCAGCGCTTCGGTCACCATGTAAGGGCCGAGGTCTGAACCACCGATACCGATATTGACGACATCGGTAATCGCTTTGCCGGTATAACCTTTCCAGTCACCGCCAATCACGCGGTCACAGAATTGCTTCATTTTCGCCAGTACCGCGTTCACTTCCGGCATCACATCTTTGCCATCAACCAAAATCGGGCTATTGCTGCGGTTACGCAGAGCAACATGCAACACCGCGCGGTCTTCAGTCCGGTTAATTTTCTCACCGGAGAACATGGACTTAATCGCCCCAGCCAGATCGGTTTCTTGAGCCAGCGCTTGCAGTTTTTCCATGGTTTCGCTGGTAATGCGGTTTTTTGAGAAATCCACCAGCATTTGATCGTCAAAAGTGGCGGAGAATTTCTCAAAACGCTGCTTGTCCTTGGCAAACAGATCGCGGATTTGCACATCTTTCATCTGTTCAAAGTGTTGCTGTAACGCTTTCCAGGCAGCGGTTTGACTAGGATTAATATTTTTCATAGCGGCGCTCTTCTAGGCTTAAGGATTAATGAAATGAATACATTGATTGTATCCTGTTACCCTGTGATTGAGATCTCTTTTCTTGCGATAGGTGATATCTCTCGAAACAACTTTTGATCTGCTTCCTGTTTTCTCTCTTTCCCTTAATCTACGCCCCGCCCATGAGGTAAATGCCGCATTGTCAGCCGATATCCAGTTAAATTAGTTATATGAAGTGACAATTTATTAAATATGAAAATACCTCATGGTCATATCGTTGACAGCAAGCCGATAACCCGTTATTCCTAAAGACCTACTTACGCACCGAGTGCGTAAGCCAGAAGAGGTGCGTCGCCCAGGTAAAATGTCGGAGGAGCCGTGATCCGCTGAAGACACTCGAGGGGGAGCGACGCCGAGACACGATGATTTCGGCCATCAGCGTGTCGACTGCAGGGGCTGAATCCCCTGGGTTGTCACCAGTGCCGTTCCTTTAGGGCGGTCAACAAGGTGGAGCGCTTCTGGGTGTAACGTAGAGTTATTTCTACGCCTGCCCCCTAACTTACCGCTCTTCCCTTGTGCCAAATCTAATACAGATGACCACCCAAGATGGCATCCCTGACACGAGGTTTTTTAGATGATTCAAGTAGCACCCCAACGGACTGGCAGCGCCTCCTC
Organism: Yersinia hibernica; assembly: GCF_004124235.1. Classification (NCBI taxonomy): domain Bacteria; kingdom Pseudomonadati; phylum Pseudomonadota; class Gammaproteobacteria; order Enterobacterales; family Yersiniaceae; genus Yersinia; species Yersinia hibernica. Next base: position 4,340,118 of record NZ_CP032487.1, read on the forward strand.
CCCGACGGTTGTCGCCAAATTTGGCGGCACCAGTGTGGCTGATTTTGATGCCATGAGTCGCAGCGCTGATGTGGTTTTATCGAACCCGGATGTTCGTTTAGTGATTTTATCGGCCTCAGCCGGTATCACCAATCTGTTGGTCGCGCTGGCCGATGGTTGCGAACAGGAAACTCGCGCCCTTCATTTAGCTGACATCCGCCGCATTCAATACAGCATTCTCGCCAAACTCGCGGATCCGGCGGTTATCCGTGAAGAAATTGACCGCATGCTGGAGAACATTGCCATGCTGTCAGAAGCCGCCAGTCTGGCAACCTCGGCAGCACTGACTGATGAGCTGGTCAGCCACGGCGAATTGATGTCGACATTATTGTTTGTCGAACTATTACGCCAGCGCCAAGTGGCGGTGGAGTGGTTTGATGTGCGCAAAATTATGCGCACCAATGACCGCTTTGGCCGCGCCGAGCCAGATACTCATGCATTGTCTGAACTGGCTCAGGCCCAGTTAGCGCCGCGCATTGAACACGCCATTATCGTGACGCAAGGTTTTATCGGCAGCGAAAGTAAAGGGCGCACCACCACACTTGGCCGTGGTGGCAGTGATTACACTGCCGCACTGTTGGGCGAAGCACTTAATGTCAGCCGCATTGATATCTGGACGGACGTTCCCGGGATTTATACCACTGACCCGCGCGTGGTGCCCGGGGCAAAACGCATTGATAAAATCGCCTTTGAAGAAGCTGCTGAAATGGCGACTTTTGGCGCCAAAGTGCTGCATCCTGCCACCTTATTACCGGCAGTGCGCAGTGACATTCCGGTGTTTGTCGGCTCAAGCAAAGACCCGGAGGCCGGCGGCACGTTGGTGTGCAATGAAACTTACAATCCTCCGCTGTTCCGGGCATTGGCGCTGCGCCGCAAACAAACTTTGCTGACCCTGCATAGCCTGAATATGCTGCACGCCCGCGGTTTTCTGGCAGAAGTTTTTAATATTCTGGCGCGCCACAATATCTCGGTTGACTTGATAACTACCTCTGAAGTGAGTGTGGCACTGACCCTAGATACCACCGGCTCAACCTCGACCGGCGACAGCTTGCTGACCAGTTCGCTGCTGACCGAGCTTTCCTCCCTGTGCCGGGTCGAAGTGGAAGAAAATCTGGCATTGGTGGCCATTATCGGCAACAACTTGTCACAAGCCTGCGGGGTGGGTAAAGAAGTGTTCGGTGTGCTCGACCCATTCAATATTCGTATGATTTGCTACGGAGCTAGCAGCCACAATCTGTGCTTCCTGGTGCCGGGTAATGATGCAGAAAAAGTGGTGCAAACGCTGCATCATAATTTATTTGAATAATAGATTATTTGAATAACAGATTGATTACAAACAAAAACCGGCCCCAATCGGAGGGTCGGTTTTTTGTTGTTTATCGTGAAATTAGTCAGAAAATCTTTAATTTTCAGTGCCATTTCCAATGTAAGGCTGACTTTTTGCCATGACAAAATGAATGGCTTTAACGCCAACAGAACTGGATGATAAGGCGCGCGAATTCCCGCCCCCCTATTACCTCGGTGCTGAAGTTTCGTCCATGGTGTTAAATGTGACCTTTTTCTGCTGAGCATGTTCCTGCTGAAGAAAAAGCTGCCGAGTAAATTGCTTACCTTCCGTCATCCTTCGCCCAGTTGCTCGCCCAATACCGCAATTCCTGATGTTACCTACCGAAAATAACTTTTCAGCAATAGCGCTACCCACCACTTTAGCCGCCAGAGATTTATTCAGTGGTACAGACAATAACAAAGGCCTATTTACTTTTAATATTCCACCCATTGCTGGTGTTCTCCAAAGTTCACTATGATTAAGGAATCACAGAGTAGCGAACGTGCGCTGGCCCCTTCTATCATAAATCGTAGATGAAGTTTGTTCCGTCAGTCCGCATCATAACCCAAATTGGGGGCCAGCCAGCGCTCGACCTCAGCCACTGGCATCCCTTTGCGCGCGGCATAATCTTCAACTTGATCGCGCTGAATCTGCGCCACGGCAAAATATTTGCTGTCCGGATGGCTGAAGTACCAACCCGATACCGATGCCCCCGGCCACATGGCGTAGGATTCGGTCAGTTTCATGCCAGTGTGAGTTTCTACATCCAGCAACTGCCAGATTTGACCTTTCTCTGTGTGCTCTGGGCAGGCCGGATAGCCCGGGGCTGGGCGAATCCCTTGATAATTTTCGCGTACTAACTCTTCATTGCTCAGATTTTCATTAGGTGCAAAGCCCCAATACACTTTGCGCACCCGCTCATGCAGATATTCAGCAAATGCCTCGGCCAGCCGGTCAGACAGCGCTTTAATCATAATTTTATTGTAATCATCATGTTGAGCATCATAGGCATCAGCCAGCGCGTCCTCCTCCAGCCCGCCGGTGACGGCAAAAGCACCAAAATAGTCGGCTTTACCACTGAATTTAGGGGCCACATAATCCGCCAGACAATAGTTCGGGAAGTCGGTTTTCTCCGTTTGTTGCCGAAGATGATGACTGACCACCAGCACATCATCACGCCGCTCATCACGATAAATCTCAATATCATCACCCACACTGTTGGCCGGGAATAGGCCGACCACCCCTTTCGGATGCAGTAAATTCTCTGCCGACAGCTTATCCAACATCTCGTTGGCATCGGCAAACAGGCGCTTAGCTTCCTCGCCAACCACTTCATCTGCCAGAATGCGCGGATACTTACCCGCCAGCGACCAAGTCATAAAGAATGGCGTCCAGTCAATGTAGTTGCGCAAGGTTTCAATGCTGGCCTCCACCGCCTGCACACCTAATTTGTGTGCTGCTGGCGGCGTATAATTTTCCCAATCGATAACGGCGCAGTTGTCCCGGGCGGCTTGCAAACTCACCGGCGGGGTACGTGGTTTCTTGCGGGCATGCTGGATACGGACGGTTTCATATTCTTTGCGCGTTTTGGCCACAAATTCATCGCGTTGAGTGTCAGATAACAGCGCGGAAACCACCCCCACACTGCGCGAGGCATTAGAAACATAGGTGGTGGAGCCGCTGTAATTTTGCTCGATTTTCACCGCCGTATGCGCCTTGGAGGTGGTTGCACCGCCAATCAACAACGGCAAAGTAAAGCCCTGGCGCTCCATCTCCTTGGCCACATTCACCATCTCATCGAGCGATGGAGTAATCAGGCCAGACAAGCCAATAATATCGACCTTTTCTTCCCGCGCGGTACGCAGAATTTTTTCCGTCGGCACCATCACGCCCAAATCGATAATTTCGTAGTTATTACATTGCAGCACCACGCCAACAATATTTTTGCCGATGTCATGCACATCACCTTTGACCGTCGCCAGCAGAATTTTGCCCGCCGTGGTGCCTTTCTGCTTACTGGCTTCAATATAAGGTTCGAGATAGGCGACCGCCTGTTTCATCACTCGGGCAGATTTCACCACTTGCGGCAGGAACATTTTTCCTTCGCCAAACAGGTCGCCGACCACATTCATCCCCGCCATCAATGGCCCTTCGATAACCTCGATTGGCCGGGCGGCTTGCTGCCGGGCTTCTTCCGTATCCAGCTCAATGAATTCGGTAATGCCTTTAACCAGTGAATATTCCAGGCGCTTCACTACCGGCCAGCCGCGCCATTCCGCTTGCTGAACCGCTACTTCATCACTTTTACTGCCACGGTACTTTTCTGCCAGCTCCAGCAGGCGCTCGGTACTGTCATCGCGGCGATTAAGAATGACATCCTCAACCGCATCACGCAGTTCATCCGATAGGTCGTCATAAATCGCCAGCTGCCCGGCATTGACGATACCCATATCCATACCATTACGAATCGCGTAATAGAGGAATACTGCGTGAATAGCTTCACGCACTGGGTCATTGCCCCGGAAGGAGAAAGAGACATTGGAGACACCGCCTGAAATCATGGCGTATGGCAGTTCGGCTTTGATGTCGGCACAAGCTTCAATAAAATCAACAGCATAATTATTATGCTCTTCAATGCCGGTGGCGACGGCAAAAATATTCGGGTCAAAAATAATATCTTCCGGCGGGAAGCCGACTGTTTCTGTCAGAATCTTATAAGCACGGCGGCAAATCTCAATTTTGCGCGCGCGAGTATCTGCCTGCCCCTGCTCATCAAAGGCCATGACCACCATGGCCGCGCCATAACGCCGCACCAATTTGGCATGATGAATAAAGGCATCCACCCCCTCTTTCATCGAAATGGAGTTGACGATGCCCTTGCCCTGAATGCATTTCAGCCCTTTTTCGATGACATCCCACTTCGAGGAGTCAATCATAATTGGCACCCGGGCAATATCGGGTTCACCGGCAATCAGATTGAGAAAGCGCACCATCGCCGCTTCAGCATCCAACATGCCTTCATCCATGTTGATATCAATGATTTGCGCGCCACTCTCAACCTGCTGGCGTGCTACATCCAGTGCCTCGCCGTATTTTTCTTCTTTTATCAGCCGCTTGAAGCGGGCTGAGCCAGTAACGTTAGTCCGCTCACCGACGTTGACAAATAAGGTGTTGGCATCAATTGTCAGCGGTTCCAGCCCGGCCAAACGGCACGCCACCGGAATATCCGGTAACGGGCGCGGCGCAACCCCCGCCACGGCTTTGACCATCGCGGCGATATGCTGGGGTGTGGTGCCGCAACAGCCGCCGACAATATTCAAAAAGCCCGCTCGCGCCCACTCGCCAATCTGCTCGGCCATCTCTTTGGCTTCCAGATCATATTCACCAAAGGCATTCGGCAAACCGGCATTCGGGTGCGCACTGACATAATATTCAGAAATACGCGATAACTCAGCGACGTATTGACGCAACTCATCTGGCCCCAAAGCACAATTGAGGCCAAAAGAAAGCGGTTTTACGTGGCGCAGAGAGTTATAGAAAGCTTCCGTGGTTTGGCCAGAGAGGGTGCGGCCTGAAGCATCGGTAATGGTGCCGGAAATCATTACTGGCAACAATACACCCATGGCTTCAAATTCAGATTCAACCGCGAAGGTGGCGGCTTTGGCATTCAGGGTATCAAAAACGGTTTCAATCATGAGAAGATCAACACCGCCCTCAATCAGCGCGCGGGTTGATTCACGATAAGCTTCAACCAGTTGGTCAAAACTGACATTTCGGAATGCCGGATCATTCACTTTTGGCGAGATAGACGCAGTTCGGTTAGTTGGCCCGAGCACCCCGGCAACATAGCGGGGTTTTTCCGGTGTCCGAGCCGTCCATTCATCGGCGCAAATGCGCGCCAGACGGGCAGCTTCATAGTTAATTTCCGCGGACAGCGACTCCATCTGATAATCCGCCATGGCAATGGTGGTGGAGTTAAAGGTATTGGTTTCGAGAATGTCAGCGCCGGCTTCAAGATAGGCATTATGAATGGCAGTAATGACTTCCGGCTTGGAGAGCACCAATAAATCATTATTCCCTTTCAGATCACTGGGCCAATCCGCAAAACGCGCGCCTCGGTAATCGGCCTCTTCCAGTCGATAGCTCTGAATCATGGTGCCCATACCACCATCCAGCACCAAGATCCGCTGCGCTAACTGCCGATGTAATTCCTTAACTTTATTATTTGTAACTGTGTCCACCACTGTCGCCTCTTTACCCTGTTGCCTCGCCATTATCTGATACATATTTTGTTATTTATTGGTATCAGACATGCTGAAAAAGTTATCCCTACAAACCTATCAGCCATCCTAGCACAAGTTATCAATGTAATGAGTCCAGTCACAGTTGAGACTTTTTCAGGTAGCAAACCAAACTCATCGGATGAGCTTTTTTTCCGGTTTGCATGCATAATTGAAAAACGAAAATGAGTTCCATAATAATAGAAGAGGGCTGATTTATGGCGTTACCGATTTCGATTAAACGGGGAAAGAAACCCAAGACAGCCGCGCAAACCACGGCAGCACCAACAGGCCAAGTTCAATCATTGACACGGGGCCTAAAATTACTGGAATATATTTCCGAATCACAAGGCAGTGTCGCACTAACTGATTTAGCGCAACAGGCCGGTTTACCCAATTCCACCACTCACCGCCTGTTAACCACCATGCAACAGCAAGGTTTTGTCCGCCAGGTGGGGGATTTAGGTCTTTGGACGATGGGCGCGCACGCCTTTATTGTCGGCAGCAGCTTTTTGCAAAGCCGTAACTTGCTGGCAATGGTTCACCCGATGCTGCGCCGTTTGATGGAAGAATCTGGTGAAACGGTGAATCTGGCGGTACTTGATCACAGTGACTATCAAGCCATTATTATCGACCAAGTGCAATGTACCGCACTGATGCGGATGTCCGCGCCGATTGGCGGCAAACTGCCCATGCATGCCTCTGGTGCCGGTAAAGCTTTTCTCTCCACCTTGTCAGATGAACAACTGATACAGTTATTACATAAAAAAGGGTTGCATGCCTACACCCAGCATACTCGCACCAACCCTGCCAGTCTGAAAAAGAACCTGGCGCTGATCCGCAAGCAAGGCTATTCCTTTGATGATGAAGAACATGCACTCGGCCTGCGCTGTATCGCCGCCTGCCTGTTCGATGAACACCACGAAGCTTTTGCTGCTATTTCCATCTCCGGCCCGGTATCACGTATTACCGACGATCGCGTTACAGAACTGGGTGCGCTGGTCATTCATGCTGCCAAAGAAATCACGCAATCTTACGGCGGTGGTAATCGTAGCTAATGCACCAACCGCCGTACATTGACCGACAAACGGTAGTGCCCCGGCCTTAATGGCCATGGGGCCAGTACCGGGAACCCTTAGTGAGCTTGCCGGCCTCGCGATTAATTTAACGCGCGCTGGGAAAAGCGCTGTTTTCGGCGATAAGCAAACACATCCTCCACATGCCCATCTTTAATCCGCTGTTGTAACCCCCGCCAATAACTGGCATGGAACAGGTCGCTGTGCATTTCCTCGAAAAAGTGCCGTACTTTCCGGTCACTGCACAAGAAATGGCGAAACTCTTCAGGAAAAACATCATTGGGTGACACGCTATACCACGGCTCGCTGGCCATCTCATCTTCAGGATACCGCGGCGGTGGAATATCGCGGAAATTCACCTCCGTCATATAGCAAATTTCATCATAATCGTAAAACACCACGCGCCCATGACGAGTGACACCGAAGTTCTTAAATAACATGTCGCCGGGGAAGATATTCGCTGCCGCCAGTTGCTTAATGGCATTACCGTATTCTTCGATAGCATCCTTTAATTGCTGATCATTCGCCTGCTCCATATACAGATTCAATGGCGTCATCCGCCGCTCCATATACAAGTGTTTCAGAATGATTTGGTCACCTAAATCTTCTAATTTTTCAGGCACTTCCCGCTGCAACTCGGCCAGCAATTCGGCACTAATGCGCTGTTTATCAATGACAAAATTCTCATACTCTTGGGTATCCGCCATGCGCCCTACCCGGTCATGCTCTTTAACCAATTGATAGCATTCTAAAACGCGTGCCTGGCTGACCTCTTTTTGCGGGGCAAACTGATCTTTAATCACCTTAAAAACCCGATCAAATGACGGCAAGGTAAACACCAACATCACCATGCCTTTGACCCCAGGTGCAATAATAAACTGTTCGCTAGATTGATGAACGAAAGTGAGATATTCACGATAGCTTTCAGTTTTACCGTGCTTTTGGCAACCAATCGCCATATACAATTCGGCGGTAGATTTGCCCGGTAAGATTTCCCGCAGCCATTCCACCATCGCCGCAGGTAATGGCGCATACACCATAAAATAAGAGCGGGCAAAGCCGAACACAATGCTGGCCTCGGCTTTGCTGGTTAGACAGGTATCAATAAATAGCGCGCCGGATTCATTGTGATGAATAGGTAGCAAGAATGGCAATATTTCGTCCGCCAATCGCAATTTCCCCACTAGCCAAGCCGCTTTATTGCGGTAAAACAGTTCATTCGCAATTTGAAAGCGCGCGCTCGCAAGTTGCTCATCTGTAAATGTTTTCCGCAATGCCGCTACAATGTAGCCAATATCTCTGGGCAAATCTTCCCACGGTAAACGCAGCGGTAAATCATTAAGTACCAGCTGTAACATGCCACTCAAATTACCTTGGGGCATAAAATCACGCGCTAAGGGTCGGGGAATGTCACGAAAGCGCCGCTCCGGTTGTGAACTGAAAACAAACAATTTATCCGGGGTTAAATCGCGGTGTTTGAACAAGCGGCAATAAACTGAATTAAAAAAACTTTCGGCTATTTCAAAACGCGGATAATCCGGTAACAGCCCAGTATAAATATCTTTTACCCGTGCGAGAAAGTCCGCATCAAAACAGCGCTGATCGGTGATGTGCTTGAGTTGTTCAACCACTAATCCCACATGGCTGTCATAGAGGTGAATGCGCTGTTTCATCGCCTGCTGTACCGCTTGCCAATCCGCCTGTTCAAAGCGGTGTTGAGCGCCCGCAGTCACCTCCAAGAAGCGGCCATATTGCGCATCGAATCCCTGCAAAATTGTCTGAGCGATTAATTGTTCCAGCTTTGCTGCCATACTCACCCCCGCCATACGGAACAGAGCCTGCATAAGCAGGCCCTTGATAACTCGATACTTTCACTCAATCAGCTGATTAAAATTGCTGTTCTTCCGTCGAGCCAGTCAATGCTGTTACCGATGACTCACCGCCCTGAATGATATTGGTGACTTTATCAAAGTAGCCAGTACCCACTTCTTGCTGATGAGATGCAAAGGTATAGCCGCGCTCAACAGCGGCAAACTCTGGCTGCTGCACTTTTTCAACATAGTGTTTCATGCCCTCACCCTGCGCGTAAGCATGGGCCAGGTCGAACATGTTGAACCACATGCTGTGGATGCCCGCCAGAGTGATAAATTGGTATTTATAACCCATAGCAGACAAATCATCCTGGAAACTGGCAATTTGCTGGTCAGTCAGATTTTTCTTCCAGTTAAATGATGGCGAGCAGTTGTAAGCTAATAACTTACCAGGGAATTTAGCATGGACAGCATCAGCAAAACGTTTGGCTAGCGCTAAATCTGGTGTCGAAGTTTCGCACCAAACCAAATCAGCATAAGGGGCATAAGCCAGGCCGCGGCTGATAGCTTGCTCAATGCCAGCATGTGTGCGGAAGAAACCTTCAGCGGTGCGCTCACCCGTAATGAATTCGCTGTCATAAGGATCACAATCTGACGTCAGAAGATCAGCAGCATCGGCATCGGTGCGGGCAATCAGCAGGGTTGGAACCCCCAGAACATCGGCGGCCAGGCGGGCGGCAACCAACTTCTGAATGGCTTCCTGAGTCGGCACCAAGACTTTGCCGCCCATATGACCACATTTTTTCACAGCGGCCAGTTGGTCTTCGAAATGCACCCCTGCGGCCCCGGCCTCAATCATGGCCTTCATTAACTCAAACGCATTCAACACACCACCAAAACCGGCTTCGGCATCTGCCACAATCGGCAGGAAATAGTCGGTATAACCTTTGCTGCCTGGCTCAATATTATTCGACCACTGAATCTGATCTGCGCGACGGAAGCTATTATTTATCCGTTTAACCACCGCAGGAACCGAATCGACCGGGTATAACGACTGATCCGGGTACATACTTGATGCGGTGTTAGCATCAGCCGCCACCTGCCAACCCGACAAATAAATGGCCTCGACCCCAGCTTTCGCCTGTTGCAAGGCCTGGCCGCCGGTTAATGCCCCCAGACAGTTGATATAACTTTTACGTGACTTACCGTGCAGCAATTCCCATAAGCGCTTAGCGCCGTGCTGTGCCAGAGTGCATTCTGGGTTAACCGAGCCGCGCAGCTTAACCACGTCTTCAGCACTGTACGGGCGAGTAATCCCCTGCCAGCGCGGTGATTTCCATTCTTCTGCCAATTGCTGAATTTGTTGAGTACGAGAGGTCGTCATGGTGATATTCCTTATTATTTAATTTTGTAGGGTTAAATAGGCTGTCATCTCAGGCTAACAAGGCGTAGCCCGGCAATGTCAGGAAGTCGATAAGCTCGTCTTGTGTTGTAATCCGCTCCATCAGACGCGCGGCTTCATCAAACCGCCCGCTGTCAAAACGCTCTGCGCCAAGTTCAAGCTTCACTACCTGCATTTCCTCACTCAACATGCTGCGAAATAGCTCTTTCGTCACCGTCTGGCCATTACTCAGGCTTTTCTGGTGATGGATCCACTGCCAGATAGAAGTACGCGAAATCTCAGCCGTCGCAGCATCTTCCATCAGGCCATAAATCGGCACACAACCGTTGCCAGAGATCCATGCTTCAATGTATTGCACCGCCACCCGGATGTTCGCGCGCATCCCCTCTTCAGTGCGCTCACCGGAGCAAGGTTCCAGTAACTCAGCAGCAGTGATTGGTTTGTCCTGCTCACGAGTCACTTCTAATTGATTTGCTCGCTCGCCCAATACTTGGTTAAAGACTTCCATCACCGTGTCAGCCAGCCCCGGATGGGCGACCCATGTGCCATCATGACCATTACTCGCCTCTAACTCTTTGTCTGCACGGACTTTATCCAACACCAGCGCATTTTGAACCGGATCTTTATTGGGGATAAACGCCGCCATGCCTCCCATCGCCAAAGCACCGCGCTTATGGCAAGTCTTAATCAGCAAGCGGGAATATGCACTCAGGAACGGCTTGGTCATCGTGACCGACTGGCGGTCAGGCAGAACACGGTCGCCGTGATTTTTCAACGTTTTGATATAGCTGAAAATATAGTCCCAGCGGCCGCAGTTCAGCCCAACAATATGATGGCGCAGGTGATAAAGAATCTCATCCATTTGGAACACGGCTGGCAAGGTTTCAATTAACACCGTGGCCTTAATGGTGCCTTGCGGTAAATTGAAACGTTGCTCGGTAAAGGTGAAAACATCACTCCACCACGCAGCTTCTTGATAAGACTGCATCTTTGGCAAGTAGAAATAAGGGCCGCTGCCATTGGCCAGTAATTGCTTATAGTTATGATAGAAATACAAAGCGAAATCGAACAACCCCCCGGGAATAGCTTCCCCCTGCCATTTCACATGTTTTTCCGGCAAATGTAGGCCACGAACCCGAGCAATCAGTACCGCGGGGTTAGGTTTAAGCTGATAAATTTTGCCGGATTCATTGGCATAGGAAATCGTGCCTTTTACGGCATCATGCAGGTTAATCTGGCCATCAATAACTTTTTCCCAGCTGGGTGCCAGTGAATCTTCAAAATCAGCCATAAAGACTTTCACATTGGCATTGAGGGCATTAATCACCATTTTGCGCTCAACCGGCCCGGTAATTTCAACGCGGCGATCACGTAAATCAGCAGGAATTCCCTGGATTTTCCAATCACTATCTCGAATGGAATTGGTTTCCGAAATAAAATCCGGTAATGCGCCTTGATCGATCTTTTTCTGCCATAATGCCCGCGCAGCAAGGAGTTCACCACGAGGTTTGGCAAATTTCACCACTAATTCGGTTAAGAATTCGATAGCGTCATCCGGCAAAACCTGTCGCTCTGCAGCAGTAAATTGCTGGGTAAAAACTAACTCCGTGCCAACCAACTGTTGTGTCATTTCCCTTCCCCTTCCCAATCTCACGACTTTCACATCAACGCCAATGCAGCGTCACTCTTGGATTCGTATCGGGTAATGCATTCCAACCGGAAATTGAAGGCTAGATTTTATGGTCACTTTTCACCCCGACAGGACTAAGAATAATCAATTAATTTAGAAAATCAAAAACGATTTCCATTTTTATTAAAAATAATTTTTTAATCTTTAATTATCATATTGTTAACATCATAGTAAATATTAGATAGAGAGGAACTGACTTCCATTTTGTGTTTTTTAGTGTGATAAGTTATTGTTTAATAAAGAGATCAGACCAGTTCATGGCGGGTGAGTCGGCTTTATCGGAGCCAAAAACAGAAAGGCGGCCTCGATTCAGCCGCCTTTATAACATTGAGAGAGAGGAAAAATCAGTCGAGGGTAGGATTCATATGGCGCAAATCAAATGGCGTGATTTGGTAAACATAGTAGTTTAGCCAATTAGCAAACAATAGATGCCCGTGGCTGCGCCAAGATGCTTTTGGCGGTAATGAAGCATCATCATTGGGGAAATAATTGAGTGGAATTTGGGGGTTTAGACCCGCGGCCAGATCCCGCTGATATTCACCGGCAAGGGTATCCACATCATACTCAGGGTGGCCTGTGACAAACGCGACTCGCTTATCTTTGCTGGCGAACAGATATGCGCCCGCCTCTTGCGAGGAGACCAGAATATCTAAATCTGTATATTGTTGGAGCACTTCAACCGGGAAATCGGCATAGCGGGAATGGGGGGCTAAGAATGTTTCATCAAAGCCACGTGTGAGCAGCGCCAATGGTTTATCTGTCTGATGTGGGTAAATGCCGGAGAGCTTAGTCTCACGGGTCATCTTAGGGATTCCGTATAAGATATTTAATGCCGCCTGTACCGCCCAACACACAAATAAGGTCGAGGTAACGTGATCTTTTGCCCAGGCAATAATGCGTTCAATCTGTGGCCAATAAGCTACATCACAGAAATCGACCAACCCCAAAGGGGCGCCAGTCACAATCAATCCATCAAAGTTTTGCTCTTGAATATCCTCAAAATCGCAATAGAAGTTATTTAGATGTTCAGCGGGGGTATTTTTTGACTCGCGGCTATCAATGCGCAGCAATTGAATATCAACCTGTAGAGGCGAGTTAGAGAGTAAACGCAGGAATTGATTTTCCGTCTCAATTTTTTTAGGCATTAGATTCAAAACCAACACCTTCAGGGGACGAATTTCCTGAGTTTTTGCGCGCGATGAGGTCATGACAAAGACATTCTCATTACGTAAGAAACTCACTGCTGGTAATTCATCAGGAACCCGAATTGGCATGCCTATATCCTCAATATATCCGTTTATACGTTTAGACTTCTAGATGCCCGAAGATAGCGGATTTTGAGTAAAAAGTCGAGTGATCTGAGACAACCTGAGAATGTTTCATGGCTGAAATTTCAGCATACAGAGTATAGGAAATAACCTTCACAGTGATTTTAAATGCCAAAAAGCACAAAAACCGCTTTGGAAACAGTGGGTTTTCACGGAATTATCAATGGAATTTTATGGATAGCAGAAAAGCAAAAACCCCACGCTTTTGGCATGGGGTTTTTACTTGATTTGATACCTGGCAGTGTCCTACTCTCGCATGGGGAGACCCCACACTACCATCGGCGCTACGGCGTTTCACTTCTGAGTTCGGCATGGGGTCAGGTGGGACCACCGCGCTATTGCCGCCAGGTAAATTCTTTTCTACAACTGCCGAACTTTAACCCATGTAACTGGTGCTGATACCCAGAGTCGAACTGGGGACCTCACCCTTACCAAGGGTGCGCTCTACCAACTGAGCCATATCAGCACGCTAAATTTGATGCCTGGCAGTGTCCTACTCTCGCATGGGGAGACCCCACACTACCATCGGCGCTACGGCGTTTCACTTCTGAGTTCGGCATGGGTTCAGGTGGTGCCACCGCGCTATGGCCGCCAGGCAAATTCTGTTTCAATCAACCCGCTCCATGATAATCATCACGTAGCCAGTTAATCCAATCTGTAAACATCGCTGAAAATCAAAATTCTCTCTAAAACACCTTCGGTGTTGTAAGGTTAAGCCTCACGGATCATTAGTACTGGTTAGCTCAATGCATCGCTGCACTTACACACCCAGCCTATCAACGTCATAGTCTTTAACGTTCCTTCAGGGGGCTTAAAGCCCCAGGGAAGACTCATCTCGAGGCAAGTTTCCCGCTTAGATGCTTTCAGCGGTTATCTCTTCCGAATTTAGCTACCGGGCAATGCCATTGGCATGACAACCCGAACACCAGTGATTCGTCCACTCCGGTCCTCTCGTACTAGGAGCAGCCCCTCTCAATCTTCCAACGCCCACGGCAGATAGGGACCGAACTGTCTCACGACGTTCTAAACCCAGCTCGCGTACCACTTTAAATGGCGAACAGCCATACCCTTGGGACCTACTTCAGCCCCAGGATGTGATGAGCCGACATCGAGGTGCCAAACACCGCCGTCGATATGAACTCTTGGGCGGTATCAGCCTGTTATCCCCGGAGTACCTTTTATCCGTTGAGCGATGGCCCTTCCATTCAGAACCACCGGATCACTAAGACCTACTTTCGTACCTGCTCGAGCCGTCACTCTCGCAGTCAAGCTAGCTTATGCCTTTGCACTAACCTCACGATGTCCGACCGTGATTAGCTAACCTTCGTGCTCCTCCGTTACTCTTTGGGAGGAGACCGCCCCAGTCAAACTACCCACCAGACACTGTCCTCACCCCAGATTATGGGGCCGAGTTAGAACATCAAACATTAAAGGGTGGTATTTCAAGGTTGGCTCCACGCAGACTGGCGTCCACGCTTCGATGCCTCCCACCTATCCTACACATCAAGGCTCAATGTTCAGTGTCAAGCTATAGTAAAGGTTCACGGGGTCTTTCCGTCTTGCCGCGGGTACACTGCATCTTCACAGCGAGTTCAATTTCACTGAGTCTCGGGTGGAGACAGCCTGGCCATCATTACGCCATTCGTGCAGGTCGGAACTTACCCGACAAGGAATTTCGCTACCTTAGGACCGTTATAGTTACGGCCGCCGTTTACTGGGGCTTCGATCAAGAGCTTCGCCTTGCGGCTGACCCCATCAATTAACCTTCCAGCACCGGGCAGGCGTCACACCGTATACGTCCACTTTCGTGTTTGCACAGTGCTGTGTTTTTATTAAACAGTTGCAGCCAGCTGGTATCTTCGACTGGCTTCGGCGCCGAGAGCAAGTCTCTTTACCTAATGCCAGCGTGCCTTCTCCCGAAGTTACGGCACCATTTTGCCTAGTTCCTTCACCCGAGTTCTCTCAAGCGCCTGAGTATTCTCTACCTGACCACCTGTGTCGGTTTGGGGTACGATTTAATGTTACCTGATGCTTAGAGGCTTTTCCTGGAAGCTTGGCATCAACTACTTCACCACCGTAGTGGCTCGTCATCACACCTCAGCGTTGATAAGCAACCGGATTTACCAAGTCACTCCGCCTACATGCTTAAACCGGGACAACCGTCGCCCGGCTAGCCTAGCCTTCTCCGTCCCCCCTTCGCAGTAACACCAAGTACAGGAATATTAACCTGTTTCCCATCGACTACGCTTTTCAGCCTCGCCTTAGGGGTCGACTCACCCTGCCCCGATTAACGTTGGACAGGAACCCTTGGTCTTCCGGCGTGCGGGCTTTTCACCCGCATTATCGTTACTTATGTCAGCATTCGCACTTCTGATACCTCCAGCAAACCTCACAGTTCACCTTCAACGGCTTACAGAACGCTCCCCTACCCAACAACGCCTAAGCGTCGCTGCCGCAGCTTCGGTGCATGGTTTAGCCCCGTTACATCTTCCGCGCAGGCCGACTCGACCAGTGAGCTATTACGCTTTCTTTAAATGATGGCTGCTTCTAAGCCAACATCCTGGCTGTCTATGCCTTCCCACATCGTTTCCCACTTAACCATGACTTTGGGACCTTAGCTGGCGGTCTGGGTTGTTTCCCTCTTCACGACGGACGTTAGCACCCGCCGTGTGTCTCCCGTGATAACATTCTTCGGTATTCGGAGTTTGCATCGGTTTGGTAAGCCGGGATGGCCCCCTAGCCGAAACAGTGCTCTACCCCCGAAGATGAGTTCACGAGGCGCTACCTAAATAGCTTTCGGGGAGAACCAGCTATCTCCCGGTTTGATTGGCCTTTCACCCCCAGCCACAAGTCATCCGCTAATTTTTCAACATTAGTCGGTTCGGTCCTCCAGTTAGTGTTACCCAACCTTCAACCTGCCCATGGCTAGATCACCGGGTTTCGGGTCTATACCTTGCAACTAGACGCCCAGTTAAGACTCGGTTTCCCTACGGCTCCCCTATTCGGTTAACCTTGCTACAAAATATAAGTCGCTGACCCATTATACAAAAGGTACGCAGTCACACCACGAAGGTGCTCCCACTGCTTGTACGTACACGGTTTCAGGTTCTATTTCACTCCCCTCGCCGGGGTTCTTTTCGCCTTTCCCTCACGGTACTGGTTCACTATCGGTCAGTCAGGAGTATTTAGCCTTGGAGGATGGTCCCCCCATATTCAGACAGGATGTCACGTGTCCCGCCCTACTCATCGAGTTCACAGCAAGTGTATTTTTGTGTACGGGACTATCACCCTGTACCGTGCGACTTTCCAGACGCTTCCACTAACACACAAACTGATTCAGACTCTGGGCTCCTCCCCGTTCGCTCGCCGCTACTGGGGGAATCTCGGTTGATTTCTTTTCCTCGGGGTACTTAGATGTTTCAGTTCCC
The DNA here is from genome assembly GCF_004124235.1 of Yersinia hibernica. Lineage (NCBI taxonomy): Bacteria > Pseudomonadati > Pseudomonadota > Gammaproteobacteria > Enterobacterales > Yersiniaceae > Yersinia > Yersinia hibernica. The sequence continues at coordinate 4,356,499 of NZ_CP032487.1, forward strand.
CCGGTTCGCCTTGCATGGCTATGTATTCACCATGCAATAGTGCAACGAATTGCACTGGGTTTCCCCATTCGGGTATCGTCGGTTGTAACGGTTCATATCACCTTACCGACGCTTTTCGCAGATTAGCACGCCCTTCATCGCCTCTGACTGCCTAGGCATCCACCGTGTACGCTTAGTCGCTTAACCTCACAACCCGAAGGTGTCTTTCGACATCGTCGCATTGCGATTATTTGAGAGACTCTATGACAGGTTAATCCTTATCTCAGCACTTCTACGGAGAGATAAGTTTCAGCTGTCATGTTTCAATTTTCAGCTTGTTCCAGATTGTTAAAGAGCAATATTTCACAACCCACTGAGTCTTGCGACCGCAGTACGTTTTGAAATAGTTTTTTATATGGTGGAGCTAAGCGGGATCGAACCGCTGACCTCCTGCGTGCAAGGCAGGCGCTCTCCCAGCTGAGCTATAGCCCCATATAAAAAGCAAAATCACCTTATTGCTGCAACTCAACAGGGAATGGTGAGTTGGTGGGTCTGAGTGGACTTGAACCACCGACCTCACCCTTATCAGGGGTGCGCTCTAACCACCTGAGCTACAGACCCAACAAGGTACTAAAGCCCGACTAATTTCTCAGTCCGGCTTTATTTGCTCGTTACTTTCTATCAGACAATCTGTGTGGACACTGCGCAATGCGTATCTTTAGGTAAGGAGGTGATCCAACCGCAGGTTCCCCTACGGTTACCTTGTTACGACTTCACCCCAGTCATGAATCACAAAGTGGTAAGCGCCCTCCCGAAGGTTAAGCTACCTACTTCTTTTGCAACCCACTCCCATGGTGTGACGGGCGGTGTGTACAAGGCCCGGGAACGTATTCACCGTAGCATTCTGATCTACGATTACTAGCGATTCCGACTTCATGGAGTCGAGTTGCAGACTCCAATCCGGACTACGACAGACTTTATGTGGTCCGCTTGCTCTCGCGAGTTCGCTTCACTTTGTATCTGCCATTGTAGCACGTGTGTAGCCCTACTCGTAAGGGCCATGATGACTTGACGTCATCCCCACCTTCCTCCGGTTTATCACCGGCAGTCTCCTTTGAGTTCCCACCATTACGTGCTGGCAACAAAGGATAAGGGTTGCGCTCGTTGCGGGACTTAACCCAACATTTCACAACACGAGCTGACGACAGCCATGCAGCACCTGTCTCACAGTTCCCGAAGGCACCGAAGCATCTCTGCTAAGTTCTGTGGATGTCAAGAGTAGGTAAGGTTCTTCGCGTTGCATCGAATTAAACCACATGCTCCACCGCTTGTGCGGGCCCCCGTCAATTCATTTGAGTTTTAACCTTGCGGCCGTACTCCCCAGGCGGTCGACTTAACGCGTTAGCTCCGGAAGCCACGCCTCAAGGGCACAACCTCCAAGTCGACATCGTTTACAGCGTGGACTACCAGGGTATCTAATCCTGTTTGCTCCCCACGCTTTCGCACCTGAGCGTCAGTCTTTGTCCAGGGGGCCGCCTTCGCCACCGGTATTCCTCCAGATCTCTACGCATTTCACCGCTACACCTGGAATTCTACCCCCCTCTACAAGACTCTAGCTTGCCAGTTTCAAATGCAGTTCCCACGTTAAGCGCGGGGATTTCACATCTGACTTAACAAACCGCCTGCGTGCGCTTTACGCCCAGTAATTCCGATTAACGCTTGCACCCTCCGTATTACCGCGGCTGCTGGCACGGAGTTAGCCGGTGCTTCTTCTGCGAGTAACGTCAATCACAAAGGTTATTAACCTTTATGCCTTCCTCCTCGCTGAAAGTGCTTTACAACCCGAAGGCCTTCTTCACACACGCGGCATGGCTGCATCAGGCTTGCGCCCATTGTGCAATATTCCCCACTGCTGCCTCCCGTAGGAGTCTGGACCGTGTCTCAGTTCCAGTGTGGCTGGTCATCCTCTCAGACCAGCTAGGGATCGTCGCCTAGGTGAGCCGTTACCCCACCTACTAGCTAATCCCATCTGGGCACATCCGATGGCGTGAGGCCCGAAGGTCCCCCACTTTGGTCCGAAGACGTCATGCGGTATTAGCTACCGTTTCCAGTAGTTATCCCCCTCCATCAGGCAGTTTCCCAGACATTACTCACCCGTCCGCCGCTCGCCGGCAAAGTAGCAAGCTACTTCCCGCTGCCGCTCGACTTGCATGTGTTAGGCCTGCCGCCAGCGTTCAATCTGAGCCATGATCAAACTCTTCAATTTAAGATTTGTTTGATTTGCCATCGAAATGGCGATGCTCAAAGATTACTTTCTGCAAATATGCATTCGAACCGAAGTTCAAATGTGTACTGCTTTGGTCACTCTTCAAGACTTTGATTATTTCTGCCTGTCGAAACAGGCTTTGATATCGTCTTGCGAGTGCCCACACAGATTGTCTGATAAATTGTTAAAGAGCAGTGCGTTAGCAACCCGTGGTTGGTAACGCGAGGTGCGCATATTACGCTTTCCTCATTCAGAGTCAACTACTAATTTCGTTGAATTTCTCTGTTCTCTTTGCCGGTCACTTAACTACTTGATTCGTTGTGTGCCGTCTCGATGGATGCGCATTATAGGGAGTCGAATTTTTTGCACAACACTTTTTTCGTGTTTTTTTCCTGTTTGAATACTTTTCACTCCTTACGTGCAGATCTTGGTCGATCCGTTGTATTTTCACTATGATCCGCACCTCTGATTGGTTGTAATTCCATCAGTAAAGGCTAGTATTCTCGGTACAGTACTTTCATATAACGAGGCTATTATTATGTCCGATGCTATTCGCCCCTATCTTCATTATTCACCTACACTAGGTGAGCGCGTCATGATCGATAGATCCAGCGTGGTCATTGGTAATGTGATTTTGGGTGATGATGTTAGCGTCTGGCCGTTAGTTGCCATCCGTGGTGATGTTAATCAGGTTAGCATTGGGGCACGCTCTAATATCCAAGACGGAAGCGTTTTGCATATTACCCATCACTCAGAACATAACCCCGAGGGAAATCCACTGATTATTGGTGAAGATGTGACTGTCGGGCATAAAGCTATGCTGCACGGTTGCACCATCGGTAATCGAGTACTCGTGGGAATGGGTTCCATCGTGTTAGATGGTGCTGTTATTGAAGATGATGTGATAATCGGGGCTGGTAGCTTGGTTTCCCCCGGGAAACGATTGGCTAGTGGTCACCTCTATATCGGCAGCCCAGCCAGACAAGCTCGCCCTTTAACGCCTGCTGAATTAGAAGGTCTGCTTTATTCCGCGAATAACTATGTGCGCTGGAAAGATGACTATCTGGCAGAAATTAAATAGAGAGTCATTTCTGATGCAAGGAATAAACTATGCTTTCCCTGCATCATCCACACTTTTCTATTGACCTAACTCATTACGTAACTGATTTAATACTGGGGTTATTGCGGGCATCACACCATGCCATAACTGGAAAGCATGCGCTGCTTGCCCCACTAGCATTCCTAATCCATCGGCATAATTGGCTACACCCAATCTAGTACACCAGGCTAAAAATGGCGTGATATCAGTTTGATAATACATATCATAACAACGAGTTTGCGAATCAATAATATCCATAGGTATGTTTGGCACATCACCATGAATACCCGAGGCTGTCGCATTTATAATTAAATCAAACTGCTGCCCACTCAGGGCCTGCATTTCAATAGCAGCAATATCACCTAAATGGTGGAACACTTTAGCGAGTTGCTGCGCCCGAGCATAAGTCCTATTGGTGATAACGACTTCACAACCATATGAAAGTAAAGGGAGAATAACCCCCCGAGCCGCTCCACCAGCGCCCACCAATAAAATACGATCGCTGGTTTGGATCAAATGCTGCCGTTCAAGATCACTGAGTAAACCGATACCGTCGGTATTGTCGCCTAACAAGCGCCCATCTTCTAATTGCTTAATCGTATTGACAGCCCCAGCCAGTGATGCACGCTCCGTGAGTTCATCGCACTTCGCATAAGCTCGCTCCTTAAACGGCGTGGTTATATTCGCGCCCCGCGCTCCATCCGCAAAAAAAGACGTTAAAGTCTGTTCAAAAGATTCAATAGGCGCCAAGACCTTCCCATAGTGATGTTCAATACCGGTTTGCTCGGCAAAAAGCGCATGGATCCTTGGCGACTTACTGTGCCCAATCGGGTTACCAAACACTGCAAACTGTTGATCCATGTTATGTATTATCCTTGACGAAATTGTTTACCGGTTAAGGCATCTCTGATTTCAGATGGATTCAAACGCCCCCCCACCAGGCCAGTAAGTACTGGTAGCAAAGGGCCAAACTGCATTCTGACCTCATCAATGGTACGACAAGGCTCTTGCCCGCTTAAATTGGCGCTGGTTGAAACCACCGGCTTGCCATATTGCGTACAAAGTTGCTGCACCAGTGGGTGGTCACTCACTCTGACGGCCAGTGAGTCAAAGCTGCCCGTTAACCAACGCGGTGTCTCAGGGCGGGCAGGAATTACCCAAGTTACCGGCCCTGGCCAAACAGAAAAAATAGCCTTTCGTTGAGCATCACTGAGTGCCGCGTCATTTACATAAGGTTTTAGCTGTTCATAATTGGCTGCAATTAGGATTAAACCTTTCTGCCATGGCCGCTGTTTTAACGCTAATAAGGCATTCACTGCCTTTTCACTGTCAGGGTCACAACCTAAGCCAAAAACAGCTTCTGTCGGATAAGCTATAACCTCTTCTTGTTGCAACGCCAGTAACACTGCTGGCATTGCAGAATTATTCTCTTGTTTACTCACACTGTTATTACTCACTAACAATTGCCTTCCCGCATAACTTGCTGGCGCAAAAACGTTTTACACCTTGCGCTGTTCTCTTTTCCATTAACAATGGATAGTGGCAATAAGCACACTCTCCGGCAATGGGCTGTTGATTGATTGTAAACTGACAATCGGGATAGCGATTACAGGCATGGAAGATCTTTCCAAACCGGGATTTTCGCTGTAATAATTTTCCTTGCCCACATTGCGGGCAGTCGATAGAGGTTTCATCAGGCTTATCAATCACTTCGGTATGATCACACTGTGGATATTGGCTACAGCCAATAAACATACCAAAGCGCCCTTGCCGTAATACCATCTCTGAACCACATTCAGGGCAATGTTGCCCTTCCAGAACCTTCACGATATGGCCATCAGATTGTGCTTTCAGTGGGCGCATATACTGACATTCTGGATAATGTGAACAACCAAGGAATGGGCCATGACCACCGCTGCGAATGACTAACGCCGATCCACACTCCGGACACGACCCATTATCCTTGGCAGTAACTGTTTTTGTCATAACACCTTCTATTTAAAATTATTAGCCAGTGATATTACCAGTTAGTGCAAATAACCTTCATTGACTTCAAAAAGTAACTCTTCCATCTGCTGATAAGCGCTCTCATAACCCGGAATATTAAATAGCACCATCAACACCACCCATTTGAGATCCTCCAGATCAATCTCATTCGAGTCCAATGCCATGATGCGGTCGATAACCATTTCACGGGTATCAAGATGTAATACCTGAATTTGTTCAAGAAATAGGATAAAACCACGGCAAGTGGTATCCAGACGTTGGGACTCTTCCGCCGTATAAATACGCAGTGCCTGCGGTTCGGCAGCATAGAGATAAGGTGCTTTCTGCCCCTCTTGTAAGTCAGCCAGAGCCTCTAACCAGTTCAGGGCGTTGTTGATATCCTCACGATAGAAACCAGCTTGTGCAAGATCGTCGGTAATTTTGTCTTGATCAACAAGCATTTCCGACTCGTTATGCATATAAGTTTCAAATAAGTAAATTAGAACGTCGAACATGGCCTGCCCTCCTTAATCGGACATAGCCGCCGGGTACAGCTGCGATCCACCCTGCTAACTCCAGCTCGAGCAATTTGCTGACGATATCTGGCACAGGTTGGCCGGCACGTTCGGCGACGACATCAACGGGTGTCACCTCATCTCCTACGTTAGCCAACACATCGGCAAATGGCAATTCAACTTGCCCTTCGGATGAAGAAATAATTTCTTTCTCGGGCAATGATATCCATTGCAATGAACCAGCAACCTGTTCCGCGACCTCACGGGCAGACTTGGCCAAGTAAGCGCCCTGCTGAATTAGCCAGTGGACACCCTCACTGGTTGCACTGCCCAGAGGGCCAGGTAGAGCAAAAACATCTCGCCCCTGATCCATAGCATAACGAGCCGTAATTAAAGAGCCACTTTTCAGTGTCGCCTCAACAACCAATACAGCGGAGCTTAACCCGCTGATTATGCGGTTTCTTCTGGGGAAATGGGCCGCGATCGGCAATGCCGTCGTCAGAAACTCGGAGACCAAAACGCCCCCTTGATGCTCAATTTCGCGGGCTAATTGGCTGTGGCACCGCGGGTATATATTTGCCAAACCACTCCCTAATACCGCAATGGTTTTTCCTTTAACATTCAAAGCTGCCTTATGACATATCCCGTCAATCCCCACCGCTAAGCCACTGGTGATAACCAACCCTGCCGCCGCCAGTTCTGAAGCAAAATGACGCCCCCACTGCTCACCATAATGACTAAAATGACGGCTCCCGACCATGGCCATTTGTGAGCGATAAAGAACATCAAGCTCACCTGAGGCAAAGATAACCAAGGGCGGGGCGGAAATATGTGTTAAACGTGGCGGGTAGCCCGGTTCGCCATAAACTAGTAAGTGATGAGAGGGGTTGTTGAGCCAAGTTAGCGTTGCATCAATATAGTGGGGCTCGACCTGAGTAAATTGCTGACATTGTTGCAGATTTAACCCATAGACGGCTAACCTGCCGGGGTGAACATCACCGCTGGCGAGTAACCTCTTGGCTAAAGCACTGCTTTTGACTGCCCCAAGCCCTTTGACTTGGCTCATCCTGAGCCATAATTCTGCCGCTAGCATATCGCCTCCCTAGCTGACTTCCTAAGCTGACACCGATTCGTTCAATTGGTAGACGATGCTGTCAATCAAGGCCGGAAATGTCTAGAATAGAGATTGAATATCATTCACTACTCGGACGCAGATCTAGATATTTATGTCAGTATTACAAGTATTACATTACCCAGACGAGCGGCTGCGCAAAATTGCAGCGCCGGTAAAAGAAGTCAATGGTGAAATCCAGCGTATCGTGGATGACATGTTCGAAACCATGTACGCAGAGGAAGGTATTGGCCTTGCTGCTACCCAAGTGGATGTTCACCTGCAAATTATCGTCATTGATGTTTCGGAAAATCGTGACCAACGTTTGGTGTTGATTAACCCTGAACTGCTGGAAAAAAGCGGTGAAACCGGCATTGAAGAAGGTTGCTTATCAATCCCTGAGCAACGTGCATTGGTGCCTCGCGCTGAAAAAGTCAAAATCAGAGCACTGGATCGTGACGGCAAATCATTCGAGCTAGAAGCTGATGACTTATTAGCCATTTGTATCCAGCATGAAATGGACCACTTGGTAGGTAAATTGTTTGTGGACTATTTATCACCACTGAAACGTCAGCGTATCCGCCAAAAGCTGGAGAAAATGGCCAAGCTGAATGCTCGTGCCAACTAACCCCTTTTAATGCAGGAAACCAATGTGTCTGACTCTTTGCGGATTATTTTTGCCGGAACTCCTGACTTTGCAGCGCGCCATTTAGGCGCGTTGCTGTCTTCCCAACATCAGATTGTGGGAGTTTTTACTCAACCTGACCGCCCGGCGGGCCGTGGTAATAAGCTCACGCCGAGCCCAGTTAAGGTATTAGCCGAACAACACAACATTCCTGTTTTTCAGCCAAAATCATTACGGCCGGAAGAAAATCAACATTTAGTTGCTGACCTTAACGCAGATATTATGGTGGTGGTCGCCTATGGCCTGATTCTTCCCGCAGCAGTTTTAGCAATGCCGCGCTTAGGCTGCATTAATGTCCATGGTTCTCTGCTGCCACGTTGGCGCGGTGCTGCCCCCATCCAACGCTCTCTCTGGGCTGGCGATGCCAAAACGGGTGTAACCATCATGCAAATGGATGTTGGGCTAGATACTGGTGATATGCTGCATAAAATTGAGTGCGTGATTGAGCCAGAAGATACCAGTGCGACCCTGTATGATAAGTTGGCACAGCTTGGCCCACAGGGTTTATTAGCCACATTGCAACAACTGGCTGAAGGCAGTGCGCATCCTGAAGTGCAAGATGAAACACATGTTACCTATGCAGAAAAACTGAGCAAAGAGGAAGCCAAATTAGATTGGTCACTTTCTGCTGCCCAGTTAGAGCGCTGTATTCGTGCCTTCAATCCTTGGCCTGTAAGTTATTTCGTGGTTGACGAGCAACCCATCAAAGTTTGGCAAGCACAAGTGCTTGCTGCGGTTGATAATGCAACGCCAGGGACCATTCTTCATGCTGATAAGCATGGCATCCAGGTTGCCACCGCAGATGGCATTTTGAATATCACGCAACTGCAACCCGCCGGTAAGAAAGCCATGTCAGCCGCTGATTTACTAAATTCACGACGCGAATGGTTTACACCCGGTAGCCAGCTAGCATAATAGCTCAGGTCTGACGGATAGATTTCATCGCCCGATACTTCATCATCGGGCCACTTTCCCTTTATTTGCTGACGTTTGTCGGCTTTTTTGGTTATGAAAAACACATATAATCTCCGCAGCATCGCTGCTAAAGCAATTAGCCAGGTATTGGATCAGGGGCAATCGCTCAGTACCGTTTTGCCTGGGCTACAAAAAAACATTTCTGATAAAGACCGCGCATTGCTGCAGGAGTTGTGTTTTGGCACTTTGCGTGTCCTGCCGCAACTTGAGTGGTGTATCCAGCAGTTAATGGCGCGCCCGATGACCGGAAAACAGCGGGTTTTTCATTATCTGATTATGGTTGGACTTTATCAGTTGATATACACCCGAATTCCCCCCCATGCAGCACTGGCAGAGACTGTTGAGGGCGCTACCGCCTTGAAACGCCCACAATTAAAAGGGTTAATTAATGGGGTACTGCGCCAATTCCAGCGCCAGCAAGTGGAACTACTGGAACGGGCGGCTAATAATGATAGTCACTATCTGCATCCAAGCTGGTTATTGGCGCGAATCAAACATGCTTATCCTGAGCAATGGCCGCAAATTCTGGCGGCAAATAACCAGAAACCCCCCATGTGGCTGCGGGTAAATCGGCTACACCATTCGCGCGATGAATATCTGGAGCTATTAAAACAAGCCAACATTGATGCCCTACCGCACGATGTTTATCCCGATGCGGTTCGCCTTGTCACCCCTTGCGCCGTGAATGATCTACCCGGCTTTGAACTTGGCTGGGTAACCGTGCAAGATGCATCAGCGCAAGGTTGCATCCCTCTGCTTGACCCACAAAATGGTGAGCAGATCCTCGACCTATGCGCCGCTCCGGGTGGCAAGACAACTCATATACTGGAAGCTGCGCCAAAGGCTCATGTATTAGCTATAGATATCGATGAACAACGGCTCAGCCGAGTTAAAGAAAATTTACAACGTCTTAAATTACATGCCGTGGCCCGAGTTGGGGATGGGCGCACACCTGATGAATGGTGTGGTGAACAACAGTTTGACCGAATACTGTTAGATGCACCTTGCTCTGCAACCGGCGTCATTCGCCGCCATCCTGATATCAAATGGTTACGCCGAGATAGTGATATTGCCGAGCTGGCTCAACTGCAATCTGAGATAATAGACGCTATCTGGCCTAAACTGAAAAAAGGTGGCGTCATGGTTTACGCAACCTGCTCCATATTGCCCGAAGAAAATCAGCAGCAGATCGCCGCTTTCCTGCAACGCCAGGATGAGGCTGAGTTGGTTGAAACCGGCACACTCTCAGCGCCCGGTAGACAAAACCTGCCCCATCCTGAAGATGGTGATGGTTTTTATTATGCGAAGTTGATCAAAAGATAGTCGTGGCTTTTACTGCCTCAAACCTAATTTCAGTGTGAAACAGAGAACGCTATGAAAATAATTATTCTTGGGGCGGGGCAAGTTGGCGGAACCCTGGCAGAAAACCTGGTGGGTGAGAACAATGACATCACTGTCGTTGATGTCGACTCCGGGCGGCTACGCCAACTACAAGATAAATTTGATCTGCGAGTGGTGCAAGGGCACGGCTCGCACCCTCGTGTGTTGCGCGAAGCAGGGGCGGAAGATGCAGATATGTTGGTGGCAGTGACTAACTCCGATGAAACCAATATGGTTGCCTGCCAAATCGCTTACTCGCTCTTCAACACCCCCAATCGAATTGCCCGTATCCGGTCAGCTGAGTATATCCGTGAAGCCGACAAACTGTTCCTGCCGGAAGCGGTACCTATTGACCATTTAATCTCGCCGGAACAACTGGTTATCGATTACATCTATAAGTTAATCGAATATCCCGGCGCTTTGCAGGTGGTCAACTTTGCCGAGGGAAAAGTCAGCATTGCGGCGGTCAAAGCCTATTATGGCGGGCCATTGGTCGGCAATGCATTATCATCTTTACGTGAACATATGCCGCATATTGATACCAGAGTCGCAGCTATATTTCGTCAAGACCATCCTATTCGCCCACAGGGTTCAACCATTATTGAAGCGGGTGATGAAGTCTTCTTTGTGGCCGCCTCACAGCATATTCGCGCGGTCATGAGTGAATTGCAGCGCCTGGAAAAACCCTATAAGCGCATTATGATTGTCGGCGGAGGCAATGTGGGCGCGGGTTTGGCTCTGCGATTAGAAAAAGATTACAGCGTAAAATTAATTGAACGCGACCAACAGCGCGCCGCTGAATTAGCTGAAATGCTGCATGACACCATCGTATTTTATGGCGATGCATCAGACCAGGAATTACTCGCAGAAGAGCATATTGAGCAGGTTGATGTCTTTATTGCGATTACCAATGATGACGAAGCAAATATTATGTCGGCAATGTTGGCAAAACGGATGGGCGCTAAAAAAGCAATGGTATTAATCCAGCGCAGCGCCTATGTCGATTTGGTGCAGGGAAGTGTTATTGATATTGTTATATCACCGCAGCAGGCCACTATTTCTGCGCTATTAGGCCATGTCCGCAAAGCCGATATTGTCAGTGTTTCATCATTAAGGCGCGGTGTGGCGGAAGCAATTGAAGCTATTGCCCATGGCGATGAAAGCACATCAAAAGTTGTCGGGCGCATGGTAGAAGATATAAAACTACCGCCGGGCACAACTATTGGGGCCATTGTGCGCGGTGACGAGGTTATTATTGCCAATGGGAATTCTGTGATTAAACAGGGCGACCATGTAGTGATGTTTATAACTCATAAGAAATTTGTTCCTGATGTCGAGCGGTTGTTCCAACCCAGCCCATTCTTCTTATAATCAATGACAGCTAAATTAAAAGCATTCTTATTGAGGATAGAAAATTTTTCTATCATTATGGCCGTATCCAGTTTTATTTAGCTAAGATTAACTAGTTCATTTTAAAGGGGGGGTTGGTTATGAGCTTTATGAAGGAATTCCGTGAATTTGCCATGCGCGGCAATGTTGTCGACTTAGCGGTCGGGGTTATTATTGGTGCCGCATTCGGCAGAATTGTTTCCTCACTTGTTGCCGATATTATCATGCCGCCACTGGGCTTATTACTCGGTGGCGTCGATTTCAAACAGTTCCATTTCGTATTACGGGCGGCTGAAGGGACGATACCCGCGGTTGTCATGAATTACGGCTCATTTATTCAAAGTATTTTTGATTTTGTCATTGTGGCACTGGCTATTTTCTCTGCAGTTAAACTGATGAATAAACTGCGTCGTGAAAAAGCGGAAGAACCCGCCGCACCTCCAGCCCCAACAGCAGAAGAAACCTTATTGACAGAAATCCGTGATTTACTAAAAGCCCAACAATCAAAATAATTTCAAATCATCAAAACAAAAAAAGCCATCACATTGATGGCTTTTTTATTACTCTACACTCAGAAGGCCAGTGGTAAAAAATCTATTAATTGCTTACCACTGGCCTCCCAGTTACCACCTTTGACATGTTTTCCTTTTCGCTGGTAACTTCCTTTCCCTTTAACATTCTTTTCAATACGTTGCCTGAACAGTGGGTCATGGAGCAGTGCTTCCAACGCGTTGTCTTTAATTTTACCTTTGGTGTGCTGATAGGTCGTCATATTAATGCCTCACTAATGAAGATATTGCTTAATAAACCCACAGATAATAGCGCCTATATTAATGAATGAAAACTGCCCGCTAAAAAATTTAATCTCTGGATAACTCTTCGGCCGCCCCCTGCTCCAACGCTTCTAAAATAGAGCAATAAGTCGTAGCATGTGAACTTCCACAACATGCATTGCTAAGTCGTTTTAGAGATTCGCGCATCCGTTTTAACTCTGTAATCTTACTTTCCACATCATTCAAGCGGGAATCGACAATTGCCTTAGACTCTTGGCAAGTATGATGTTCAGGGTCAACACGGATAGACAATAATTCGGCAATGGTTTCTAAAGTAAATCCGAGCTGCTTGGCATAACGGATAAACCGCAAACGCTGCAAATCTTGTTCAGTGTATAACCTGTAGCCACCCTCTGTACGCTCTCCATGTTCCATCATCCCTTGTTTTTCATAATAGCGAATAGTATCGGGTGTTACGTCAGCGAGTTTAGCGAGCTGCCCAATCTTTAACATTTATTATTCCTCTTTAGACAGCCTATCTACCACTTTATGCTGATATTCTGTATGTAAAAAATCCGTGCTAAGCCCTGCCTGTTTCAATCTTAACTCTAATAAGAGCAGCTTCTTATGCAAATTTGCATAATCATCATGTTGCCTATCGATCTGTGACAATAAATCAGCAATAGTCAGTGCTTCCTGCATATCCTGTAATTTGGGAGGAAGATAGCCCGCATTCTTGAGTAATCTATATCCGGCTCTTAATTCAACAGGGACAAAGGTATCATCATCGAGCAATAATGGCCGGCCATTTCCTGGTAAGTTATCAAGCTCGCCTCTCTCCTGAGCGCTAATAATATGTCTTTCAGCCCACTCATCAATTAACGCCATGATGCCCCCAAGAGATCAAATTTCACGAATAGATAAAAGTTAAGATTAATAGATTGGCGGATAAATAATAAGAGGAGAAAAGGGCTATCGGGAGGGTAAGGACTCATGTCACTGAATTATGGTCGTAAAAAAACCGGGCAAGCCCGGTTTTTTTACGCGTTTACAGATTACTCTGCAGCAACTACTTCTGCTTGCGATGCAGCACGATCAACTAACTCGATGTAAGCCATCGGGGCGTTGTCGCCTGCACGGAAGCCACACTTCAGAATGCGAGTGTAACCACCGGCGCGGCTCGCGAAACGCGGGCCTAGCTCGTTAAACAGTTTTGCCACGATCTCGTTATCACGAGTGCGGGCGAATGCCAGACGACGATTAGCTACGCTGTCGGTCTTGGCAAGAGTAATCAGCGGCTCAACAACGCGACGCAGCTCTTTCGCTTTCGGCAGGGTCGTCTTGATTATCTCATGACGAACCAAAGAGCCGGCCATGTTACGGAACATAGCCTGGCGATGGCTGCTGTTACGGTTCAGTTGACGACCACTCTTACGATGGCGCATGACCTTATCCTTCTCAGTAAAACCTTAACCTGTGATCCGGTTACTCGTTATCAGCAATGCTAGCCGGTGGCCAATTTTCTAGGCGCATGCCTAAAGAAAGACCACGTGATGCGAGCACGTCTTTAATCTCAGTAAGAGATTTTTTACCCAGGTTAGGCGTTTTCAGCAACTCAACCTCGGTACGCTGTACCAGATCACCGATGTAGTGGATAGCTTCTGCCTTGAGGCAGTTAGCAGAGCGGACAGTCAATTCCAGATCGTCAACAGGGCGCAGCAGGATCGGATCAAACTCTGGCTTCTCTTCTTTAACTTCCGGCTGACGTACATCACGTAGGTCAACGAAAGCTTCAAGCTGTTCAGCCAAGATAGTTGCCGCACGGCGGATCGCCTCTTCAGGATCGATCGTGCCATTGGTTTCCATCTCGATAACCAACTTGTCCAGGTCGGTACGCTGTTCTACACGCGCTGCTTCAACATTGTAGGCAATTCGCTCTACAGGGCTGTAGCATGCGTCTACTAACAGACGACCAATCGGGCGCTCATCTTCTTCCGAATGAATTCGGGCAGAAGCCGGCACATAACCACGACCACGTTGAACTTTGATACGCATGCTAATAGCTGCGTTTTCATCGGTCAGGTGGCAGATAACGTGCTGCGGCTTGACGATTTCGACATCACCATCATGGGTGATATCGGCTGCAGTCACAGGGCCAATGCCAGACTTATTCAGGGTAAGAATAACTTCATCTTTACCCTGAACTCTCACCGCCAGCCCTTTCAGGTTGAGCAGGATCTCCAGGATATCTTCCTGTACGCCTTCTTTGGTGCTGTACTCATGCAGTACACCATCAATCTCAACCTCGGTCACCGCGCAACCCGGCATAGATGAAAGCAGAATACGGCGCAGTGCGTTGCCGAGAGTATGGCCAAAGCCACGCTCTAACGGCTCAAGGGTCACCTTGGCGTGCGTCGAACTGACTTGCTCGATATCTACCAGGCGCGGTTTTAGAAACTCTGTCACAGAACCCTGCATTGTGTCCTCTCTTTGGTACTAAGCTTTACTTGGAGTAAAGCTCGACGATCAGGTGTTCGTTAATGTCCGCAGACAGATCAGTACGTTCAGGAATACGTTTGAACACACCTTCCATCTTAACAGCATCAACTTCCAGCCAAGTCGGCTTTTCACGCTGCTCAGCCAGCTCCAAAGCTGCCTTAACACGAGACTGCTTTTTAGCTTTCTCACGGATGCTGACTACGTCATTCGGAGATACCTGATAAGAAGCGATGTTAACAACGCGACCATTTACCATGATAGCTTTATGACTAACCAGCTGACGTGATTCAGCACGAGTTGCGCCAAAGCCCATACGGTAAACTACGTTATCCAGACGACCTTCCAGCAGTTGCAACAGGTTTGCACCTGTGTTGCCTTTCAGACGTGCTGCTTCTTTATAGTAGTTACGGAATTGACGTTCTAGAACACCATAGATACGGCGAACTTTTTGTTTCTCACGTAACTGCACACCGTAGTCAGACAGACGCGGTTTACGCGCACCGTGCTGGCCAGGTGGTTGTTCAATCTTACACTTGGTGTCAATCGCGCGAACGCCAGACTTAAGGAACAGGTCTGTGCCCTCACGACGGCTCAGCTTGAGCTTAGGACCCAAATATCTTGCCATTTTCTCTCTCCAACAAACCTAAAAGCAGCGTTATACGCGGCGCTTTTTCGGCGGACGACAACCGTTATGAGGGATCGGAGTCACATCAGTAATATTAGTGATGCGGAAACCAGCCGCGTTTAACGCACGGATAGTAGACTCACGGCCCGGACCAGGTCCTTTAACCATAACTTCCAGATTCTTGATACCGTATTCTTTCACTGCGTCAGCGCAGCGCTCTGCTGCAACTTGCGCTGCAAACGGAGTAGACTTACGAGATCCACGGAAACCGGAACCACCTGCTGTTGCCCAACCCAATGCGTTACCTTGACGATCTGTAATGGTAACGATGGTGTTGTTGAAAGAAGCATGGATATGAGCCACACCGTCAGAGACTGTCTTTCTTACACGCTTGCGTGCACGAATAGGTGCCTTTGCCATTATTCAATCACCCCGATTATTTCTTGATCGGTTTACGCGGACCCTTACGGGTACGTGCGTTGGTCTTAGTACGCTGACCGCGAACTGGTAGACCACGACGATGACGCAAACCACGATAAGTCCCAAGGTCCATCAGACGCTTGATGCTCAGGGTCACCTCACGACGCAGATCACCTTCTACAACGTACTTGGCAACTTCGTCACGCAGCTTCTCGATTTGCTCTTCAGACAGCTCACTGATCTTAACATTTTCAGCAATACCCGCCGCAACACAGATAGCCTGTGAGCGAGTTTTACCGATGCCGTAGATCGCAGTTAACGCGATAACGGTATGTTTCTGATCAGGAATGTTAATGCCTGCTATACGGGCCACTATGCACTCCTACTATTTTATACAGCAATACCATTCTGAAAAGCCCGTTTTCAGGATACTCAAATAGCATTGCAGTCACATACAAAAGATTGGCTGGCTAATCTAGCCAGCTCAACCCAACTTTGCAAGAAAAATATGCAAGATAAATCAGCCTTGACGCTGTTTATGCTTTGGTTCGGCACTGCAGATTACGCGAACGACACCGTTACGCTTAACAATTTTGCAGTTACGACATAATTTCTTGACGGAAGCACGAACTTTCATTTTTACTCTCCGTAACTTCTCAAACATCCCTGAATCAGCGGTTATAGCCTTTCAGGTTTGCTTTCTTCAATGCAGACTCATATTGACTCGACATCATCAGAGTTTGCACTTGAGCCATAAAGTCCATGATGACCACCACTACGATAAGTAGGGAGGTACCACCAAAGTAAAATGGTACTTTCATCGCGTCACGCATGAACTCCGGGATCAGGCAGATAAAAGTAATATACATAGCACCAATTAAGGTTAGACGCGTCATTACTTTATCGATGTACTTCGCCGTTTGCTCTCCCGGACGAATTCCTGGCACGAATGCACCGGACTTCTTCAGGTTATCTGCTGTTTCACGCGGATTGAATACTAACGCCGTGTAGAAGAAACAGAAGAAGATGATTGCAGATGCATAGAGTAACACATAAAGCGGCTGTCCCGGCTGCAAATACATCGAAATAGTCGTCAGCCAGTTCCAACCTGTTCCACCCCCAAACCATGATGCAATCGTGGCCGGGAACAGAATTATGCTAGAAGCGAAGATTGCTGGGATAACCCCGGCCATATTCACTTTCAGCGGTAAGTGTGTGCTCTGTGCTGCATAAACACGACGACCTTGTTGACGTTTAGCATAGTTAACGACGATACGACGCTGACCACGTTCAATGAAAACAACGAAGAAGGTTACTGCAAACACTAATACTGCAACCAACAGCAACAGGAGGAAGTGCAGGTCGCCTTGCCGAGCTTGCTCGATGGTATGCGCTATCGCAGGTGGAAGACCCGCAACGATACCAGCGAAGATTATGATTGAGATACCGTTGCCGATACCCCGTTCAGTAATCTGTTCACCCAGCCACATCAGGAACATAGTCCCGGTGACTAAGCTAACAACAGCGGTAAAATAGAAAGCAAAGCCTGGATTGATTACCAGACCTTGCATCCCAGGCATATTCGGTAAACCGGTAGCAATACCGATAGATTGGAATATCGCCAATACCAACGTGCCATAGCGGGTATACTGACTAATCTTACGACGGCCAGCCTCCCCTTCTTTCTTTATTTCTGCCAGCGCCGGATGAACCACCGTTAACAGTTGGATAATAATCGATGCCGAAATATACGGCATGATACCCAAGGCAAAGATAGAAGCACGACTGAGAGCACCACCAGAGAACATGTTAAACATTTCAATGATGGTGCCTCTCTGTTGCTCGAGCAATTTAGCAAGCACAGTGGCATCGATACCAGGAATCGGAATAAAAGAGCCGATACGGAAAACAATAAGCGCACCGATAACAAACAAAAGTCTGCGCTTCAGTTCGCCTAATCCGCCTTTAGCACTTTGAAAATCTAATCCTGGTTGCTTAGCCATCTGCTACTTATTCCTCAATTTTACCGCCAGCAGCTTCGATAGCAGCACGAGCGCCTTTGGTGACACGCAGACCACGCAGAGTTACCGCACGAGTGATTTCGCCTGAAAGCATAACTTTCGCGAACTCAATCTGGGTACCAACAACGTTAGCGGCTTTCAGCGTGTTCAGGTCGATTACGTCGCCTTCCACTAAAGCCAGTTCAGACAGACGAACTTCTGCCGTGATCATCGCTTTGCGAGAGGTGAAGCCGAATTTCGGCAAACGACGATATAAAGGCATCTGACCACCTTCAAAACCACGACGTACGCCACCGCCAGAACGTGAGTTCTGACCTTTGTGACCACGACCAGAGGTTTTACCCAGGCCAGAACCAATACCACGACCTACACGCTTCGGCGCATGCTTGGCACCATCAGCCGGAGACAGAGTATTTAAACGCATCTGTTACTCCTCAACTTTAACCATGTAGGAAACCAAGTTGACCATACCACGCACAGCAGGAGTATCCTCACGCTCTACAGTATGACCAATACGACGCAGACCTAAACCGATCAAGGTTGCCTTATGTTTTGGCAAACGACCGATACTGCTTTTTGTTTGAGTTACTTTAATAGTCTTTGCCATGGTTATTTCCCTAGAATTTCTTCGACGGATTTACCACGCTTAGCAGCGACCATTTCTGGGGATTTCATATCTTCTAAAGCAGCGATAGTTGCACGAACCACGTTGATCGGGTTAGTAGAACCATATGCTTTAGCGAGTACGTTATGAACCCCTGCAACTTCCAAGACGGCGCGCATTGCACCACCGGCGATGATACCGGTACCTTCAGAAGCTGGTTGCATGAATACACGAGAACCCGTGTGAGCACCTTTAACAGGGTGCTGCAGAGTACCGTTATCCAAAGCAACATTAATCATAGCGCGACGGGCTTTTTCCATCGCTTTCTGGATCGCTGCCGGAACTTCGCGTGCTTTGCCGTAGCCAAAACCAACGCGACCGTTACCATCACCAACGACTGTCAGTGCGGTAAAGCTGAAAATACGGCCACCTTTTACGGTTTTAGATACGCGGTTTACCGCGATCAGCTTTTCCTGCAGTTCGCCAGCTTGTTTTTCGATGTGAGACATCTTACACCTCTACCTTAGAACTGAAGGCCAGCTTCACGGGCAGCATCTGCCAGTGCCTGGACTCGACCATGATATTGGAAACCGGAACGGTCAAAGGATACTTTCGTAATCCCTTTTTCCAACGCGCGCTCAGCAATAGTTTTGCCTACAGCTGCTGCGGCATCTTTGTTGCCGGCGTACTTCAATT
This sequence comes from Yersinia hibernica, assembly GCF_004124235.1. NCBI lineage: Bacteria > Pseudomonadati > Pseudomonadota > Gammaproteobacteria > Enterobacterales > Yersiniaceae > Yersinia > Yersinia hibernica. The sequence goes on from NZ_CP032487.1 coordinate 4,375,522, forward strand.
GCTCATTGATAGCTTTTTCTACAGTAGAAGCGGCGACCAAAATTTCAGAACCGTTTGGTGCAATAACCTGCGCGTAAATATGGCGTGGGGTACGATGTACCACCAGGCGAGTCGCACCCAGTTCTTTGAGCTTGCGGCGTGCGCGGGTCGCACGACGGATACGAGCTGCTTTCTTATCCATAGTGTTACCTTACTTCTTCTTAGCCTCTTTGGTACGCACGACTTCGTCGGCGTAACGGACACCCTTGCCTTTATAAGGCTCAGGACGACGGTAGGCACGCAGATCTGCTGCAACCTGACCAATCACCTGCTTATCAGCGCCTTTCAGCACGATTTCAGTTTGGGTCGGGCACTCTGCAGTGATGCCAGCCGGCAATTCATGGTCAACTGGGTGAGAGAAGCCTAAAGCTAAATTCACCACGTTGCCTTTAACTGCGGCACGGTAACCTACACCTACCAATTGAAGCTTCTTAGTGAAGCCTTCGGTAACACCAACGACCATTGCATTAAGCAGTGCACGAGTGGTACCCGCTTGGGCCCAACCGTCTACAGCGCCTTCGCGTGGAGCGAAAGTCAGTGTATTTTCTTCTTGCTTAACTTCAACAGCGCTATGGACGGTACGAGTCAGCTCGCCGTTCTTACCCTTTATCGAAATAACCTGACCGTTGAGTTTTACCTCTACGCCGGCAGGAATGACGACGGGTGCTTTTGCAACACGAGACATTCTTTCCTCCCGAATTAAGCTACGTAGCAGATAATCTCGCCACCAAGACCTGCTTGGCGAGCTGCACGATCGGTCATAACACCTTTAGAGGTAGAAATAACAGCGATACCCAAACCGGCCATAACTTTTGGCAGCTCATCTTTTTTCTTATAGATGCGCAGACCTGGACGGCTGATACGTTGAATGCTTTCTACCACTGCCTTGCCCTGGAAATACTTAAGTGCTAATTCCAGTACAGGCTTGGTGTCGCCTTCGACTTTAAAATCTTCAATAAAACCTTCTTCCTTCAGAACGTTGGCAATTGCCACTTTCAGCTTGGAGGAAGGCATGGTGACCGCAACTTTGTTTGCGGCTTGACCGTTACGGATACGGGTCAGCATATCCGCGATCGGATCTTGCATGCTCATCTGTCTTTACTCCCGTGATTCAATTGGTGACAATTACCAGCTAGCCTTTTTAAGGCCCGGGATTTCACCGCGCATTGCGGTTTCACGGACTTTAATACGGCTCAACCCGAACTTCCGCAGGAAACCATGCGGACGACCAGTTTGGTTGCAGCGATTACGCTGACGGGACGGGCTGGAATCACGCGGCAGAGACTGCAGCTTCAGAACAGCATTCCAACGATCTTCATCGGATGAGTTCACACCAGAGATAATAGCTTTTAATTCCTCGCGTTGAGCGCGGTATTTATTAGCTAGTTTTACGCGAACGACTTCGCGTGCTTTCATTGATTGCTTTGCCATAAGTCAACCCTACCTTACTTGCGGAATGGGAATTTAAAAGCAGCCAATAATGCACGGCCTTCATCATCGGATTTCGCAGTAGTGGTAATGGTAATATCCAAGCCACGTACACGATCGACTTTATCGTAGTCGATTTCCGGGAAGATGATCTGCTCGCGCACACCCATGCTGTAGTTACCACGACCATCGAATGACTTAGCGGACAAGCCACGGAAGTCACGGATACGAGGTACAGCAATGGAAATCAGACGCTCTAAGAATTCCCACATGCGTTCGCCACGCAGGGTCACTTTACAGCCGATCGGATAGCCCTGACGGATTTTGAAGCCTGCAACAGATTTGCGTGCTTTGGTGATAAACGGCTTTTGACCGGAGATTGCTGCCAAGTCAGCTGCTGCATTATCCAGCAGTTTCTTGTCAGCGATCGCTTCACCAACACCCATATTCAGGGTGATCTTCTCGACCCGAGGGACTTGCATGACAGAGTTGTAGTCAAACTGAGACATCAGTTGTTTGACCACCTCGTCTTTGTAGTAATCATGCAGTTTCGCCATCGTATTACTCCAAATTACTTGATAGTTTCGCTATTAGATTTAAAGAAACGGACTTTTTTGCCGTCTTCGAATCTAAAGCCTACACGGTCAGCCTTACCGGTTGTCGCGTTGAACAGCGCAATGTTGGAAACTTGAATTGCAGCTTCTTTTTCAACAATGCCGCCTGGTTGGTTCAGGGCCGGAACCGGCTTCTGATGTTTTTTAACCAGGTTGATACCTTCAACAATGACCTTACCAGCAGACAGGACATTCTTTACTTTACCGCGCTTACCTTTGTCTTTCCCGGTTAGCACGATAACTTCGTCATCACGACGGATTTTCGCTGCCATGGTTCGCTCCTTAGAGTACTTCTGGTGCCAGAGAGATAATTTTCATGAACTTCTCATTACGCAGTTCACGAGTTACCGGCCCAAAAATACGCGTGCCGATTGGCTGCTCGCTGTTATTATTTAAAATAACACAAGCGTTGCCATCGAAGCGAATGACAGAACCGTCCGGGCGACGTACACCCTTCTTGGTGCGCACCACTACCGCCTTCAGAACATCGCCTTTCTTCACCTTGCCACGAGGAATTGCTTCCTTGATGGTGATCTTGATGATGTCGCCGATGCCTGCGTAGCGACGGTGCGAGCCACCTAGAACCTTGATACACATTACGCGACGTGCACCGGAGTTGTCGGCCACGTTCAGCATAGTCTGTTCTTGGATCATGTTAGTGCTCCGCTAATGTCAACTACTACTTTAGGACCCAGAATAGGTCGTTTAAAAGCCCCACTAATGAGGGCGCGGCATTATAACACCGGTTCCACATCCTTTGATAGGAAAAAGTGGGTAGAAAAAATAAGCGGCCCATTTTCTGAGCCGCTTATTATGTTCGAGCCAGCTACTCTATTACAGAATCGCTTTCTCTACAACGCGAACAAGTGTCCAAGACTTAGTCTTTGACAATGGACGGCATTCGCGGATTTCTACCACGTCACCGATACCACATTCATTGTTCTCGTCATGTACATGCAATTTCGTCGTACGACGGATGAATTTCCCGTAAATCGGGTGCTTCACCACACGCTCGATAGCAACAACCATGGATTTCTCCATTTTGTCACTAACTACGCGACCTTGCAGAGTACGGATTTGGTCAGTCATTACGCACCCGCCTTTTCAGTCAGTAAAGTCTTAACACGTGCGATATTACGACGCACTTGTTTCGACAGGTGAGTTTGTTGCAGCTGGCCACTAGCCGCCTGCATGCGCAAATTAAATTGCTCACGCAGCAGGTTGAGCAGCTCAGTGTTCAGCTCTTCAACGCTTTTTTCACGCAGCTCTTGTGCTTTCATTACATCACCGTCTTAGTTACAAAGGTGGTTCCTACAGGCAGTTTCGCTGCTGCGAGCTTAAATGCTTCGCGAGCAGTTTCTTCCGGCACACCAGCCATTTCAAATAAAACTTTTCCTGGCTGGATCAGGGCAACCCAATACTCTACGTTACCCTTACCTTTACCCATACGCACTTCGAGCGGCTTCTCGGTGATCGGTTTGTCCGGGAATACACGGATCCAGACCTTACCTTGACGCTTAATTGCACGTGTCATCGCACGACGGGCTGCTTCGATTTGACGAGCCGTCAGGCGGCAACGGCCACAAGCTTTCAGGCCGAACTCACCGAAGCTAACATCCGTACCTTGCGCCAGGCCACGGTTACGGCCTTTGTGCATCTTACGGAATTTTGTACGCTTTGGTTGTAACATCAGCGATTCTCCTTACTTGCGGCCTTTACGCTGCTGCTTTTTAGGTTGAGCAGCCGGTTCCGGTTGTTCAACAGCAGCCATACCACCCAAGATCTCACCTTTGAAGATCCATACCTTAACGCCGATTACACCATAAGTGGTGTGCGCTTCAGATGTGTTGTAATCGATATCCGCACGCAGTGTATGCAACGGAACACGACCTTCACGGTACCATTCGGTACGCGCGATTTCAGCACCGCCAAGACGGCCGCTTACTTCAACTTTGATACCTTTAGCGCCAAGACGCATTGCGTTCTGTACAGCACGCTTCATAGCACGACGGAACATAACACGACGTTCCAGCTGTGAAGTGATGCTATCAGCAACCAATTTTGCGTCCAGTTCCGGTTTACGGACTTCGGCGATGTTAATCTGTGCAGGAACGCCAGCGATATCCGCTACGACCTTACGCAGTTTTTCGACATCTTCGCCTTTCTTGCCGATAACGATGCCAGGGCGAGCAGTGTGAATAGTCACACGTATGCTCTTCGCTGGACGCTCGATAACGATGCGAGAAACGGAAGCTTTCGCTAATTCCTTAGTCAGGAATTGGCGAACTTTAAAGTCGCTGTCCAGGTTGTCAGCGAATTCTTTGGTATTTGCGTACCAGGTAGAGTTCCAAGCTTTGACAATACCTAGTCGAATACCATTAGGATGTACTTTCTGACCCATTGCTAGTCTCCAGAGTCTCAGCGATCGGACACAACCACAGTAATGTGGCTGGTGCGCTTCAGGATGCGATCTGCACGACCTTTTGCACGCGGCATAATGCGCTTCATGCTAGGGCCTTCGTCTACGAAGATCTTCGTGACTTTCAGATCATCGATGTCAGCGCCATCGTTGTGTTCTGCGTTAGCAATGGCAGACTCTAGTACCTTCTTAACCAAACCAGCAGCTTTTTTGTTGGTATAGGTCAGAGTTTCCAGAGCTTGCGACACTTTCTTACCGCGAATCAGGTCCGCTACCAAGCGAACCTTCTGAGCAGAAGAACGAGCGTGGCGATGTTTAGCGATAGTTTCCATCTCTTCCTCCTACCTTAGCGCTTTTTAGCCTTTTTATCGGCCGCATGGCCGCGATAAGTACGGGTCGGCGCGAATTCACCCAATTTGTGACCGACCATTTCATCGGAAACAAAAACAGGAACGTGCTGACGACCATTATGGACAGCGATGGTCAAACCGATCATATTTGGAAAGACCGTTGAACGACGGGACCAAGTCCGAATTGGCTTCTTGTCTCCGCTTTCCACCGCTTTCTCTACCTTCTTCAGCAAGTGCAGGTCAATGAAGGGACCTTTCTTGAGAGAACGTGGCATGGCTTATCCTCTAATTATTTTTTACTACGGCGACGTACGATGAACTTATCAGTACGCTTGTTGCTACGGGTCTTCTTACCTTTGGTTTGAACGCCCCACGGAGTTACCGGGTGCTTACCAAAGTTACGACCTTCACCACCACCGTGTGGGTGATCTACCGGGTTCATCGCCGTACCGCGAACGGTAGGACGAATACCACGCCAACGACTGGCACCTGCTTTACCCAGGACACGCAGCATGTGTTCAGCGTTACCGACTTCACCTAAGGTGGCGCGGCAATCAGCTTGAACCTTGCGCATTTCGCCGGAGCGCAGACGCAGAGTAACGTAGGAACCGTCACGAGCAACGATCTGAACGTATGCACCAGCAGAACGAGCCATTTGGCCGCCTTTACCTGGTTTCATTTCTACGTTATGAACCGTTGAACCAACTGGGATGTTGCGCATCGGCAGGGTGTTACCTGTCTTGATTGCAGCATCAACACCAGATTGAATCTGGTCACCAGCTTTCAGGCCTTTAGGCGCCAGGATATAACGGCGTTCGCCGTCTTTGTACAGAACCAACGCGATATTCGCGGAACGGTTCGGATCGTACTCCAGACGCTCTACCACTGCAGGGATACCATCTTTGTTGCGTTTGAAGTCAACCAGACGATAATGCTGCTTGTGGCCACCACCGATATGACGGGTAGTGATACGGCCATTGTTGTTACGGCCACCGCTTTTGCTTAATTTCTCAAGCAACGGGGCATAAGGCTTACCCTTGTGCAGCTCAGGGTTAACCACTTTAACAACGTGGCGACGACCCGGAGATGTAGGTTTACATTTAACAATTGCCATTGTTTACTCCTCCGACTTACTCTGCGCCGCCGATGAAGTCCAGATTCTGGCCTTCTTTCAGGGTGACGTAAGCTTTTTTCCAGTCGCTACGACGACCAACACGCTGACCGTGACGCTTACTCTTGCCTTTAACCAGCAAGGTGTTAACGTCTTCGACTTCGACTTCAAACAGTTTCTGCACTGCAGCTTTAATTTCTGCTTTGGTCGCGTCTTTGGCAACTTTGAGAACGATGGTGTTATTCTTTTCCATCGCAGCGGACGCTTTTTCAGATACATGCGGCGCGCGCAGTACTTTCAGCAGACGTTCTTCACGAATCATGCCAGCATCTCCTCAACTTGCTTCACAGCATCAGCAGTCATAACCACTTTGTCGAAGGCGATCAGGCTAACTGGGTCGATACCGGCTACATCGCGAACGTCAACCTTGTACAGGTTGCGAGCTGCCAAGAACAAGTTCTCGTCCAGTTCACCCGTTACGATCAGCACATCTTCCAGAGCCATATCTTTCAATTTCTGCGCCAGCAACTTAGTTTTAGGTGCTTCAACAGAGAATTTTTCGACAATGATCAGACGATCTTGACGTACCAATTCGGACAGAATGCTTTTCAGCGCGCCGCGGTACATCTTTTTGTTTACTTTTTGACTGTGGTCCTGAGGCTTCGCAGCGAAGGTCACACCACCTGAACGCCAGATCGGGCTCTTTACAGAACCAGAACGCGCACGGCCGGTACCTTTCTGGCGCCACGGTTTTTTACCGGAACCAGTCACTTCAGCGCGGGTCTTCTGAGCACGGGTACCTTGACGGGCACCTGCTGCATAAGCAACAACAACCTGATGTACCAGCGCTTCGTTGAAATCACGACCGAAGGTAGTTTCGGAAACAGTCAGCGCGCCTTGCGCGTCTTTCAATACTAATTCCATTGCTATCCCCTTACGCCTTCACAGCTGGTTTAACGATCAGGTTGCCACCGGTTGCGCCCGGTACAGCACCCTTAACCAACAGCAGGTTGCGCTCAGCGTCAACACGTACTACATCCAGGCTTTGAACGGTTACACGCTCGTCACCCAGGTGGCCAGCCATTTTCTTGCCTTTGAACACTTTGCCCGGAGTCTGGTTTTGACCGATAGAACCCGGAACGCGGTGAGACAAGGAGTTACCATGGGTAGCATCTTGGGTACGGAAGTTCCAGCGCTTAACAGTACCGGCAAAACCTTTACCTTTAGACGTACCTGTAACGTCGACTTTCTTAACGTCTGCAAAAATTTCGACGCTAATTTCTTGACCAGCAGTAAATTCTTGACCTTCTGCAAGGCGGAATTCCCACAGACCACGGCCAGCTTCTACGCCAGCTTTCGCGAAATGACCCGCTTCTGGTTTAGTAACGCGGTTAGCTTTTTTAGCACCGGTAGTTACTTGCACAGCACGGTATCCGTCGTTCTCCAGGCTTTTGACCTGAGTTACGCGGTTCGCTTCAATTTCGATAACAGTTACTGGGATTGAAACGCCATCTTCAGTGAAGATACGAGTCATGCCCACTTTTTTACCGACTAAACCAATCATTGTTTCAACCTCTCAATCGCTCAATGACCTGATTAACCCAGGCTGATCTGCACGTCTACACCGGCAGCCAGATCCAGACGCATCAGAGCATCAACGGTTTTCTCGGTTGGCTCAACGATGTCAACCAGACGCTTGTGAGTGCGAATTTCGTACTGATCGCGCGCATCTTTATTGACGTGCGGAGAAACCAGAACAGTAAAGCGCTCTTTGCGAGTTGGCAGCGGGATCGGACCACGAACCTGCGCACCAGTGCGCTTGGCAGTCTCGACGATTTCCGCAGTTGATTGATCGATCAAACGATGATCAAACGCTTTCAGGCGGATACGGATTCTTTGGTTCTGCATGAGACCAGAGCTCCAATTATTTATAAACGTAAATGATTACTCCTCGCACCCATTTCGATTGATGGGGGAGTGTAATCGTTCAACATATAACCCCCATATCGGGAGTATTGTTCGGCTCCAACACTAGGCTGCAACCGACAGATTAGTTTCAATCTGACCTATCAAGATTAGGTAGGCCCGCGCATTATACGTAAATACCAGCAGGAAGCAAGCTGGTGTTGAAAATCTATGCAAAAACTTACTAGATAATTTAATCGAGAAAGAATAAAGCTATTTGAAGGACTTTAATGAAGAGAAAGAGTGAGGCCAATACCGCGCTCACTCTTTTGACTAGAAATATTATTGCTGGATAAACTGCGAGGAATTAGTCTTTTGCCAGCTGGGCTTGGGAGTAGTTTTGTATTCCCAGACGGTCAATCAGACTAAGCTCGGTCTCAAGCCAATCAATGTGCCCTTCTTCTTCGGCCAGAATTTCTTTCAGCAAATCGCGGCTAACATAGTCATGAATAGAGTCCGCGTAGGCAATCCCCTCACGCAGATCCTTAGCACCAGCCAATTCGAGGGCCAAATCTGACTTCAGTATCTCCTCAACATCCTCCCCAATATTCAGCTTACCTAAATCCTGTAAGTTAGGTATGCCCTCGAGGAATAAGATGCGCTCGATATATTTATCCGCATGTTTCATTTCATCGATGGACTCGTTATACTCCTTATCATTAAGGCGCATCAATCCCCAGTTTTTAAACATGCGGGCGTGGAGAAAATATTGATTGATGGCAACTAACTCGTTGCCGAGCAGTTTATTGAGATGTGCAATTATCTTTTTATCACCTTTCATAGCTATACCCTCCGCTTCCAGTACTAAAAGTGTAGTACCAGATGGCAAAGTGTGGGGAAAACTTCTCCCTGCTAACTATTAGGCAACATCATTCATTTCTGGAATATTAGCTCGTTCCTCAATCAAGATTTCTCTGGCCTGTCGAATGCACTTCCCGCAGTCGGTGCCAATTGGGACTAATTGACGCAACTGCTGGATGGTATGTGGATGGTGCTGACGTACAGCTTTACGGATAACTTTGTCTGATACCGCATTACACAGGCAAACATACATAAAATGACTCACTTCTTAACCAGTATTTCTAGTGTAAATAAGAATGCGAGTTATTTCAATTAAGATTATTAACTTTGGGCAATAAAAAAGGGCGCCGAAGCGCCCTCTACTTGATCAATAAAATAATTAATCAATAAAACAATTAAGCGATAACTTTAGCAACAACACCAGCGCCTACAGTACGGCCGCCTTCACGGATTGCGAAACGCAGACCGTCGTCCATCGCGATTGGGTGAATCAGAGTAACAACCATGTTGATGTTGTCACCTGGCATCACCATTTCAACGCCTTCTGGCAGTTCGATGGTACCGGTTACGTCAGTAGTACGGAAGTAGAACTGAGGACGGTAGCCTTTGAAGAACGGAGTATGACGGCCGCCTTCATCTTTGCTCAGAATATAAACTTCTGATTCAAAGGTAGTGTGTGGCTTGATAGAACCTGGTTTAGCAAGTACTTGACCACGTTCGATATCTTCACGTTTGATACCACGCAGCAGAACACCCACGTTCTCACCAGCACGGCCTTCGTCCAGCAGTTTGCGGAACATTTCAACGCCAGTACAAGTAGATTTAGCAGTATCTTTGATACCAACGATTTCTACTTCTTCACCAACTTTAACGATACCGCGCTCTACACGACCAGTCACTACAGTACCACGGCCGGAGATGGAGAATACGTCTTCGATTGGCAGCAGGAACGGCTTGTCGATAGCACGTTCTGGTTCTGGGATGTAAGAATCCAGGTAGCCAGCCAGTTCGATGATTTTAGCTTCCCACTCAGCTTCGCCTTCCAGCGCTTTCAGAGCAGAACCACGGACAACTGGCAGGTCATCGCCTGGGAAATCGTAAGCAGAAAGAAGTTCACGAACTTCCATTTCTACCAGTTCCAGCAACTCTTCATCATCAACCATGTCACATTTGTTCATGAATACGATGATGTAAGGAACGCCAACCTGACGACCCAACAGGATGTGCTCACGAGTCTGTGGCATAGGGCCATCAGTTGCAGCAACAACCAGGATAGCGCCGTCCATCTGAGCAGCACCGGTGATCATGTTTTTAACGTAGTCGGCGTGCCCTGGGCAGTCAACGTGCGCATAGTGGCGTGACGGGGTGTCATATTCAACGTGAGAAGTGTTGATGGTGATACCACGTGCTTTTTCTTCTGGTGCGTTATCGATCTGATCGAAAGCACGAGCGCTACCGCCGTAGGTTTTAGCCAAAACGGTGGTGATTGCTGCAGTCAGGGTAGTTTTACCATGGTCAACGTGGCCGATAGTACCGACGTTTACATGGGGTTTGGTACGTTCAAATTTTTCTTTAGACACGACTATATTCCTTACTCTTGTGCTCTCCCACTGATGAGAGAGCACTGGATCATTGTTTTAAACCCGAAAGCTTATTTGCCACGGGCTTCGATAACGGCTTTAGCGACGTTACTAGGTGCTTCTGCATACTCCAGGAATTCCATAGAGTAAGAAGCACGGCCCTGAGTCTGAGAACGCAGGTCAGTAGCATAACCGAACATTTCAGACAACGGAACCTTGACGCGAACGGTTTTACCGGTAGCAGTATCTTCCATACCTTCGATGATACCACGACGACGGTTAAGGTCGCCCATTACGTCACCCATGTAATCTTCAGGGGTTTCGACTTCAACCTTCATGATTGGCTCAAGCAGAACTGGTTTAGCTCGTTTGAACCCTTCTTTAAAGGCGATAGAACCGGCTAATTTAAACGCCAATTCTGAGGAGTCAACGTCATGGTAAGAACCGTAGTGCAGACGGATTTTAACGTCAACAACCGGGTAACCAGCCAGAGGACCGGCTTTCAGTTGTTCCTGGATACCTTTATCAACAGCAGGGATGAACTCTTTAGGAATAGAACCACCAACGATTTCGTTGACGAATTCATATCCAGCACCACCCGGTGGCAACGGAGACATGTCGATAACAACATGACCGTACTGACCACGACCGCCTGATTGTTTAGCGTGCTTACCTTCCACGTCCTTAACGGTTTCGCGGATAGTTTCACGGTAGGCAACCTGAGGTTTACCGACGTTTGCTTCCACGTTAAATTCGCGGCGCATACGGTCAACCAGAATATCCAAGTGCAGCTCACCCATACCTGCGATGATAGTCTGACCAGATTCTTCGTCAGTCCAAACGCGGAATGATGGATCTTCTTTTGCCAGACGACCCAGAGCCATACCCATTTTTTCTTGGTCGGCTTTGGTTTTTGGTTCAACGGCAACAGAGATTACTGGCTCTGGGAACTCCATACGTTCCAAGATGATCGGACTAGCAGGATCACACAGAGTGTCACCCGTCGTCACGTCTTTCAGACCAATCGCTGCTGCAATATCGCCGGCACGAACTTCTTTGATCTCTTCACGTTTGTTGGCGTGCATCTGTACGATACGGCCCAGACGCTCACGCTGTGAACGTACTGAGTTCAGCACAGTGTCACCGGAGTTTACAACACCAGAGTACACACGGAAGAACGTCAAGTTACCCACAAACGGGTCGGTAGCAATTTTGAACGCCAGTGCAGAGAACGGCTCTTTGTCGTCAGAATGACGAACTGCCGGAGTATCTTTACCGTCGTCCAGAATACCATTGATTGCTTCGACATCAGTTGGTGCTGGCAGATAGTCGATAACTGCATCCAGCATTGCCTGTACGCCTTTGTTTTTAAACGCAGAACCACAGGTAACCAAGATAATTTCGTTACGCAGAACGCGTTGACGCAGAGCTTTCTTGATTTCTTCTTCGGTCAGCTCTTCGCCGCCCAAGTATTTGTCCATCAGCTCTTCTGACGCTTCTGCAGCAGATTCAACCAGATTCTGGTGCCATTCTTTAGCCAGTTCAACCATATCAGCCGGGATATCTTCGTATTCGAAGGTCACGCCCTGATCAGCATCATTCCAGTTGATCGCTTTCATTTTCACCAGATCGATAACACCGGTGAATTTCTCTTCCGCGCCGATAGCCAGTTGCAATGGAACTGGATTCGCGCCCAGACGAGATTTAATCTGACCAACAACTTTCAGGAAATTCGCACCCATACGGTCCATTTTGTTAACGAACGCGATACGTGGAACTTTATATTTGTTCGCCTGACGCCATACGGTCTCAGACTGTGGCTGAACACCACCAACTGCACAGTAAACCATTACCGCGCCATCAAGAACACGCATGGAACGTTCTACTTCGATGGTGAAGTCAACGTGCCCAGGGGTGTCAATGATATTGACGTGATGTGGTTCGTACTGTTTAGCCATACCAGACCAGAAGCAGGTAGTAGCCGCAGAAGTAATGGTAATACCACGCTCCTGCTCCTGTTCCATCCAGTCCATGGTGGCTGCGCCGTCATGAACTTCACCGATTTTATGATTTACACCGGTGTAAAACAGGATACGTTCGGTAGTGGTTGTCTTACCGGCGTCGATGTGAGCGCTGATACCGATATTACGATAGCGCTCAATGGGTGTTTTACGAGCCATTTGATTCCTCTATTCCTAGGGCGTTCGTTCGGTTAACCCATGCGGGTTGGCTGTTGAGCACCCGCATGGTTAGCAAAACTATCGCGTGGGATTACCAGCGGTAGTGGGCGAACGCCTTGTTAGCTTCGGCCATACGGTGAACGTCTTCACGTTTCTTAACAGCAGAACCTTTGTTCTCTGCTGCGTCAGACAGTTCATTCGCCAAGCGCAAAGCCATGGATTTATCACCGCGTTTACGAGCAGCATCAACGATCCAGCGCATTGCCAAGGCATTACGACGAACCGGACGAACTTCAACTGGTACCTGATAAGTAGAACCACCAACGCGGCGAGACTTAACTTCGACAGTCGGGCGCACGTTGTCCAGAGCTACTTCGAAAGCTTCCAGAAAATCTTTACCAGAACGCTGAGCCAGGGTCTCCAGCGCGGTATAGACGATTGCTTCTGCAGTAGATTTTTTACCATCTACCATCAGGATATTTACAAATTTAGCCAACAATTCAGATCCGAACTTAGGATCTGGTAAAATTTTACGTTGGCCAATTACACGACGACGTGGCATGGAAATACTCCGTTGTTAATTCAGGGTTGTCCAAAACTCTAAGAGTTTATTTTGACATTAATGTGAAAATGTTTGGCCTTACTTAACGGAGAACCATTAAGCCTTTGGCTTCTTCACGCCGTACTTAGAACGTGATTGCTTACGGTCTTTAACACCTGAGCAGTCAAGCGCGCCGCGAACGGTGTGGTAACGCACACCTGGCAAGTCTTTAACACGACCGCCACGGATCAGGATCACGGAGTGTTCCTGCAGGTTATGACCTTCACCGCCAATGTAGGAGGTGACTTCAAAACCGTTAGTTAAACGCACACGGCAAACTTTACGCAGTGCGGAGTTAGGTTTTTTCGGAGTGGTTGTATATACGCGGGTACATACACCACGTTTCTGCGGGCATGCTTCCAGCGCAGGAACGTTGCTTTTAGCAACCTTCATGCTGCGTGGCTTGCGAACCAGCTGGTTAATCGTTGCCATTATTAAAAAAGCTCCTGGTTTTTTGCTTCGTAAACACGTGATAAATCCCCCTCGTTTGCACAACAGGCAGAGAACGAGGACGCAGAATTTTATGGCTGACTATCTAAGGTGTCAAGAAATATACAGCATTGACTGCATTACCATGCCAGTTGCTGCTGATGTTTTAGGGTCAAATCCACGAATTGATTATAACCGATTAGCGTAGCGCTGTCTGAAATTTGACCAGATAAGCCGCGCGCAATAACATCATTTTCCAATACAAATAGCGAAGTGGGGTTATTTAACAATAGGTTAAGACTTTCACTATTTTTCAAAACAGTCATCACCCCATCTTGCAGAAATAGAATTTCATCTTCAGCTGTGACTAATCTCAGTAATGCCGATAAATCGCAGTGATAAGGGGAATGACTGACGGTATAAAGCATTATGGCTTCCCAAATCCCATTAAAAAGTCAGCACAACTTCATAATTTGCCAATTGGCGGCGTAAATTTACCGGAGATAATACCTCGACATCAAGTACCCAATCCGTCACTTCGCTTAATCCGCGCTGCTGCAATGAGGCTTCACAGATATAATAATTCTCGACATCGTACAGGGGTAAGACACCGAAAGTGGCGATATAGTTTCTGGCAAGAATTTTTTCTGGCTGCTGCTGAGGGAGCAATTGCAATACGCCATCAGAGATGAAGAATACGCCTAAATCCTCACTCAACGCTGATGTGGCGAGCAAAGCATCCAACCCCTCCCGCCCCGCCGAGTTACCATGAGGGCCTTGGGTGAAAACAAAAGCGATGCGCTTCATGGCCATTAGAATTGCACCATACGGTCACAGGTTAATGCCGCTTCTGCCAGTGCCCCCAAGCCGCTTAGGGTAAAACCGGGTTGCAGATTCGCCGCCGCTAAATTGAGTTGGTCAGCTTCATGTTGGTCACTAATGCCGCGCCGCAATGCCGCCGCCACACAGACATTCAATGTAACAGCCTGTTCAGTCGCCAATTTTTGCCATGCGCGCACCAAGTCAAATTCATCATTAGCCGGGGCAGTTAATTGGTTAGCATTCAAAACACCTTCACGATAGAAGAAAACACTAACCAAATGATGACCGGAATTTATCACAGCTTGTGCAAACTGATAGGCACTGCTGGCCTGCTGGGTGCCGTATGCTGGCCCCGTCACCAGCAGGCAGTATTTCGCCCTATTCACCCCTGACATCAACGATCATGCCCAATAAGATCGCCACTTTTAAACTGGCGAATGTAGAGATAAACGGTGTGTTTAGAAATATTTAGCCGCTCAGCAACCTGATTAATGGCATCTTTGATATCAAAAATACCTTTTTCGTATAGATTGAGAACCACCTGACGGTTCTTTGCATTGTTAGAAACATTGCGATCGGCATTTACTTCCTCAATGGTGAACTCCAATGTCTGTGCTACCAGGTCATCAACTGATGAGGCAAAGTTGACGGAGGAAGGGACTTCTTGGGTTTCCGGCGGCATAAATGTCTGAATGATTTGTGAGAAAGGCACATCCAGATTCATGTTAATGCACAGCAAACCAATAACCCGCTGGTCGCGGTTACGGATGGCGATAGTGACTGATTTCATCAGCACACCGCTTTTGGCCCGCGTGAAATAAGCCCTTGAAACACTGCTGTCAGCCCCCGCCATGTCGTGCAACATCCGCAGGGCCAGATCGGTTATTGGGGAACCAATCTGCCGGCCGGTGTGTTCACCATTGGCAATTCTGACTGCAGAGCTTTTCAGGTCTTCCAGTGAATGCAGGACAATCTCACAGTGGCTGCCAATAAGCATCGCCAAGCCATCAACGATAGCTTCATATGACTTGAGTATTTCATGGTCCGTCTGACTGAACGGACGTTCATCCAGTAAATCCAGTTCACTGGTTTCGCTACTGAGAAGCGAATTAGACATCGAAGACACCATCCTCTACGTAAAGCCTGTCTCAATATCGTTGGCAGACTCATAACTCAATATCTTAGACTTTAAGTCTAGCAAATATGCCGAGATAAAATCCTTGCGTTCGCGCGTGGTATTGACGTTAAGCCCACAAGCTATAAATCGTCAAGTTATCAACGAGCGGAAGTGCGAATTGATAGATATACCGCAAAAAAAACCGCCACGACAATTATCGCGGCGGTTATGAGTATCACCGGGCACTACTCTACGGCAACCAATACGCTAAATTACTTCTTAGCTTTTGTATCCGCAGCAGCAGGTTGCTGTTCTTGAGCATCAGCCTTAGGCGCGGCTTTCACATCCAGCAACTCGACATCAAATACTAGAGTAGAGTTGGCTGGAATACCTGGGACGCCAGTTTTGCCGTAAGCCAGCTCTGGTGGGATAACCAGCGTTATCTTGCCGCCTTTCTTGATTTGCTTCAGGCCTTCGGTCCAGCCTGGGATAACACCATCAAGACGGAAAGACAGGGGCTCACCACGTTTGTAAGAGTTATCAAACTCAGTCCCATCGGTCAGTGTCCCTTTGTAGTTAACTACAACGGTGTCGCTGTCTTTTGGCGCATCACCGGTACCGACTTTCTCTACTTTGTACAGCAGGCCAGATGCGGTTTTCTTCACATCTTTTTCTTTTGCGAAGGTTTCACGGTATTTCGCGCCTTTATCGGCGTTTTCTTTGGCATCCTGCTCCATTTTGGCCTGAGCAGAAGCTTTTACGCGCGCTTCAAAACCTTGCAAGGTTTTTTCGATTTCTTCGTCAGTCAGTTTGCTTTTGCTCGCAAAGGCATCCTGTACACCCGCGATCAGCTGGTCTTTATCCAGTTTAATGCCAAGTTTTTCCTGTTCTTTCAGGGAGTTATCCATGTAACGCCCTAGGGAAGCACCTAATGCATATGCTGATTGCTGGTCATCATTCTTAAATGCGCTATTTGTCGTTGCTGCGGCATCAGCAGTTTTAGCTGTTTCAGCAGCAAAAGTAGCAGAGGTATTCAGGGTCAGCGCCATGGTCGTAGCCAGTAGCGTTACTTTAAACAGTGATTTCATCCATTTCTCCATTGGCTTAAGGACACTTACCCCAAGCAACGATTATAAGTGTAATTTGTACTATAACTGTCTGTGCGAACACAAAACAATCTCTATGCAGCTGCTATTAAGTGATATTAAGACTTTTTTTACTACAAGAAGTTTCGTTTTATCGATATCTTGACCCTTGCGGGGTCATCATGGCGTTTTACAGGTAGAATCCCCCCCTGCCTTTTCCCATATTATCACTGGATGGAAAGTGGCCAAAGGATATGGTTTGCAGTCATAAGAGGTAACTAAAATGGAACAATCCCTGTTTGAACAACGGCTGGAAATGCTAGAGAGCCGGCTGGCATTTCAGGAAGTGACTATTGAGGAGCTCAATTTGATCGTGACGGAGCACCAGATGGAAATAACCAAACTGCGGGAGCATCTACGATTATTGACCGATAAACTGCGAGAATCTCAGTCTTCTATGATGGCCTCGCCAGCAGAAGAAGCACCGCCTCCGCACTATTAGCATCACATTGGCAATCAGTGGCGCAGACAGAATAACTCCGTCGCGCTGATAGCAAAAAGCCAGCCGCAAGGCTGGCTTTTGACTGAGCCGGTAAAGTCACCAGATCAGATTTTAGTGGCAGCCGCAGCCGCCTTTACCACAACCGCCTTTGCCGTGCTCATGACCGTGCTCACTTTCATCATGGCCATGGCCGCCGCAGCAACCGTCACCGTGTTCATGGTGATGATCATGCTCACCATGTACGTGACCATGCTGCAGTTCTTCTTCGGTTGCTTCACGGATAGCAACCACTTCGACGTGGAAGTTCAAATCCTGACCCGCCAGCATATGGTTACCATCAACCACGACGTGCTCATCTTCAACCGCAGTGATTTCAACCGGCACTGGGCCTTGGTCGGTATCTGCCAGGAAACGCATGCCAACCTCCAGCTCGTCAACACCCATGAAGACGTCTTTAGGTACGCGCTGCACCAGATTTTCATCATAGCTGCCGTAACCTTCGTCAGCATTCACACGCACATCAAAGCTGTCGCCAGCTTCGTGGCCTTCGAGCGCTTTTTCCAAACCAGCGATCAGGGAACCGTGTCCGTGCAGGTAGTCCAACGGCGCGCTCACCGGAGACTCATCAACTAACACACCGTCTTCTGTACGTACCTGGTAAGCCAGGCTGACCACCAAGTTTTTTGCTACTTTCATGATATCTCCTACCCTTGGAACAAAAATTGGCACAGATTGTAGCGGAAATCTGCACCGCTGTACCCATCAGCATAAAAAATCGCGTGGGATAACGCTACTCTGGATGGAAAATACCGATCACTTGCTCATTGGCACGAACATGCTGTTTAACTTGTTCGTCCGTTTGACGCTGATGGTGACCGCACTTTACACACTCCACCACCTCAACCTGATCTTCACGCCATAAAGCCAGGGTATCCAATGCCTTGCATTGTGGGCAGACCGCGCCAGCAATGAATCTTTTACGGGTTTTCGTCTTGTGACTCGACGGGGTTGTCATCATTATCTCCGGCATTATTCGTATTCATCCCAGCCATCTAACTGCCGACTTTCATGCAGCATTTCGCGTTGGAAAATATCTTCCAGTTCACGGCGGGCTTCTTTAACTCTGGAAATTTGCGCGACATCACCATGATGCTGCGGCACCAATTCCCGTAACATGCGCATATCGAGACGACGGAAATGTTGTTGCGCCCGGTAGGCCTGATGCGGATGCATGCCTAACCCCAGCAACGTCTTACGCCCCAGTTCCAGCGCACTGGAAAAAGTTTCGCGCGTAAAATCTTTCACGCCGTTTTGCAGCAATTCATGGGCTTCTACCCGCCCTCTGGCACGGGCTAAAATATGCAGATTAGGGAAATGTTGTTGGCATAAATGGACCAAAGTCATGGTGTCTTCCGGCTCATTACAGGTAATCACGATAGCTTTGGCCTTCTCTGCTCCAGCGGCGCGCAGCAGTTCTAGCTCAGTGGCATCGCCATAGTAAACTTTATAGCCATATTTGCGCATCACACTGACGGCACTGACATCGCGCTCCAACACCGTGATCCGCATTTTGTTCGCCATCAGCAAGCGGCCAATCACCTGACCAAAACGCCCAAAACCAACAATAATCACCTGCGGGTTATTGTCTTCAACAAACGGTTTTTCATCACTCTCTTCTTGTGCGTTGTAGCGGCGGACTAAAATCCGGTCAATCCCCTGCATCAATAATGGCGTTGTCATCATTGAGAGTGTGACCACCACCAACAGCAATGCCAGCTGTTCCGCATCCAACACGTGCTGAGAGAAGGCCGCAGAGAACAACACGAAAGCGAATTCACCACCCTGACTCAACACGCCGGCAAATTGCAGCCGCACTGAACGGCGCAAACCAAATGTTCGCGCTAAACCATACAGCACCGTGCCTTTGATAAAGACCAAAGCTAACACACCTAGCAGCACGTCCCACAGGTGAGTGAACAGGACGCCGAGGTTCAGGGCCATCCCGACTGAGATGAAAAACAACCCAAGTAACAACCCCTTAAAGGGTTCGATGGCAATTTCCAGTTCATGCTGGAATTCACTTTCAGCCAGTAAAATGCCCGCGATAAATGTCCCCAATGCCATAGACAGGCCCAGGGCATCCATAAACAACGCCGAGCCTAAAACCACCAGCAAAGCCGCAGCGGTAAACACTTCCCGCACACCGGAGGCCACAATGTAGCGAAACAGCGGGCGCAGCAAATATCGCCCGCCAATCAGCATGCCAGCAAAAGCCGCGACCTTAATACCAATCCGTGCCCAGTCATTGGCTGCCCCGCCGCCGCCGGCCAAAATAGGAATCAGCGCCAATGCTGGGATTACCGCCATATCCTGGAATAGCAAGACCGAGAAACCGAGCTGGCCGCCTTCGTTGCGGTTCATGCCCTTTTCGCGCATCAATTGCAATGCCATGGCCGTTGAAGACATCGCCAAACCGACACCGCCAATCACCGCCGCTTGCCAGGCAAATTGAGTGAAATAGAGCAATGCCCCCAGCACCGCCGCGGTTATCACTACCTGACCGGCACCGACACCAAAAATAGAGCGCCGCAGTTGCCAAAGCTTGGCAGGGTTCAACTCCAAGCCAATGATAAACATCAGAAAAACAACACCCAGCTCGGAGAAGTGGAGGATTTCGTCAACATCACGAATAAACCCTAAGCCCCAAGGGCCAATAGCAATACCGGCGATCAAATAGCCCAATACCGCGCCGATCCCCAGGCGCTGAGCAATCGGAACCGCCACCACAGCAGCAAATAAAAAAAGTAAGATAGCGGTCAGTAGCGCCGAGCCTTCCATATCAGTGCCCTCCCGTCGATAGCGGTGACTGCAACCACTGCGCATAAGCTTGTGCATGGCTGGCTAACACTTCCGGTTTCTGGCGGCGCGCCCAATATATAATCATCGGACTCATCCAATGCATATGGCACATAGCTGCCGTCAATTCAAACGGCCGTAGAATATCTTCCATCGGATAGCGATTATATCCCCCTGCCCGATAGGCGCCTTCCGGCTCACCGGTGGTAATCACTGAACGCCAGTATTTCCCGGTCAGGGCATGCCCACCGACACCATTGGCAAAGCCACGCGCCAGCACACGATCCAACCATTCTTTCAGCAATGCCGGGCAACTGTAGGTGTAAAGAGGGTGTTGAAATACAATAATTTGATGTTCACGTAGCAATTGCTGCTCGTGGTGAATATCAATAAAAAAATCCGGATAATGTGCATAGAGATCGTGCACAGTAACATGTTCTAAGTGCTGCACCGGTTGCAGTAAAACCCGATTAGCCACCGAATCCTGTGATTCCGGATGGGCATACAACAGCAAAACCTTCGGTAGCTGCGACATCATTCCCCTCCAAAGCGTCGTCAGGGCCCGGTTTTTCCGTTACCATGCTTCGCAAAGACCAAAAAAGACTCATATTTGTACCCACAGTCATTGGCGTCGCCAGTCGGCAGCGGCAAGCACCACGGGGATAATAATTTAACATACTCTAAACATACGGCACTCTATGATTGTTTTTTCCTCGCTACAAATTCGACGTGGTACTCGCGTCTTGCTGGACAATGCAACAGCAACGATTAATCCTGGCCAAAAGGTCGGGCTGGTCGGCAAAAACGGCTGTGGTAAATCCACTCTGCTGGCGTTGCTCAAAGGCGAACTGAGCGCCGATGGCGGCAATGCCGCTTTTCCCAGTAACTGGGCGCTGGCTTGGGTTAACCAAGAGACCCCGGCACTGGATGTACCGGCGATAGAGTATGTTATCGACGGTGACCGCGAATATCGCCAGTTGGAGGCCGAACTGCAGGCCGCCAACGAAAAAAATGACGGCCATGCTATTGCCACCGTGCATGGCAAGCTGGATGCCATCCATGCCTGGACCATTCAGTCGCGTGCTGCCAGTTTGCTACACGGGCTGGGCTTTTCTCAAGATCAATTACAACAGCCGGTGCGCTCGTTTTCTGGCGGCTGGCGGATGCGCCTTAATCTGGCGCAGGCGTTGATTTGTCGCTCCGACTTACTGCTGCTGGACGAACCCACCAACCACTTGGATTTGGATGCCGTCATCTGGTTGGAAAAATGGCTGAAAAACTACTCCGGCACATTGGTGCTGATTTCCCATGACCGCGATTTCCTTGATCCTATTATTGATAAGATTTTACATATTGAACAGCAGACGCTGAATGAATATACCGGTAATTATTCATCCTTCGAACGCCAGCGGGCGACCAAACTGGCGCAGCAACAGTCGATGTATCAGCATCAGCAAGAGAAAGTCGCGCATCTGCAAAGTTACATTGACCGTTTCCGGGCGCAGGCCACCAAAGCCAAGCAGGCCCAAAGCCGCATTAAAATGCTGGAGCGCATGGAGCTGATTGCGCCCGCTCATGTGGATAATCCATTCCACTTCAGTTTCCGCACCCCAGAAAGCCTGCCTGACCCGCTGCTACGAATGGACAAAGTCAGTGCTGGCTATGGCGAGCGCACGATTTTAGAGTCCATCAAACTCAATCTGGTGCCGGGCTCGCGTATTGGCTTGTTAGGCCGCAATGGTGCCGGTAAATCAACGCTAATCAAGCTGTTAGCCGGAACTTTAGCGCCACAAAGTGGTGAAATTGGCCTGTCCAAAGGGATTAAGCTGGGTTACTTCGCCCAGCATCAGCTTGAATTCTTACGCGCTGATGAATCCCCACTCCAACATATGAGCCGCCTGGCTCCCAAAGAGCCGGAACAACAGCTACGCGATTATCTCGGGGGCTACGGTTTTCAAGGCGATCAGGTGACCGACCCGACCGCCCGCTTCTCTGGCGGTGAGAAAGCGCGTCTGGTGTTGGCACTGATTATCTGGCAGCGCCCGAATCTATTGCTGCTGGATGAACCAACTAACCACCTTGATCTTGATATGCGCCAGGCTCTGACCGAAGCCCTGATTGATTTCGAGGGCGCATTGGTGGTGGTGTCCCATGACCGCCACTTATTGCGCTCAACCACCGATGACCTCTATCTGGTACACGATGGCAAAGTAGAGCAGTTTGATGGTGATTTAGAAGATTATCAGCAATTTTTGGTCGACATTCAGCGCCAGCAAAGTCAGCAGGATAACCCCACCAAAGAGTTATCCGGCAACAGCGCGCAGCAACGTAAAGATCAAAAACGCCGTGCTGCTGAATTCCGTAGCCAAACTCAGCCTTTGCGCAAACAAATTATGACGCTGGAAAAGCAAATGGATAAACTCAGCGCAGAACTGACCGCCATCGAAGAGCAATTGGCTGACTCTGCCTTATACGATATTGCCCGTAAGGCGGATTTGACCCAATGTCTACAGCAGCAGACGCAAGTCAAATCCAAGCTGGAAGAGACTGAAATGCAGTGGTTGGACGCCCAAGAACAGCTGGAAGACATCACCAAGCAATTTGAAGCGGAGTAATCGGTTTTCCCCGCCATAATGCAGGGCATAGCACGCTAACTTTCACGTGTTATGCCCTGCTTGAGTCTTTATCACATAAATAGATATTAAATTAAGATTTATTTTTGTTATTACTTCGAAGATTTTAATGTCTAATAAGCTATAAAAACTATTTCTGGGAAGAAGTATAAATGCAGCGCATTTTGGTCATCCGAATTGATTTCCTTGGCGATATGATATGCACCACTGCTTTATTACACGCACTAAAACAGCGCTGGCCTTCGGCTGAGATTCATGTCTTAGCCAACAAATATAATCGGGCAGCACTGGCACGTAATCCTGATGTCAGCGCAATTCACACTTACGTTTACAGTAAACAATGTGAGCGAAACCAAAAGTCAGGCCGGGTGAAAGCTATTTTTGACCGGCTGGCCCTGATTTGGCAATTACGCCGGTTGCGCTTTGATCTACTGATTATCCCGAACGGCGGCATGAGCAAGAACAGTATTCAGTTCGCCAAACAACTGAATGTGGTCGATAGCCGTTGGCATACTACCGTCACTGAATTTGATGACCGCAACCCTGAGCATGTTGCCAGCCGCCCGATGCGCCATGAGGCACTCTCCGGCTTTGCCTTGCTGCCCGAATTAAACTCGGTCGATATCAATACGCTCAAGTTGCATCTCTATCCTGACCCCGCATTACAGGCGAAATGGCAGGCAGAGTTAGGTCACAAAGAGCGGCCACGGGTTGGTTTGTTTGTCTCGAACAAAGCCCCGCAGCGGCGTTGGAGCTGGGAGAAATGGCAGCAGTTGGCACTAAAACTCAGTGACCAAGCTGATGCAGTGATTCTCTATGACCCCAATGATCCCCCGAGTGAGCAACAACTGGCGAGCATCAAAGGGCGCGCTTTATTAACCCCCTCAGTCGATGAATTTGTGGCCGCAGCAAGCCAACTGGATATGGTCATTTCTGCCGACAGTGCGCCGGTGCATATCAGTTCCGCGCTGCAAATCCCGGTGGTGGCGTTGTTTGAATCTCGGCCAGAGAAATATCGCCGTTGGTATCCGCTAACCCGCCACATTTTGTTGCATAAGGGGCTGCAAGTTGATGATATCACTGTCGATGCCGTCGAAACCGCCGCCCGCCAGCTGCTGGATAACCAATAAAATACCCCATTAAGGCCGATATACTGGCTTATCCCCCAAAATAGTCGCGCGGTGCATAATGCGCCGCTGCGGCAGATAATCAGCATTAGCATAATGTTGGGTAACGCGGTTATCCCAAATCGCAATATCATCTTGCTGCCAGCGCCAGCGCACCTGGAATTCAGGTTTGGTGGTGTGCGCAAACAGAAAGCGCAATAAAGCATCACTCTCTTTATCACTCACATCAACAATTCTGGTGGTGAATCCTTCATTAACAAACAATGCCTGACGCCCACTCACCGGGTGGGTGCGTACCACCGGATGCAGCAGCGGCGGATTTTTCTCTTTGGCTAACAGCCAGCGCTGATGCTCTTCTGGCGTTGCGCGATGTTTGTGCTCGGGGAAAGAGTGGGCGAAATCATGCTCAGCGCGTAACCCCGCCAATAGCTGTTTAAAGGGCGCAGAAAGTGCTTCATACGCGGCGATGCCGCTGCTCCATAAAGTATCGCCGCCAGTGGTCGGTAATTGCTTGGCCGCCAATATCGCGCCTAACGGCGGGTTCTCGATGAAGGTGACATCGGTGTGCCAGTTATCATTATCCGGCGGATTATTATCGTGAGTATCTAACACAATAATCTCTTCACACTCTTTAGCATGAGGATAAACCGGATGAATGTGTAAATCGCCAAAACGCCCGGCTAAATCGCGCTGCTGTAAGGGCGTTATCGGCTGCTGGCGGAAAAACAGCACCTGATGCTTGAGCAGCGCGTGATAAAGCTGCTCAAACTGACTGTCGCCTAATGGGCGGGCGATATTAATATTCTCAACCAGTGCGCCGATATACGGCCCCAACGGGGTCACGACCAAACGTTCATTCATTGTTGTGCTCCATACCAAGGTGTTAGCCGGCGTTGAATCGCCCGTAAACTTAATTCCATGCCAAAAGCGATAATCGCAATCACACTGATGCCCGCCACCACCACGTCGGTGGCCAGAAACTCACCGGCGGATTGCACCATAAAGCCCAACCCGCGCGTGGCAGCAATCAGCTCAGCGGCCACCAGTGTCGACCAACCGACCCCCAAGCCAATGCGAATACCGGTTAGGATTTCCGGTAATGCGCTGGGCAGGATGACAAACCATAAAACCTGCCAGCGGCTGGCCCCCAATGCGCGGGCGGCTCTCACCCGCACCTGTGCAACGCTGCGCACTCCGGCGACGGCGGCCAGGGTTATCGGCGCGAATATCGCCAGATAAATCAACAGGATTTTTGACGTCTCGCCGATACCGAACCAGATGACCATGAGTGGCAAATAAGCGAGCGGCGGCACCGGCCGATAAATTTCAATCAGCGGATCCAGCACCCCGCGCACCGTGCGGCTCAGCCCCATGGCAATCCCAGTAGGGACACCGAGTGCGACAGCGGCTAACAGCGCAATAAGAATTCGCCCTAAACTGGCCGCCAAATGCTGCCATAGTGTGGCATCCATAAACCCCTGCGGGCTGGCAATCACCCGTAACTGATGCAAAACCTGCTGTGGCGCGGGGAGAAATAGCGGGCTGATAAGCTGGAGAGCCGTAATTGCCCACCATAGCGCCACCACACTTGCTAATGTGGCGATGCTGAGCCATAGCCCTTTATTGACCGCTAACCGGCGGGCGCTTTTTTTCGTCGCGCTGCGCGCCGTCGCTGGTGCCGGCACGGCCACGGGTTGGCGTAAATTGCCGTCGCGTAAGGTACTGTGCAGGCTCATATTAGTGCCTCCCGCTGCTGGAAGATTTTACCCAGCACATATTCACGGCGGGCGATAAACTCCGGATCAGACTTAATGCTGCGGCAGGCTTCACCCTCGGCATAGCGCTGGCCAAAGTTCAGTGATAACCGCTCGACAACCTGCCCCGGCCCCGGCGACAGCAACAATAATTCGCTGGCCAGGAAGACGGCTTCTTCAATATCGTGGGTAATCAGCAAAATTTGTTTGCCGGTATCACGCCAGATAGTGAGCAGCAGCTCTTGCATCTGTTCGCGAGTGAAAGCATCCAGCGCGCCGAACGGCTCATCGAGCAGTAATAGACGCGGCTCCACGGCCAGCGCCCGAGCTATGCCCACGCGCTGGCGCATCCCGCCGGAAAGCTGCCAAATAAAATGATGTTCAAAACCGGCCAAGCCAACGCGATTCAGCATTTTCAGTGCCGTGGCCCGCTGCTGCTGCTGACTGAACCCCGCCAGTTGCAGGCCAAATTCGACATTACTGACCACATCGCGCCACGGCAGTAAACCCTCATGCTGGAACACCACTCCCCGCTCGGCACTGGGGCCATGAACCGGAATATCATCCAGAGTGATGCTGCCAGCTGAAGGCTCGATAAATCCGGCAATTAAGTTGAGCAAAGTGGTTTTGCCGCAACCTGATGGCCCCAATACCACGACCAACTGTCCGGATGCGATTTGCAATGACACATCCTGTAAGGCCGGTTTGCCCTGATATTCAGCCCACAGGCCGCGCACATTTAACATGATGGCTCCTAGGACTGTGGTTGGGTCTGAACTTCTTTCACAAAGCGGTCTGTGACAAAATCACGATAATCACTGGCAACCTGCGGGATTTTCCCCTGCTCTTTCAGAAATGCGGCCGTGTCACGAATAGCTTGGTTCACCGGCTGACCTAACTGGGTTATCTGGTCAGCCACGGGCAGGTAAGTATTGCCTTTCACCAACTCCGGCACCTGCTCGGCGGGAACACCACTTAAGCGCGCAAGTTGACTCAGATGTTCAGGATTTTTAAGCCATTGTTCCGGTTGCGCCAAATAAGCGCTTTGCGCCGCCAAGGCACTGCGAGCAAAGGCGGTCACCACCTCAGGATGGGCTTGGGCGAAGTCTTTGCGCACCACCCAGACATCCAGTGTTGGCGCGCCCCATTGACCCACTTGTGCAGAATCAGTCAGGACAGTACCGGTTTTGGCTAATTCATTCACCGCAGGTGCCCAAACATACGCGCCATCAATATCACCGCGTTGCCAAGCCGCAGCAATCGCTGGCGGTTGTAAGTTCAGAATAGTGACCTGCTCCGGCTTGATGCCCCAATGCTTCAGCGCAGCCAGTAGGCTGTAGTGGGTGGTGGAGATAAACGGCACGGCAATGCGCTTGCCAATTAAATCCTGCGGCGTTTTGATCTCTTTTTTGACCACTAAGGCTTCAGAGCTGCCCAGTTGGGAGGCCAGCAAAAACACTTCAATTGGGACATTCTGGCTGGCAGCAACTGCCAGTGGGCTGGAGCCGATGTTACCAATCTGCACATCACCTGAAGCCAGTGCTCTGACAACACTGGAGCCGCTATCAAATTTGCGCCAATCCACCTTGGCACCGGAAAACTTTGCAAAGCTGTTATCCGCTTGGGCGACCTTGGCCGGCTCCGCAGAGGTTTGGTAGGCGACAGTCACATCAACAGCATGTGCACTGGTGGCCAGCAATGACAGAGCCAGCAGCGCCCCACCAGGCAGCAAAAAGCCGCGGGCTGCGCTGGCAAGATTCATAGAAGAAAAGGTTATCGCCATGGGTTCACTCCGCTCGGTTAACAATGTCATTCGCTATTATTGCGACCCTCAGCGCACTCGGGCGGCTGAGATGACAGTGATACCTGAAGGAGCAATATGGCTAAAGGAATAAAAAAATATTCTTTATTCCTTTAAGTGATAACAAATTAGCTAAAAACTGAATTCTTATCTGCAACAAATAGTTAACTAAAGGGACATTTCGCCTTTGAGGAAAATGCGCGACTGACCGGAAATAACAGTGCGATCCCCCGCTAACATGCAGAATAACTCGCCACCGCGAGCAGAGATTTGGCGGGCATGGAGTGCTGTGCGGCCCAGTCGCGCCACCCAATATGGCATTAATGTGCAATGAGCCGACCCGGTAACCGGGTCTTCATCACTGCTCAAGGTGAAATAGCGCGAAACAAAATCAACCTCATCACCCGGTGCCGTCACAATCACCCCCCGGCCAGTATAGGCAATCAATGCCGCTAAATCCGGCTGCAACTGGCGCACCTGCTGCTCATTTTCTAGCACCACCAGCAGCGATTTTGCCTGCCAAAGCTGTTGAATATCCACACCGAGTAAGGTTTTCAGTGCAGCCGAAAGCGCGATTTGCGCTGGGGGCAATGCGGGGAAATCCAGTGACAGTCGGCCAAAGTTATCCGCATCGCGCTTGACATGTAAATCACCGCTGGCGCTGCGAAAGCAGATATCATGCAAACCGGGGTTCACCACGTTGAACATCACATGCGCCGCCGCCAAAGTGCCGTGGCCGCATAAATCCACTTCATATTCTGGGGTAAACCACCGAATCGCCGACTTATCCCCCTCATCCCAGACAAAACTGGTTTCCGGCAAATTAATCTCAGCGGCAATGCATTGCATCTGTTCGGCCGACAGCGGTTTTTTCAGCAAACAGACCCCGGCCGGATTGCCGGATAATCCTGGGCCGATAAATGCATCAACATGAAAATAGTTATAAGCCATCAATTTGCTCCGGTGATTGGCTAATGCCAAATCAACAACACACAGGCCGCCGTCAGCAAGCCCATCGAAATATTAAAAGTAAACCAAGCGCGGCGACTGCGCAGCAAGCGGCCAATCAAAGTCCCAAAACCCAGCCAAATAATACCGGCGACCAGATTCACCATAAACATGCCAAGGCTTATCATTAAGATGGAATTATTATAAGCCGCCCCCGTCATGCTGAAGCTGGCGACGGAGCCTAATCCCATCAGCCAGGCTTTGGGATTAAGGAACTGTAATAGCCAGCCCTGATATAATCGCAATGGTTTTGGCGGTGCGACATTGATGTCTAATTTTTCATAGGCCGAAGTGGCAATTTTCCATGCCAGCCACAGTAGATAAAGACTGCCCAGGATTTTTAGAATGAAGTGCAGCGAGGGATAGATCAAAATCAGGCCACCGACCCCGAATGCCACCAGCAGCAGCATGCTCTGCATACCCAACATAATGCCTAACATCAGCCAGATAGAGCGCATAAAGCCAAAGTTGGCACCAGCAGAAGTCAGTAACATATTATTGGGGCCGGGGGTGATGGCAGCAACCCAAAGAAAACCAACCATTGAAAGAAATAAACTCAGTTCCATGAGACGGGTGCCTCTCACCCAAAATGATGCGCGATATACCCATGAAGCTAACAGTGTGCTATTGATCACACAAGAGCAACGACATGATTTCCATTCATCATATGTATGAAATATTTCGTCCGCTGGCCGGGGCCAGCAACCCACACCTGCAAACACTGCTGCCGCGGCTGGTGCGACGGCGGGTGCAGCTTAGACCTTTTTGGCAACGGCTGGAATTGCCCGATGGGGACTTTGTCGATTTGGCCTGGAGTGAAAATCCTGAGCTGGCGCGCGATAAGCCCAGATTGGTACTATTTCACGGGTTGGAAGGGAATTTTTACAGTCCTTATGCCCATGGTTTACTGCACGCCTGGCAAGCCGAAGGGGGGCTGGGTGTGGTGATGCATTTTCGCGGATGCAGTGGAGAAGCTAATCGTAAGTCTCGCATTTATCACTCCGGTGAAACAGAAGATGCCCGTTTCTTCCTGCGCTGGTTGCGAGAAAACTATGGCCAAGTACCAACGGCTGCGGTCGGCGTCTCTTTAGGCGGCAATATGTTAGCGTGCTATCTGGCACAGCAAGGGCAAGAGAGTTTATTAGAGGCCGCCGTGGTGGTTTCGGCCCCACTGATGCTCGAACCTTGCGCCAACCGCATGGAGCAAGGTTTCTCACGTGTTTATCAGCGCTATTTGCTGAATCAGCTCAAGTTAAATGCCACGCGCAAGCTGCTGCATTACCCCGGCAGTCTGCCTTTGGATCTGGTGCAATTGAAAGGGCTGCGGCGAATCAAAGAATTTGATGATGTCATAACGGCGAGAATACATGGCTTCAATGATGCACTGGATTACTATCGGCGGTGCAGTGCTTTGCCACTGCTCCCGCAAATTACCACGCCATTGCTTATTATTCATGCCCAAGATGACCCCTTCATGACGACAGAAGTTATCCCCAATCTCAGCGAATTACCCAGTAACATTGATTATCA
The DNA here is from genome assembly GCF_004124235.1 of Yersinia hibernica. Taxonomy (NCBI): domain Bacteria; kingdom Pseudomonadati; phylum Pseudomonadota; class Gammaproteobacteria; order Enterobacterales; family Yersiniaceae; genus Yersinia; species Yersinia hibernica. The sequence continues at coordinate 4,405,274 of NZ_CP032487.1, forward strand.
GTTAACTGAGCATGGCGGCCATGTCGGTTTTGTTAGCGGCTCATTAAAACACCCACAAATGTGGTTGGAACAACGTATTCCAGCCTGGCTTTCCCCTTATTTGGAGCAACAATCATGATTATCCCCTGGCAGCAAGTCGACAGTGAAACGCTGGATAATATGCTGGAGGCCTTTGTGTTACGTGAAGGCACTGATTACGGCGAGCAAGAGCGCTCATTGGCACAGAAAGTCGAAGATGTGCGCCGTCAATTAGTGAGTGGCGAGGCGGTATTAGTGTGGTCTGAATTACACGAAACCATCAATATTATGCCACGAGGCGCATTTCGTGCCGGGGCAGAAGAGTTGCCATAATCCTCGCGTTGCCGCCGCACTCTTGGCGAAAAATCAGAGTGACAAGCTGGACACTTTGCCCTAAAAATAACCCTTAATGATAAAAAATAGCCCGTTTAAACCTGTCCGCTGAGTTAACTAACCCCATGGAGTTACAGCTAATATGTCAATTAAACATCCGGTTATCGCCGTCACCGGCTCCAGTGGCGCAGGAACCACGACCACCAGTCTGGCGTTTCGCAAAATTTTTCAGCAATTGAATATTCGCGCGGCTCAAATTGAGGGTGACAGTTTCCACCGCTACACCCGCCCGGAAATGGATTCAGCGATTCGTAAAGCACGGGATCAAGGCCGACATATCAGCTATTTTGGCCCAGAAGCCAATGACTTTGGGCAGTTAGAAGAGAGTGTTTCGCAATATGGCGCATTGGGTACCGGGCGCTCACGTAAGTATTTGCATACCTATGATGAAGCCGTGCCCTACAACCAGATTCCCGGCACATTCACTCCGTGGGAGTCGCTACCAGAGCCGACTGATGTGCTGTTCTATGAAGGGCTGCACGGCGGGGTTGTCACCGAGCATCATGATGTCGCAAAACATGTAGATTTACTGGTCGGCGTAGTCCCCATCGTTAACCTGGAGTGGATTCAAAAATTAGTCCGGGATACTGGCGAGCGCGGCCATTCTCGTGAGGCGGTGATGGATTCCGTGGTGCGCTCCATGGATGACTATATTAACTACATCACGCCACAATTTTCGCGGACTCACATTAACTTCCAGCGAGTACCGACCGTCGATACCTCCAACCCATTTGCCGCCAAAGCCATTCCGTCACTGGATGAAAGTTTTGTTGTCATTCACTTTAGAGGTCTGAATCAAATCGATTTTCCCTACTTACTGGCGATGTTACAGGGATCGTTTATTTCCAATATCAATACTTTGGTGGTCCCAGGCGGGAAGATGGGGCTGGCAATGGAGTTGATTATGGCGCCATTGGTGCAGCAATTACTGGAAGGCAAAAAGATTATTTAATCGCCTGCGTACTTGAAGTAGCGGCCAACATCTCCGCTGCTTCAAGTCCGTCGAGTTTATTTAGGCGATTTCGCGGATCTCAAAACTGTGGGTAATGGTCGCCGCTTTGCCCAGCATCAGAGACACCGAGCAATACTTTTCAGCTGACAGCTCCACCGCGCGCTCAACAATTTTATCGGTTAAGCCCTTGCCGCTCACAATAAAATGCAGGTTAATTTGTGTAAACAGGCGCGGTGCCTCTTCCCGGCGCTGCGAGGTTAACGTCACTTCGCAATCGCGCACATCATTACGGCCTTTTTGCAAAATAGAGACAACGTCAATTGCGCTACAGCCGCCCGCCGACATTAACAGCATTTCCATCGGGCTCGGTGCTTTGTCTCCCGCATTTCCGTCCATCAAAACTTGATGCCCTGAAGCGGATTCCCCCAAAAATGTCAGCCCCTCAACCCACTTTACACGTGCCTGCATAACTCTTGCTCCCGGTTAAATTTTCTGATTCAGACTACCCTTTCATTTACAAACTGGCAATGTAACCCGATGTTCATCATGCTGAAGCGATACAACACAAGACACTGGCCTCATCCTGTGCTACAAACAGAATCGAAAGTGTTGTTTCTAGAATTAAATAGGGTAGCTTCTCAATACTCAGTGAAGGGTTTCTATCCGGTACGTATCTTGGCTATACCTTTCGGCAGTTGAGCAAATTAATATGCTAAGAGAAAGTGTATTTTATAAGCACGCCGCGCAGGGAACTCTGAACCCTGTTAAGTCTGGCTGCGATAACAACAGAGGATAACAGCGAATGGTTCTCGGCAAGCCACAAACAGACCCGACTCTCGAATGGTTCCTGTCTCATTGCCATATCCACAAATATCCATCGAAGAGTACGCTAATTCACCAAGGTGAAAAGGCCGAAACGCTTTACTACATCGTGAAAGGCTCCGTTGCGGTGCTTATCAAAGATGAAGAAGGTAAAGAGATGATTCTCTCCTATCTCAATCAGGGGGATTTCATCGGCGAGCTTGGATTATTTGAAGAAGGCCAAGAACGTAGTGCCTGGGTTAGAGCAAAAACCGCCTGTGAAGTGGCTGAAATTTCTTACAAAAAATTCCGTCAGTTGATTCAGGTTAACCCAGACATCTTGATGCGCCTGTCTTCACAGATGGCGAACCGCTTGCAGATTACATCGGAGAAAGTGGGTAACCTCGCCTTCTTGGATGTCACTGGGCGCATTGCACAAACGCTGCTTAACCTGGCAAAACAACCTGATGCCATGACCCACCCAGATGGGATGCAGATAAAGATTACCCGCCAGGAAATTGGTCAAATAGTTGGCTGCTCCCGCGAAACTGTGGGGCGGATACTAAAAATGCTGGAAGATCAAAATCTGATCTCCGCGCACGGTAAAACGATTGTCGTTTACGGCACGCGTTAATTCCCCCATAAACCGGTGTCGTTACCTCGGCACCGGTTTTTTATTTGTGTGATCAATAAACTTCTGGGGCCTATATGAATTGGCAACGGCTTATTTATCATCCTGAAGTTAACTATGCACTTCGCCAAACATTAGTCCTCTGCATACCTGCGGCGTTGGGATTCGCCATGGGCGAGTTACGGCTGGGGTTGATGTTCTCCCTGATACCAGCGTGTTGTAACATTGCGGCGCTAGATACCCCCCATCAACATTTCTTCCGACGACTGATTGTCGGCGGGGCTCTCTTTACATTCAGTAGCTACCTCACTCAGCAACTGCTGCTGTGGGAAGTTCCATTACCCGCAGTGATGCTTGGCTTGGCATTAATATTGGGTGTGAGTGGAGCTATCAGTCAGCTCAATGGTCGACTGCTTCCCGCCGCCCTTATCGCCGCTATTTTCAGCCTCAGCATGGTGGGCCGCGCACCTATCTGGCAAGCCCCCTTGATGTGTGCCGTGGGGACTCTCTGGTACGGCGTATTTACCTGGCTGTGGTTTCGCTTATGCAGGGACCAGCCCATCCGTGAGCCATTGAGCCAGCTTTATCATCTGTTGGCTGATTATTGCGACGCGGCATATCGTTTATTTGGCCAGCAGCAAGAAGCAGAAAAGACGATACCGCAGCTGTTAGATAGACAGCAAGGTATTATGGATAAAATTAATCAACTTTATCAACAATTTAACTTGCTCCCTAATACCACAAAAAAAGAACGAAAACGGCTACTGACACTCTTTCAAATGGCACTCGATTTGCAAGAACACATCACTGCGGCGATGAATCAGTCAGAAAAAACGCAAGAACTGGTTGAACAGACACCAATAGAAAAGGTTCTTGAGCGCAATATACAGATTATCTCAACACAAATGCGCACCATCGCCGATGATATTCTCTACCACCACCGGGCGAAAACCCATGTTAGCGCGGGTGATGCACTGGTCGAACTGGAAGAAATTGCCCAGCAATATCCTAATAATCCGGTGGCACAATTCTGCTATTACCATATCAGTCATATTACCCAAATCCTGAGTGACCAGCGCCCGCAATATGACCGCGATTTGATGTCCAGCCAGGTACCCCAGCCGCTCTGGCCAGCTATTGTCAGTTACTTATCTTTTAAATCCAGTGTATTACGTGATGCAGGTCGGATGGGTGTCACCTTGGCCACAGGCAGTTATATCGGCAACCTTATTCACCTGCCTAAACCTTATTGGATTTTACTCACCATCATGCTGGTGACGCAAAACGGCTATAACGCCACAAAAATACGTATTCATCACCGCGCCCTTGGCACCCTGATTGGGCTGCTACTCGCGGCAACTTTGCTGCATTTTAAGATGCCGGAAGGCACCACACTGAGCATCATGTTATTCATCACATTGATAGCTTATCTGGTGCAACGCAAAAACTATGGCTGGTCAGTTATCTTTAGAACTATCACTACGGTCTATATCTTGCAGCTATTGACTGGAGAGGGTGCGGACTTTTTGATCCCACGTTTGCTGGATACATTAATCGGCTGCGCATTGGCCTTTGCCAGCGCACTGTGGTTGTGGCCTCAGTGGCAAAGCGGTTTACTGCGGAAAAATGCGCATCAGGCGCTAGAGAGTTATCAGAATATCCTGCGCATCCTACTGAAACCTCAGCCAGATATCGGGAAGCTGTCCTATCAACGCATTCAGGTCAACAAAGCCAGCAATGCAGTTCTTAGCTCACTGAATCAGGCCATGCAGGAGCCGGGATTCAACTCAAAATATTTATCTGACATGCGCCTCTGGGCCACACATAGCGAACTTATTGTTGGGCATATCAATGAGATGACTATCCTGACCCGGGCCTACCCATTGACAGAATCGCCGGGGGAAACCGATAAGCACCACGTCCAGCTAACCGTAAAGTTGGCGGAAGATTATTTACAGCTCTGTGAGATGGCCATTCAGCAATGCCAGCAGCGACTGGAGTCGGATAACAGTGAGGGGAATAACGATTTTGTGCAAATGCCGGACATTGACCCCGACACGCAAATCTCTGAGCTGGAGCGCAATTTACGGCGCATTCTGTCGCATCTTAGTGTAATGCATACCGTTTCATCTCTGGCATGGCAGCAGCAGCCGCACCACGGTATTTGGCGCAGCCACAAGTTAAAAGCGTAGAATGGCGAGGTGGCCCTCTCCGTGATGCCGCTTAGCCGTTGACCACCTTGGCGACGGCTTGTTCTAAACGCGCCATACCGAGCTGGATATCTTCTGGCTCAATCACCAGTGATGGGGCCAGGCGCAGTACATCAGGCCCGGCATTGAGGATCATCACCCCCTGCGCGGCCGCTGCGGTCAGGAACTCCCGCGCACGCCCCTGATATTGCGGGGTTAATTCTGCCCCAATCAGCAACCCCATGCCGCGAATATCGCTGAACACATGATACTTGCGGTTAATTTCTTGCAGAGCCTGCACAAACCAGCCGTGGCGCTGTTCAATACCATTAAGTACCTCAGGGGTGTTAATCACATCCAACGCGGCTTCAGCTACCGCACAGGCCAGCGGATTGCCACCATAGGTGGTACCGTGTGTTCCAACGGCCATCACTGAGGCAATTTCTTCTGTTGTCAGCATCGCACTGACAGGGAACCCGCCGCCCAATGCTTTAGCCGTGGTGAGGATATCTGGCGTAACACCATAATGCATATAGGTAAACAGCTTGCCGCTGCGCCCCATGCCGCTTTGAACTTCATCAAACACCAACAGCGCTTTATGTTGGGAGCACAGCGCACGTACGCCTTGCAGAAACTCTGGCGTCGCTGAGGTAATGCCGCCCTCTCCTTGGATAGGCTCCAGCACCACCGCGCAAGTGTGGTCATCCATAACGGCTGCTACCGCCGCCAAATCATTAAATGGCACATGGATAATATCCGCCGGTTTCGGGCCAAAACCATCGGAATACTTTGGCTGGCCCCCGACCGATACAGTAAACAAGGTGCGACCATGGAATGCATTGTGGAAAGCAATGATTTTAGTTTTATAGGGGCTATGGCGCTCAATAGCATAATGGCGAGCTAACTTAAATGCGGCCTCATTGGCCTCACCGCCGGAATTGGCGAAAAACACACGGTCAGCAAAGGTGGCGGCAATCAGTTTTTGCGCTAACCGCAGCGCCGGCTCATTGGTGAATACATTGCTGGTATGCCATAGCATTTCACCTTGCTGATGCAATGCTGCCACCAGCGCCGGATGGCAATGCCCCAGAGCAGTGACTGCAATTCCGCCTGCAAAATCAATGTATTCCGTGCCTTGCTGATCCCACACCCGGCTACCTTTCCCTTTTACTGGGATAAACTGCGCGGGTGCATAAACAGGCAAAATAACCTGATCGAATGTACTGCGATTCACTGCTAATTTATCTGTCATTACCCTGTCCACCTTGATAAACCATTGAGCTACCAATTACTGACGAGTGAAAATATAATCACAAAATATGCATAAAAAATCACACACAGGCAAACAAAAAAATCATTTATTGAGTGAGTCTAATTCAACAGGTTAATTTTTAAGGAAATTATCTAATAATTGATGGCCTTGCTCGCTAAGGATGCTCTCCGGATGGAACTGCACCCCCTCCAGCGGCAAGCTGCGATGGCGAATCCCCATAATCTCATCCATCACACCGTCCTGCTCCGTCCATGCCGTCAGCTCAAAGCATTCAGGCAGTGAATCGGTGGCAATCACTAAAGAGTGATAACGCGTCACCGTCAGCGGCTGATTAAGTCCACGAAAAACCCCCTCACCCGTATGGCGAATAGCGGTTGTTTTACCGTGCATGACTTGCCGCGCCCGCACAATTCGCGCGCCAAAGGCCTGCCCTAGCGCCTGATGACCAAGACAGACGCCCAATATGGGTAACTTACCGGCGAAATGGCGAATGGCAGCCACAGAGATACCGGCCTCATTCGGGGTACAGGGGCCGGGGGAAATGACCAAATGGGAGGGCGATAACCTTTCAATATCAGCCAGTTGTACTTCATCATTACGTTTAACCACCACCTCCGCCCCCAGTTCACAAAAATACTGATAGAGGTTGTAGGTGAATGAATCGTAATTATCGATCAATAACAGCATTTCATATCCAAAAAAATCAGGTTAGCGCTTACGCCCACCGGTAATCGAGCCCAGAACCCCGCGCAAAATTTGTCGACCCAGGTCACGCGCCATACTTTTGGCCGCAGTCTGCACAATACCATCGCGTTTACCCCCACGCGGGCCGGTAGAACCAAAGAGCAAATCATTCAGCCCATCCATCAGTCCACCGCCATGGCTATTTGGCGGCTCTGGTGTTGCCGCCCCGCCTGCCGCCTCGTCCCCCAAGGTCGAGGAGCCGCCAGCAGATAATGTCTCATAGGCCGATTCTCGGTCGACCATCTCTTCGTAGCGGCCATACAGCGGCGAATGATTGATGGCGTGATTACGTGCCGCAGCATCCAACGCCCCCATTTTGGATTGCGGAGCAATCACCATGGCGCGCTCCACAATATTGGGCCGCCCTTTCTCATCAAGGAAAGAAATGAGTGCCTCACCCACTCCCAGCTCAGTAATCACTTGCTCAGCACTGAATGCCGGGTTCGCGCGCAGGGTTTGCGCGGCCGATTTAACCGCTTTTTGATCCCGTGGGGTAAAAGCGCGTAAAGCATGCTGCACCCGATTGCCCAGTTGGCCGAGGATCTTATCCGGAATATCTAACGGGTTTTGTGTCACAAAATAGATGCCAACCCCTTTTGAGCGAATCAGCCGCACCACTTGCTCAACTTTATCCACCAGCGCGCTCGGCGCATCAGTAAACAGTAAATGGGCTTCATCAAAGAAGAAGACCAATTTCGGTTTATCAACATCGCCGACTTCCGGCAATTGCTCGAAAAGTTCGGCCAACAACCACAGCAGGAAAATGGCATAGAGTTTGGGCTGATTAATCAGCCGATCCGCAGCCAGCAGGTTGATAATACCTTGCCCATTGCTGTCAATCCGCATCAAATCGTGAATATCCAGCATTGGTTCACCAAAGAATTGATTCGCTCCCTGCTCTTCCAAGGTCAGTAAACCGCGCTGGATGGCCCCTACCGAGGCGGGCGTGATATTGCCGTATTGCGTGCGGAACTGCTTAGCATTGTCGCCGACATATTGCACAATGGCGCGCAAATCTTTCATGTCCAGCAACAGCAAATTGTTGTCGTCCGCAATTTTAAAGACCAATTGCAGCACACCACTTTGTACTTCATTGAGATCAAGTAAGCGCCCCAGCAGCAGTGGGCCAAGATCAGAAATAGTGGCTCGGATGGGGTGGCCTTTTTCAGCAAAAATATCCCAAGGGACAATGGGGCATGCTTGGGGCTGCCAGTCAGTGACCCCGATCGCCGCCAACCTGGTTTGCAGCTTTTCGGATTCAACCCCCAGAGCACCAATCCCGGATAAATCGCCTTTGACATCAGCCAGAAATACCGGGACACCAATGCGAGAAAATTGCTCGGCCATTTTTTGTAGTGTGACCGTTTTGCCCGTTCCGGTCGCGCCGGTAATTAAACCATGGCGGTTTGCCAGCGCCGATAAAATGACTAAATCCTGTGCCGGCTGCGCCTTTGCGATAAGCAATGCTTCACTCATGGATAGTTACCCCAAGCAGAGTCAGATAATTGATTATAAGCAACCTATTGGAGCAGACGAGCTAATTTTTTGGCGGGGCTGAATATTTATCCAATGCCATTGGCGTTGCAGGTAGGCCGCGGTGAACTTATCCCGATCAGCTGACTGAAGTCAGTAACTCGGGTCAGTGAGCGTAGCTAACACCCCTGCAACGTCAAGGACGAAAGGTAATTTAAGGTAATACTTTTGCGGACAGAATAGTAATCGGTTTAACTGGCACATTCTGATATGGGCCAACGTTTTCTGTCTGAACCTGGGAGATTTTTTCTACTACATCCATCCCCTTAACCACTTTACCGAACACCGCATAGCCAAAGTCACGCTGGCCGTGATCGAGGAAAGCATTGTCTGCCACATTGAGGAAGAATTGGCTGGTGGCACTGTCTTTATCTGCGGTGCGGGCCATAGAAATGGTGCCGCGCAGGTTACGCAAGCCGTTATCCGCTTCATTCTTGATAGGTGTTTTCGCCGTTTTTTGTTTGAAATCAGCAGTAAAACCGCCGCCCTGAATCATAAAACCAGGGATGACGCGGTGGAAGATAGTATTGTTGTAATAGCCGTTGTTGACATAATCAACGAAATTCTGTGTTGAAACCGGTGCCTTCTGGCTATTGAGTTCCAACTCAATATTCCCAACCGACGTTGTTAACAACACATGAGGTTCACCGGCAGCTAAAGCCGCGGGCGCGACGGCGCTCAGGGAGCAAAGTGCGATGAAGGTCACTAAAGTACGTTTGAACATTAACGGTTCCTTTCTGTAGGATGCGAACAACGCAAAAGCGCTTTGATTCTAGAGAGCTGACCCGCGCAATGCCACCCATTTACGGTTATTTACGTAACAAAATGCGCATTTCGCTGAAAACTCGCGACGGCAGCAGTGAAACAGCACAATAGAGATTAATTAGCCAAACTAAACCATCTACCAAATCTCAGGCAACAGTGAAATTCTGCAACCGGGATCACGTCCTGCCCATTTGCTTACTCTCAAACTACCATTCTTGTGAGCAGCATCCCATTTTGTTTTTGGTTAATCGTTAGTCTTCCCCCTCAAATGAGAGCGCTCTCATTTCTAATTTACTCATTCGGAGGCCAAAGATGAAAACCTTTAAAATTGCCATTATTGGTGGCGGCAGTAGCTATACCCCTGAGCTAGTTGACGGATTAATTCAGCGTATTGAGCAGTTACCTGTCACTGAACTGGCACTGGCTGATGTCGAGTTAGGCCGTCAAAAAGTGGAGATTATTGCCGCGCTAACCCGCAGAATGCTAGACCGCCATGGGTTGGAACAGGTGAAAGTTAGTGTTCATTTCTCACTGGACACCGCCATCGAGGGAGCCAGTTTTGTGCTGACACAATTCCGTGTCGGCCAGCTGCCGGCACGGGCGGCGGATGAGCGCTTGGGTCTGAAATATAACTTGCTCGGGCAGGAAACCACCGGCGTTGGTGGTTTTGCTAAAGCGCTGCGAACCATTCCAGTGATGCTGGATATTGCGGCTAAAGTTGAGAAGCTGGCGGCGGATGCTTGGATAATTAACTTTACCAACCCGGCAGGTATCGTCACCGAGGCCGTCACCCGCTATAGCAAAGCAAAAATTATTGGCCTGTGTAATGTGCCAATCAGTATGCACCATATGATTGCAAAATTACTGGATGCGCCATCTGAAGATATCCAGCTGCGCTTTGCTGGGCTAAATCATATGGTGTGGGTGCATGAGGTTCTACAGCAGGGTAAAAATGTCACCGCCGAGGTACTAAATATGTTGTGCGACGGTGCTTCCCTGACCATGAACAATATTAAGGAAGCACCATGGCCGCCGGAATTTCTGCGCGCAATGGGCGCAATTCCTTGCCCATATCATCGCTATTTTTACCAGACGCAAGATATGCTGGCGGAAGAAATGGCCGCTGCTGCTGAACGTGGTACCCGCGCAGAGCAGGTCATGCAGGTAGAAAAAGAGCTATTTGACCTGTACGCTGACCCCCATCTGGATAGCAAACCGGAGCAACTCAGTTTCCGGGGTGGATCATTTTATTCTGAAGTAGCACTGGAACTTATTCGTGCAATTCATAATAATTTAGGTACGCAACTAGTTGTGAATACCACCAACCGGGGGGCGATTCGCGGTTTATCTGATGGCTCAGTGGTAGAAACCAACTGTATTGTTGATGCGCAAGGCGCTCATCCACTCACTTTTGGCCCTTTACCGGTTTCAATGCATGGGCTCACCCAGCAGGTCAAAGCCTACGAGCGCCTCACGATTGAAGCCGCCGTGCATGGTGACCGACGCAGTGCTTTGTTGGCATTAGTGACTAACCCACTGATTGGGAACGCCAGCATTGCCCAGCCACTACTGGAAGATGTGCTACAGGTAAATAAACTTTACTTGCCGCAGTTCGCAGATTTGTAACATTCATTCATTTTATACTCACAGTAATTGAAGTTGCAGCTTCCCCCCTGCAGCTTCAAGTACTCAGGGGATTGGAGCATGCAATGGTCACACTGGAAGACGTCGCGGTATTAGCCGGAGTTTCCCGCGCTACGGTATCCCGCGTGGTCAACGGTGATACCAATGTCAAAGCACAGACGCGCGAAAAAGTAGAACAAGCGGTGGCGGTATTGGGCTATACCCCAAACCCGGCCGCACGGGCACTGGCCTCCAGCCAAAGTCATACTCTGGGGCTAGTGACTACCTCCTATCGCGGGGGCTTTTTTGGTGCATTGATGGATTTTGTCCAAACTGAGGCGGAATCTCAGGGTAAGCAGCTGTTAGTCACCCAGGGGCGGGATAATGCAGATAAAGAATGGCAGGCAATTCAGCGCCTGTATAATTTGCGCTGCGACGGCCTCATCCTGCATGTCCGTTTTCTCAGTGATGAAAGGCTGCACCAGCTGGCGGCGGCAGGCCGCTCATTCGTGTTATTGGATAGATTGGTTCCCGGCCTGGAGGCCCGCTGTGTCACTTTCGACCATCGTCGTGCCAGCCAAATGGCGACCCAAGTACTGATTGATGCCGGCCATCGCCATATTGCGTGTATTAGTGGCTCAGCACAGCGCCATTCCAGCGGATTGCGCCGTCAGGGGTTTATCGATGCCATGCAATTAGCGGGGTTAGCGCCCGTCGCCTGTTTGGAAGGGGTTTACGACTTGGAGAGTGGCTATCAACGTGCGGATGAGATCCTCAATCGCCCGCAATTACCCACCGCTATTTATTGTTGTAACGAAGAAATGGCCATTGGGGCCCTGCTGGCTATCAACAAGCACCGCTTGCAAGTGCCGCAGGATATTTCATTGCTGTGTTATGACAGTGGCGAACGCGCGCCTTTTGTCAGCCCGGCATTGAGCAGCTTGCATTTCCCGATTGTAGAAATGGCGCGCTATGCGACTCAATTATTGATTAACCCACTGATCCCCAACGCCAGTTTCCCCCCGGCGATTATCATGCGCGAGTCGGTGACGCCGCCTAAAAACAGCCATTAAAAGCGCAGTTGATACTCACAACAAAGGTGGCAAGCAAATGCCTGCCACACTTATCATTTCACTCGCAAATTGATGTTTAGAATGTCACATTCAGTTTTGCCCACAGAGTCCGGCCCGGCTCATTCAGCTGTGTATTGGCGGAGTAACCAAAACCGCTGTTACCGGCCATATTGAGGTGCTCGCTATATGCTTTATTCAGCAGATTATCGACACCGGTGCTGATTTTCACCTGCGGAGTCACCTTGTAGGCCACATTCGCCGACAACACGCCGAAGCCGGCACTGTCAGCGAAGTCTTTGCCCACCACATTCCCCTCATTCAGGGCAATCCGCTGCTGACTGCTGACCAGCCGCCATAATGCCGTGCTGCTCCAGTCACCGGCTTCAAAGGTCAACCCCAGCCGCGCTTCGAGCGGAGGAATTTGCGGCAATGGCCGATTATTGCTGGTATTTTCGCCCCATGAATAAGCCAGACTGGCATCCGCCTTCCAGTTATCATTGAAAGCATAGCCAGCCCCCATCTCACCGCCCATGATAGTGGCGTTGATATTATCCGCCTGACTGATACGCAAATTGTTCGGGTTATATTTGAACAAGATGAAATCATTAACCCGCCCTAAATACGCCGACATCCAACCATTCAGTTGCTTACCATTATATTGCGCCCCAATATCAAGCTGGGTGGTTTTCTCACTTTTCACCCCCTCAAAAGCACTGCTGGAGCCAGTAGGGCCAAATTTTGGTGAGAATAGCTCCCAATAATCAGGAAAGCGCTCAGTATGGCCCAAGCCGGCATACCACATCACCGGTAACTCAGCCAGATTATGCTCAAAACGCATGAAGCCGGCGGGGAGTGTCGCGGAGCGGGTTGGCTCATCAGCACGAACATAATTAGTGACCTGATGATGGTCGACACGGGCACCGGTAATCAACTTATCTTGCTCGCTGGCGCGCCAAGTCAGTTCACTGAACAGCCCATAGTTGGCAAAACGGGCATTTTTACTCCAATCTCCTTGTTTATTCTTACGATGGGTATTTGTTTGCAGGTCAGTCCCCGCCTCCAGCTTGAAATCTTGCCACAACCAAGTGCCCATCACTCTGCCGCCCAAGGTGCGCCGGTCTAGGTTACTGCTCATTGCCATCATTGGCGGGGTGCGTAATGTGTGATTGTCCATAATATGATTGACATAGGTGTAATAGACTTTCGCTTCGATTTTATCCAGCACATCACCAATATTGGTTTTTTCAAAGCGCCCGCCCCAACTCTCCCGCAGGAACTGAGAGCCGTCCATACCGCGCCCAGCATAGCGAGCTTCGCCGTCACCTTTGCCTGCCGTCAGTTCCAGCAGAGTATCTGCATCCGGCGTCCAGCCCAGTGCCATGTCGCCATTCCATTTATCCCATTGCGAGGGTACCCGCGCCCCATTGCCATCCTGATAATCGCCAGCCTGAGACTGATTCCCCATCATCCGCAAATAGCCTTGTGCATTGCCCAAGCTGACATCAACATTTTTATCCCAGCGGCCATTCGAGCCCACCAACAAACTGGCATTTCCTTTGATGCCCGCCGCGGTAAAGTGCGGGGGTTCGCGCTCAAACAAAATGGTACCGGCAGAGGCTCCCGCCCCCCACAGCACCGATTGTGGCCCTTTCACCAAGGTTAATAGGTCAAAACTCTCCGGCGAAATATATGAGGTCGGCGCATCCATCCGCGACCCGCAAGTGCCCAGAATTTCTGCACCATCAGTCAGAATTTTCAGGCGCGAACCAAACATGCCACGAAATACCACGTCACCATTGGTGCCACCATTGCGGATTTGGGCGAAACCGGGGATGGTTTTCAGATAGTCAGCACCATCACTGGCCGGCACTGGCTGGCGCGGTGCTTTTGGGGATGTGACGATAATGAGCGGTGAATGTAAGGGCGCCGTGACGGTAATGACATCCGCATCATGGGTTTTTTTAGCTGCGCCAGCATCTGCTGCCTGATTTGTCACCGGATGATGAGTCACCCCATGCCGATGCTCCTCAGCCACCACATTTAAGGCCAATACCGATAAGGTCGAGGTTACTGCACAGGCTAATAATGTTTTTCTAAAGGTTTTATTCTTACCAGACATAACTATTCCTAGGGTAATACAAAGCGATCCAGCGGGTATTTATCCACGCCAGAAAAGTGTTTTTTATTGAGTTATCAGGAATAAAACAGTGGTAATGGCGGAGCGCGCGGGTGGCCTTCGGAATAAGTATCGTCAATGATTTTTGCATATATAAATATCGTGGGTGATATCTCAACCCGCGGTAATACGGAGTGCATATCGGCTTTAAAAGCCGTATTGAGCAATGGCAGATGGGTCAGTAAGACACAATATCCACAGGCGGCATGCTCCATCACCATGTCATGATGAACAGCAGGCTGCCCGTTATGAGCGGCCTGGACATCATGATGGGCCATATCCATGACATCGTCGGTCACCATCATCGAGAGGGTGCTTGGCGCGGAGGAAGGCACCAGTGAGGTGGATATCACAGGCGCGATGAAGAGCATTAGAATCGCGGCGATCCCCAGCCAGGCGCAATAGCACCGGCGACGATAAAGCATTTGACCTACTGGCATCCGCCCATCCGCGCGAATAATATTGCTACGCTAATCCCATGGCTCATGACGAGAGTTCCTTTATCTCAATAGCAAAAAAAATACGAGTGATAGTTTCCTATTTTATCAATAACTTTCATTGGCTGTGACTGGCCGAATGAGTGGGGAGGATCATATCTAAATCTGAGTTAAGCCGGCATTAAACCGCCTTAAATTAAGACTATTTCTCCTTTTTTCCGAGCTTAGATTTGTGATGCGTCACTATTATTTGCAATGACTCAGTTTTAATTGCATTTGAAATTGAATGTATATCACAAAAAATAGCCATGCCTGTGCTAGGATCCGCGGCCTCAGTTGTGAAACTGGTTTGAACACTTTTTATTAATGTTATTACTATTATTGTTTAAATATTATGCTGACACAGGCCCATCTATGAATAACAGCAACCGCCTTCGACTCACTTGGATCAGTTACTTTTCATACGCGCTGACCGGTGCGTTAGTTATTGTCACCGGCATGGTGATGGGAAATATCGCAGAGTATTTCAATCTGCCTATTGCCAGTATGAGCAACACATTTACTTTCCTTAATGCCGGTATTTTGATCTCTATTTTCCTTAATGCTTGGTTGATGGAAATCATTCCGTTAAAACGCCAGTTAGTCTTTGGCTTTATTCTGATGTTGATTGCGATTGCCGGATTGATGGTGGGCCATAACTTGATGGTCTTCTCCATCAGCATGTTTATTCTCGGGGTCGTTAGCGGGATAACCATGTCGATCGGGACTTTCCTGATTACCCATATGTATGAAGGGCGTCAGCGCGGTTCGCGCCTGCTGTTCACCGACTCCTTCTTCAGCATGGCCGGGATGATTTTCCCCGTTGCCGCGGCAATGCTGCTGGCGCGCCATATTGAATGGTACTGGGTCTATGTCTGCATCGGCCTGCTGTATGTGGGCATTTTCGTCCTGACATTGTGCTCTGAATTCCCGGTTCTGGGCCATAAAGCCACGGACCAAAGCCAGCCGGTCGCCAAAGAGAAATGGGGCGTTGGCGTCTTGTTCCTGGCGATTGCCGCCCTGTGCTATATCCTCGGCCAACTCGGTTTTATCCAGTGGGTGCCGGAGTATGCGACCAAAACTTTCAATATGGATATCAGCCAGGCCGGCCAATTGGTCAGTAACTTCTGGATTTCTTACATGATTGGCATGTGGGTGTTCAGCTTTATCCTGCGCTTCTTTGACCTGCAACGCATCGTCACGGTGTTAGCGGCGCTGGCAACCTTATCAATGTATATGTTTGTCAGCACGGATAACCCAGACCACCTGAGTTACTACATTCTGGCCTTGGGCTTTGTCTCCAGTGCCATCTACACCACATTGATTACCTTGGGTTCACTGCAAACCAAAGTGTCTTCGCCAAAACTGGTGAACTTCATTTTGACCTGCGGCACCGTCGGCACCATGCTCACTTTCGTGGTCACCGGGCCGATTGTGGCCAACAGTGGTGTACATGCAGCACTGGCAACGGCTAACGGCTTGTATTTGACCGTGTTTGTGATGTGCCTGATTCTGGGCTTCTTCACCAAACACCGCAGCCACGGCCATGTAACTCACTGATTTTTCTGTTCTCCTGCCCTACGACCTTGGCGGTTGTAGGGCATTCACGGCGATTTAACATTTATCTCTATTTGAAGTTAATCACTTCCTCCGCGCCTAAATATATCCGGCTCTCTGCGGGCTGCGTCTTGGCTATCACCACGCCATGGCGAATAGAGTAATGCACCGGAACCTGCCGCCGTAGCGCATCAAACCCACTGTCCGCGGGCAGAATAATTAAGTTGGCGCTATTACCCGGCTGCAAACCATAATCCGATAAATTCAACGTTCTGGCACTGTGGGTGGTTATCAAATTCAGCCCATCATTGATTTGGCCGTATCCCATCAGCTGGCAAATATGTAATCCCATATGCAAAACCTGCAACATATTGGCAGTGCCCAGCGGATACCACGGGTCAAACACATCATCATGACCGAAGCAGACATTAATCTGTGCCGCCAGCATCTCTTTAACCCGTGTAATGCCGCGCCGCTTTGGATAAGTATCAAAGCGCCCTTGCAGATGAATATTCACCAGCGGATTAGCAACAAAGTTAATGCCGGACATTTTCAGCAAGCGGAATAGCCGCGAAGCATAAGCGCCATTGTAAGAGTGCATTGCCGTGGTATGACTGGCCGTCACCCGCGCGCCCATATCTTCCCGCAGTGCCAATGCCGCCACCGTTTCGACAAAGCGCGACTGTTCATCATCAATCTCATCACAATGCACATCCACCAGCCGCTGATATTTCTGCGCCAGTGCAAAAGCAATATGCAGTGATTCAACGCCATATTCGCGGGTAAATTCAAAATGCGGAATGGCACCGACCACATCCGCCCCTAGCCGCAGCGCCTCTTCCAGCAGTGCCGCGCCATCTGGGTAAGAGAGAATCCCCTCCTGCGGGAAGGCCACAATCTGCATATCCAGCCACGGGCTGACTTCTTCTTTAACTTCCAGCATGGCACTCAATGCCGTCAAGCCGGGGTCAGAGACATCCACATGGGTGCGAACATGCTGAATTCCATTGGCTATTTGCCATTTCAGCGTTTGCCAGGCGCGCTGTTTAACATCTTCACGGGTCAGCAGGGCTTTGCGCTCCGCCCAGCGCTCAATGCCCTCAAACAAAGTGCCAGATTGGTTCCAACTGGGCTGACCGGCGGTTTGCGTGGTATCCAGATGAATATGCGGCTCAACAAACGGCGGCAATGCCAGCCCGCCCTGTGCATCCAACACCCCCACACCGCTGACTGGCTGCTCCGGTTGGGGCACCATCGCCGTGATTTTGCCATCCGCAATTGCTATCTGCCACAACCCGGCCTGCCCGGCTAGGCGGACATGATTGATAGTGGTTAATAAATGATTCGCTAAAGATTGGCCCGCCATACATACCCCCATCATGATTGCTGTGCGTCATTATGCTTTAGCTTACCCGACTCGCCGCCACTCACCCGATTTTCTTTAAATAAAACACTGTTTTATTTAAATGAGTAAACCAACCAAAACTGAAACCATTCAGCCAAACATGAATGAAATCCGCAACTTATCAAAAGCCGTTAAAAATCAGC
Source organism: Yersinia hibernica (assembly GCF_004124235.1). NCBI lineage: Bacteria > Pseudomonadati > Pseudomonadota > Gammaproteobacteria > Enterobacterales > Yersiniaceae > Yersinia > Yersinia hibernica. The sequence continues at coordinate 4,423,026 of NZ_CP032487.1, forward strand.
CATCTACCACCTTAGAGGTATATGGAAAGCAAATTGATTTACATCAATAAGTACGCGCGGCGGAAGATTAAGGTGAGGGTAGAAAATTAAAAATTGAGGCAAAAATGAGCAAAGTCAAACTTGCCATCATCGGCAATGGTATGGTCGGCCACCGCTTTATTGAGGACTTATTAGATAAAGCAGATAAAGACCAATTTGAGATAACCGTATTTTGCGAAGAGCCGCGCATCGCTTATGACCGGGTTCATCTTTCATCTTACTTTTCCCACCATACTGCAGAAGAATTATCACTGGTTCGCGAAGGTTTTTATGAAAAACATGGCGTAAAAGTGCTGGTAGGTGAACGCGCCATTACCATTAATCGCAAAGAGAAAGTCATTCACTCCAACAGTGGGCGCACCCTCTATTACGACAAGCTGATTATGGCGACAGGATCTTATCCATGGATCCCGCCCATCAAGGGCAGCGAAGGGCAAGATTGCTTTGTTTACCGCACCATTGAAGACTTGAATGCCATCGAAGCTTGTACCCGCCGCAGCAAACGCGGGGCGGTGATTGGCGGTGGGCTATTAGGGTTGGAAGCGGCCGGCGCACTGAAAAACTTGGGCGTTGAAACCCATGTTATTGAGTTTGCTCCCGTTTTAATGGCCGAGCAGCTTGACCCGATGGGCGGCGACCAACTGCGCCAGAAGATTGAGCGCATGGGCGTCAAAGTGCATACCGGCAAAAACACCCAAGAAATTATCCATTCTGGACAGAATAGCCGCAAAACCATGCAGTTTGCCGATGGCACACAGCTGGAAGTCGATTTTATTGTGTTCTCCACCGGTATCCGCCCCCAAGACAAACTGGCCCATCAATGCGGTTTAGCTACCGCGCGCCGGGGGGGGATTGCCATCAATGATTATTGCCAGACTTCTGACCCTGATGTGTACGCCATTGGCGAATGCGCATCATGGCAGGAGCGCACTTTCGGCTTGGTCGCCCCGGGCTACAAAATGGCACAAGTGACTGCCGACCATGTATTAGGCCGCGAAAATAGCTTCCAGGGTGCAGACATGAGCGCCAAACTCAAGTTGCTGGGGGTCGACGTCGGTGGGATTGGTGATGCCCATGGCCGCACTGAAGGCGCGCGCAGCTATGTCTATCTGGATGAAAGTAAAGAAATTTATAAACGTCTGGTGGTCAGTGGCGATAACAAAACCCTGCTCGGCGCGGTGCTGGTGGGGGATACCAGTGATTATGGCAATCTGCTGCAACTGGCGCTGAATAATATTGAGTTACCGGAAAACCCCGATAGCCTGATTTTACCGGCTCATGCGGGCAGCAAGCCGGCCATGGGGGTGGATTCACTGCCAGATACCGCGCAAATTTGCTCCTGTTTTGATGTCACCAAAGGCGACATTATTCAAGCGATCGGCCAGGGTTGCCATACTGTGGCGGCGCTTAAATCGGCGACCAAAGCCGGCACCGGCTGCGGCGGCTGTATTCCACTGGTGACCCAAGTGCTGAATGCCGAACTCAGCAAGCAAGGCATTGAAGTTAATCATCATTTGTGCGAACACTTTGCTTATTCCCGCCAAGAGCTATACCACCTGATTCGTGTTGAACAGATTAAAACCTTCGCCGCCCTGCTGGAGAAATATGGCAAAGGTTACGGCTGTGAAGTGTGTAAACCGACCGTCGGTTCGCTGCTGGCATCGTGCTGGAATGAATATATATTGGCGCCGCAGCATACTCCGCTGCAAGACACCAATGACAACTTCCTCGGCAACATTCAAAAAGACGGCACTTACTCAGTTATCCCGCGCTCGCCGGGCGGTGAAATCACACCTGATGGCCTGCTGGCCATTGGCCGCATTGCCAAACAATATAATCTCTATACCAAACTGACTGGCTCACAGCGCGTCGGGATGTTTGGCGCGCAAAAAGACGACCTGCCCGCTATCTGGGCGCAGTTAATTGACGCCGGCTTTGAGACCGGGCATGCCTATGCCAAAGCACTGCGCATGGCGAAAACCTGTGTCGGTAGCACTTGGTGCCGCTTTGGGGTCGGTGATAGCGTCGGTTTTGGGGTCGCGCTGGAGCATCGTTACAAGGGCATCCGCACACCACACAAAATGAAATTTGGGGTCTCCGGTTGTACTCGTGAATGTTCGGAAGCACAGGGTAAAGATGTCGGAATCATCGCCACCGAAAACGGCTGGAACCTGTATGTCTGCGGTAACGGCGGGATGAAACCTCGTCATGCGGATTTACTGGCCGCGGACTTGGATGAAGCCACACTGATGCGCTACCTCGACCGCTTTATGATGTTCTACATCCGCACCGCCGATAAGCTGCAACGCACTTCGGTATGGCTGGAGAGTCTCGACGGCGGCATTAACTACCTGCGCGCCGTCATTCTCGACGACAAACTGGGCATTAACGACCAACTCGAAACCGATATTGCCCGCCTGCGCGACAATGTCGTCTGCGAATGGAAAACCACCGTTGAAAATCCGGCGGCACAAGTGCGTTTCGCCCACTTTATTAACAGCCCACGGCGCGACCTCAATGTGCAAGTGGTGCGCGAGCGTGAACAACATCGCCCAGCGCGTCCGGAAGAACGCATTCCTGTCCGGATGCTGGAACTGGAGGAAAACCTATGAGCCAGTGGACGCCACTTTGCCCATTAAATGACATTTTGCCCGGGAGCGGCGTATGCGGCCTGATGGGTGAACATCAAATCGCGGTCTTTCGGCCTTATGCTGACGAACAGGTATTTGCCATCAGCAACATTGACCCTTTCGCCCAGGCCAGTGTGCTGTCGCGCGGGTTAATTGCAGAACATCAGGGCGATTTGTGGGTCGCCAGCCCGCTGAAGAAACAACATTTTCGCCTGCATGATGGCTTCTGCCTAGAAGATGAAACGCGCTCGGTTACCCATTATGACGTGCGGGTACGCGACGGTATCGTGCAAATTAAGCATTGATAAATAACGGGAAAATCTGGTTTAACCGGATTTACACACCATAACCTTTGGATATCTCCGAGATATTGGCGACAAAATCGCAGGGGATTTAGGATTCACTATGTACAGCGACACCATCAACAAATGCGCGGCCAATGCGGCCCGCATCGTCAAACTGGCCAAAGAAAGCCCGCTGGGCTTTTGGATTGGCTCAGCCATGGCCGGTGCCTATGTCGGCCTTGGTATTATTCTGATTTTCACACTGGGTAACCTAATTGACCCGGCATATCGCCCATTAGTCATGGGAGCCACCTTTGGCCTGGCGCTGACCTTGGTGATTATCGCCGGCTCTGAGCTGTTTACCGGCCACACTATGTTCCTGACCTTCGGTGTCAAAGCCGGCACCATCAAATCCAGCCAAATGTGGGCGGTATTACCCCAAACCTGGCTAGGGAATCTGCTGGGTTCTGTTTTTGTCGCCCTACTTTATTACTACGGCGGCGGCAATCTGCTGTCAGTAGATACCAGCTTGGTGCATAGCGCCGCATTGGCAAAAACCTCAGCGCCAGCTATGACCTTATTCTTCAAAGGTGTATTATGTAACTGGCTGGTTTGTCTGGCAATCTGGATGGCAATTCGTGTTGAAGGTGCTGCGAAATTTATCGCTATTTGGTGGTGTTTACTGGCCTTTATTGCCTCCGGTTATGAACACTCGGTGGCCAATATGACACTGTTTGCTTTGTCCTGGTTTGGTCATCACAGCGAGGCTTACACCCTGAGCGGCATCGGCCACAACCTATTGTGGGTCACACTGGGGAATACCTTGTCAGGTGCGGTATTTATGGGGCTGGGCTACTGGTATGCCACACCGCGCGAGCAGCGCCCACAGTCTGCGGCAGTCAATACGCCACAGGCGGTTAAGCATTAATGACCATGAATAACCAGCCCGCAGGGGCTGGTTTTGCCACACAGCGGCCTTAACTTGAAGGATTGCCCATGGACTACTTCCCGATTTTCTGCCAACTGCAAAACAAAGCCTGCCTGCTGGTCGGTGGGGGTGAGGTGGCCGAACGCAAAGCCCGTTTATTGCTCGCGGCGGGTGCCGCCGTTACCGTCAATGCGCGCGAATTTACACCACAGTTTCACGATTGGGCCGCGCAGGGGCAACTTTCATTGGTCAGCGGTGAGTTCATCACCGAACTATTAGCAGAGAAATGGCTGGTGATTGCAGCAACGGATCAAGTGGCCGTCAATGCCTTAGTCTATCAAACTGCCAACCAACAACGGGTATTTTGCAATGTGGTTGATGACCCGAAACGCACCAGTTTTATCATGCCATCAATCATCGACCGCTCCCCTATCATGGTTGCTATCTCATCCGGCGGCAAAGCACCGGTATTGGCCCGATTGCTGCGAGAAAAACTCGAGGCCATGCTGCCGCAGCATTTAGGGCAGTTGGCGCGCTTGGCGGGCGATTTACGCCAGCGGGTGAAACAGCACTTTGCTGCCATGACTGACCGCCGCCGTTTTTGGGAGAAACTGCTGACCCATGACCGTCTGGCGCAATCACTGGCTAATGAAGACCGGATACAAGTCGAGCACCACCTTGAGCAACTGTTCAATGTGCCACTTGCAGATTGCGGTGAAGTGGTGCTGGTGGGCGCAGGCCCCGGCGATGCCGGTTTGCTGACATTAAAAGGTTTGCAACAGATTCAGCAAGCTGACGTCGTGGTATATGACCGCTTGGTATCCGATGAAGTCATGAATTTAGTGCGGCGCGATGCCGAGCGAATTTTTGTCGGCAAAGAGTCTGGCCGCCACACCGTGCCGCAAGAGCAAATTAATCAGATTCTATTGCAGCAGGCGCAGCAGGGAAAACGTGTGGTGCGCCTAAAAGGCGGCGATCCGTTTATTTTTGGCCGCGGCGGTGAAGAATTGGAAACATTGGCAGACTACAACATTCCATTCTCCGTGGTGCCGGGGATAACGGCGGCTTCTGGCTGCTCGGCTTACAGCGGCATTCCTCTGACTCACCGTGATCATGCCCAAAGTGTGCGGCTGATTACCGGCCACGCCAAGAAAGACAGTCAGTTGGATTGGGCCAATCTGGCAGCAGAAAAACAGACGCTGGTTTTCTATATGGGGCTCTCACAGGCTGGTGAAATTCAGCAGCAACTGATTCGACACGGCATGCCCGCCACAACACCGGTGGCACTGGTCGAGAACGGCACCTCGCGGCATCAAAAGGTGGTTAGCGGCGAACTGAGTCAGTTGGCGCTACTGGCCCAGCAGGTCAGCAGCCCGAGTTTGATAATCGTCGGCAGTGTGGTCAGTTTGCGCGAAAAACTGAACTGGTTTTCCAGTGCCGAACATGGCGAGGCCGGGGTAAAGGAACAAATTGAACGAGTGGGCTGAACTGAACTGATGCTAAAGGGGGAGCAACCCCCTTTAGCTAAGTGACTAATTTACTTATGGATGGGTAACAAAACCAATCGCGTCATACACTTTTGCCAGTGTTTCTTGCGCACGACCACGCGCCTTAGCGGCCCCTTCGCGCATCACTTCCTGCAAGAAAACTTCGTCTTGACGATATTGGTGATAGCGCGTTTGCAGCTCACTCAGCATGCCAGACACCGCATCGGCAACCGCCCCTTTCAAGTGGCCGTACATTTGGCCGGCAAACTGGGCTTCCAGCTCCGCAATAGACTGGCCCGTGACGCCAGAGAGAATATCCAGCAGGTTAGAAACACCGGCTTTCTTTTCGGTGTCATATCGGATAACCGCGGGTTCGTCAGAATCTGTCATCGCGCGTTTAATCTTTTTCACGACAGATTTAGGGTCTTCCAATAATTCGATGACGTTATTGCGGTTGTCATCTGACTTTGACATCTTTTTGGTTGGATCCTGCAAAGACATAACCCGTGCACCGGCTTTAGGAATAAATGGCTCAGGGATTTTGAAGATATCACCGTACAAGTTATTGAAGCGGCTGGCAATATCGCGACTCAATTCCAGATGTTGCTTTTGATCTTCCCCCACGGGCACCTGATGGGTCTGGTACAGCAAAATATCTGCGGCCATCAATACCGGGTAGTCGAACAAACCGGCGTTAATATTTTCAGCATAGCGGGCGGATTTGTCCTTGAACTGAGTCATGCGGCTTAGTTCGCCGAAATAGGTGTAGCAGTTCAGCGCCCAGCCCAGTTGGGAGTGCTCTGGTACATGGGATTGAACAAAAATGGTGCTTTTCTGCGGATCAATACCACAAGCCAGATACAGCGCTAAGGTGTCCAGCGTTCTTTTACGTAACAGCGCGGGGTCTTGACGAGCAGTAATCGCATGCAGGTCAACAATGCAATAGATGCAATCATAATCATCTTGCATCTGTACCCACTGACGCAGCGCACCCATGTAATTACCAATAGTCAATTCGCCGGACGGTTGCGCGCCGCTAAATACGATAGGTTTTATTGGGTTATCGGATACAGCCGTTAATGCAGTGGGTTTACTCATTTTATGCTTCCTGATCTTTTAAAGATGGTAGCCCGATGGCGGGCAACAGACAGGCAAAATGCTCCAGCACACAGTCGGGATGACTGGTGGCAATAGCTTCACCATAGTTATATCCATAAGTTAGCCCAACGCAGGGGCAACCCGCCGCCTGTGCGGCCATAATGTCATTACGTGAATCACCAACAAACAGCATTTCATGGGCATGCAAGCCAAGTTTGGCTAACAATAAATACAATGGAGCTGGATGAGGTTTCTTCACCACGACATCATCACCGCCAATGATGACGGAAAAATACTCGGCAATACCCAGTGATGCCAGCAGCGGGGCAACAAATGGCGTGGGCTTATTGGTAATCAGCCCCATCGGCAAACCACTGGCCGCCAGTTGCGCCAGTGTTGCTTTCACTTGCGGAAATAACTGACTTCCCTGCTCAACCGTTTGGGCATAATAGTGGTCAAATAGTTCGCGGGTATGGGCTACAGATTGAACATCGGCCTCACGGCCAGCCCAGCGCAGCGCGCGCTCGACTAACACATCAGCGCCATTGCCAATCCAGGTTGACACCAAATCTTGGCCCGCGGCGGGCAAATTTTGCTGCTGCAACGCCATATCAATCGCGCTGGCAAGCCCGGGGGCGCTATCAACTAATGTGCCATCGAGATCAAAAGCCACCCCGCGGATAGCATCAAATTTAGTCATTAGTAGACATCGCCAATTCACTGCGCATGGCATCAATAACTGCGGCGTAATCTGGCTGATTAAAAATAGCCGACCCCGCCACAAACATATCCGCACCGGCGGCCGCGATAGCACGAATATTATCCACTTTAACGCCACCATCCACTTCCAGGCGAATGTCATAGCCGCTGTCATCAATCAGTTTGCGCACCTGGCGCAATTTATTGAGGGTTTCGGGAATGAAAGACTGCCCACCGAACCCAGGATTGACCGACATCAACAAAATGACATCCAGCTTATCCATCACGTAATCAAGATAGCTAAGTGGGGTTGCCGGGTTGAACACCAAGCCCGCTTTGCAGCCACTCTCTTTAATGAGTTGCAAAGTGCGGTCAACATGCTCGGAAGCTTCAGGATGGAATGAAATATAGCTGGCACCCGCTTTAGCGAAATCCGGGACAATGCGGTCAACCGGTTTCACCATCAAATGGACATCAATAGGGGCGGTGATGCCGTAGTCACGCAGAGCCTTACACACCATCGGCCCGATGGTCAGATTAGGCACGTAATGGTTGTCCATCACATCAAAATGCACAACATCAGCACCGGCGGCGAGCACCTTAGCGGTATCTTCACCCAAACGGGCAAAGTCTGCTGATAGAATAGACGGGGCAATTAAAAACTTTTTCATCCGCTTCTCCAAACGTGTCTCTTTGCTTTATGAGATATCAGCTTGGTTGATAACCGGCTATCTCATCAGTCACTGGGTTTGAATCGTTACCGAGCAGGCGTTCCCACTCAGCTATACAGCGCCAAAAGTTCGTTCACTTTACTACGGCCGAGGATATTACGGCTGATAGTACGGCGCGCTTTTACCACATGCAGTGACGCCTGATGATACCAATCGCGCGTCAGTTCAGTGTCGTGATTAGAAATCAGCACCGGAATCTTGTTCTCTGCCGACAGCTGGTAAGCCAAGCGAGCCAGATTCTGTTGATCCGCCAGACCAAAATTACTGGTGTGATATGCCGTAAAATTAGCCGTCGCTGACAATGGCGCATACGGAGGGTCGCAGTAAACCACGGCCCCGTGCACTGCTTTTAATAAGGTTTCCTGATAGTGCTCACAAACAAAAACAGCATGTTGCGATTTTTCAGCAAACCAATACAGCTCAGTTTCCGGGAAATAAGGTCTTTTGTAACGGCCAAAAGGCACATTGAATTCACCGCTCAAATTATAACGGCACAGACCGTTATAACAATGGCGATTCAAATAGAGAAACAATAATGCACGGCGATAGGCATCAGTACTGGCGTTAAACTCTTGGCGCAGTTGGTAAAAAATCTCGGAATTATTGAAATCACCCGTAAATAAAACGCGAGCATCCCGCACGAAATCATCGGTGCGGTCCTTCACGATATTGTAGAGGTTGATAAGATCGCTGTTGATATCGGCCAGTATGTAAGACTCATACTCAGTGTTAAGAAACACCGAACCCGCACCGACGAATGGCTCTATCAAGCAGTCGCCCGCTGGAAGATGGCGTCGAATGTCATCAACCAGCGGATATTTTCCACCAGCCCATTTTAAAAAAGCGCGGTTTTTCTTCATGCCGTCAGTTAGCTACTTAATAATTCAGAGCCGCAGATTGTACTCTGTTTCAGACAGCACATCAGCGCACAAATAAGAATGATTTATTTTTTAAGGTCTTGCTGTACTTGCTGTACAGGTTTAACCCACGGTTTTTTCGCCTGAACATCAGCTGGTAGTGTCGCAATAGCCCTTTTTGCATCCGCAGAAGAGGCGTAGTTGCCACTCACTAAGATGTACCAAGGCTTACCATCACGTTTAGTTTCATAGACATGATAGTCAGATAATTTTTGCTGCTTAGCATAGGCATTCAACGTATCTGAGCGCGAAGCGCTGCTCAGTTGCAACGTGAAGTGGCTACCAGGGGCATTTTTCAATGCACTGCTGCCAGTCGTGCCTGATTTCGCTACCGCAGAAGCGGCTGGAGAAACTGCGGTTGTCGGACTTTTATGACTAACAGCCGGTTGCTTAGTCGCGGTTGTGGCCGATTTTTGCGCTGGATGGGTTAGCGGTTCCCGCGCTGCGGGCACTTTAGCCCCTTTCGAGCCCGAAACCGTTGCTGGCGCTGTCGGTAAGGTTGATGTCTGACCGTCATTCATGTTTTGAGACAATGTATCAACCTGCCCCTGGGTCTGAGAAAGTGCATCAGACATATTTCCAGGTAACTCAACACGTTGAGTTGGACCATTGGCAGAAGACTGCGGTGCGGCCTCGGTCGGCGTCGGAGATATTGGCGGAACACTGATATCTTGTGGCTGAGCCGTGTTCTTCACCCCATTAGCATCATGACCATCAGTGGTGTTATTTGCCACTGCGGGTTGGGTGTTATTACCGCTGGTCAATGAAGATGAATCAGATAGATTAATGCTTCTCGCATCCACATTCGGATTCTGTTGTGATGCTTCATGCTCTGTCGGTGCTTTAAGAGCTGAGCCGATGGCAATAATAATCAGTAACAGCACTAAAATGCCGATACCAATCATCATATGTTGGCGTGAAACCGCCAGCTTAGGCCCAGTTGAGGACTTGCGGGCACGTGTAGGACGACGGTCACTGCTATCTGGTTTCAGATCGTCTTCCGGCTTTAAATCATCCATCTAAACCCTCCAACTAGAGGCAAAAGCCAACCACATTTATCACTGCAGCCCGGCTGATTGATTTTACTGACTGCAAACAGGCTAAACCGCCCGCCGCAAAGGAATATGATGTTTTTATGATACAACATCATAGAACTTATGAGCATAGAACTTATCAACATAGAGTTTGAATATCTTAGCTATGTCAATCCTATAACCGGCAATCCGCGATAGACGCCAGCACCATATCATGCGCAATACCACCACGGACTTCAGATTTACCTATCGCCGTTGGCAGCACTAGGCGAAGCTCCCCGGCCAGCACTTTTTTATCTCGCATCATATGCGGCAGATAAGATTCTGGCGTCATTTCCTGTGGCCCGCAAACTGGCAGACCCGCACGTAAGAGTAGTTTCTTGATACGCTCAACATCTTTGTCTGAGAACTGGCCCAATCGACGGGAGGTCTGTGCGGCCATCACCATTCCGGCAGCCACGGCTTCCCCATGTAGCCAGACGCCATAACCCATTTCGGCCTCAATGGCATGGCCATAAGTATGACCCAAATTGAGTAAAGCGCGCATTCCGCTCTCTTCACGTTCGTCGGCGGCAACAACATCGGCTTTCAATTCACAGCAGCGGCGGATGCAGTAAGCTAATGCTGACATATCCAAGGCAAGAAGTGAGTCGATGTTAGCTTCCAGCCACTCAAAGAAATCGGCGTCAAGAATAATGCCGTACTTGATAACTTCAGCCAGCCCGGAAGCCAGCTCACGTGGAGGGAGGGTTTTGAGACAATTAAGGTCAACCACCACCGATGCAGGCTGGTAGAAAGCACCAATCATGTTCTTACCCAAGGGGTGATTCACTGCGGTTTTACCACCGACAGAGGAATCCACTTGAGAAAGTAAGGTAGTAGGAACTTGAATAAAGCGAACGCCACGCTGATAGCAAGCTGCGGCAAAACCGGTCAGGTCGCCTACTACACCGCCACCTAAGGCGACGAGCGTAGTATCACGACCGTGCGGTTTTTCCAGAAGGGCAGAAAACACCTGCTCCAGAACACTCAGAGATTTATACTGTTCACCATCAGGTAAAATCACCTGATCAACTTTAATGCCGCTGTGCTCCAGCACTGCCCGGACTGAATCCAGATAGAGTGGGGCTAGCGTTTGGTTAGTGACCAACATCACCTGGTCACCCGCCTTTAGCGGCTTAAAAGAGGCCGGATCATTAAACAACCCAGCAGCAATCGTAATCGGGTAGCTACGCTCCCCTAACGTGACAGTAATCTTCTCCATGTCGCGCCCAGTAACCTTCTTAACTTACGCCCGCGGGCATTAGTAAAATGCTAAAATCAGTTACTTTCCAGCATGTTGATAATCTGGTTAGCAACAACTTTCGCGCTTTGATCGTCAGTGCGGATGGTGACATCTGCAATTTCTTCATACAACGGATTACGTTCTTTTGCCAGTGCTTCTAACACTTCACGTGGGGGCGAATCAACCTGCAACAACGGACGTTTTTTGTCGCGCTGAGTACGGGCCAACTGCTTTTCGATAGTGGTTTCCAAATACACCACAACGCCACGGGCTGACAAACGGTTACGGGTTTCTCTGGATTTAACAGAGCCACCACCGGTTGCCAGAACAATGCCCTGTTTTTCCGTCAGTTCATTAATAACTTTTTCTTCACGATCGCGGAAACCTTCTTCGCCTTCCACGTCGAATACCCAGCCCACGTCAGCTCCGGTACGTCGCTCAATTTCTTGATCAGAGTCGAAAAACTCCATATTGAGTTGCTGAGCTAACTGACGACCAATAGTGCTTTTGCCGGCACCCATAGGCCCAACCAGAAAGATATTGCGTTTCTCTGCCATGTTTTTGGTATTACTAAGACTATTCGTTAATGATAACCCGCCCCGCCAATCAAATTAGCGACGGGACCTAAACTGAAACCTCATGAGCGATAGTGCGAGATCAGACGGAAAATTATCTCAGCACTTCTGGTAGTTTGGCAACCGAATAAATCGTTGTACACGTCGTGGGAGGGAAACCATACGTTTTTATCGGCGTATCAACGTTATTAAAAACCTCGGAGCTCAATTCGGTAACCCTTGTAAGCTAAATCGGAGGCAGCGTCAAATTTAGAAGCTCCCTATCACACAAAAAGTTGCAGAAAGTCACCAAGATTAGTCCGTTTTCATAAATCTGTACCCTATAAAACTCATGCGCTGATTAACTTTGGTGTGATGAAAATCACTAACTCTCGACGACTTTGTTGCTGGGCATCCTGTTTAAACAACCCACCTAACCAAGGAATATCGGCCAGTATGGGCACTTTATTAATGCCCTGACTACTTTTTTGCTGAAAAATCCCGCCTAACACAATAGTTTCACCATCATTGACGGTTATTTGGGTTTTTATTTCCTGTTTATCTATTAATAAAGTTTCACTATCGCCACGTTTCATCGCCATTCCGGGCATATTTTGACTGATTTTTAAGTTTAAAGTAATTTTGCCATTACGCAGTATTTTGGGGGTAACTTCCATCCCGAGTACCGCCTCTTTAAACTCAATCGTCGTGGCCCCTTTTTTACCCTGTGAAACGGTATAAGGAATATCTGAACCTTGCTTTATACTGGCAGTTTGCTGATGTGAAGTCACTAAACGCGGGCTGGCAATAATATCGACCTGATTTTCTTGTTCCAATGCGCTCAACTCCAGTTCTAGCAGACGCCCCCCGATGCGGGCAACATTGAACCCCGCATTGACAGCGCTATTTGGCAGCGGCAAATTAACATTAAAATCATTCATGCGAAGTGCTGGCGCTGGTTTCCCCTCCCCCATCCCCCAACGTACGCCAAGTTCCTGCAAATTCTCGCGGCTGATGGTCACAATATGCGCAGCAAGTTGGACTTGCTGTAAAGGCAAATCCATCTCTGTTAGCCAGTTTTTCAATAATGCTAATGATGCGGGAGTATCGCGAATTAATAATGTATTTGTACGTTTATCTACCACCACACTGCCCAACGGAGAAAGCAGTCCCCCCTCAGCTAAATTCAAACTCTCCGCAACTTGCTCAGCATCCGCATATTGCAAGGCAAGGCTCAAGTTACTCAGCGCTTGCGGTGCCGATTTTTGTTCGGCTCGTTGTCGTTTATCTTCAATATCCTGCTCAGTGAAAACCATCAGCACCGCACCCTCACGTTCAACTTTTAGGCGGCTCATGCGTAAAACGATAGCGAGCGCTTGCTCCCAAGGGACACCAACCAACTTTAAGCTAAGCTTGCTGCTGACTTCTGCCCCGATCACCAAGTTCAATTGCTGATAATCCGCCAGTGCTTGCAGCACAATGGAGACAGGGGCATCTTGAAATTCCAGAGTGACGACTGGCGCGCCACCTTTGGCACTCACGCAAAAGGTGTTAGTCAGTAACACACTGAGCAACAAGAGGATAAATAATGACTCTCGTACCACGCGGCATGCAGCCAAAAACCAACCTTTCACTTTGATTGTATAAATTCCCATCAGACTAATTCCTTTTAATGCTGATAATTCATCGCTAGCGCATTGATAGCACTACAGTTCCCAATAAACCTGAGCATGGCCGGTCTGAATTGACATGCTGCAGGCTAACCTGCCGCTCGCTGATGTGGGTCACCCGCCAATGGGGCAATAAACGTGTTTCCATAACAAGTTTTCGCCACTCCCCCCCTGGCCGCAGCACCCAACCAGAATGATAATCGGTACCACGGACAGTGCCCTGCAATTGCCAATGGATAAGCTCTCTACGGTCATCATCACAAGATTGTGTTGATATTTGCTGAAAAGGGTTGCGCTCAATCGCCGCCAATAAAGGCTCTGCGCTAGCAGCCGAGGTCATTGCTACCAACAGCCCCGCGATAACCCATGCTCTAAGGCGATGATTACTCATGATCACCCTCCACGCGATATTCTTTTAGCTGTAGTTTTACTCTCAGCGCCGAGCTATCTCGCGTAATATCAATCACTTGGATTTGGACCGGCGATGGAGTTGTTGCTAACTGACGAAGCAAATGGAGCACCCCATAGAAATTGACGCGCAAGGTTGCATGCCATTGTTGCGGTGCCGATGAGTGCTCCCCGGCCTCCACTGGCTGTTCAGATTGCCGCTGCCAACTGATAACCTGCCCACCAAACGGCGTAATCCATTTGCCGACTAAATGCGCTATTGGACCCTCTGACTGCTGCCACGGTGCCTCTATTGCCCGCAATGCAACAATTTGCTGCTGAAGAGAAATAAGTGATGGCAACAGTGCCAGTGCTGATTGTTGGCGTTCAACCTGTTGTTGATGTTGAATAATATCCTGATCCGCTAGCTGTTGCTGCTGCCACATCGGCCGCAATATCAGGCTATAAACACATGCGCCAACCAGCGCCAATAGCCCCCATTGATATAAGCAAAGCTGCCAGCCGGGCCTGTCCATCCAACGTTGAAGCTGTTTATTCATCATTAATTTCTTCTCCCTGCCAGTTCGCCTGCACCATAAACTGAAAATGGCCATCATCACGCTGAGCAATCTTTTGTAAGCGCACATCGGCCAACAGAGGCTGCTGGCTCAATCTGGCCAAAAAGTCATGAATGGCAACGTAATCTTGGCTGACGGCCTCAAAAACCAACTTGTCACCTTGTGGCATCCAATTTATTAACCAGCAATTATCAGGGATTTGTTGTGAGAATAGCTGCAATAGTGTTGCGTAGTGACCGGCAGATTGCTGCATTTGCCGATATATTTTCACTCGCTGCTCTATATGCTGTTTTTGTGCCATTCCTTGTTGCACTTGCTGGTGCTGCTGGTTTAATACCGTCTGTTGGTGCGAAAGCGCCGCCAGGCTGCGTTGCTGACTGATTTGTACTGAGTGTGATTGCATCTGCATAGCAATCAGTGCGAGGATAAAAATCCCCCCTTGGCATAACCCTACATTGCGCCAAAATCGGTAACGGGTTAGCTGGCGTTCCATACGCCATAATGCAAAATTAACCTGATACATCAGTAATCTGCCGGGCGTAATGCCAGCCCTCCAGCTAAGATGAAAGCCGAGGGCAATGGAGGTAGCGGTGGCTGATATTGGGCAAATGCCGTAAAGGGTGACCAGAGCATCGTATCTTCCGGGGGTGGCTCCTCCGTCGTGCTGCTGTAATACACTTTTGCAGCTTTATCCTGTTCGGGATAATAGGCATGAAGTTGCGCTAATAGCGCAGATAACGGATTGATTGTACTAGCGCTACAACCCTCCTGTGGATCATCAGTTTCAATCGCAACCACACCAAAGCTGAACGGCATCTCGCTGGAAGAGACCCATAACCACTCATTTGCCAGCCGATGGACTAACCAATAAGGCCCCGATAAACCCGCCGCCGTAGCCATATGGCGCAAGGCGCAAGGGGTGATATCAATCATATGTGCTGACAACCCCGCCTGCTGAAGGCATTCTTGCCATTGACGAACTTCTGACTGGCGAGCCGCAGTGATTAATAACTCATTGCCAGCCATCGCCCCAGCCCGATAATCCAACGCCAATTCCTGGCTGTTTACCGGGAAAATCTTGCTGGCCACCGTGCGAATGAATCCCTCACGTTCGGGCTCGCGCAGCCGCCGGTCTGGGGCAGGAATGGCCTGTTGTAATATGCGCTGGGCGGGCAAGGCAATACGTAATGAAATATGTTTTGGTAATTGTTTGCGTAATAGTTTGAGTTTGTCGCTAACAACATCCGGCTGTTGTAAAATACCCTCCCGCAAAGCCCCGGAAGGTAAGGTTTGATGCCACCAATAACGCAGTTGCCAGCCACAACGCCGCCTGACAACTGCCAAGGCGCGTATAGCCTCCATTTGAATATCCAGCCCAACCTGCCAATATTGTGAGTGCACTTTGTCGACCTCCGTGTCGAGAGAGAATAAAAGAACGTATCCATGTTACGGGCTTGCCTTTATACTACGACGCGGTTGTTTATAAACTGCCCAATTGACATTGAATGGGAAATCTCAGGTGAAGTTCGTAAAGTATTTTTTGATCCTTGCGGTGTGTTGCATTTTATTGGGAGCAGCCTCGATATTTGGCCTGTACAAATATATTGAGCCTCAGCTACCTGACGTTGCCACGCTGAAAGATGTCCGGCTGCAAACACCGATGCTGGTGTATAGCGCCGAAGGCGAATTGATCGCCCAATACGGTGAAAAACGCCGCATCCCGTTGACATTAAAACAAATTCCACCAGAAATGGTGCATGCGTTTATTGCGACGGAAGATAGCCGATTCTATGAGCATCACGGTGTGGACCCAGTGGGGATCCTACGTGCGGCGTCTATTGCTATGGTTTCGGGCCGCGCCTCTCAAGGGGCCAGCACCATCACCCAGCAATTAGCGCGAAACTTTTTCTTAAGCCCAGAACGAACCTTGATGCGTAAAATCAAGGAAGCTTTTTTGGCCATTCGCATTGAACAGTTGCTGACCAAAGATGAAATTCTTGAGTTATATCTGAACAAGATTTATTTGGGTTACCGCGCTTATGGTGTCGGGGCCGCAGCTCAGGTTTATTTTGGTAAAGATGTCAATGAGTTGACTCTCAGTCAGATGGCGATGATTGCCGGTTTGCCGAAAGCGCCATCAACGTTCAACCCGCTCTATTCGCATGACCGGGCGATTGCCCGCCGGAATGTTGTGCTGTCGCGCATGCTGGATGAAAAATACATCACGCAAGCACAGTATGATCAAGCGCGCAGCGAAGAGCTGGTTGCTAACTATCATGCGCCGCAAATTGCTTTCTCAGCACCTTATCTCTCTGAAATGGTGCGCCAGGAAATGATTAAGCGTTACGGTGAAAACGCCTATACCGACGGCTATCAGGTTTATACCACCATCACCAGAAAGCTCCAGTTAGCGGCTGTTGATTCCTTACGAGCCAATGTGCTGGCCTATGACATGCGCCACGGCTATCGCGGGCCATCGAATGTGTTATGGAAAGTGGGTGAAAGTGCTTGGAGCAATGAGCAAATCATTGATTCGCTGAAGACTTTACCTGTTTATGGCCCACTGTTGCCTGCGGTCATTACGCAAGCTAATCCTGAGCAAGCAACCGCAATATTGGCGGATGGCAGCAATGTGACGTTACCGATGGCCGGTATTCGTTGGGCGCGTCCGTATAGATCTGATAATGCTCAAGGGCCGACACCGAAGAAAGTCACGGATGTGGTTCAGCCAGGTCAGCAGATTTGGGTTCGCAAAGTCGGTGACAGTTGGTGGTTGGCGCAAGTGCCAGACGTCAATTCCGCCTTGGTTTCTATCGATCCAAACAATGGCGCGATTAAAGCGCTGGTTGGCGGGTTTGATTTTAACCAAAGTAAGTTTAACCGTGCGACACAGGCATTGCGTCAGGTCGGTTCGAATATCAAACCATTCCTGTATACCGCGGCGATGGACAAAGGCCTGACTCTGGCAACTATCCTTAACGACTTGCCAATTACACGTTGGGATGCCGGTGCGGGGACAGATTGGCGGCCAAAGAACTCGCCACCGACATATGACGGCCCAATTCGTTTACGCCAAGGTTTAGGCCAGTCGAAAAACGTGGTTATGGTGCGAGCTATGCGGGCTATGGGCGTGGATTATGCCGCTGAATACTTACAACGCTTTGGTTTCCCGGCACAAAATATCGTGCATTCCGAGTCACTAGCATTAGGTTCGGCGTCATTCACACCATTACAGTTGGTTCGTGGCTATGCCGTGTTGGCAAATGGCGGCTATTTGGTTGATCCGTATTTCATTACCAAAATCACTGATGATACCGGCAATGTACTGTTTGAAGCGCAGCCGAAGATTGTTTGTGAGGAGTGTAACTTACCGGTCATTTACGGTGATACCCAGCGTTCGGTTGTATTGTCCGACGATAACACTGAAAACGTCGCGACGTCACAAACGAACAATGCCAACAATGTGCCCATGCCGGAGCTAGAACAAGTCACTCCAGCCCAGGCGAAGCTCAATAGCGATGAGCAATATGCCCCTCATGTTATCAGCACGCCACTGGCGTTTCTGATTCGCGATGCATTGAACTCCAACATCTTCGGGGAACCGGGCTGGATGGGGACGGGCTGGCGTGCAGGGCGCGATTTGAAACGTAAAGATATCGGCGGTAAAACCGGTACCACCAACAACTCAAAAGATGCCTGGTTCTCCGGTTATGGCCCTGATACGGTGACATCAGTCTGGATTGGCTTTGATGATCATCGCCGTGACTTGGGCCGCAGCACCGCATCAGGCGCTATCCCTGACCAGATATCTGGGGCTGAGGGGGGGGCGAAGAGCGCACAACCGGCGTGGGATGATTTTATGAAAGTCGCCCTTGAAGGTTTGCCGGAAAAACAAGTGCCACCACCACCCGGCATCGTCAGTGTTGTGATTGATAAACAAACGGGCAAACTCTCTACTGGTGGGCCCGGTAGCCGTGCAGAATACTTTATCGAGGGGACACAACCCACTGAGTATTCAGTGCATGAGGCGGGTACAACCCTGATGGATAACGGCCAGACGCACGAATTATTCTGATTGTGAGTGTTATGATGGCAACATAGCCATAGCGCATCAGAAGCAAAATAAAAGCCGGGAAATCGCAAGATTGTCCCGGCTTTTTCATAGCGTCAGTCAATATTAATAGAGGCCCGCTTTAGACAGAAATGCTTGTGCCAAAAACAGCGCACTGACATTCCGAGCTTCGCAAAAACCGGGTTCATCAAGCAGCGCCATCATATTGGCAATCGGCCAACGCACTTGAGGTAGCGGTTCCGGCTCATCACCTTCCAGGCTTTGCGGATAGAGGCTTTGCGCGACAACAATATTCATTTTGCTGGAGAAATAAGACGGTGCCATTGTGAGCTTATTGAGGTAATCGAAGCGCTCAGCCCCGAATCCAACTTCTTCCATCAATTCGCGATTCGCCGCTTCCAAGACACTCTCCCCGGGATCAATCAGCCCTTTAGGAAAGCCCAATTCATACTCTTCGATGCCCACGGCATACTCGCGGATCAGCAATAAATCATGGCCAATAATGGGCACAATCATGACAGCTTCGCGATTAGATGGCCGCATCCGCTCATAGACTCGCTGTACGCCATTACTGAACTCCAGGCTCACAGCTTCTACAGTAAATAAGCGGGAGCGGGCGATCGTTTCTATTGTCAGTATTTTAGGTTTTTGCAGATGTTTCATCATGGCCCCAAATTAAAACTCACCGCTTGTCGGACGCGCATCAGGGTCATCAGGCCCATATTATGGTTACTTAATAAGCCACTTTTTGCCCACGCGAATTAACCCGACTCTTTATGCTGTAATTTATTAGAACTTGATCACATTGTGCGTTAATGAGAACCTTTATCGCAATGTCAGTTAGATATAATTTACCTGTTTTTAACATGGCGGCGAGTTTAGTCAAGATTCAAGTGGTTAATTTTCATCCTATACCAGCGTAATACACGTTAAAACTTGTGTTTGAAAATAGGATTATGCTGATATTACCGATGTTTTAGCCTTGCTATCCTTATCAGTCTACGGGCAGTCGAAGAGCACTTGCATTAGGTTATTTGATGAATAACTCTGTTATATGCCTCTGTACTGTATTTATGCGTAAAATGATACATTATTTCATAGAGTTGACGTAAATCAGAGGCGTTCGGATGGGGATGGGATGAGCACAATAGTCTTAATCTTGGCCTTACTGCTGACCGGCCTGATTGCAGTAGGCTCATGGTGGTGGTTTCGATTCCGCCGCCCTGCCCCCGTAACTGCAACACTGCCGTTCGCGAAACCGACACATCGCAAATTGACTCCAGAAGAACGGGGCAATATTGAAAACTACCTGCTAAACCAACAAGATAAAATTGGCTTCAAACCCCAGTCGACGTTTGATACCCGCACTCTGACAAACAGTGCTCCGTCACCCGCAAAACTGATTCTGACCCCCCAGAGTGACAATGTTTATGCGGTTACCCGCGCAATAACCCGCTACGGCGTGGCAACTGACGAACCCAATAATTGGCGCTATTATCTTGATTCCATTGAAGTTCATCTGCCGGCTTCATGGGAGCAATATATTACGCAGGATAATGATGTCGAACTTATCCAAACCCAGACTATCCCCTTGGTTATCTCTCTTAACGGCCATACGCTGAAAAATCACCAGACTGAGAGTACATACCAGCCGATTTTGCCCTCTGTGGCGCAGAATGCGTCAATTCGCAAAGCGGATAGTGAACATATTGAGCTACTGAATATCCGGAAAGAAACGCCGGAAGAGTATGCCCTGCATGGCGCTAATGGCTTAAAAGAAGCCGGGGCTATTTGTTTGGCATTATTATTGCTGTTCTTCGCCCTGACCGGCCCCGCGGTAATACTACCTTGGCTCGTTTGTGTGGCGGCAGTATTAACCGGCTGGGCCTGCTGGAATATGTTCCGCCCGCTATCTGAAAAAGATTTACGCGAAGTGCATTGTTTGAGTGGTACGCCAAAACGCTGGGGTCTGTTTGGCGAGTCAAATCAGGGGCAAATGAACAATATTTCGCTCGGGATTGTTGATCTGATTTATCCCGCGCATTGGGGGCCTTATTTCGCTCATGACTTGGGCCAGAAAACCAATATTGATATCTACCTCAATCGTCAGGTTGTGCGCCAGGGAGCATTCTTATCATTACATGATGAAATGAAACATTTCCCGCTACAGCGCTGGGGGAAAAACCTGACACTAATGGCCGGCTCACTGTTGGTGATGGCGCTATTACTGATTTATGTCCCGCTGGGCCTGCCACTGAAATTGAGTGTCGCGTGGTTACAAGGTGCGCAAAGCCAGCAGGTGACCAGTGTCGCAGCATTAGAGAAAATGCCCCTGCGTATTGGCGATATGCTGAAAGCGCAGGGCATGGGAATGTGCTATGTGCCGCCGAATAGCCAGACGCCGCACAGTTTTGTTTTTACACCTTTTGATTGTTCCGGTATCTATTGGAATAATGCAGCGCCCTTACCACAGCCGGAATCTGAAACCATTGAAAAAGCGGCAGCCCTGATTGCGACCGTCAATCAACAGCTACATCCACAGGGCACAGATGCCAACGTTAACCCACAGTTAGCAACTGCCATTGAAAAATCTGGCATGATTTTGCTGGATAACTTTGCTGATATCGTCCTAAAAACACAGGCATTATGTGCTGGTGATGCCGATTGTATCCGCCTGAAAAACGCCTTGGTTAATTTGGGCAATGCCAAGAATTGGCCGGGGCTGGTCAAGCGGGCGCAATCTGGCACATTGAAAGGCATGAATGTGCTGTTGCGCCCCGTCAGTGCTGATACTCTGGAAAATTTGGTTAAAACGGCAACATCATCATTTGTTTACCGTGAAACACATCTGGCGACCGAGGCCTTAAACAGCCCACCGCCGGGCGGGTTCCTGATAACCAGTGATGAGGGTAAGCAGTTGGTCAATCACCCAGCGCCATCCGCCCCGCTGTTTGATTACAGTGCGCTTGAGCAGTGGCGAGAATTGCAGCGCCTCTCGGGGTTACTGCTCAACACCCCCTTTAAGGCGGAGGGGATCATTACCAATATCACCACCGACGCCAATGGTACTCGCCACATTGCATTACACAGTGAACCGGATATCGTGACTCTCGGGCGCTATTTGGGTACCAGCCTATTGCTGCTGGTATTGATTGTCTGCTTCGTGGTCAACACCACCTTGTTCATTCAGCGCATTTTGAAGAATCGTAGCCGCATGGATAACATTCAGCGCTACTATGATAATTGCCTCAACCAACCCCTCACGCCAACACCATTCCTCCGCTAGCACTTTTTCGTTTATCATTAGTATTATTTATCACCAAAGTTGTGATTGTGGAGCCGCTATGCCCCCTGAATTTAATTGGCAAGAAATTGATACTGTGCTGCTGGATATGGATGGCACCTTGCTGGATTTAGAGTTCGACAGCCATTTCTGGTTAAAGCAGGTACCAGAAACACTCAGCCAACGCCGGGGGATCTCGCTGGAGCAAGCGCGCAAAATTATCCATGATGAATATCTGGCAGTGCAGCACACCTTAAATTGGTATTGTTTCGACTACTGGAGCGAGCGGCTAGATTTAGATATCTACACAATGACCACCCAAGCAGGCCATCGGGTGCGGTTACGCCAGGATACCAAGCCATTTTTAGCCGGTTTACGTGAGCGCGGGTTGCAAACCATTTTGCTCACCAATGCCCATCCGCACAGCCTCGCGGTAAAAATTGAGCATACAGCCCTCGACCAGCACCTTGATTTATTACTTTCCACCCATACATTTGGTTATCCCAAGGAAGATCAACGACTGTGGCAAGCTGTCACGCAGCATACCGGGCTGAATCCTGTCAGAACCTTATTCGTCGATGACAGCGAAAAGATTCTGGATGCCGCGCACACCTTTGGTATCCGCTACTGTTTGGGGATAGAAAACCCAGACTCCAGCTGTGCTGATAAGGTATTTCACGGCCACCCTGCAATTAATGACTACCGTAAGCTATTGCCTGCATTGCAATTACGTAGATGAGCAACAGGCAGGAGGTTCCATGAAGGATAAAACCGTCTCGGACGAATCGGTTCGGCTGGATAAATGGCTTTGGGCGGCCCGGTTTTACAAAACCAGAGCCATTGCTCGGGAAATGGTAGATGGCGGCAAAGTCCATTACAACGGACAGCGCGGTAAACCGAGCAAACTGGTTGAAATCAATGCGGAAATCCGTCTGCGCCAAGGTAATGACGAGCGCACGGTGCGGGTTTTGGCGCTACATCATCAGCGCCGAGGAGCAAGTGAAGCACAAGCATTGTATGAAGAGACCGAAGCCAGCATTGCTAACCGCGAGAAAGTGGCCCAGGCCCGTAAGCTAAATGCCCTGACCATGCCCCATCCGGACAGGCGGCCGGATAAAAAAGAGCGCCGCAACCTGATAAAATTTAAACAAGGCGAGCCGGAGTAAACTCAATATAGCGGGTTTAAACGGCGGCCAAGATGAGAGAAAATTATGTCTAATCACGACCAATTACACCGCTATCTGTTCGCTCACCATGCTGTGCGCGGTGAACTGGTTTCAGTTAATGAAACCTATCAGCAGGTATTGGCCAATCATGACTACCCACCTGCGGTGCAAAAGCTGTTGGGCGAAATGTTGGTCGCGACCAGCCTGCTCACCGCTACCCTCAAATTTGATGGTGATATCACTGTACAGTTACAGGGTGGCGAAGGTCCGCTATCACTGGCAGTCATTAATGGCAATAATCAGCAAGAAATGCGCGGTGTCGCCCGTTTTACCGGTGAAATCAGCGATAACAGCACTCTGAAAGAAATGATGGGCAACAGTGGATATTTGGTGATAACCATCACCCCGGCCCAGGGTGAGCGCTATCAAGGCGTCGTGGCATTGGAAGGTGAAACCATCGCCGCTTGCCTGGAAAATTACTTTATGCAGTCGGAACAGCTCCCTACCCGCCTGTTTATCCGCACCGGTGATGTGGCTGGTAAACCGGCTGCGGGCGGCATGCTGTTGCAAGTTCTGCCAGCGCAAGAGCGCAACGAAGATGAGTTTGATC
This sequence comes from Yersinia hibernica, assembly GCF_004124235.1. Taxonomy (NCBI): domain Bacteria; kingdom Pseudomonadati; phylum Pseudomonadota; class Gammaproteobacteria; order Enterobacterales; family Yersiniaceae; genus Yersinia; species Yersinia hibernica. The sequence continues at coordinate 4,446,478 of NZ_CP032487.1, forward strand.
ATCTGGCACAACTGACAACCACCATTAAAGCCGAGGAATTATTCACCCTGCCGGCCAATGAGGTGCTGTATCGTTTATATCATCAGGAAGAAGTGACACTTTATGAACCACAAAATGTCAGTTTCCGGTGTACCTGTTCTCGTGAACGTTGTGCCGATGCATTAGTCACGCTATCTGAAGATGACGTCAAAGAAATGCTCGCGCAGGACGGCAATATTGATATGAATTGTGAATATTGCGGCACTCATTACCTATTTGATGCCGTCGATATTGCCGCATTAAAAAGTGGCAATAGCCCGTCACCAGAACAAATTCATTAATTCTTGTAATGCTTGGTTGGGTGCTGACTCGTGCCCAGCTATTCCTTCTGCCGTTTCATACTTGCGACAATCCGTGTTCTATCTCTCATAACCTAGCGAAAAATAGGCCATATATTGAAATATTTGAACGCTATCGCTGTTAATCAGAGATGAGTAATTACAATCGCTGGTAGAAAATTGACGATCCAGGAGTTATGACATGAGTGTTAAAGGAATTACCCCGCAGGAGCTCGCCGCCTATGGCATCCATAACGTCAGCGAGATTGTTTACAACCCAAGTTATGATTTACTGTTCCAGGAAGAGACTAAACCCACGCTGGAAGGATACGAGCGCGGAACCCTCACCACTACAGGAGCAATTGCGGTAGACACCGGCATCTTTACTGGCCGCTCACCAAAAGATAAATATATTGTCCGTGATGCTATCACTCAAGATACCGTGTGGTGGGCTGATCAGGGCAAAGGCAAGAATGATAACAAACCGCTGAGCCAAGAAACCTGGACTCACCTGAAAGGGTTAGTAACTCAGCAGCTGTCTGGTAAACGCCTGTTTGTTGTTGATACATTCTGCGGTGCAAATGCCGATACCCGCCTGCAAGTGCGCTTTGTTACTGAAGTGGCCTGGCAAGCGCATTTCGTCAAAAACATGTTTATCCGCCCAACAGATGAAGAACTGGCCCATTTCGAACCTGATTTTATCGTCATGAATGGCGCTAAGTGCACCAACCCGAACTGGAAAGAGCAAGGTTTAAATTCAGAGAACTTTGTGGCATTTAACCTGACAGAACGTATGCAGCTGATTGGCGGCACATGGTATGGCGGTGAAATGAAGAAAGGGATGTTCTCAATGATGAACTACCTGCTGCCACTGAAAGGCATTGCGTCCATGCACTGCTCGGCTAACGTCGGTGAAAAAGGCGATGTCGCCATCTTCTTCGGCCTGTCCGGCACGGGCAAAACCACCCTGTCTACCGACCCGAAACGCAAGTTAATCGGTGATGACGAGCACGGTTGGGATGATGACGGCGTATTTAACTTCGAGGGTGGCTGCTACGCCAAAACCATCAAGTTATCTGAAGAAGCAGAACCCGATATTTATCATGCAATTAAGCGAGATGCCCTGCTGGAAAACGTCGTGGTACTGCCTGATGGAACGGTTGATTTCAATGACGGTTCCAAAACTGAAAACACCCGTGTTTCTTACCCTATCTACCACATCGAAAATATCGTCAAACCGGTGTCTAAAGCAGGCCATGCTACCAAAGTTATTTTCCTGACTGCTGATGCCTTTGGCGTATTACCGCCGGTATCCCGCCTGACGGCAAATCAAACCCAGTATCATTTCTTGTCTGGCTTTACCGCCAAACTGGCCGGTACTGAGCGCGGTGTCACTGAGCCAACGCCAACCTTCTCAGCTTGCTTTGGCGCGGCATTCTTATCACTGCACCCAACCCAATATGCAGAAGTGCTGGTTAAACGTATGCAAGCGGTGGGCGCTCAGGCCTATCTGGTGAACACGGGCTGGAATGGTACGGGCAAACGTATTTCTATCAAGGATACCCGTGGCATTATCGATGCCATTTTGAATGGTGAAATTGATAAAGCGGAGACCTTCACCTTACCAATCTTTGACTTGGCCGTGCCAACGTCATTGCCGGGCGTGAACCCTGAGATTCTCGACCCACGTGACACTTATGCCGATGTTGCGCAGTGGCAAGAGAAAGCTGAAGATTTGGCGAAGCGTTTTACCACCAACTTCGATAAATATACCGATACCCCAGCCGGGGCAGCGTTAGTCAGTGCTGGGCCGAAAATCTAAGTTAGATTGGGGCTGATTATCTTGTGAGGGGCACAGTGGTGCCCCTTTTGTTTTTCTGGCGGTGAAAGGGATTAGTCATCCAGCTCGGTATTTTAACAACCAAACTCACCACAAACCAATATCACCCATGCCCCACTACCGCAGGCAATTTCGGCTTCACATCCAACGGCAAGGGAATATATGCCCGGATCCGTAACCCGCCCCGCGCACTGGTGCCGATATCCAATAAACCGGCGTGGGCATCAATAATGCGCTGCACAATGGCCAGCCCTAAGCCGGTGCCACTGGTGCTACGGGCGCTATCGCCACGGACAAAGGGCTGGAACAGATGCTTTAAATCTTCCGGCTTAATACCTGGGCCATCATCTTCCACCTGGAACCAAGCCCGCTGTAACTCCGTGCCGCTGCTCACTTTTATCCAACCATTGCCGTAACGGGCAGCATTCACAACCATATTCGCCAAGGCGCGTTTAATGGATAACGGATGAATATCCACCATGACCTCACCGGCGCATAAATCTGTTTCAATTACCCGCTCATAGCCACTTTCGGCGGCAATCACCTCACCCAATACCGCATTAAGATCGCTCGGTTCGGTCGGCATCTCCTGCCCGGTGCGCAAATAGTCAATAAATTGCTCAATAATGGCATTGCACTCTTCAATGTCTTTATTGATAGATTCAGATAAGTAGCCGTCGGCTTCACTCATCATTTCCGTCGCCAAACGGATGCGGGTCAATGGCGTACGTAAGTCATGGCTGACCCCCGCCATTAACAAGGTTCTGTCGTCCGCCAGCAATTTCACGCCGGCCGCCATTTGGTTAAATGCCCGGGTCACGGAGCGCACCTCAGAAGCACCATACTCACGCAGTGGCGGGGGAATAATGCCCTTACCGACCTGCAAAGCCGCGTGTTCCAGCTCCACCAAGGGGCGATTCTGAATCCGGATAAACAGCCAGGCACCGCCAACGGCCAGTAGCATGATGGCCAAGGTATAACGGAATAATGGCGAGAAATCACCCTGATGGATCTCAGTTAATGGCACCCTCACCCAGATATCCGGCGACAACCATGTTTTTAGCCAGACAACCGGTGAGTTTTTATTAACTTCGACACGAACGTCGGTTGGCCCACCTAACTGCTGGGCCATTTGGTCACTGAGAAATTTGTAATGCTGTGCCCAACGCAGGCCACTTTCCTCTGCCGCGGCATTGGTATAAAGCGAAATACCCAATTCACGGTAAATCTCACGCCGAAACGCCGGCGGGACTTCAAGTAGCGTGCCATCTTCCAGTTGCAGCCGGTCAGTCATCAGCATACGAACTTCGTAGGCCAACACTTTATTAAACTGCTGCAAACTGGGCAAAATAGCGAAATTCAGCACCACCAAATAGGTTGTCACCAAGCTGACAAACAGCAAGGTCACAATCAATAATAAGGTTCGGGCAAATGAGCTACGCGGAGAAAAGCGCCATCGCCTCATGCTTTACTGCCGTCCGGCACAAATACGTAGCCCAAACCCCATACCGTTTGGATATAGCGCGGATGCGCCGGATCTTCTTCTACCATGCGACGCAGACGTGAAATCTGCACGTCGATAGACCGCTCCATAGCACTGTATTCGCGACCGCGCGCCAGATTCATCAGTTTATCGCGGGATAATGGCTCACGCGGGTGGCTAACCAAAGCTTTCAGCACCGCAAACTCACCACTGGTCAGTGGCATAGGTTCATCCTCGCGGAACATCTCGCGCGTCCCCAGATTCAGTTTGAACTTACCAAAAGCAATCACCGCTTCTTCTTGTGAAGGTGCGCCCGGTAACTCGTTGGCTTGACGGCGCAGTACCGCGCGGATACGAGCCAGCAATTCGCGGGGGTTAAATGGCTTAGGAATATAATCATCTGCCCCAATTTCCAGCCCAACGATGCGGTCAACTTCCTCGCCCTTAGCCGTCACCATAATAATCGGCATTGGGTTGCTTTGGCTGCGCAGGCGGCGGCAGATAGACAGGCCATCTTCGCCCGGTAACATCAGGTCGAGCACCATCAGGTGGAAAGACTCACGGGTCAGCAAACGATCCATTTGTTCAGCATTGGCGACACTGCGCACCTGGAAACCTTGTTCTGTCAGGTAACGTTCTAATAGCGCGCGCAGGCGCATGTCGTCATCAACGACCAGAATCTTGTGATTCTCTTGCATTTTATTACTCCCAAAGGCCGTATTGCCCGAATCTGCACATTGTTAGAAAAACTCACTCTAACAGACAGCTATTAATGGTATATATTCTAGTCGAAATTGTTACAAAGATTATTATCGGGCTTAATTATCAACACTTTCGTCAAATGGGCGGTAGCGAATGTCTAAAATCCAGTAGGTTGCTTCGCCATTGGGTGTTTGCACCGTCACCTCATCATCCACCTGTTTGCCAATCAAGGCGCGGGCCACCGGTGAATCAATAGAAATCCATTTCTTCGCGGGATCAAACTCATCCGGCCCCACCAAACGGAAGATTCGCTGTTCCTCTGATTCATTTTCGACCCGCACCCAAGCCCCGAAAAAGACTTTCCCTTCCTGACGTGGGTCAGGATCGACCACTTTCAGCACCTCAAGGCGCTTGGTCAAAAAACGTACCCGCCGATCAATTTCCCGTAGGCGCTTCTTACCATAGATATATTCAGCATTTTCCGAGCGGTCGCCCATTGCAGCAGCTTCAGACACCGCCTGAGTCACCACCGGCCGCTCTTCTCGCCACAGGTAATGCAGCTCACGATCCAGTGCCTGCCAGCCTTCACGGGTAATATAGTTACTTTTAGCCATAAAATTATCCAATTATCCCTGTAGGATAGATACCTCTACTATACCCTATGTTTTTACCGAGAAGTTCAGGTTAGCTCAAGCCCGAAGAGCGCTCTACTGGCAATTTATCCGGGCAGTCCGTATAACTGTCTTCTGCCCTTTTTCCTACTGACTAATTGATATCAGACTTATGAATGAACAACTGAGCCGCATTATTGCAAGCGAACTACAGGCGCGGCCGGAGCAAGTTGCCTCCGCAATACGCCTGCTGGATGAAGGTAATACCGTGCCCTTTATTTCACGGTATCGTAAGGAAGTTACCGGCGGGTTGGATGATACCCAGCTGCGCCAGTTGGAAAGCCGTTTGGGCTATCTGCGCGAACTTGAAGAAAGACGCCAAACTATTCTTAAATCAATCGACGATCAGGGCAAACTCACCGCGCCGCTAGCCGCTGCCATTAACGGCACCATGAGTAAAACCGAGCTGGAAGATTTATATCTTCCTTATAAGCCCAAACGCCGCACTCGTGGGCAGATTGCTATTGAAGCCGGCCTGGAACCCTTGGCTGACAGCTTATGGAATGATCCACAGCAAGACCCAGAACAAATCGCCCTGGCTTATATTGATGCCGATAAAGGCGTGGCGGATACCAAAGCGGCACTGGATGGGGCGCGCTATATCCTGATGGAGCGCTTTGCTGAAGATGCCACTTTGTTGGCAAAAGTGCGCCAATATCTGTGGAAAAACGCCCATTTAGTCGCCAAAGTGGTGGAGGGCAAAGAGCAGGAAGGCGCTAAATTCCGCGATTATTTTGATCACCACGAACCCATTGCCCAAGTTCCTTCACACCGCGCACTGGCGATGTTCCGTGGCCGTAATGAGGGCGTGCTGCAACTGGCGCTGAATCCAGATCCGCAGTTTGACGAACCGCCGCGCGAAAGCCAAGGCGAGCAGATTATTATCAATCATCTGGATTTACGCCTGAATAATGCCCCAGCGGATAACTGGCGCAAAGCGGTGGTCAACTGGACATGGCGTATTAAGGTGCTGTTGCATCTTGAAACTGAACTGATGAGCACACTGCGTGAGCGGGCTGAAGACGAAGCTATCAATGTATTCGCGCGTAACATGCAAGATTTGCTGATGGCCGCACCAGCAGGGATGCGCGCCACCATGGGCCTTGATCCCGGCCTACGTACCGGGGTGAAAGTGGCGGTGGTTGATGCTACCGGTAAGCTGGTGGCCTTCGATACCATCTATCCCCACACCGGCCAGGCGGCTAAAGCTGCGGCGGTGGTCGCCGCCCTGTGTATCAAGCATCAGGTGGAATTGGTGGCCATTGGTAATGGCACCGCATCACGGGAAACCGAGCGTTTCTTTGCTGAACTGCAACAGCAATATCCGGCGGTAACCGCGCAGAAAGTGATTGTCAGTGAAGCTGGGGCCTCGGTTTATTCGGCCTCAGAGTTGGCCGCGCTGGAGTTCCCGGATCTCGATGTTTCCATCCGTGGCGCAGTTTCTATTGCGCGCCGGCTGCAAGATCCGTTGGCGGAATTGGTGAAAATCGATCCAAAATCCATTGGGGTCGGCCAATATCAGCATGATGTCAGCCAAAGCCAACTGGCGAAAAAGCTCGATGCAGTCGTAGAAGACTGCGTAAACGCCGTTGGGGTGGATCTGAACACTGCATCAGTGCCGCTGCTGACCCGAGTCGCCGGCCTGACCCGCATGATGGCGCAGAACATTGTAAGCTGGCGTGATGAGAATGGCCGCTTCCATAACCGTGAGCAATTACTGAAAGTCAGCCGCTTAGGGCCAAAAGCTTTTGAGCAGTGTGCCGGTTTCTTGCGCATCAACCACGGGGATAACCCACTGGATGCATCCACGGTGCATCCAGAAGCCTATCCGGTCGTCGAGCGCATTTTGGCCGCCACCGAGCAAGCTTTGCAGGACTTAATGGGCAATGCCACGGCCTTGCGCAACCTGAATGCTGGTGATTTTACCACCGAGAAATTTGGCGTGCCGACCGTGACTGACATCCTGCGCGAGCTGGAAAAACCGGGCCGAGATCCGCGTCCAGAGTTTAAAACCGCGACCTTTGCCGAGGGGGTCGAAACACTGAATGACCTCACCCCGGGGATGATCCTTGAGGGGGCGGTGACGAACGTAACCAACTTTGGCGCGTTCGTGGATATCGGCGTCCATCAGGATGGTCTGGTGCATATCTCATCACTGGCAGATAAGTTTGTCGATGACCCGCATAAGGTGGTGAAAGCGGGGGATATTGTCAAAGTGAAAGTCATGGAAGTGGATTTGCAGCGCAAGCGCATTGCCCTGAGCATGCGCCTTGATGAACAACCGGGTGAAAGTGGCTCACGCCGGGGTAATGGTGGCGAAAACCGTGCCAATACCAATAATGATAACCGGGGTGCCAGCCGCCCACGCAATAATAATGAATCCCATAACCGCCCACCTGCCAAAGGGCGAGCAGACAGCAGCTCCAGTGGCAACAGTGCCATGAGTGACGCGCTGGCGGCGGCGTTTAAAAAACGCTAATACCTAAGCTTGAGGGCCACATTTTGTGGCCCTTTCTTCATCAACTTGCTGTTATGGGCATTGAATCAGGCGCGGCAAACACGCCCTAATAATATATTAAGCCGCCATAATCATATTTTTTTCTTCTATAAGATTGTAAGTTTATCCTCCAAATTAATTAGCACGCGATTATTTTCCGCCGCAATGACGCCGCTAAATTTGGCCGCGAGTGCAGCTGATTTAACATCATATTTAACATGCAGCTTAATTTATAAATAATTACGATAATATTCTGCTAGTTAATTAAAATACGAATGTTATTTGATTCAAATCATAGTGAATTAATTATGTTAATCCTCAGTGTTTCTTATGCTCAGCAGATAGTGATGGAAACATTCAGTTAACTGATTTAACTCATCATTCGCATTTGCGATCATGCTAATTTGATGGTAAAACAAGCGCAAATAGAAATCAGACTCATTAATTATAAAAATGAAATTGTAATGAATATTTACTCTTGAGCATTTGACCTGAGTTGAATATGAAAACAATTCTCACTATTATTATTTTAATCATTACGCCTTGTTTATCGACGCTAAATAATGCGAGTTGCAGGACAGTCGCTAGCCCATATGCGGCTGAGAATATGACCAGGGAAATACGCTGCATTCTGGTACGCCAATCACGATAATTAATGACCTATATCTCAAGAGGCTCTTATGCATTTGATCCCACAGCGTTCCTACAAAATTGTTGGTTTCTCACCTGAAATTAGCCCGGCTTATCGGCAGAAATTATTGTCTCTGGGTATGCTGCCCGGTTCTTCATTCAATGTTGTTCGCCTTGCGCCCTTAGGTGACCCCATTCAGATAGAAACCCGGCGGGTGAGTCTGGTGGTACGTAAGAAAGATTTGGATCTGCTGACACTCGACCTGCAACCCTAATATTTCAGGTCAACGTCTTATTCTGACTACGAGGTGATGCCACAAAGCCGCCTTGCACACTTTAATTTATTGATATTACGTTGGATCATGAAAGCACTCACCATTGGCCTGATTGGCAACCCGAATGCGGGGAAAACCACCCTTTTCAACCAGTTAACCGGTGCTCGTCAGCGGGTAGGGAACTGGGCGGGGGTCACTGTTGAGCGCAAAGAGGGCCATTTCAGCACCGCGCAACATCAGGTCACCTTGGTTGACCTGCCCGGCACATACTCGTTAACCACCATTTCAGAGCAAACGTCGCTGGATGAGCAAATTGCCTGCCACTATATTTTGAGCGGCGAAGCTGACCTGCTGATCAATGTGGTTGATGCAGCCAATCTGGAGCGAAACCTTTACCTGACACTGCAACTGATAGAATTAGGCATCCCCTGCATTGTGGCACTCAATATGCTGGATATTGCCGAAAGCCAGCACATTCATATTGATATCACAGCACTTTCTCAGCAATTGGGTTGCCCAGTGATTCCGCTGGTCTCCACCCGAGGCCGCGGTATCAATGAATTAAAAAACAGTATTGATGAGTTTCAGCCCGTGACCGACAAAGCACTGGTTAACTACCCGCCGGCGCTGCTCCAAGAAGTGGATAAACTGGTACAAGAAATGCCGGGATCCTGGCCAGTACAGCAACGCCGCTGGTTAGCACTGCAAATACTGGAGGGGGATATCTACAGCTTGACGCGCGCGGGTATCACCTCATCGCGGGTAGCATTGGCGCGAGAAAATCTGCAACAAAAACAGCATGAAGACCCAGAACTGGTGATTGCCGATGCCCGCTATCAAAGTATTGCCCACATTTGCGACCGCGTGGGCAATTCCCAGCAAGCTGAGCCCAACCGCCTGACACAAGCGCTGGATAAAGTCATCCTCAACCGCTGGCTGGGCGTGCCTATCTTCTTGTTTGTTATGTATTTAATGTTTGTATTAGCCATCAATATTGGTGGGGCTTTACAACCCATATTTGATCTCGGCTCGGCGGCTATCTTTATACAGGGGATACAATGGGTCGGTTATACCCTGCATTTCCCAGCCTGGTTGACCATTTTTCTTGCTCAAGGTGTCGGGGGCGGGATAAACACGGTGCTACCGCTGGTGCCGCAGATTGGTATGATGTATTTGTTCCTCTCGTTTTTGGAGGACTCCGGTTATATGGCTCGGGCCGCATTTGTTATGGACCGGCTGATGCAGGCGCTGGGGTTACCGGGTAAATCTTTTGTGCCCCTGATTGTTGGCTTCGGCTGCAATGTCCCGTCGATTATGGGGGCACGCACCTTGGATGCCCAGCGCGAGCGCTTGATAACCATCATGATGGCGCCATTTATGTCCTGTGGAGCGCGACTGGCTATTTTTGCCGTCTTTGCGGCGGCATTCTTCGGGCAAGACGGCGCGAGCATCGTCTTTTCTCTCTACTTGCTGGGAATTGCCGTGGCCATCCTCACCGGCCTGGTACTCAAATACACTATCATGCGCGGCGAAGCATCACCCTTTGTGATGGAATTGCCGGTCTACCACGTGCCACACCTCAAAAGTCTGCTATTACAAACCTGGCAGCGGCTGAAAGGCTTTGTGCTGCGCGCCGGGAAAGTCATTGTCATTGCCAGTATTTTTATTGGCGGCCTGAATAGTTTTTCTTTCAGCGGCAAAGCGGTGGATAGCATCAATGACTCAGCGCTGGCTGCGGTCAGTAAAGTGCTGACCCCATTACTGACCCCCATGGGCATCCATAGTGATAACTGGCAAGCAACCGTCGGCTTAGTCACCGGGGCGATGGCGAAGGAAGTGGTGGTCGGGACATTAAATACCCTGTACACCGCCGAACAAATTAAAAATGAGCCCTTTGATGCCGAAAACTTCCATTTATGGCGTGAATTAGGTGGCGCGGTTGATACCACCTGGCAGGGATTAAAAGAGACCTTTAGCCTCAGTGTGTTATCTAACCCAATTGAAGCCAGTAAAGGTGATGGCGAAATGGCGGTCGGCTCGATGGGGATGATGAGCAGCAAGTTCGGCTCCAGCATTTCAGCCTACAGCTACCTGATTTTCGTCTTGCTGTATGTGCCTTGTGTCTCGGTGATGGGGGCGATTGCGCGGGAAACCAGCCGAGGCTGGATGACGTTTTCAATACTGTGGGGGCTGAATGTTGCTTACTCACTGGCCACGTTGTTCTACCAAGCTGCCACCTTGCGCGACCATCCACAACAGAGCCTCAGCATTATCGCTTTAGTTATTATTATTAATGTTTTGATCTTATTTGGTTTGCGCCGTGCGCGGAGTCGGGTCACGGTGAGATTACCCAGTAATACCCCCACCAGCAGCTGTTGCCAAAGCTCTGGCAATGATTGCCACTAATGAGGAGGTGCTATGACCAGCCTACTGCAATTGCGTGATGCAATCGCCCTCAGCGGCAGTGCGGATGCAAATCAACTGAGTCATCAACTGGCGATGCCGTTACCTCTGGTTGAGGCTATGCTGGAAAAGTTAACCGCCATGGGCAAAATTGAGCGGATTGAACAAGATAATAGCGGGTGCCTCACCGGCAGTTGCCGCAGCTGCCCGGAGGGGCTGAATCAATGTAACACTGTGATTTATCAATTAAAAAATAAATTTTGAGTGAAATGAGATGCCCGCCTGGACATCTCTAGCAACATTATTTGTAAACATCCGCATCAGCATCAAACTTCGTCTTCTCGCGCTCGGCAATAATCACGTAATACTTACCGCCTTTCTCATCTGCCAATTTAGACAGTTCTTGCTTCACATCCATTGGTGATGTTGCTTCACCCGAGGTCGAAATAGTGCCGATCTTCTCGTAATTCTTCGCTTCTTCTTTAGTGATTTCTTTCGCCGCCATCGCGCCAAAAGAAACCCCTGTCACCACCAGAGCTACCGCCAGATTTTTCAATAAACTCATACTGAACACCTCGAAAATGAATGATTAATGTGTATCAATATTGTACTAATGCATTAGCAATTATTAATGATATTTAATATTTAGCCATTAAATCGACGATTAAATTTCCCTTGCCCGCCTTTTCCAACAGTTGCCACCGCCCACTCTCTGGTGCTAAAAACCCAGACAATAGAACACTAGCCGTGGTTCTGTCGCAAACAGTGCTGTTGTGAGAAATCGATAATTTGTTCTGAAAATTCATCAGGATGGGAAACAAATGGCGCGTGAGCGCATCCTTTCATCACCACGGATTGGCTATGCGGCCATTTGCTGTCTAATAATGAGGCCACTTTGCGGGGGACTAATCCATCCAGATAACCGTAAATGCGCAAGCAAGGAAGATAACTGTTCGCCAGCCCTTCGCGTAAATCTGCGGTGCGCAGAATATCCAGCCCCCCGGTCAACACCTCCACTGCTGGCATCTGATGCTGCAGCACCACGGCCTTCAACAAGCGGGCATCCTGGCGCGCACTTTCCGTCCCCAATGTTTGCAGGGCCAGAAAACGCTCAACAGTTCGCTGGAAATCCTCACTGAGCTGCTGCTGGAAACCCGCCAGCACTTCTGGGCGGATACCCGGCCATTCATCGTGAGCAGTAAAACACGGCGAAGAAGAAACGGTTATCAGCCCACGGACGCGCTCGGGGCGGCTCAAGGCTATCTGATTGGCAACCAACCCGCCCATTGACCAACCCAGCCATATCGCCTGTTGCGGCGCTTGTTGTAAAACAATCTCAGCCATGTCAGGCAATGACATCGCCCCAAAATCATGGCTGCGCCCATAGCCGGGGAGATCAACCAAGTGCAGGCGAAAATGCGGCGCGAGTCTGTCAATAATGCAATGCCATACCTCGGCATTCAGCCCCCATCCGTGCAGCATCACAAGATCAAGACTGCCCTCACCACAGGTGTTCCAATAGAGTTGTTTCATGCGTTAGTATCCTGTCGCCTTAGCCTTTCATCAAGGAAGATGTCTATGCTAACAATCGTCAGTCCGTGTTGGCTATGCCAGCAGCCGTTATATCACTCTAAACACGGTATTTGTTGCTACTGCCGCCGCCATCTGCCCCAGTTGCCACCCTGCTGCCCTTGCTGCGGTTTGCCGAGTCATAACCGTGTTTTGCTTTGTGGCCGCTGCCTTAGCAACCCACCGCCTTGGAGCAGCATCACTTTTGTCAGCGATTATGCCCCCCCATTGAGTGAACTCATAAAAAGGCTAAAATTTAGCGGGGTAACTTCACTGGCTCCGGCATTGGCCCGCTTATTGTTACTGCGCAGGCTCGATACCTGGCGACACGGTCATGCCACAAAACCGGACAGAATCATCAGCGTACCGCTACACCGCTGGCGCTGTTGGCGGCGCGGATATAACCAAACAGACTTATTAGCCCGCCCATTAGCACACTGGTTGGGTTGTCATTACAGCAACACCACCTTACGTCGTATCCGGGCAACCCCGCCGCAACAACAATTAAACGCCGCAGAGCGACGTAAAAATATGCGGGGAATATTTCGCTGCACGACATCAGTTCGCGGCCAACATATTGCTCTGCTGGATGATGTTGTGACAACAGGCAGTACACTGAATGAGATTGCCAAGTTACTCTGGGCCCAAGGGATCGCCTCACTGCAGGTCTGGTGTATTTGCCGAACCTTGTAGTCACCCTAACAATGGGCGTATTATAACCGACAAGAGTAGTCAACTATTGAGCAGATGCCATGATCACAATAACAGATGCAGCACAATCTCATTTTGCCAAACTGTTGGCAAATCAAGAAGAAGGCACCCAAATCCGCGTATTTGTTATCAACCCCGGAACACCGACCGCTGAGTGCGGCGTGTCTTACTGCCCACCGGATGCCGTTGAAGCAACAGATACTGAACTGAAATTCGAGCAGTTATCAGCTTATATTGATGAGCTGAGCAAACCTTATCTTGAAGATGCTGAAATCGATTTCGTCACTGACCAGCTAGGTTCACAACTGACACTGAAAGCCCCTAACGCCAAAATGCGTAAAGTGGATGACAATGCACCGCTAATGGAGCGGGTCGAGTATGTTCTGCAATCGCAGATTAACCCGCAGTTAGCCGGTCACGGTGGCCGAGTCACTTTGATGGAGATCACGCCAGATGCATTGGCTATCCTGCAATTTGGTGGCGGTTGTAACGGCTGTTCCATGGTTGATGTGACGTTGAAAGAAGGCATCGAGAAAGAACTGTTGCAGAAATTCCCAGAATTGAAGGGCGTGAGAGATTTGACCGAACATCAGCGCGGCGAGCACTCTTACTACTAATATTCGCTTTCATACCTTGGTTAAGGCCTTTTGGCTGACAAGATGCAAAACAAAGGGGAAGCGCCGTTAAGTGCGATTCCCCTTTCAGTTGTTAATCAAAATCAGGCCAATATTAGCCAGCCGAAACATTCTTGCGGCGTTTATCCAAATCTTTCAATAAGCGATTAACTTGGCCGTCGGCAAACATCTCTTCTAATGTTGCTGCCAATTTACGCCGCCAGTTTGGGTATTCATCACTGGTGCCCGGAATGTTGACCGGTGCTGCCATATCCAACCAGTCTTCCGGTTGCAGCCCCAGCAGCGCACTCGCACTGTCAGCAACATAGCGCTGTAATCCACGATTAAGCACCGGGTTCATTGAAAGTAATGATGCTTTATGGCCCACTTTCTTGGGCACGCAATCATAATGATGCAGCCCTTCGAGCAAACCTTGCTTAGCGCGCTCTCTATCAAGATAAAGCTGCTTCAATATCAGTTGGTCCGGATATAACCCTAGCTCATTTCCCAACTTCAAATCATCACTTTGCCAATAGCCCCGTAAGGTCGGTAAATCATGTGTCGTGATGGTTGCCATCGCTTGCACAGGATAAGACTGCGGAGCACGGAATATATTTTCGCTATCATGCTCAAAATACAGTACTTTGTAAGAATACACCCCACTGTCGCGCAGCTTGCCAACAATCTCTACTGGCACTGTGCCTAAATCCTCACCAATGACCATGCAGTGGTGGCGCTGACTCTCTAAAGCCAATATCGCCAGCAGATCGTCAACCGGATATTTAACATAGGCACCTTGATCAGCCGTGTGGCCGTAAGGAATCCACCATAGGCGCAATAATGCCATTACGTGGTCAATACGCAGCGCGCCACAACTGGTCATATTGGCTCGCAGCAAATCGATGAAAGGCTGGTAAGCACGGGCCACCATGACATGCGGGTCCATGGGCGGCAAGCCCCAGTTTTGGCCCAGCGGCCCTAAAATATCAGGCGGAGCCCCTACTGAAGCTTTAAGACAATATAACTCGCGATCACACCAAGTTTCAGCCCCGCCCTCCGCCACACCGACCGCCAAGTCACGATACAAACCCAGCGGCATTTTTTGTGTTTGGCTGGCGCGGAAACAGTCATCAAACTGGCTGGCAGCCAGCCACTGTAACCACAGATAGAAGTTCACTTCCTCGGCATGCTCACGGCAAAAATCGGCCACTCCCGAACTGTGCCCTTCACGGTATTTTTCCGGCCACACCGGCCAACCCCACATCATCGGGTCATTTTCACTCAAATGAGCATGTAAGGCATCAAAAGCAGCCTGTTGATGCAAGCTACTGCCCCCTTGCTCAACAAACCGATGGAATGCCTGTACCCGTGTATCTTTGGCTTTGCGGGCGGTAAAAAGCGGGAAGGCCAAACGTAAAGCCCTCAGCTTGAGTTGCATGACCTGCGGATAATCAACCCATGCGCTAGCACGTGCTTTAAGCACTGCGTTTTGTGTCTCGGGCTGATGCCACCACATCTGTGCCGCTTCGCTGTGCTGGAATTCATCCACCCGATTAACATCAATATAAATCACATTCAGCCAGCGCCTGGAAGAGGGGCTATAAGGGCTGGCACTTTGTGGATTGGCCGGATACAGCGCATGAATGGGATTAAGACCAATAAAGGCACCACCGCGCTCACCCACCTGCTGCAACATCTGGTTTAAATCGCCAAAGTCGCCAATCCCCCAGTTGTTCTCGGAACGCAGGGTATATAGCTGAACACAGGCCCCCCACAGCTTTTTCCCGGCCAGCAAAGCATCCGGCTCATAACAGCGTTTCGGGGCCACGATAACCGAGCACTGCCACTGTTGTAAGCCCTGCTCCAGCACCAAACGGTGATAACCCTGCGGCAATGAAGCCGGCAATGTCAGCGTTTTTTTGGCACTGATTCGCCCTTGGTGCAAATCACCCTTTTCTGTCTGTAACTGCCAGTGATAATCGCCTGATCCCGCCATTGGCAGCTGCATTGGGCTGCCAAAAGTAAATACTTTGACCGGTGGTAATGGTGCTTTTTCTGCCTGAGAATCTGGAAGCACACTCGTGCGCCCCATGGCCGCCAATAACTGCTGCTTGGTTTGTGCCGAAATAGCCTGCGGCTTACCATGAGCATTGATATAATTGGCGGCTATCCCTGCCAGTGTCGCTGCTTGATCGAGCGATTTACGATCCATGCAGTCTTCTCCTTAACGTTTGGCTTGCCAGATTCGCGTCTGATAGTCGCGAATTGAACGGTCAGAACTGAACATCCCCACCCGGGCGGTGTTAAGAATGGTACGGCGAGTCCATTCATCCTTATCGCGGTACAGGGCATCAATTTGCTTCTGTGCCTGACAATATGAAGCAAAATCAGCCAGTACCAGATAAGGGTCTCCCCCGTCCAACAGGCTGTGCAGCATCATGTCAAATGCGTGTTTATCACCTTGGCTAAATGCACCGCTGGCCAGCTCATCCAGAATACTTTTCAGGTGTGCATCAGCTTTCAAATAACTCTTTGGTTTATAACCTTTCGCCAGAATGGCTTTTACCTGCTCAACCGTGTTACCGAAAATAAAGATATTCTCGTCACCCACCTGCTCAGCAATTTCAACATTAGCGCCGTCCAATGTGCCAACGGTCAATGCGCCATTCAGGGCCAATTTCATATTGCCCGTCCCGGAGGCTTCTTTACCGGCAGTTGAAATCTGCTCGGACACATCTGCCGCAGGGATCATCAACTCCGCCACCGAAACCCGATAGTCAGGGATGAAAACAACTTTTAGACGATCTTTGACGATAGGATCATTATTGATCTTCTCAGCCGCCTGATTAATAGCATAAATAATATTCTTGGCTAAATAATAACCCGGCGCTGCTTTAGCACCAAACAGGAATACACGCGGCGCAATATCCAGCTTCGGGTTGTCGCGGATCTGGCGATACAGCGACAGAATATGCAACAGATTCAAATGCTGACGTTTATATTCATGCAAGCGCTTAATCTGCACATCAAAGATGGCATCCGGGTTAATGGTTATCCCCATGACGCGCTTAACATATTCAGCGAGCTTAACTTTGTTGTCGTATTTGATTTGCTGATAGCGGTGACGGAAAGCTTTATCTGCGGCATAAGACTCAAGCCCGGCTAATGCATCCAGATTATTTGCCCATTCCACTTGCAATGTGTCGTCAATCAAACCAGACAGCGCCGGATTACACTGCTTCAACCAGCGGCGCGGCGTAATACCATTGGTAACATTGTGGAATTTATTTGGCCATAATTGATAGTATTCTGGGAATAAATCTTTGATAACTAAATCAGAGTGCAACTGCGCAACACCATTGACCGCAAAGCCGCTCACCACACACAGGTTGGCCATCCGCACTTGTTTATTATGGTGTACAGCCAGCTTGGCCCAGACAGCTTCATCACCCGGCCATTGTTTATCCACCAACTGTTTAAATTGCGCATTGATCTGCTTAATAATGACAAAATGGCGCGGTAACAAGCTGCGCACCAGTTTTTCATCCCAGCACTCAAGGGCTTCTGGCATCAAGGTGTGGTTGGTGTAGGCGAAGGTTTTACTGGTAATCGCCCAAGCCGCATCCCAGCTCAGCTGATGTTCATCCAGCAAGACACGCAGCATTTCCGGGATAGCAATAGTCGGGTGAGTATCATTTAACTGAATCACTTCATAGTCAGGCAACTCAGCCAGCTTGCGGCCCGCCAGATGGTGCTTGCGCAAGATATCGGCGACCGAACAAGCACATTGGAAATATTGCTGCATCAAGCGCAAGCGCTTACCGGCCAGATGATTATCATTCGGATACAACACTTTAGTCAGCTTTTCGGCTTCAACACCATTTTTCTCTGCCAGTAGGAACTTACCGTCATTAAAATCAGTTAAATCAAATGGATGTTGATGAGTCGCCTGCCATAGGCGCAATGGCTGAGTGACCCCATTGCGATAGCCCAGCACCGGCAAATCCCATGCTTCACCGCGTATAGTAAAGGCCGGGCGCCATAACTGGCGGCCATCAGACTGTTTCTCCAGCTTGCCACCAAAACCGACATCCACAGCCAATGCGGCATTGTGGCGGAACCAGGGGTAGCTTTCGCGCTGCCAATTATCGGGTGCTTCCTGTTGCTGACATTCACTGAAAGATTGGCGGAACAGGCCGTATTGATAATTCAGGCCATAACCGGTCGCGGGCTGCTCAACAGTCGCCATCGAGTCAAGAAAACAAGCCGCCAGACGCCCCAAGCCACCATTACCCAATGCAGGGTCGGTTTCCTGCTCTAGCAAGTCACTCAGATTAACCTTCTGCTCCGCTAGCAGTGCCTCGACTTGGTCATACCAGCCTAGGTTAATCAGGTTATTTGCTGTTAACCGGCCAATTAAAAACTCCATCGAAATGTAGTTCACATGGCGCTGCACTTGGGCGGTTTTACCCGGTGCTGGCTGCGCAGACAATTGTTCGGCTAATGCGGCGCTAACAGCTTCCCACCATTGGTGTTGGGTCATTTGCTGAGCCGAAGTTAAGCCAAAACGCTGCCACTGGCGGGTCAGTGCGGCCAGGAAATGTTCCTTTTTAAGCATAGGCTGTGACATAGGGAGGTCTCTATCCTGTGAGTTGGGTAATTTTACCCTTATCCTGCCAATGAGAGCTGACAAGATCATCATCCTGCCGGGGGATTAGCTGGGGATGAGTCGTAGGGCGTAGCTAAAATTGTGATCCGGTGCAACTTACAGCCATAGGAAACATTAACTCTGTTGCAATAAGATGGCCGTTATCAGACCTTAGCAGTGCTGATTAATTACGAGGCTAAAAATAATTACTCTTATGAATGCCTGTAACAACTCACGACAAATGGATTTATCAATCGCCAGGACATCTTCTCACCGGATCCCATTTAAACCGGATACAGCATGCTGATCCCATCAAAACTGAGCCGCCCGGTACGGCTGCAAAATACCGTGATACGCGATCGCTTGTTAGTGAAGTTATCGGGTGTCGCCAATTACCGTCTGACCTTAATCAATTGCCCAGCAGGCTATGGCAAAACGACACTGATCGCCCAGTGGGCGGCCGACCAATCTGATCTTGGTTGGTATTCTCTGGATGAAAGTGACAATCAGCCAGAGCGCTTCGCTACCTATTTAATTGCCGCGATACAATTGGCGACCAGAGGCCATTGCAACAAGAGTGAGGCTCTCAGCCAAAAACATCAATATGCCAGCCTTGCTGCGCTGTTCGCCCAATTATTTATCGAGTTGTCCGATTGGGATGGCCCGCTGTATCTGGTGATTGATGATTATCATCTGATTACCAATGACGCCATCCATGAAGCTATGCGCTTTTTCCTGCGCCATCAGCCGGAAAATCTAACGCTAATTTTGCTCTCTCGAACCTTGCCGCCATTGGGGATTGCTAACCTGCGGGTGCGCGACCAACTGTTGGAATTGGGCATGCAGCAGTTAGCCTTTACTCATCAGGAAGCGCAGCAATTCTTCGATTGCCGCCTCTCCGTGCCGCTAGAGCAAGGGGATAGCAGCCGCTTGTGTGATGAGGTTGAAGGCTGGGCAACGGCGCTGCAATTGATTGCTTTGTCATCTCGCCAACCCAATTCCTCAGCACAAAAATCGGCCAAACGGCTGGCCGGCTTGAATGCCAGCCATTTATCAGATTATCTGGTCGATGAAGTGCTGGATCAGGTCGACAGTGACGCGCGTGCGTTTCTATTGCGTTGCTCGGTATTGCGCTCGATGAATGATGCCCTCATTGTGCGCCTGACCGGTGAAGATAACGGCCAGCAACGGCTAGAAGAGTTAGAGCGCCAGGGGCTATTTATCCATCGCATGGATGACAGCGGTGAATGGTTCTGCTTCCATCCTTTGTTTGCCACTTTCCTGCGCCAGCGCTGCCAGTGGGAACTGGCGTTAGAGCTGCCCGAATTGCACCATGCGGCAGCTGAAGGTTGGATGGCTCTGGGCTATCCTGCAGAAGCCATCCACCACGCATTAGCGGCCGGTGATGTCGGCATGCTACGTGATATCTTGCTGCAACACGCCTGGACACTATTTAACCACAGTGAGCTAGCCCTGCTGGAAGAATGCCTCACAGCCCTGCCCTACTCTTTATTGGTGCAAAATCCTGAGCTGGCATTGCTGCAAGCTTGGCTGGCGCAAAGTCAACATCGCTACAGCGAGGTCAATACCTTGCTTGAGCGCGCCGAATCAGCCATGCAGGAACGTAAAATTCCTATTGATGAGATTCTGCGCGCTGAGTTTGATGCGCTACGTGCTCAAGTGGCTATCAACGCCGGTAAGCCGGATGAGGCCGAAAAACTGGCAACAGATGCGCTGAAGTATCTGCCAATGGCTAACTTTTACAGCCGCATTGTCGCCACTTCAGTCACTGGTGAAGTTCATCATTGCAAAGGGGAACTGAGCCGCGCGCTGCCCATGATGCAGCAAACTGAGCAAATGGCGCGCCGCCACGAAGCCTATCACTGTGCGCTATGGGCGCTATTGCAGCAGAGTGAAATTCTGATTGCACAAGGGTTCCTGCAAGCCGCATATGAAACACAAGATAAAGCCTTTGATTTGATTCATGAACAGCATCTTGAACAGCTGCCGATGCATGAATTTCTATTGCGAATTCGCTCACAAATCTTGTGGTCTTGGTCGCGGCTGGATGAAGCCGAAGATGCCGCGCGCAAAGGTATCGAGATCTTGGTCAACTACCAGCCACAGCAGCAGCTACAGTGCCTGGCGATGCTGGCAAAATGCTCACTGGCGCGCGGGGATCTGGATAACGCCAATATGTATATTCAGCGCTGCGAGGCGCTACAACACGGCAGCCAATATCACCTCGACTGGATTACCAATGCTGATAAACCCCGGGTTATTCACTGGCAAATGACCGGGGATAAAGTCGCGGCGGCGAATTGGCTGCGCCAGGCACAAAAACCGGGGATGGCTGATAACCACTTTTTGCAGGGGCAGTGGCGTAATATTGCCCGCATCCAGATTATGTTGGGGCGATATAATGAAGCAGAAGTGGTGCTGGAAGAGCTCAATGAGAATGCCCGCCGCTTACGGTTGACCAGTGACCTGAATCGTAATCTATTGTTAAGTAACATTCTTTACTGGCAAACCGAGCGGAAAAGTGAAGCGCAGAAAGCCCTGATTGAGTCCCTCTCCTTGGCCAATCGCACCGGCTTTATCAGCCATTTTGTGATTGAGGGTGAGGCGATGGCACAACAGCTGCGGCAACTGATTCAACTGAATGCCTTGCCCGAACTGGAGCAACACCGCGCCCAGCGCATCCTAAAAGACATTAATCAACATCATCGGCATAAATTTGCCCATTTCGATGAGATTTTCGTCGATAAGCTGCTCACGCATCCACAGGTTCCCGAGCTGATTCGCACCAGCCCGCTAACCCAGCGGGAATGGCAGGTGCTAGGGCTGATTTACTCCGGCTACAGCAATGATCAAATAGCCGGTGAGCTCGACGTCGCCGCGACCACCATTAAAACGCATATTCGTAATTTGTATCAAAAATTGGGGGTCGCCCACCGGCAAGACGCGGTACAGCAAGCACAAAGGTTATTACAGATGATGGGCTATGTTTAGTTAGCCGCAGGGTGAAATCGCCCTATCTTAACTTTCCACGTTAAGGCTACGCTGACAATGTTCGCGTAGCTTATTGATATTAGATATAATTTTATTAACTCGCTCTGACTCTATTTCCGCCTCTTTTCCTTCGAATTTTTGAGAGCTAACTCTTAATTTATTAATAATATGGTCAACAAAATTAATTTCTTCTTCGGAGTCATTTTGGGGTTGGAACATCTGATTGACCATACTCTGTTTTATTGAGTTTAAGTTTTTTTTGATCAATGCAACTTGCTGACTTTCAAAATCGTCATCAACTTGCAATTGCTTAGCCTCCTTCAAAGCATTAATCACACAATTATTAATATATTGACGACTTCTCTCTTCGGTTTTCGCATTAATATTCATCACTCTAAATATTTCATTTACATCAATTAATCCATTTATTTTTTTAATATCATCATAGACCCCACCAATAAATTTATACCTTTCAACCCTATTATCATACTTATCTTTAACTAATATTGAGTTTAGATTAGAGTCAATTTGTTCAAATAAAGTCGTCATCTCATGATACGGGCAACTAGTATAATGATTATAAACCTTAATTTTATTATCATCATTACTATTTATTTTTTCAAATGCTAATAAAATTAACTCATGAGTATTATCTCTAATGGGAATTTCTAATCGCGTATCGCCATCATAAGACAAAATGAATCTTTCTAATTTAGTCTCTTCATTTTTAATATCAACCATGATTTTTGCATTATATTTCTCTTTGCTATACTCAGGTTCTTTTGAACATGTGTCTATTATGGTATTGAGCTCGCGACTGATTGCACTTCCAAATACACTTTCTTCATCACTATGATGTATAACATCTTTTTTACTAAAATTGATTTCATCGCTGCATGTACCAGTATCTTTCTTTTCTATCACTTCAATAACATTTATTTTTGAATTGTTGATTTTCTCTTCGTCCCAAGACGTTAACCAGCAAGAGTCAAGTGTGATTTCTAGGCGTTTATCATTGCAACATATTTCTATACTTTTGAATTTTCGATCACTGCCTTCATAACGAAAATAAAAAATAGTATTTTCTTTTATATTGTCAGGTAGGAATTTTTTAAAAATATCTAATAATTCAACTGGGCTATGTGCCAGGTGATTCTCATGCATAAATTGGTTTAACTTAGCCAATCCTTGGCCTTTTGTTTCATAGCAAAGTACCATTCTTAAAAAATCAAAGATCTTATCCTTAATGGAAAGATTAGCATTGAATTGTTCAGGTTTGCTTTGAAGAGAATCTAAATCATGAC
This sequence comes from Yersinia hibernica, assembly GCF_004124235.1. Classification (NCBI taxonomy): domain Bacteria; kingdom Pseudomonadati; phylum Pseudomonadota; class Gammaproteobacteria; order Enterobacterales; family Yersiniaceae; genus Yersinia; species Yersinia hibernica. The sequence goes on from NZ_CP032487.1 coordinate 4,469,154, forward strand.
AGCTTAATTTATGGCTGGAAAAATACCCTGCCGTGATATCACCCATTAGAAGTACCCCTCTCTCTTTTTGGACAAGTCTATCCCTTTCCCTAAATTTTTCTTTTAAATACCACCTTATTTTATGAATTATGTCCTTGAAAAGGACCTCAATATCCTTACATAAGTTATTTGTTTTTGTCCGTCAAAAATCGCTTACAATAGAGCATTAAAATCATTTATCTGCTTCAGGATTTAAAGGCGTTATGGAACAGTTTGAAACAATGAGTGTTGAGCAAGCGCATAGCCGTTTGAAAGAAAACAAGGCGGTTTTAGTTGATATCCGCGATCCACAAAGTTATGAAGCCGGCCACGCCCCCGAGGCATTCCATCTGACCAACAGTAGCTTGCATACTTTTATGCAACAAACTGATTTTGAGCAACCGGTGATGGTCATGTGTTATCACGGCAATAGCAGCAAAGGCGCGGCGCAATATTTGCTGCAACAAGGTTTCGAGGCGGTTTACAGCATTGATGGCGGTTTTGAAGCTTGGGCCAAAAGCTATCCACAAGAAATCATTCGTGAAAATGCCTGATCTTTATTGTTCGTTTGTGGTGCGTTATTCGCAACAAGCAGACAGATTGTGATATTTTTAAGGACATTGATTAAAATCTCGTGATGCGGTGGTAGGCAATATGGTTCGTGTAATCGCAATATCTAATCGACGTCTGGCGCAAGCCTTTGTTGATTATATGGCCACCCGCAATGTGGCACTGGAAGTTCGGCCTGATGATCAAGGTGCTGAAATTTGGCTCGCCGATGATGCGCAATTGCCTCTGGTGCAGCATGAGCTGGAGCAGTTTTTACTGGATCCTCTCAATTCGCGTTATCAGGCGGCCAGTTGGCAGTCGGGTAATCTGCATTCTCATTTGACCTACCAGCGTTTTTCTTACCTTCAGACGCTGCGACAAGCCGGGCCACTGACTCTGAGTGTCATGATTCTGTGTATCGCCACCTATATTCTGATGCAAATCGTCGGGGATGCCGCCGTGATGTCTTGGCTGGCCTGGCCCCGAGATAGCAGCCAGTATCTGCAAATTTGGCGGTGGGGCAGCCATGCTTTATTGCACTTTTCACTGCTGCACATTCTGTTTAATCTAATGTGGTGGTGGTATTTGGCCGGGCAGATGGAAAAACGCCTTGGCAGCGGCAAATTGCTGGTATTAACTGTTGTGTCGGCTTTATTTAGTGGCTGGGGGCAATCCCTGTTTAGCGGGGTAAATTTTGGCGGCCTTTCTGGTGTGGTTTATGCCTTAATGGGCTATGTCTGGCTCACTGGCGAGCGCGCGCCCGAGCGCGGTATTTCATTGCCGCGTGGCTTAATGGCTTTTTCTGTGCTCTGGTTGGTGGCGGGGTATTTCGATATTTTAGGTTTATCGATTGCCAATGCAGCGCATGTTTCAGGCCTGATCATTGGGCTGTTGATGGCATTTTGGGATACGCGCAACAGCGCGAGAACCACACAATAACTGCCTGGAGCAACCAGGCGCATTAGGGGATTATCGTGAAGCAAACGCAGCGGCATGATGCGATTATTGAATTGGTACGCCAACAAGGCTACGTCAGTACTGAAGAGCTAGTAGAACATTTTGCCGTTAGCCCGCAAACCATCCGACGCGATTTGAATGATTTAGCGGATAAAAACAAGATTCATCGCCACCATGGTGGCGCTGCTTTACCCTCCAGCTCAGTCAATGCGGCTTATAATGACCGCAAAGTGATGTGGTCAGAAGAAAAGGCGCGCATTGCACAACGTGTTGCCAGCCAGATCCCCGATGGCGCGACATTATTTATTGATATCGGCACCACTCCCGAAGCGGTTGCCCACGCCCTGATGAATCATAAAGGGCTGCGCGTGGTCACCAATAATTTAAACGTCGCGACATTGCTGACGGCCAAAGAGGATTTCCGGTTGATTCTGGCGGGTGGTGAAGTACGCACCCGCGATGGCGGAATTATTGGTGAGGCTACGCTGGATTTCATTTCTCAGTTCCGCCTTGATTACGGCATTCTTGGTATCAGCGGCATTGATATGGACGGCTCCCTACTGGAGTTTGATTACCATGAAGTGCGCACCAAACGGGCGATTATTGAAAATTCCCGTTGTGTGATGCTGGTAACTGACCATTCCAAGTTTGGTCGTAACGCGATGGTGAATTTGGGGAATATGAATTTGATTGATTATCTGTTCACAGACCAGATGCCCCCAGCCAGCGTCATGAAGATAATTGAGCAGCATGAAGTTCAATTAGAGCTTTGTTGAGGCTTTAAGTGACATTTGGGTCTGGCTTAGGTTGCTAATCGATCTGTTCTCTTTGCTGGCTCCCGAGTCTCAAGCGGTCAAGAGTGTGTAAGCGCGCACTCTTTGCCTCAGCAATTACGTCAGTTTGGCATGTTAACAACCACACCATTCACTGATTCCAACTCCAACTCCAACTCCAATTTAAGTCTCCCCACATCCTGATAACAAAACTGTTACTTCCATCACGCATAAATGTTTTTTTTTGGTTAAGTCTTGGCTTGTTTGTTGGTTTTTGATTACAATCATGAGCGAAAACGAACATTAAAGCGCTGTTTCGAACATCCGGAGGAAGTGAGCATGGAAACCAAAGACTTGATCGTGATCGGTGGCGGCATTAATGGTGCCGGTATCGCTGCGGACGCTGCAGGGCGTGGCCTGTCCGTTCTGCTGCTGGAAGCACAAGATTTGGCCTGTGCTACGTCTTCGGCCAGCTCCAAACTGATCCACGGTGGCCTTCGCTATCTGGAACACTACGAGTTCCGGCTAGTCAGTGAAGCACTGGCCGAGCGTGAAGTGTTGCTAAAGTTGGCCCCGCACATTGCTTTCCCGATGCGCTTTCGCCTGCCCCATCAACCCCATCTACGCCCGGCTTGGATGATTCGTACCGGTTTATTCTTGTACGACCATTTGGGCAAACGCACCAGTTTACCTGCCAGTAAAGGGCTGCGTTTTGGGCCAGAATCCGTATTGAAACCGGAGCTGGTGCGCGGTTTCGAATATTCTGACTGCTGGGTCGATGATGCCCGCTTGGTGGTGTTGAACGCGCAAGAAGTGGTCGAGCGCGGTGGCGAAGTTCGTACCCGAACCAAAGTGACCCGAGCCTGGCGTGAACAAGGCCTGTGGGTAGTGGAAGCCATTGATGTAAACACCGGTAAGACCTTGACTTGGCGCGCTAAAGGGTTGGTAAATGCCACCGGCCCATGGGTTAAACAGTTCTTCGATGATGGGCTGAATCTGAAATCACCTTATGGTATCCGCTTGATCAAAGGCAGCCATATTGTTGTGCCACGGGTTCATAACCAACCGCAGGCCTATATTCTGCAAAACGAAGACCACCGCATTGTCTTTGTCATTCCATGGTTGGATGATTATTCCATCATCGGCACCACTGACGTGGAATACCACGGCTCGCCGCAAGATGTGAAAATTGACGACCAAGAAATTGATTACTTGCTGAAGGTGTATAACGACCACTTTAACAAGCAATTGGGCCGTGATGATATCGTCTGGACATACTCTGGTGTCCGTCCATTATGCGATGATGAATCAGACTCACCACAAGCGGTGACTCGCGATTACACGCTGGATGTGGCTGATGAGGGTGGCAAAGCGCCGTTGCTGTCGGTGTTTGGTGGCAAACTAACCACTTACCGTAAACTGGCAGAGCACGCGCTGGAAAAACTGTCCGGCTACTATCCGAATGTCGGCCCGGCATGGACAAAAAACGGCGCTTTACCGGGCGGAGATATTGGCGGCAACCGTGACAACTATACTGTGCAGCTGCGCCATCGCTATAACTGGCTACCAGAAGGGTTGGCACGCCGCTATACCCGAACTTATGGCAGCCACAGTGAACTGATTCTGGCGGATGCCACCAACATCGAAAGCCTGGGCGAACACTTCGGCCATGGCTTGTATGAAGCAGAATTACGCTATCTGGTTGACAAAGAGTGGGTCGTTGAACTTGATGACGCCATTTGGCGTCGCACCAAGTTAGGTATGATTCTGGATGATGCGCAGAAACAGCGTGTTGCCGAATGGCTGGCAGAAGTACAGGCCGGGAAACAACAGACACTCTCTCTGGTTTCTTGATAGCCACATATTTTACCCTGAATTAAAAATCCCCCATGATGGGGGATTTTGCTATTGGTTCTGCGAATATATCCAACGCACTACAACCTGATTGGTTTAATGTGCCAAATTTCATCGGCATATTCTTCAATGGTTCTGTCGGAGGAGAAATAGCCCATATTGGCGATATTGAGTAAAGTTTTACGTGTCCATTCATCTGGATGACGATATAACGTATCAACTTGCTCTTGGGTATCCACATAACTGCGATAATCCGCCAGTAACTGATAGTGATCGCCCAGATTGACCAGTGAATCAAACAGGCTAGTGTACCGATTAGGCTCTTCCGGGCTGAAAGTCCCGGTCGCAATCTGTGTCAACACCAAATGCAGCTCAGGATCTTCGTCGTAATATTTCCGTGGGTTATAACCATTCTTACGCAACGCCTCAACCTGCTCAGTGGTATTACCAAAGATAAAGATATTATCCTCGCCCACATGCTCGCGGATCTCAACATTGGCCCCATCCAAAGTGCCAATCGTCAGCGCCCCATTGAGTGCAAACTTCATATTGCTGGTGCCTGAAGCCTCGGTTCCCGCCAGTGAGATCTGCTCAGAAAGATCCGCCGCTGGAATGATCAATTGCGCCAGACTGACACTGTAGTTGGGAATAAATACGACTTTTAGCAGATTATTAATGCGTGGATCATTGTTGATAACCTTGGCGACATCATTGATCAGCCGAATAATCTGTTTGGCATTGTAATAAGCCGATGCCGCTTTACCGGCAAAAATCACCACTCGAGGTACCCACTTCTCATCAGGGGCTTCGAGAATGCGGTTATAATGAGTAATCACATGCAAAATATTCAGCAGTTGCCGTTTATACTCATGAATGCGTTTGATTTGCACATCAAACAGCGCCGCTGGATTGACCACGATATTCAGCTTCTCAGCAATATAAATCGCAAGCCGCTTTTTGTTCTCCAACTTGGCTTTTTGTAATGCCCGCAAGAAGCTCGGATAGTCGAGATTCTTTTCCAACTCACTGAGTTGGCTCAAGTTAGTGCGCCAATTATGACCAATGCTGTCATCCAAGACCGCCGCCAGTGGTCGATTAGCCAGCCCCAGCCAGCGCCGAGGAGTGACGCCATTAGTTTTATTGCAAAAGCGATTTGGGAAGATGCGGGCAAAATCAGCAAACAGCGATTTCACCATTAATTCTGAATGCAGGGCAGACACGCCGTTGACTTTATGGCTGGCGATCACTGCAAGCCAAGCCATACGTACACGTCGGCCATCATTCTCATCAATAATCGATACGCGCGACAACAATTCCGGTTCGTCCGGATATTGCTCCTGTACCAGTTTGAGGAAATGGTCATTGATATCAAAGATGATTTGCAAATGGCGCGGCAAAATCTTGCCAATCATGTCGATGGGCCAGGTTTCCAGCGCTTCACTCATCAAAGTATGGTTGGTGTAAGAGAAGACTTGCTGCACCACATCCCAGGCGTCCATCCAGCTAAATTTATGCTCATCAATCAGCAGTCGCATCATCTCAGGGATAGAGAGCACAGGGTGGGTATCATTCAGGTGAATAGCTATCTTATCGGCCAAATTATCGAACGTTTGGTGCATAGTCCAATGACGGCTCAGAATATCTTGCACCGTCGCGGAGACTAAAAAGTACTCTTGGCGTAAACGCAATTCGCGCCCGGAGTATGTCGAATCATCGGGATACAGTACCCGCGAGACGTTTTCTGAGTGGTTTTTATCCTCAACTGCGGCAAAGTAATCACCCTGATTGAACTTACCCAGATTGATTTCATTACTGGCCTGGGCTGACCATAAACGCAGTGTATTAGTCGCATCGGTATCAAAACCGGGGATGATTTGGTCATAAGCACAGGCAAGAATTTCTTCGGTTTCCAGCCAACGAATTTTACTGCCTTCCTGCTGAATCCGCCCGCCAAAGCGCACTTTATAGCGGGTATTGTGCCGTGGAAATTCCCAAGCGTTGCCGTATTCCAGCCAGTTATCTGGCGACTCCATCTGTTGACCATTTACTATTTTCTGGCTGAACATGCCATATTCATAGCGAATGCCGTAACCACGGCCGGGAAGCGCCAAGGTTGCCAGTGAGTCCAGAAAACACGCCGCCAAGCGCCCTAACCCGCCATTACCTAAGCCGGGGTCGTTTTCCTCTTGCAGCAGCTCAGACAGGTTAAGGCCCATTTCATCTAAAGCCTGCTCGATATCTTCATAAATACCCATCGATAACAGTGCATTAGAGAGTGTTCGCCCCAACAGAAATTCCATCGACAAATAATAAACTTGCCGGACATCTTGTGATAATTGTGCGCGGTTAGAACGCAGCCAGCGCTCGACCATACGGTCACGCACAGCAAATAAGGTTGCATTCAGCCAATCGTGCTGAGTGGCAATCGAAGGATCTTTGCCCACAATAAACATCAGTTTATAGGCAATGGAATGTTTCAGCGCATCCACACTGACAACAGGTGAGGTATAACTGAACGGTGATGTCATAGCGTTTTTCCCAATTCGTGGTAACAACAAATCGACAACTAAAGACGCCGATAAAGTGACAGATAATCTGCCGCTGCTACTTGCCAACCAAAATCCAACCCCATCGCGTGGTGCTGGACATGACGCCAATGTTTTGGCCGGCTCCACAGCACAAAAGTACGGCGAATAGCGCGTACCAATGCCTGTGCATCGCATTCATCAAACACAAACCCCGAGGCGCTGCCATCCGCCAGATTTTCCAGGGCGCAATCCACCACGGTATCTGCCAAACCGCCCGTATGTCGGACCAGTGGCAGTGTGCCGTATTTCAAACCATACAACTGTGTTAACCCACAAGGTTCAAACCGGCTGGGCACTAAAATCACATCCGCACCAGCAATAATTCGGTGCGAAAATGCCTCGTGATAGCCAATTTGTACCCCAACCTGACCGGAATAGTCTGCCGCAGCCGCTAAAAATGCCTCTTGTAGAATGGCATCTCCGGCCCCCAATACTGCCAGTTGACCGCCTAATTTTAGTAAATCGGGCAGTGCCTCCAACACTAAATCTAACCCTTTTTGTTCCGTTAATCGGCTGACAACCGCAAAAATAGGTTTCTTTTCAGTTACCTCCAATCCCATTGTGGTTTGCAGATGTACTTTATTGACCGCTTTCTTTTGCAGATTTTCTGCATCATAGCGAGCATGGAGTAAAGCATCTGTTTGTGGATCCCAAATCTCACTGTCCACGCCGTTGAGGATCCCGGTTAACCGCCCCTGACTGGCGCGCTCTTGCAGCAAGCCCTCCATGCCGTAGCCAAAGGCAGGCTGGGTAATCTCCTTGGCGTAGGTCGGGCTGACGGTGGTGACATGGTCAGCAAAGAACAACCCGGCTTTCAGATAGGAAATTTGGCCATAAAACTCCAACCCGTACATTTGGAAGAATGCCGCGGGCAGTTGTAGCTCAGCTAAATGTTTGGCCGAGAACAATCCTTGATAAGCCAAATTATGGACGGTAAATACCGATCGCGCTGGTCGGCCACGTGCTGCCAGATAAGCGCAGGCCAGCCCCGCGTGCCAATCATGAGCATGCACCACCTCCGGACGCCAGTAACCATCGAGTCCCGTCGCCAGTTCACACGCCATCCACCCCAGCAATGCAAAACGACGATAGTTATCAGAGTATGCATGCAAAGATTGGTCGTGGTAGGGGCTGCCGGCTCGGTCATAGAGGCCTGGAGCATCAATTAGATAAATACCAACGCCCTGATAATGCCCATAGCGCAATGAAACTCGCCCAGCAAAAGTGTCTATCTCCCTGACCAATACGGTATCTGGAATACCCCGGAACAAATCAGGGAAGCCAGGTAGCATGACCCTAACATCGGCTCCCTCAGCAATTTGGGCGGCAGGTAGAGCACCCACAACGTCAGCCAGTCCGCCGGTTTTCAACAAAGGAAATAGCTCGGAACATACGTGTAGAACCCGCATCATAACTCCTATTCACTCTTCAGCTTGGCGAGCATCGCACGCGTGACCAACACTACCCCACCCTCGGAACGATAAAACCGGGCGCTGTCTTCTTCGGCGTTTTCCCCAATAACCATGCCCTCGGGGATTTGGCAGGCGCGGTCAATAATGCAACGGCGCAGGCGGCACGAACGCCCGACATTGACATCAGGTAATAATAAGGAGGAATCAATGGTACAGAACGAATTCACCCGCACCCGTGGGAATAACACCGAATGCACCACCACCGAGCCAGAAACAATGCAACCACCAGAAACCAGTGAATTCATGGTCATACCATGGCTGCCAGAGCGGTCTTGCACAAACTTGGCCGGCGGCAGCGGTTCCATATGAGTGCGAATTGGCCAATCTCGGTCATACATATCCAGCTCTGGGGTCACCGATGCCAAATCAAGATTGGCTCGCCAGTATGCATCCAGTGTCCCAACATCACGCCAGTAAGGGGGTAGCTCGGCATTAGATGTCACACAGGACAGGTCAAACGGGTGTGCCCAAGCGACTTTTCGTTCTGTTAATTTCGGAATGAGGTCTTTACCAAAATCATGGCTAGAGCCGGGAGTATTTCTGTCTTCTTCCAATAACTTAAACAGATATTCAGCATTGAAAATGTAAATTCCCATGCTGGCGAGCGCCATGTCCGGACGGCCCGGCATCGGAGGAGGATTGGCCGGTTTTTCAAAGAACGCTGTTATTTGGTAATCATCTGCCACTTCCATGACACCAAATTCAGTGGCTTCTTTAATCGGCACAGGAATACAGGCGACCGTGCATTCAGCCCCTTTCTCCACGTGGTCGAGTAACATACGCGAGTAATCCATCTTGTAGATATGGTCACCCGCCAGAATGACAATATATTCCGCGTTGTAGCGGCGGATAATATCCGAATTCTGATAAACCGCATCCGCAGTACCTTTGTACCACTGCTCCGTGCTCAAGCGCTGCTGGGCTGGCAGTAAGTCCACAAACTCGTTCATTTCCTCATTAAGAAATGACCAACCCCGTTGAATATGCTGAACCAGACTATGGGACTGGTATTGTGTGATGACGCCAATGCGCCGGATACCGGAGTTCAGGCAATTGGAGAGGGCGAAATCAATAATGCGGAATTTGCCGCCAAAATGAACTGCGGGTTTAGCTCGGGTAGCCGTTAAATCTTTCAGCCGTGAACCACGGCCGCCCGCCAAGATAAGTGCCACAGATTGATTGGGTAATAATCTCGCTAACATCATCGGGTCTTTGTTCTCAAACTTAACCATGGGGACTCCTTAAAATTTCTGTACGAGCACGCAAACGGCATATGCGGATCCGTTCCATACGGTTAACGGTTCCGTATGCTCCGGCGACTCAAAAGGAGGAACCACCACCCATTCCCCCACAGGTAAATGCATTTCACACTCTTGCTCCGTGGCATTTATCACCACCAACCAGTGTTGAGATAATTGAATTTGTAGTTGCTTTTGGCAGCCCTGCTCCCAAGCTGAATCACTCAGCGCTTGCCCCTGGCTATCCAGCCATTGCACATTGTCATCCCCCGCTTCCCACCATGAGTCTCTAATCAGCGCCGGGATCTGCTGGCGTAGCCGAATCAGCTCGGCAGTAAACGCCGTTAACTCACTATCACTACTGCCCCAATCGAGCCAAGTGAGAATGTTGTTTTGACAATACGCATTGTTGTTGCCTTGCTGGCTATGGCCATGTTCATCCCCAGCCAGCAACATTGGCGTTCCTTGCGAGAGTAACAAAGTGGCGAGCAATGCCCGCTGGCAAGCTTTACGCCGCTGCCAGGTAGCATCATCCGCCACCAAACCTTCACTACCAAAATTATTACTCAGGTTGTTATCACTGCCATCACGATTTTCTTCTCCATTGATTTCATTGTGTTTTCGGTTAAAACACACTAAATCCTGTAAAGTAAAACCATCATGGGCGGTAATTTGATTGATGCTGGCAGAAGGTAAGCGCTCCCGCTGTTTGAACCAATGACTTGAGGCCGCAAAATGCTGGGCGAACTGACCCAGCGCTAAATCACCGCGTAACCAAAAGCGGCGCATTGCATCACGGTATTGATCATTCCACTCGCTGAAACCAGCCGGGAAATTACCGAGTTGATAGCCCCCCCAACCAATATCCCAAGGTTCCGCAATCATCTTGCAGGCGCTGAGTTTTTCATCCGCCGCCAGTGCCGCAAAAAGGGGCGCATGTTGATCAAAAGCCGGTGTCCGCCCCAGAACTGTGCCCAAGTCAAAACGAAAACCATCAATATGGCAGCTATCAACCCAGTAGCGCAGGCAATCAATCACCCACTGCACCACATAAGGTTGGCTAAGGCGTAGTGCATTGCCGCAGCCTGTCATGTTGTCATATTCACCCTCGGGAGTGAGCCAGTAGTAACTGGCATTATCAATCCCGCGCTGGCACAGCGTAGGGCCAAACACATCCAGCTCGGCACTGTGGTTAAACACCACGTCCAGAATGACTTCAATCCCGGCGCGATGCAGGGCTTTCACCGCATCGCGTAATTCTTGCAATGGAGATATCCCCTCACGGCCCGAGGCATAATCCGGATCAACCGCATAGGGCGCGAGCACGTTATAGCCCCAATAATTACTCAACCCCATCTTCTGCAACCGCGGCTCATCAACATGAAATTGCACTGGCAGCAACTCCAACGTCGTAATACCCAGCTTTTGCAAATAATGAATCATGGCCGGATGGGCCAGTGCGGCATAAGTCCCGCGCAAATCAGGGGGAATATCCGGGTGCAATTGGGTTAAACCCCGCACATGGGCTTCATAAATGACGGTATTGCCCCAAGGAATAGCGGGCGAACGGTCGCCCTGCCAATCATATGCTTCGTGAACCACGATACATTTAGGAGCCACCGCAGCGCTGTCCCGCTCATCGGGCTGATTAACCCCACCATGCAAACTGGAGTCATCGCCCACCTTATGGTCGAGGGCACAAGCACAGGGGTCTATCAATAACTTATGAGGATTAAAACGGTGGCCTTGTTGTGGGGAGAATAGCCCACTGACGCGATAGCCATAGCGCTGCCCCGGTTTGCCGCCGGGAAGATAGCCATGCCAGATATCCCCACTGCGGGCCGGTAGCGGCATACGCAATTCCTGATTGTTATCATCAAACAGGCACAGTTCGACCTGCTCGGCATTTGCTGAAAACAGGCTGAAATTTATCCCGGCACCATCAAAATGAGCACCTGCCGGTGTCGGGGAGCCGCTTGTCAACCTCGCCATACTATCCCTCCCGCACCAGATAGAGCGTTGATAACGGCGGCAGAGTGAGCAGCAATGAATGACTATGATTATGGCTACTCACATAATGGCTATAAATGCTTCCTTGATTCCCCAAATTACTGCCACAATAAAATTCTGAGTCAGAATTCAGCACTTCGCGATAATGGCCGCGGTGTGGGACTCCCACCCGGTAGTTATAACGCGGGACTGGGGTGAAATTACTGATAACAATCAGTTCGTTACCATCAGCATCTCGGCGCAGGAAAGCAAATACCGAGTTTTCATGGTCATCGACCACCAGCCATTCAAAACCCTCGGGCTGGTAATCCAATTCATATAATGGCGCATATTGTTGGTAACAATGGTTAAGATCACGAACCCACCGCTGCACGCCCTTATGCCAGCCGTTTTCATCGTCTAGCAGATGCCAGTCGAGGCTGGTATCGAAATTCCACTCGCGCCCCTGGGCGAATTCACATCCCATAAACAGCAATTTTTTGCCTGGGTGCGCCCACATAAACCCATAATAGGCCCGTAAATTAGCGAATTTCTGCCATGCATCTCCGGGCATCCGATCGAGTACTGAACGTTTGCCATGCACAACTTCATCATGGGAAATGGGTAAAATAAAGTTCTCGGTATAGGCATACAACATACCGAAAGTCATGAGATTATGGTGGTATTTGCGGTGAATAGGGTCACATTGCATGTAATTGAGCGTGTCATGCATCCAGCCCATATTCCACTTGTAGTTAAAGCCCAATCCGCCGGCATCCGGGGGTAATGTCACGCCGGGGAAATCAGTAGACTCCTCGGCCATAGTGACACCGCCGGGGCGCTCAACCCCGATGGTGTGATTGGTGTAGCGCAGAAAGGCAATGGCTTCCAGATTTTCTCGCCCGCCATAGTAGTTAGGCACCCATTGCCCTTCGGCCCGGCTATAATCGCGGTAAATCATCGAGGCAACAGCATCAATACGTAATGCATCGATACCAAAGCGCTCCATCCAATAAAATGCATTCCCCGCCAAATAGTTACGAACTTCATTGCGGCCATAGTTATAAATTAGGGTATTCCAATCCTGGTGATAACCTTCGCGCGGATCGGCATATTCATATAAGGCGGTGCCGTCAAAGGTCGATAATCCGTGCTCATCACTGGGGAAATGGCCGGGAACCCAATCAAGAATGACGTTAATCCCGGCTTCATGGAATTTGGCGACGAAATCTTTGAAGTCCTGCGGGGTACCAAAGCGGCGAGTCGGAGCATACAGACCCAGCGGCTGATAACCCCAGCTGCCATCAAAGGGGTGCTCATTAATTGGCAATAATTCCACATGGGTAAAACCCATATATTTGACGTATTCAACCAGTTGGTCAGCTAACTCGCCATAACTGAGCCAAAAGTTATTTTCAGTGTGGCGTCGCCACGAACCCAGATGCACTTCATAGATAGAAATCGGCGCGCGCAAGTGATTGGCTTTTTGCCGGGCGGCGGTGTTTTCCACCACATCGGGTAACGGGCTGATCAGTGAAGCCGTTTCTGGGCGCATCTGGGCTTTGAAAGCATAGGGATCCGCTTTTAACCGCACCTGACCATGACAATCTATTATTTCAAACTTATACAATTGCCCGGCCTGCACCCCGGGCAGAAATAGCTCCCAAATCCCATTTTCACGCCGTAACCGCATAGGATGGCGGCGGCCATCCCAAAAATTAAATTCCCCTACAACAGAAACACGTTGAGCATTGGGCGCCCAAACCGCAAAACTGACACCCGGCACCCCATCCAAACTCATCAAATGTGCACCTAAGCGTTCATAAGGGCGTAAATGTGTACCTTCAGCCAACAGCCAAGTGTCTATATCCTGCAATAATGTGCCGAATCGGTAGGGATCGTCGATGATTTGTGTGCTTTCTTGCCAGGTAACGGCTAACTGATAACGAAAAGGGTTTTTACGATGGGGGAGTTTAGCGATGAAAAAACCCCGCGGGTCTTCACAGGTAAATTGCGCGATATTTCGCCCACTTTTGGTATCCACCAACCAAACTTCTTTAGCATCTGGCAGTAGCGCACATACCCGTAACCCTTGTGCTGTTTGGTGCATCCCCAAAACGGAAAAAGGGTCGGCATAGTGGCCTGAAATAATCTGATTAATCACCTGATAGTCGGGAAGTGCTGACATATCTTCTTCCTTTGATTAATAACATGACTTCATTATGAAATTTGAACAAAAGTGTCAAATGTAGCATTTTTATCATGCAATCCATTTAAGTTACGGGGCATGATCAAGGTCAATAAATTGATTTGATGCCTCAACCTGCTTTTCTGATGAATAACCAACAATCTTTACATTTTTTTTCACCCAAACTATAAGCATAGTCAATGAGTGCTAAAAAATAGGCTTATGCTTAATGAAATTTTTTCTTACGCAATTAGGTGAGAAAAAAGGAGATTCAGCTGTGCAAGGAGCACATACATGATGTGAATATATTTGTGAGTAACACAAAGATCACGTAATGCCCGCCAGAGAAAAGGTATAAAACAACAAACTGGCATGATATTTGGCCCCATCGGGCTTTTTTTTTAAAAAAAGGGGCTGGTTAACGTCTTCGTGCAGAAATCTGGATACAATAGCAGCAAAAATAAATAGCCTTAGCCATTACAGTGGTCATCCAACATGGGCGTGAGCCAAGTCGAGCTGATTTTTTCTCTGTTACAACAGATGTGTGTCTATCTGGTCATTGCCTATCTGTTGAGTAAAACACCACTTTTCATCCCCTTAATGCAGGTTACCATTAGGTTGCCCCACAAGCTGGTGTGCTACCTCACGTTTTCCATGTTTTGCATTATGGGCACCTATTTTGGTTTACATATTGAAGACTCGATCGCCAATACCCGTGCAATCGGCGCTGTATTAGGCGGCGTGCTGGGCGGGCCATCTGTCGGCTTTCTGGTGGGGCTAACTGGGGGTTTACACCGCTATTCCATGGGAGGAATGACCGCCACCGCCTGCATGTTATCCACCATTACAGAGGGGTTACTGGGCGGGCTGCTCCATAGCTATTTAATCCGCAAAAATCGCCTTGATCTATTATTCCAACCATTGGTGGTCGCCGGTATTACCTTGGTGGCTGAAATCCTGCAAATGCTGATTATTCTGGCTGTTGCTCGGCCATTCCATGAAGCTGTTGAATTAGTTGAAAATATTGCCCTACCAATGATGATAACCAACACCATCGGTGCCGCTATGTTTATGCGCATCTTATTGGACAGGCGAGCTATTTTCGAAAAATACACCACTGCATTCTCGGCCAAAGCATTACAAATTGCCGCACGAGCTGATGGGTTGCTACGCCATGGTTTTGACCAGCAAAACAGTATGCGGGTGGCGCGTATTTTGTATGAAGAACTGGGCGTTGGCGCAGTGGCCATTACTGATCGCGAGAAACTGCTGGCATTTATTGGCACCGGTTCTGACCACCACCGCGTGGGCGGGGTCATTACCTCCGACCATACTCATCGGGCAATAGAGCTCAACCAAGTGGTCTATGCCGACGGCAACGCCGTGCCGTATACCTGCTCAATTTCACCGACATGTAAACTGGGCTCCACCTTGGTTATTCCATTACGGGGTGAAGAGCATCGGGTGATTGGCAGCATCAAGCTGTATGAGCCAAAAAGTAAATTATTTTCCAGTATTAACCGCACCTTAGGTGAAGGTATTGCCCACTTGCTGTCGGCACAAATTCTGGCCGGTGAATTTGAGCAGCAAAAACAGATGCTGGCGCAATCGGAAATCAAGCTGCTGCATGCCCAAGTGAACCCCCATTTCCTGTTTAATGCCCTCAATACCCTGTCGGTGGTGATTCGCCGCAATCCAGACCATGCTCGTAAACTGGTGCTTTCGCTGTCGACATTTTTCCGTAAAAATCTAAAGCGCAGCCACGATGTGGTCACACTGAGTGATGAAATTGAGCATGTGAATGCTTA
The DNA here is from genome assembly GCF_004124235.1 of Yersinia hibernica. Lineage (NCBI taxonomy): Bacteria > Pseudomonadati > Pseudomonadota > Gammaproteobacteria > Enterobacterales > Yersiniaceae > Yersinia > Yersinia hibernica. Next base: position 4,484,588 of record NZ_CP032487.1, read on the forward strand.
TCTCGAAATAGAAAAAGCGCGTTTTGCTGATCGTCTGAGTGTCGAAATTTCATTACCGGATGAGTTAATGGAGGCGCGGTTACCCGCATTCTCCCTGCAACCGGTGGTTGAGAATGCCATCAAACACGGCATATCGCAGATGTTCAGCAATGGGCGCATCACTTTACACGGTAAGTTGGAGGACCATGTTCTGGTGCTGGAAGTGCAAGATAACGCCGGATTATATCAACCACGACCAAATGGTGATGGGCTGGGTATGAATCTTGTCGATCGGCGGATTAAAGTGCGTTATGGCAATGAATATGGCGTGACAGTAATAAGCGAGGTGGAGAAATTCACCCGTATTATCATTAAGCTGCCATTTATTATCGCGAGTGAGAGTTGATTACACATACGATGCAACATATTTAAATAAATAAACCCTGACCATAAGATCAGGGCTAATCGTTATTTATTATTGTTACAGCAGAATTCGCAGCATACGGCGCAGTGGCTCTGCCGCGCCCCATAGCAGCTGGTCACCGACGGTAAAGGCGGAGAGATATTCTGGCCCCATGTTTAGTTTACGCAGGCGGCCCACCGGGGTGTTCAATGTGCCGGTCACCGCTGCTGGAGTCAGTTCGCGCATGCTCAGTTCGCGGTCATTCGGAATGACACGAACCCAGTCATTGTGAGTTGCCAGCAGTTGCTCGATTTCGGGTAGCGGCACGTCTTTTTTCAGCTTCAGCGTGAAAGCCTGGCTATGACAACGCAGTGCGCCGATACGAACACACAGGCCATCAACCGGGATAACATGGCTGGTATTCAGGATTTTATTGGTCTCGGCCTGGCCTTTCCATTCTTCACGGCTCTGGCCGTTATCCAGCGCTTTATCTATCCATGGAATCAAGCTACCGGCCAGCGGCACACCAAAGTTATCGGTCGGCAGCTTGCCACTGCGGGTCGCCGCCGTCACTTTACGTTCGATATCCAAAATGGCCGAGGCGGGGTCTTGCAACTCTTTTGCCACATCGGCGTGCAACATGCCCATTTGTGTTAATAACTCGCGCATATGACGCGCACCGCCGCCAGATGCCGCCTGATAGGTCGCGACAGATGCCCATTCAACCAAATCATTGGCAAACAAGCCGCCCAATGACATCAGCATCAGGCTGACCGTACAGTTACCGCCCGCAAAGGTCTTGATGCCCTTATCTAGCCCCTGCTGAATCACCCCGTGGTTCACCGGATCCAGAATAATAATCGCGTCATCGCGCATACGCAGAGAAGAAGCGGCGTCAATCCAATAACCTTGCCAGCCAGTTTCCCGCAGCTTTGGATAGATTTCGTTGGTATAATCCCCACCTTGGCAAGTAATGATAATATCCAATGCACTCAGCGCATCAATATCATAAGCGTCTTGCAACGTACCTTGCTGCCCCGTGAAAGACGGTGCTGCTTGGCCGTGTTGAGAGGTAGAGAAAAAGACCGGGCGGATACCGTCAAAGTCGCGTTCTTCAATCATGCGCTGCATGAGAACTGAGCCGACCATACCGCGCCAGCCGATAAAACCAACGTTTTTCATGTTTACTGTCCTGCCTTGGAAGGTGACACCGATTAGTGGATATCTATCTTGCATCGCTGCACGTTATCTACGGCAAGCTGACGAACACAGACCTGATACCACCTTACAAAATATGGACAAAGTGGCAAGTTAAATTATTCGATACCAGAATGATTCAAAGCAATCTTCCTAATATGTGACTTTGACTGGCGAGAAACGCCAGCCGTTTTGATTATTTTGAGGTAATAATGACTGAGATGATTGCAGCAACTGTGTTGCTGTTTTTGATTATGGACCCGCTGGGAAATTTACCGATTTTTATGTCGGTGCTTAAGCATCTGGAGCCTAAGCGGCGGCGCGTGGTCTTGATTCGCGAATTGCTGATCGCCCTGATATTGATGCTGATTTTCCTGTTTGCAGGTGAGAAAATTTTGGCATTCTTGAATTTACGCACTGAAACGGTATCGATATCCGGCGGTATCATTTTGTTTTTAATCGCCATTAAGATGATTTTCCCCTCGCCCGAAAGCAATGTGACCGGGCTATCTGCGGGGGAAGAACCTTTCCTGGTGCCACTGGCCATTCCATTAGTGGCCGGCCCGTCTATTCTGGCGACCCTGATGTTGCTGTCGCATCAATACCCTAATCAACTGAGTCACTTAGTGCTGGCATTGATGATTGCCTGGGGTTTATCGGCGGCAATTTTATTGATGTCGAATCTATTCCTGCGCTTGCTGGGCAATAAAGGCGTCAGTGCATTAGAGCGGCTGATGGGGTTAATTTTGGTGATGTTATCAACGCAGATGTTTTTGGATGGCGTGCGGGCATATCTGACTAAGTGAATAATGGATGAAAGGAATGACCCATTGCCGGCAGCGGTGAAAACAGGCTGAGAGTGAAGAGCCGAATTTCTTTTGTGAAAACAAACCGTCATGTAAGTTCGGGCCGCGCCATCGCCGGCGCGGACAGGTTACTCTGCTGCCAATCCTGCCCTCCAGAGGTACAATTATCGGGGTTGGTCAGCAGTTTGTATATTACGCAACTATCGGGCTTGCTTTTCCAGCGCCAACACACACCGCTGTACAACTTCATCAATGTCCGCATCAATATCCACACAAATCACATCCGGCTCTTCTGGCCCTGGCTCTTCTAATGCTTCAAACTGACTTTTTAATAAATCAGTGGGCATAAAATGGCCGGAACGCGCTTTTAGCCTCCCCATGATCACATCGAAACTGCCTTTCAGATATAAAAATACCATTTCCGGATTGCCTTCCCGCAGGCGGTCGCGATAGCGGCGTTTCAGTGCCGAACAGACAATAATGCCGGTTTCATTCTTATGGTTCAGGCTATAAGCTGCATCGCTCAGGCGCTCCAGCCACGGCATACGATCTTCATCATTGAGCGGATGCCCACTGCCCATTTTTTGGATATTGGCTCGGGGATGCAGGTCATCGCCGTCAATAAATTTGGCATGAATGCGGCGCGCCACGGCTTCTCCCACCGTGGTTTTACCGCTACCCGACACACCCATCACGATAATGCTACGTCCTGCCATAATGTTGATCTCTATCTCAGAATGGGAATTTTACTGTTCGCTATGGTTCCGTATTTTATCATGTTACCGGTATCATGATACCGGTAACAAATAGAGATGTGACTTTTATCACAAAGGATAGAACACCGTCATTGAACTCAATCGCGCAATCACGCTGGCCCCAGCTGACTGTAACCATAACAAAAAGCGATATATACCCAAAGTAAGTGGAGAAATACTATGCCATTAGTCATTGTTGCGGTTGGCGTTGCCATGCTGCTGTTACTGATGATACGTTTCAAACTCAACGGATTTATCTCGCTGATATTGGTCGCGCTGGCGGTCGGTGTCATGCAAGGGATGCCGGTCGATAAAGTCGTCAGCTCAATCAAAGCAGGGGTCGGTGGCACACTGGGCAGCTTGGCGCTCATTATGGGCTTCGGTGCCATGCTCGGTAAATTACTGGCTGACTGCGGTGGCGCTCAACGAATTGCCACCACTTTAATTGATAAATTTGGCAAAAAGCACATTCAGTGGGCGGTGGTACTAACTGGTTTCACCGTCGGTTTTGCCCTGTTTTATGAAGTCGGTTTTGTATTGTTGCTGCCGCTGGTATTCAGTATCGCCGCTTCAGCCCGCATTCCATTGCTGTATGTCGGTGTCCCGATGGCCGCCGCGCTGTCTGTGACTCACGGCTTCTTGCCCCCTCACCCCGGCCCCACCGCCATTGCCACCATTTTCCACGCCGACATGGGCAAAACCCTGTTGTACGGGACGCTGCTGGCCATCCCTACGGTGATTCTGGCCGGCCCGGTATTTGCTCGTTTCCTGAAAGGCATTGATAAGCCGGTTCCTGAGGGGCTGTATAACCCGAAAACATTTACTGATGAAGAAATGCCCAGTTTTGGGGTCAGTGTCAGCACTGCGCTGGTGCCGGTTATTTTGATGGCATTGCGCGCGGTGGCAGAAATGATTTTGCCCAAAGGCCACCCGATTCTCTCTTATGCCGAGTTTCTCGGTGATCCGGTCATTGCGACCCTGATTGCGGTGTTAATTGCGATTTTCACTTTTGGTTTAAACCGTGGCCGCTCAATGGAGTCGGTGATGGATACCGTGACTGACTCCATCAAAATTATCGCGATGATGCTGTTGGTTATTGGCGGCGGCGGGGCTTTCAAGCAAGTTTTAGTCGACAGCGGGGTTGATCACTATATCGCCAGCATGATGAACAGTAGCGGGCTATCACCAATTCTGATGGCATGGTCAATTGCAGCCGTCCTGCGTATTGCACTGGGTTCAGCGACTGTAGCCGCCATTACCGCCGGGGGGATTGTGGCACCCTTAATCGCCACCACCGGTGCCAGCCCTGAATTGATGGTGATTGCCGTGGGCTCTGGCAGCGTGATTTTCTCTCACGTCAATGACCCTGGCTTCTGGCTATTTAAAGAATACTTTAACCTGACTATCGTCGAGACGTTCAAATCATGGTCAGTGTTAGAAACCATCATTTCAGTCTGTGGGTTAGTCGGCTGTTTGTTGTTAGCCACTGTGATTTAAATACTGCCACCGGGGAGGATGGTGAAACCCACATCAACCATTTTGGGTGTCACCGCCTCTCCGCGCAACCGAGCCAGCAAGCGCTCAGCACCGATTTGCCCCATTCTTTCGCGCGGGGTCAACACACTGGCCAGCTTCGGCACCATCGACTGGCCAATATCATGGCCATGAAAACCGGCTATCGCCATATCCTGTGGGATAGAAAGCCCCTGGCGCTGACATTCAAATACTGCCCCAATTGCCAAATCATCATTGGTACAGAAAATACTGTCGACTTGCGGGTAATTCGCCTGCGCTTCGCGCAACAACTCCGCCCCAGCAGAATAGGATGAAGACCGGCTGGTCATTACACTCCTCGGCTCTAGACCTGACTCCCGCATCGCCTGCTCATAACCTTGCTGCTTAATTACCGTCCGCTCATCCTGCCGCGCGCCAAAATACACGACGTAGCGATGACCTTTGGCGATAATCTGCTGCGTCATCTGCCGTGCAGCTTCAAAGTTGTTAAAACCTACCGCTAAATCAATGCAAGGTGAGGAACAATCCATTAGCTCAATAACAGGAATGCCCGCGACCTCAATCATTTTCAGTGTACGCGCGGTGTGGTGGCGCTCGGAGAGGATTAGTCCATCAATATTGTAGGAAAGCAAAGAGGTCAGCCGCAGCTCTTCACGTTCTTTCTGATAGCCATAATGTGCCAACATGGTTTGATAACCGTGGGCATCCGTCACACTTTCAATCCCCCGCAGCACCTCGGCAAAAACTTGGTTAGTTAATGACGGCAGTAATACACCGATAGCATGGCTGGTAGCATTGGAGAGGATATCGGGGGCGCGATTAGGGATATAGCCGAGTTCATCTAGCGCCAATGCAATTTTTTCCTGCAACACCGCAGAAACTTGTTCTGGATTGCGCAAATAACGGCTGATAGTCATTTTAGTGACGCCAACCATATTGGCAACATCTTGTAGCACTGGCCTTTTTTTCTTCATTATCAATGAACTGAGGCAGAGTAAATGGGCTGCCATTCTAGCAAAGAAAAGGGTATGACGCGATGCGCATACCCTTTTTTGCTTAGTATTATCAAAGTTAGACTGGCGGTAAATCAAACAACAATATTTCACTATCTTCATCGGCATGAATAGAAAGTGCCGCTTCATCCCAAATAGCAAATGCATCACTAGTTCCGGCCCGGTGACCATTGATAGACACATTACCGCGCACAACTTGTATCCAGATACGGCGCTCCGCCTGAGGCTGATAAATTGACTGCTCATCGCGTTTCAATGCCCAGCGCCATAACGTCATGTCTTGGAACACTTTCAGCGAGCCATCACGGGCATCCGGTGATAACACAAGCTGCCGCCCTTGCGGGATATCAAACATCCGTTGCTCGTAACGCGGCTCTAAGCCAGCCTTATTCGGGATAATCCAAATCTGATATAAATGCAGCGGTTGGTCGTCACGGCCATTATATTCTGAATGGCGGATACCGGTGCCGGCACTCATTATCTGGAATTCACCCGCATGGATTTGTTCTTTGTTGCCCATGCTATCTTGGTGTTCAACAGTGCCGGACAACACATAAGTTAGAATTTCCATATCCTTATGTGGGTGGGTACCAAAACCCTGGCCGGCATCGATAACATCTTCATTAATCACACGTAATGCTGAAAAACCCATAAATTCTGGATCATAATAATCGGCAAATGAGAAGGTATGCCAGCTGTCCAGCCAACCGTGATTAGCATGGCCGCGTTCTTCTGCTTTGCGTAAATAAATCATGTTCAACTCTCCTCAACGTTTTCTTTAGTCTAGATAGTGCTGGAGAATATGAAAGCGCAAAAAACTCACTCCTCTGTTCAAAAAATTCGACTGATTAACAAGTTAAAAGACAAATCATTTGAATTTGAAATAATTAGAGAACGGGAAAATATCAATCTCTGGATGTATGAGTGTGTTAAACCGAAAGTCAACGAAAGTGGATGATGAGAATAGGCAAAAAAAAAGCCAGCACCCGGCTGGCTAAGTAAACACTGGAAGCAATGTGAGCAATGTCGTGCCTTCTTCATGTGAACACCTACTTTGATGGCCTCATCTGAAAGCACGACAATGATAATCATTATCACTCTCACTTGTAAAGTGTTTTTTTTAGCCACTGACAATATTCTTGACTCAGGTAAATAAAACACTATTTTATTAGTTAATTCAAACAGTAAGAGTAGGGGTATATTGATGAAAAATGTGCAGATACGCCATGTGGAACCCACCGATTATCCGGCCTTGCAGCAGCTATTTGCTCATCCACTGGTTTATCGCGACACATTACAGCTTCCTCTGCCATCTTTAGACATGTGGGCAAAAAAAATCAAAGATATACCACCGGGGATGCATAATTTGGTGGCATGTATTGATGAGAATATTGTTGGTCAACTTACTGTTGAAGCAAACCAGCGGGCACGCCGCCGTCATGTTGCTACTTTTGGCATTGCTGTTGATGCTAGTTTTTACAGGAAAGGGGTAGGCAGTGCATTGATGGCAGCCATGATTGACTTATGCGATAACTGGCTGAATATACAACGTATTGAATTAACAGTGTTTGTCGATAATCAGGCAGCAATCGCCTTATACCGTAAATTTGGGTTTGACATTGAAGGTACCAGCCCACGCTATGCTTTCCGTGATGGCAAGTTTGTTGATGCCCATCATATGGGCCGGATTAAAATATCAGAATAACTACCAGGGGTAGGGTTTATGCCCTATCCCCTGCGGCAACTGTTTGCCAGTAGATAGCATGCAAGAGCACCAATACATTTGTAATTTCAATATATTCGCAATTTAAAGGGCAATGACTGCCACTAAATACCCGCTGTTTCTTTGATATAACGGCGGGCTTTCACCGCATACTCAAATGGATTAGCAAGCGCTGGGTCTTGCTCTGCCTCTACCACCATCCATCCCTGATAGCCTTTTTTGTCTAGCAAGTTAAATACTGGGCGAAAATCAATGACACCATCGCTAGGTACTGTGAAAGTGCCTTTTTTCACACCATCAAGGAAACTGAGTTTTTTTGCTTTAACTTCCGCAACTATCTCATCACGAACATCTTTAAGATGAACATGATTAATACGCGGTAAGTATTTTTCTAAAATAGCTAACATTGCCTCTTGGCTACCCTCGGAATAATAGGCATGACCGGTATCAAATAGCAGATATACATCATCGTTAACCATACTCATATAACGGTCTATTTCTTCACTGGTTTGAATACCGGTTCCCATATGGTGATGTAAACACACCTGCATCCCTTTCGTTGCAGCAATTTTAGCTAACTCGTTATACCCATCCGCGACGCGTTGCCATTCAATATCAGTAAAGTAAGGTTTCTCGTCAAATACGGCTTTTGTAGTTCCCTGAATACTTTTACTTTGTTCTGAACAACCAATCACTTTTGCTCCCATGGCATGGAGAAAATTCATGTGATTAATAAATTCATCAATCGTTTTAGCGTGTTGATCATCAGCAAAGAAGGTACTGAACCATGCATTGCAAATCTGTATACCACGAACTTCAAGCATAGGTTTCAATACGTTAGGATCTCGTGGATATTTACTGCCAACTTCACTACCGGTAAACCCAGCCAGTGCCATTTCACTGATACATTGTTGGAAAGTATTTTCTTTGCCTAAATCCGGCATATCGTCATTCGTCCAACCAATAGGAGCGATTGCCAACTTCACACGATCTTTATTCATAATAACCCTCTGCGATACATCTAATTTATACAGATGAATACAATTAAAAGGTAATTAATTGCCCGCTCTTGTAATACAAAAAATAGTCTTTATTGAAGTTTTAAATAGTGCCTAATACTCAGAAGGCTATAGGATTTTATTTATTATAAAAAGCGGGCCGTGGCGGCAAGCTTATTGGGACAATCTCGCCATTATCCTGCGCAGCAATACAAGCATCTGCAGTAACTGCGGCCGCAAAGCCATCCCAAGCAGAAGGCCCAGTGAGTTTTTCCGCTAATACATCATTGATAAAAGCTTGTAACTCGACATCGTAGGCATCAATAAAACGATCTTTCCAGTCGGTGAGAATTTCATGTGATAAGCGCGCTTCACTACGCAGCAATACTGAGGAGGGTTCAGGTAATTTTGCAATGCCGTTATCGCCCACAACTTCGCATTGAATATCATAGCCATACTGGCAGTTCACAAAAATCTCAACATCAATGCGTGTCCCTTTAGCCGTTTCAAACAGTACGACTTGCGGGTCTTTCAGATGTGCTTTGGCATACTTGGCTTTACGCGGGAAAACAACCTGAACAGAGATATAATCATCATCTAGCAGCCAGCGCAGTACATCAATTTCATGAATTAATGTGTCAGTGATAGCCATGTTCGTGGTGTAATTCTCACCAACTCGCGGGTTACGGTGAGCGCAATGTAACATTAATGGCTCACCAATCTTGCCACTGGTTATCACTTCTTTAAGTGCGCGATAACCTTGATCATAAGGTCGCATAAAACCAACTTGAACCAAGCGTTTACCTTGTGCAGCTTCCGCTTCTACAATCCGCTTACATCCTTCAGCGGTCACCGCCAAAGGTTTTTCACAAAATACGTACTTACCCGCAGCCACAGCGGCCAACACGAACTCTTCGTGACTTGGCCCCCAAGAGGTCACTAACACCGCATCCACTTCTTTTGCATTAATCACGTCATAGCCATCAGCATATATATTCGCTTCGATGCCCAAGTCACGAATAACCTTAGTGGCATGCTCACGATTAATATCAGTCACTGCGACTACACGACCACCCTGCAATACCTTGCTACAACGGCGAATATGATCCTGACCAATAGCACCCGTTCCAATCACACCAATATTTAACGACATAGCATTTCCCTCATGAAGTTTCGGTTTGCAGGTGATACCTGCTAGTTGTACGACTTCACCGCCAAGCCAAGCGCTCCCACCCTCTTTTAAGCTGTAGGTGTGTTCACCCTGTGGGCCAGCGCAAGTGCTAATAATCACGAGCTTTAGCGATATTTTGCTCTAACACCCGCACTATTGCGTCCGTCCTCCCACTCTCAGAGACCTGAGCAACCCCGACTCGCCACCAACTCAGATACTTATGCACCATGGTCTTTGGCAGAACTTTTATGTCTATCAAGGTTGAAACCGTCTGCAAACGCGCATCAGCCAATGCATCAATCAGTTGCTGCTCAGTGGAAACACGGTATGTCTTACAACCATAGGCAGCAGCCAGCATGGCAAAATCGACAGGAACAAAATCACCATCTAATTGGCCGGTTGCCTGATTACGGAAACGGAATTCCGTGGCATAGCTGTCCATTCCATGTTCCATCTGGAGATTATTGATACAGCCGTTTGTCATGTTATCGAACAACATCACATTAATTTTGCAGCGTTCTTGAATGGATGTGACCAACTCAGAATGCAGCATCATGAAAGCACCATCACCGACTAACGAATAAACTTCGCGATCCGGCTCTGCCAGCTTTACGCCCAATGCAGCACTGACTTCGTAGCCCATACAGGAGTAACCATACTCGACGTGATATCCATTGATTCCTTTCGTGCGCCACACCCGCTGCAAATCACCGGGTAAGCTGCCAGCAGCGGCAACAATGATTGCATCTTGTGGTAATTGATTATTGAGTATCCCGAGAACCTGACTTTGTGTCAGAGACGAGCCGGTTTTATTGATAAACTCGGCAAATACCTGCTCACGATCTAAATGGTCACTGATTTCAGGAGTGAAATCATCAGCGCTGTATTCCACCTGATAGACCCGCTTCGTCTCCGCTAATTGTTCAGCACGCACCTGCGCAATTTCGCCCCCCCAGCTCGCCTGATAATCAGTATTACCGAGTTGCTGATGCAATGCTGACAATGCTTCTCGCGCATCAGCCAGTAGTTGCAAACCATCCAATTTTCCGGCATCGAACGCGCTTACGTTAATATTGAGGAATGAAACATCCGGATTCTGGAACAACCACTTAGATGAGGTCGTAAAGTCGGTATAGCGAGTGCCAATACCAATCACGAGATCAGCTTTTTTAGCCAATGTGTTAGCCGCAAGACAGCCCGTTTCACCAATGCCACCAAGATTTAGTTCATGTTCGGAGCTGATTGTGCCTTTACCGGCTTGTGTTTCTACCCATGGCAAACCAAAACATTCCGCAAATCGTTGCAATGCTTGACCGGCTTGTGAATATTTCACTCCCCCGCCACATACCAAAATCGGTTTACGTTTTGAGGTCAGTAAAGCAATAGCATCAGCCAACATAGCCGTGCTGGCAGGCCGCCGGTCAAAACGATGAATGCGCTTCTGGAAAAAATAATCAGGATAATCATAAGCTTCCGCCTGAACATCCTGTGGCAAACAAAGTGTTACTGCCCCGGTTTCCGCTGGGTCAGTTAGGACTCGCATGGCATTAATACACGCGCTCATCAACTGTTCTGGCCGTGTAATGCGATCCCAATATTTACTGACGGGCTTAAAAACATCATTGGTGCTGATGCTCAAGTCATGTGATTGCTCAATCTGCTGTAGTACGGGGTCAGGTTGACGCGACGCAAACACATCACCTGGAAGCAATAACAATGGGATCCGATTAGCTGTCGCAGTCGCAGCAGCAGTAACCATATTGGCACTTCCGGGCCCAACAGATGATGTACAAGCATAAATTTGCTGGCGTAATTTCTGTTTTGCAAAACCGATCGCAGCATGCGCCATTCCTTGTTCATTTCGCCCTTGATGAACCACTAACTCGCCACAGTTTTGCTCTAGTGCCTGCCCCATCCCCAGTACATTACCATGGCCAAAGATAGCAAAAATCCCTTTGATAAATTTGATTTCCTGGCCATCAACTTGCAGGTATTGATTGTCCAAAAATCGGACTAATGCCTGTGCTGTGGTTAGCCGAATCTTATTCATTTATCCATCCTTTGCTCTGTTTGCGCGATACCATGGCGGCCGAGATATTGTCAGCCCCTGAGGAGACGTTTGCCGGAGAGAAGAAGCCGATACTGATAGCTTCCTCTATGTTGACAACACCGAGGTGAAACATAGCAGGGATTATAAACAAATATTTTTTTCATAAAATGACATTACAGAAAAAATATTTCATTATGCGATGAAGATCAAATAATCAGGTAAACACTGAAACTGCTCAACCTTAGTTTACACATTAGAAATGGCATCATTTCGCCTCACAAAATATATAATTAATTAATTGATATTATTAACTTATTAAAATATTTAATACCTTTTATTTTCCCAAAGAGAATCAGCAATAACTTGCACTATTCTTTGAGTTAAACCCTATTTACAGCCGTTATATAAGGCTTTTAGCCTTGTCACATAACCGGGGAATAAATTTCATTTAACCTTGAACTTGAAATTTTTATTCCTCATACTGATTTAAGAAACGTTCACACAGGTTCATTTCATCGGTCATTGTCGGGGTTTGATTTAATACAGAAGGAAATGGGGATGGGTACACAACACAAAGTGCTGGATGTCATATGTATCGGGCGAATCGCCGTCGATTTTTATGGGCAACAGATTGGTTCCCGGCTGGAAGATACCAGTACATTTGCCAAATACTTGGGGGGGTCATCAGGTAATGTTGCCTATGGTACGGCAATTCAAGGCTTGAAGTCAGGTATGTTGGCACGTGTCGGTGATGAACATATGGGCCGATTTCTACGCGAGGAATTACAACGTGTTGGGGCTGATACCCGTTTTCTTATTACTGATAAGCAACGCTTAACCGCTTTAGTTATTCTGGGTATTAAAGATAAAGAAACTTTCCCACTGATTTTTTACCGTGAAAACTGCGCTGATATGGCGCTAACACCAGATGATATTGACGAGTCTTATATTGCTTCATCACGAGCACTTGCTATCACGGGAACACATCTTTCGCATCCCAATACACGCGCTGCTGTATTGAAAGCATTAGATTATGCGCATAAGAATGGGCTACGAACAGCTCTGGATATTGATTATCGCCCGGTATTATGGGGGCTAACTTCACTGGGTGACGGTGAAACACGTTTTATTGAATCGGAAAAAGTGACGCAACAATTGCAAGAAGTCCTACACCATTTCAATTTAATTGTCGGCACCGAAGAAGAATTTCATATTGCCGGAGGCAGTACGGATACCCTGATAGCACTACAAAATGTACGTAAAGCGACATCAGCGACACTGGTCTGTAAGCGCGGAGCACAGGGCTGTTCAGTGTTCGAAGGAGAAATTCCCATCAGTTGGGAATTCGTCAAACTTCACTCTGGCGTGCGCGTTGAAGTTCTCAATGTGCTCGGGGCCGGCGATGCCTTCATGTCTGGCTTGTTACGCGGTTATCTTAATGATGAAAGCTGGGAACAAGCTTGCCGCTATGCCAATGCCTGTGGAGCACTGGTTGTTTCACGTCATGGCTGCGCGCCTGCGATGCCAACCAAGATAGAATTAGACAATTACCTCAGCCGCGAGCATTCCGTACCACGCCCTGATAGTGATGATCACCTTAATCATTTACATCGGGTGACAACCCGTAAACAGCAGTGGCCGGAACTTTGTGTCTTTGCTTTTGACCACCGCAAGCAGTTGGCCGACATGGCGCGTGAGGCAGGGGTGAGTGAAGACCGCATCCCTGAACTCAAAACATTATTGTTACAGGCAGCACAACAAGCTGCTCAAGAGTCTGGGCTGGAGCATAAGAGTGGCATTCTGGCAGATACGACTTACGGGCAGGAAGCACTCAATACCATTACTGGACAGGGGTGGTGGATAGGCCGCCCAATTGAGTTGCCCAGTTCAAGACCGTTGCGCCTTGAGCATGGCAACATCGGTTCCCAACTCATTGATTGGCCGCTGGAACATGTTGTGAAATGTTTAGTTTTTTATCACCCTAAAGACAGTGCGGAGCTACGCCAGCAACAAGATGAACTGATTCTTGATGTTTATCGTGGATGCTGTAAATCAGGGCATGAATTACTGTTGGAAGTCATTTTACCTGAAGATAATAAAGATAAAGATGAGCGGTATTACATTGAAACTATGGCTCATTTTTATGGGCTAGGTATTCAGCCTGATTGGTGGAAACTGCCCCCTCTGAGTGCAGAAAACTGGCAGCAGGTGGGTAAACTGATTGAAACTCAAGACCCCTATTGCAGAGGCGTATTAATTCTTGGATTAGATTCCCCAGAAGCTATATTAAAAGCCGGTTTTGCGGCGGCTGCCAAAGCACCATGGGTTAAAGGTTTTGCTGTCGGCCGCACAATCTTTGGCCAAGCAGCACGGCATTGGCTGCAAGGTGAGTTAAATGATGCGCAATTGATTAAACAAGTGAAACAAAATTATCAAACACTCATAGGATATTGGCGAGATTATCGCCCGGTGGCTTGAGTTAAACATCGCTTTACTGGCGCTGTCGTAGAAAATCGTCAGCGCCATTATGCTGTTATCTGCATTGTTTCTTCCTTATTAGTTGGAAAAAATCCTGATTTTTATCAAACTTGATAAAGTAATATCTTTTGCTTACAACCATTTCCTTTATTATGGTTTTGTGAATGATTTGAATTCGCAATGAAATAAAAGCAAAGACAAATATCAATAAATGAAATTTTCCAACCATCTGTTAGAATGCCTGACAGATATACCCAAAGAACTTGCAGTTGCAACTAAGTAAAGCGGGAAAACCCCGGCTAACTTACACCAATAAGTGATTCAGGCGAGTATATGTAGCGAACCACTCTGCAACATCAAGTACCGAGGGAATAACCCTTGAATTTTCCTCTGCCGTGGGCCGAATGGATGAATAACCCGACTCAATTATCATTGTTACAAGACCAGATTCGTCATCGTTATGAGACGTTAAGCAAACGCTTAAAACAAGTTGCCCGTTATATATTGGATAACAGTAATAGCATTGCATTTGATACAGTTGCCTCCATTGCGGCTCAAGCTAGCGTGCCACCATCAACATTAATTCGGTTTGCAAATGCCTTTGGTTTCAGTGGGTTTAACGAAATGAAACAGGTATTTCGTCAGCACTTGATGGAGGAAACCGTTAACTATACTGAACGGGCGCGATTGTTCCGCCAAACCTCAACTGATGGTAATACTGCGCCAGAGAAACCGGCAGAAATATTGAATGTATTCACAATGGTGAATGCGCAAGCTCTGCAACAACTGGCAGTACAAACCAGTGCAGATCAGTTGGATAAAGCTGTTGAGCTGTTGAATAACGCTGAAAATATTTATGTTATTGGTCTGCGGCGCTCTTTCAGTGTGGCTTCTTATCTGACTTATGCATTACGTCATTTAGAGCGCAGAGCCTTTCTGATTGATGGGCTGGGTGGAATGTTCGCTGAACAACTGAGCATGGTAAAACCCAAAGACGTGGTTATTGCCATCAGTTACTCACCTTATGCACAAGAAGCATTAGAACTGGTTGAGTTGGGTGCGAAAAGTGGTGCCCAGCAAATAGCCATTACTGATAGTCAAGTCAGCCCATTAGCGGCTTTCAGCGATGTTTGTTTTGTGGTGAGAGAAGCACAAGTTGACGGATTCCGCTCCCAAGTTGCTTCTATGTGCCTAGCGCAAACTTTGGCAGTTTCGTTGGCGCTCAATAACGCAAAAGAGTAAACCATCGGGCAAGATAACCAGGTTCGATACAGCCAGACTCAATCTTCCGGAGCCAATAAAATGGGTAGCATCCCACCTACCCATTCAATTTATTCTTTAAAAAAACGACTCAGTTTTTTTCTAGCGGATATTGATCACTGTTGATCCAAGCGTGATCTTTTTCCCAAGTGAATTTCCATAACCGTACTGGCCCTGCCATAACATTCAAATAATAGTTGTCGTAGCCCGCCAATGTTGCCACTGGGTGGTATCCCCTTGGCACTTTCACCACATCGCGGTTATAGACCGCCATACATTCATCCAGTGAACGATCGTCGGTATACACCCGCTGCATGCAAAAACCTTGCTCTGGATTGAGGCGGTGATAGTAGGTTTCTTCCAGATAAGTTTCATCTGTTGCATTTTCCTGGTCATGTTTATGACTTGGGTAAGAACTGGTATTCCCCTCATCGGTATAAACTTCAACCACCAGCAAACTGTCTGCGGGCTGATTGTCAGGCAAAATATTATGTACTAGCCGCTGGTTACGCCCTTTACCCCGCTGCTCCACTCCCACATCTGCCGGTGTAATCAGGCGGGAAGGTAAATGGCCATGACCAGGGGCACGGCAGACAGCTAATTCCAAATCGGTCTCTGCCACAACTTTCACATAATCGTGATGTGGAACATAAACAGCATAAGGGGGGGTTCGCTCGAAAGGGCTCATACGTTTGCCAATGTGCGGATATTCAGCACGCCGGGTAGATACTGAGGCCACTCCTGCGACTAATACAAGACAGAGTTCATTATCTGCACTGTCCAGAGCCAACGTCTTTCCAGCCATGAGGTGGTAAACATCAAACCCAACAAAACGCCATTCTGCATTTTCCGGTGAAATATGCTGAATACGCCCATCCGCATCTGGTAGCTGACATTTGGCAAGCAGTGAAGACATGGTGACTCTCCTGTTAACAACATCGAATTATTCTCACAAACACCCTCAGGCAGCATTAGCCCAGTGTTGGCATACTGTATTCTGAAACAGTCTGCTGACCTGTCGGCCAACGGGCGGTAGTTGTTTTCATGCGCGTGTAAAAACGTACACCATCAGTACCATGGACATTTAATGCCCCAAATACAGAGCGTTTCCAACCACCAAAACTGTGAAATGCCATTGGTACTGGAACCGGTACATTCACACCGACCATCCCTGCCTGGACTTCATGTACAAACTGCCGTGCATAGTGGCCATTACTGGTGAAAATAGCGCTCCCATTGCCAAACTCATGGCTATTCACCGTATTAATTGCCGTTTGATAATCAGGAACTCTGACGATGCCTAATACTGGGCCAAATATTTCTTCCCGATAAATCTTCATGTCCGGGGTGACATGGTCAAATAATGTGCCGCCGACATAGTATCCTTGTTCATAGCCAGCCACCTTATAATCGCGACCATCTGTGACTAACGTCGCCCCCTCTTTAACACCTTGATCAATGTAATCAAGGACTTTTTTCTGGTGGACTGCAGATATTAACGGCCCCATTTCATTTTCTTCCCCGCCTTGCTTTATACCGGGGCCAACACGCAAGTGGGTAATGAGTGGTTTTAACTTCTCAATTAACTTATCTGCCGTACTTTCCCCGACGACAACAGCAATAGGCAATGCCATACAACGTTCACCAGCTGACCCAAATGCCCCGCCCATCAAGGCATTAACTGTCGCGTCCAAATCAGCATCAGGCATGATAATCGCTTGGTTTTTCGCCGCACCAAAGGCTTGTACGCGTTTACCGTGTGCACTGGCCGTGGTGTAAATATGCTCGGCAACAGTAGAGGAGCCGACAAAGCTTACTGCTTGAATTCGTGGGTCTGTACAGAGTTGTGCGGCACTTTCATTTGAACAGTGAATAACATTGAATACGCCATCAGGTAAGCCCGCTTCCGTCAACAACTCTGCCAACCGAACCGATGCAGAAGGGTCCAGAGCTGGCGGTTTCAGAATAAAAGTATTTCCGCACGTTAATGCTATAGGGAACATCCACATTGGCACCATCGCTGGAAAGTTAAATGGTGTTATCCCGGCAACTACCCCTAAAGGTTGCATCATTGAGAAGCAATCAACTCCGGTACCTACATCTGCGGAATATTCGCCTTTCAATAGATGCGGAATACCACAGGCGAATTCAACAACTTCCAGGCCGCGAGTAATTTCACCTAGCGCATCGGAATAGACTTTGCCGTGCTCACGGACAATCAGCTCCGCCAGTTCATCACGATGCTGCTCAATCAATGTTTTAAAGTTGAACATAATGCGAGCGCGGCGCAGAGGAGTCGTTTGTGACCAATGAGAAAATGCCTGATGAGCAACACCGATAGCCTGATGAACTTCTTCAGCGGTACTTTGCGTAACTTGGTTTTCCACTGTACCGGTAGCTGGATTATGAATATCGGCAGTCTGATTGCTAGAGCTCAGAGAACTCTTCCCACCGATAAAGTTACTCACGATTTTCATGTTTCACCCTCTTCTTAATAGTGGCTATCGCAAGGGTCATTGAAAATGGCTATATGCCAGACACCTAACGGACCATACGCCCAATCAGTAAGGGTTATCTTGGGATAAAACCAAGATAGCCCGCAAGGCGGCCAGTCACCAGAAAGGCGAAATACCAGCCGATATGCAGACTCTATGCTATTGAAAAAAAAGTTTCAAATAACTTTCTTTGGAAATTTTATTTTGTGCGATGCATCGCAAGTTCCTGCAAGAGATCCGCGCAACTATCAAAATCTCCAGAGTTGCTACGCAACACTATTACATTACTGCAATTTCTCATGTTTTAACTTTAAATAAGCACGTAAAGTGAAAAGAAACACACGTTACTATTTAGTTCTTTGCCACATTAAATGATTTTAACAAGGCTTTTTAAGCTTGATATTTGAACTGGATCTAAAAATTAATATTTCGTTATTTAATTAAAATGAAATAAATGTTCTTATCCATTCAGTATGCACGTTACTTCAATCCAACTCCTGCACCTCGTTATTAACTCTACAGATCAAGGCCGCAGGTTGGCGACAAAGAACACAAAACGGAGTTTTTATGGCATATCAACAGAAAAGGAATACCGGCTATGTGTTGCGGATCTGCGGCATTGCCGCTCTCGGTGGCATTTTATTCGGCTACGACACCGCAGTTATCTCAGGTGCGATAGATTCACTGAAAAGCTACTTTAATCTTAGCCCTGCGGAAACCGGCTGGGCAGTATCTAATGTCGTTATCGGTTGTATTATCGGCGCATTTATCTCCGGCCCCATTGCAGGCAGATGGGGGCGTAAAAAAGCCCTGATACTGGCTGCCGCTCTATTTACCATCTCCGCTATTGGAGCGGCGCTGGCAACAACTTTTACCGCATTTGTCATTTATCGCATTATCGGCGGCTTGGCCGTCGGGCTAGCGTCAACCGTTTCTCCGATGTATATGTCTGAAGTTTCACCCAAAAATATGCGCGGGCGCGCACTAAGTATGCAGCAGTTTGCCATTGTATTTGGGCAGATAGTGATTTTTTACGTTAACTATAAAATAGCCAGCCAAGCCACCGAACTGTGGTTGATTGAATATGGTTGGCGCTGGATGATAGGCTCCGCCGTTATCCCTTGTGCAATGTTCTGTATCTTTGTGTTCTTTATTCCGGAGTCCCCACGTTGGAATGTTATGGTAGGCCGGGATGAGCAAGCATTAGCCATGCTCACTAAGGTATCCAATGCTAAGCACGCCCAAAATGTACTGAACGAAATAAAAGTATCACTCGCGAAAGATAGGCAACAACATAAAAGCCGATTGAACTACGGTGATTACAGAGTGCGTTTCATTATTTTTGTCGGCTGTATGCTGGCAATGCTGCAACAAGTCACTGGCGTTAACGTCATGATGTATTACGCTCCCGTCGTACTAAAAGTTGTCACCGGTAATATGCAAGAAGCACTTTTCCAGACTATCTGGCTTGGTGTGCTGCAATTGGTCGGTTCCATTATAGGTGCGATATTGATGGATCGTATGGGGCGCTTACCGCTGATGCGCTTTGGTACTATTGGCACTATCCTCGGGTTACTGATTACCTCTTTTGCCCTTTACAACCAATCGACTGGCTATCTGGCACTGTTCGGCATGCTGTTCTTTATGATTTTCTACGCACTATCATGGGGGGTCGGGACTTGGGTACTTATTTCTGAAATATTCCCCAACCGTATGCGCGCACAAGGTATGAGTATTGCGGTCGGTTGCATGTGGGTAGCCAATTTTGCTGTCTCACAAAGCTTCCCGATGATGAATGAACAACCTTACCTTTCATCTCAGTTCCACGGGGCCTTCCCAATGTGGATTTTTGCTCTCTGTTGCTTGTTCAGCTATTGGTTTATCTGTCGTTTTGTACCTGAAACTAAAGGTGTGGCATTGGAGCACATGGAAGAAGCCATGCTGGCCAAAAGAGCCAAACACTCGGTATCAGCAGTTGCATCGACGACTTCCTACGGGAATAAGTAATTGTTTTAACAGACACACTTTTCGGATTGCCCAATAGGCAAGTCAACATATCTTATGAGCCCATTATTGCAGGAGCAAAAACCATGTCTATTACACAAGATCGTTTCTGTATTAATCGCAAAATTGCCCCTAATTTAAATATCGAAAGCTTTTTCCGCCTGGTGAAGAAATGTGGGTTAAATAAGGTTGAATTACGCAATGATATGCCCGGCGGGCAAATCACGGATGGGTTGAGCACAGCACAGCTCAATACACTGGCCGATGAATATGAAATTGAAGTTATAACTATCAATGCATTGCAATACTTCAATCTGCCAGAACATGGTTCTTTTCTGCTGAAAGAGGCAGAAAGTATGCTCAAGCAAGCCAAAGCCATTCGCTGCCACGGAGTCATTTTATGCCCCAACTGTAACGCCAATGACCGACGTTCAACTGAGCAAAAAGAACAAGACACACTGGATGCTTTAATACTGCTAGCCCCACTATTTAAAAAATACCAAGTGACCGGGCTAGTGGAACCTTTAGGCTTTAACATCAGTTCATTACGTTCTCATCTGCTAGCCCAATCTATTATCCGCAAGTCGGCAGCTCCATACAAAATGGTATTGGATACTTTCCACTACTACCTGAGCGATATCGCCCAGGCCGAGTTCGATGCACATATTGACGTCAATATCATTGGGCTGGTGCATATTTCTGGTGTCGAAGAGAGACGGTTGAAATCCACCCTGACAGATGAAGATCGTATTATGCTGAGTGAACAGGACAAGCTGAACAGTAAACAGCAAGTCGCTAATCTTGAGCGCTTGGGCTATCAGGGAATATATGCTTTTGAACCGTTTTCATCACAACTGAATACCTGGTCGGAAGCTGATATTGAAAGGGAGATTCGCCAAAGTATTGCGTATTTACAACACTAACATATAAGGCCGATACTGAAAGCCGGTGAAGGTAACCAATGACGATTGGTGAACATCGTTGTTATTCCCATGCTAAAGAACCAGTTGAAAGTGGGAATGCGATGGAAGATTATCTCATACAAGGTCGGTTCATCTATCTAACCGCTGGCCGGCCGGGGTTACCTTAGCGATATATTTAGTTTCCCCCATACCAGCGATTGCCCAGCCAGATTGGGGGCACCTCTCAATATTATGCGCCAAGCTATAGTCAGTCAGGCGGGAATACCGCGCCAGACCAAAAAATGCAGAGATAAAAAACAGTAAAAATGTCGTATTTACCCAGCCGATATTAAAGTGCTAAGCACTATATCAACAGCAAAATAATTAATGTATTCCAAAATTTCATGGCAACTAAATTACAAAAAACACATTGTTTTATTCATGGTACATTTTACAAAAAAGAAACGTATTTTTTACGTGACAACAATATAATCTTTTGTAATCTTTATTGGCAGCTTAATAACATGAGTATCCTACAATGATAAAATTAATAATTACTGATTTGGATGGGACTTTTCTCGATGAGAATGGGGATTATAATCGAGAATTATTTCAGGACGTCAAAAAAATCATGGCCCAAAAAGGAGTCCATTTTGCGATATGCACGGGTAAACAATGCGAGCGTGTAGAAGAACTTTTCAACGATGATGCAGGACAGTTCTGGATTTTGGGTGATAGTGCTACCAGAATAAAATATAAAGGTGAATACATTTATCAGTCACTCATTAAGAATCAACTTGGATTGAAAATAATTTCTACTTTAGAAGCTATAAATAAAGAGCCCATCATCATTGCTTGTACATCAGAAGGGGCATTTATTAAGAGTTCTGTGTCTAACGATATGGAAAGAAAAATTAAAAAATCATATGCTAAAGTAACAAGAGTTGATGATTTTTCTCAAATAACTTATGACTTTGTCAAAATATCTGTTTATGACGAAAAGGGGCGCTGCCCAGACTTTAAACCTCATCTACACGAGTTCTTCGATAAGGCCTATATCGTTGTTTCTGAAGATGCTTGGATTGATATTGCCGATGTCGGCGTCCATAAAGGGCATACAGTTGAAATACTGCAAAATTTATTGCATGTTAATAAAGATGAGACCATGGTATTTGGCGATGGATTGAATGATATTGAATTGATGGAAAGATCTACATTCAGTTTTGCCATGCGTAATGCGTTCGAAGAAACTAAATCTGCTGCAAACTTCATCACAGGTAAAAATACCGAAGATGCCGTTATGTTAACTATCAAAAGAATATTGACACTTCAGTAAGATAATTAACTCGGCCAACCTACTGGTTTGATTAGAGAGTTCAAAAAGCAGCATATGCAGAGATTTATCTAAACTTATCAACTTAGATATCGACATACTCTGCCTTGCTGCTCATCTAAATAGCCCCACCCCTAAGATAATAAGTAATATATATTATCTCCAGTATTAAGATATTTCGTAGTTACACAACAAAATCAATATGTGCATTCACTCATTCAGGCCACTATCACCAATCAATACCTTTTTGCGCCTTAATTCCACTATCGAACGCATGCTTAATTGGCCTTAACTCACTGACGGTATCTGCAATATCAATAATAGCACGATGACAAGCTCGCCCAGTGATGATCACACTTTGATTATTAGGCCGATTTGTCAGTGCAGTAATGACCTCATCCAGTGCTAAATAGCCGTAAGTGACCATGTAAGTCAATTCATCCAGCACCACAAGCTCGTAACTGGGATCAGACAACATTCTGCAGCCCTGTTGCCACACCTCTTTTGCCGCCAAAGTATCTGCTATTTTATCTTGTGTATCCCAGGTAAAACCCGTCGCCATAATATGAAACTCAACACCATTACATTCCAGCAGGTTGCGCTCACCATTTTCCCAAGCGCCTTTGATAAACTGAAGTGCACCGACCCGCATACCATGGCCAACAGCTCGAGTGGCTGTGCCAAAAGCGGCTGTCGTTTTCCCTTTGCCATTGCCGGTAAATACCATAATGATACCACCGGCTTGGGTTGCATCCGCAACACGGGCCGCAACGTGATCTTTAAGACGTTGCTGCCGCTGTTGATAGCGCTCTTCACTCACAGTGATATCCTTGTATAGAAACTACTGCGGGCAGCCAGCACACACTTTCATCTGAATCTGGTCAAAGAAAGAGTTACCTTTGTCATCCAACAGAATAAAAGCCGGGAAGTTTCTAACTTCCATTTTCCACACCGCTTCCATTCCTAATTCTGGATACTCAATACATTCCAGACTTTTGATGTATTCCTGTGCCAAAATTGCCGCAGAACCACCAATACTACCCAAATAGAATCCGCGGTGTTTCTGACAGGCTTCAGTAACTTGATGGCTACGATTGCCTTTTGCCAACATAACCAAGCTGCCACCATGAGCTTGAAAAAGGTCCACATATGGATCCATACGCCCACCGGTTGTTGGCCCCATCGAACCTGAAACAAATTCATCTGGCTTTTTCGCCGGCCCGGCATAATAGACCGGGTGATCTTTCATGTACTGCGGTAATTCCTCCCCCTGCTCTAGCCTATCTTTTAATTTGGCATGCACAATATCGCGCGCCACAATAAGCGGGCCATTAAGTGATACTCGGGTAGATACCGGATAACGGGAAAGTTGTTGACGGATTTCATCCATCGACTGATTTAGATCGATATTAACTACCGTCCCTTCATTATTCACACGCAAATGCTTAGGAATATAACGTTCAGGATGGCGCTCCAATTTTTCGAGCCAGATTCCCTCGTGGTTAATTTTAGCTTTGATATTACGGTCAGAAGAACATGAAATAGCCATGCCTATCGGGCAAGAACCACCGTGGCGCGGTAAGCGAATAACGCGTACATCGTGAGCAAAATACTTGCCACCGAACTGAGCACCTAAGCCAAACTCACGTGATGCCAGCAGTAACTCTTGTTCGAGTGCTATATCACGAAACGCCTGACCGTATTCGTTACCTTCAGTTGGCAGATTGTCATAATATTTGGTTGAAGCCAGCTTTGCAGTCTTCAGTGTTAATTCTGCGGAAGTTCCCCCCACCACAAACGCAATATGATAAGGAGGGCAAGCAGCAGTCCCTAGCCCTTTCATTTTTTCGATTAAAAAAGCTGTGAGTTTTTTCGGTTCCAGCACTGCCTTTGTTTCCTGATATAACGCAGCTTTATTTGCAGAACCACCGCCTTTATTCACAAATAGAAAGGTATATTGCGCCCCGGGGGTAGCAAAAATATCAATTTGACCGGGGAGATTAGTTCCGGTATTCACTTCGGTATACATATCTAGCGCCGCATTTTGCGAATGGCGCAGATTATCGTGGCGGAAGGTGTTATAGATGCCGCGCGATAAAGCTTGTGCATCATCACTATCAGTCCAAACTCGCTGGCCTTTTTTTGCCACAATAGTAGATGTGCCGGTATCCTGACAATTAGGTAGGATCCCTTTGGCTGAAATTTCCGCATTCCGCAATAACTGTAGCGCCACATATTTATCATTTTCACTTGCCTGGGGATCATGCAAAATAGCAGCAACTTGCTGTTGATGAGCAGGGCGCAGAAAAAATGAAGCATCATGAAAAGCTTGTTGAGACAATAATGTCAGGGCTTCAGGCTCAACTTTTAATATGTCTTCACCTTCAATTTTAATAGTAGAAACATACTTATCTGTTAATAAGTAATACTCTGTTTCATCCTCAGAAAGAGGAAATATATCTTGATAAAAAAAGTCATTTTTATACATTATTTTCACTCAATTACATTGGGAAAGTTTTGGTAAAAAATAATTAGAACACCCGCTGCGTTACCCAACTATTATTGATGAGACAAAATAAAAAGCAATTGTTCTATCTGCAATACATAATGCGTATTAGTTAATAACCGTCTAATAATATTTAATTTCATCCCTGCTCGTTATTTTCTTAACGGGCATTTATCGGTAATCACTTTACGGGCGAGTACATTATAAAACTTAGTCAACCCAGGTTCTTTTCAACTCTTCTTCTTTCGATTTTTCATGAATCCAGCGACTGAATTTTTGCAAACTCCGCAGCCCTCTTTTCCCATCCTTATAAGTCAGAACGAAATGGTTTCCAGTGCTCATTGGTAGATCACAAGGAATGACCATATCACCATTTTCTAAGTCTTTATGAATAGCAAAACGAGGTAATAAAGCGACCCCAAGATTAGAACGAACAGCAGAAATCAGCATTGATAAGAGATCAAAGCGAGGCCCCATCCTAACTTTTGGGCTATTAACACCTGACAATGCAAACCAGTCATACCAAGCATCCAAACGTGTTGATTGATGAAGTAATGTAAATTCCTCCATCAATTGTTCTGCGCGCATCACCTTTTTGTCGTCGCGCCACAGCATACGGCTGCAAACAGGCACCAATTCCTCTTCAAATAGATGCTCATTTTCGGCCCAAGGGCTACTAAAATCTTCCCGCATAATTGCTGCGTCATATTTCAAGTTCAAAAAATCAGCTGCCGTAGTGAGCGCAGTTAAATTGAGCACAATTTCCGGATGATTTTCATGGAAACTACTGAGATTAGGAATAAGCCAATGTGTACTAAATGTAGGTGTTACCGCTAATTCCAGAACCTGTTGTGTCGACTGGTAAGACATAATACTTTGCGTATCTTTTTCCAGTTGTTCTAGGGTATCTCTGACCAAACCAAGGTAATAACGCCCGGCGTCATTGAGAAAAATCCGCTTACGGACATGGTGGAATAATGACACGTTGAGAAATTCTTCCAGGGCTGTGATCTGCCGGAAAACGGCACTTTGTGTTAATGCTAATTTCTCCGCAGCTCTCGTATAGCTTTCATATTGAGCCACTGCTTCAAATGTCACTAATAAGTCTGTTTTTGGAATTTTGTACCGCATTGTAACTCACCCATTATTCCATAAAATAATTAACTAAATTACCGACTTTACCGGGATAGTTATATTAGAAATTAACATCGTGTTTTATTGGTTTTTTAACATACACAGTTTTATTTATATGGACATAGATCTCCGTCGTTTTTGTGATAGTCTTCATAATTATAAATAATAAATTTAATATTAAAGTTAAAAACAAAAATAAATAATAAAAACATAACTAATGACAATGAAATAATAAATTTCAAAGAAAAATTAAACATCATATATTCTGAAGAGTTCATTCCGTAAAATGATTAAATAATGGGAGCGGGGTCAAGTATCGCATGCATCTATTGATGGATAATGGCGCTGAGTTTTTAAGTTATTCGCTATTTATTTAATATATTTTAGGTAATTAACGTTAAGAAATCATATGCCGTATCGGCTATAAAGGTTGTTCTAATGAAAATAGGGAAAGTATTGTTAGTTGGCGCGGGGCCAGGGGATGCATCATTAATCACTGTAAAAGGATTACTTGCCATTCGTGAGGCTCAAGTTATTGTTCATGACCGCTTAGTCAGTTTAGAGTTAATTTCTCAAGCGCAACCACATTGCCAGATTATTAACGTCGGAAAAAATGCTAACCACCATCCGGTTCCTCAGGAACAGATTAATAAAATCTTAATTGGCCATGCTTTAGCGGGCAAGAATGTCGTGCGCCTCAAAGGCGGTGATCCTTATGTATTTGGTCGCGGCGGCGAGGAAGCAGAAGCTCTTTCGCACGACCAAATTCCCTTTGAAGTTATTCCCGGCATCAGTTCTTCTATTGGCGGGCTGGCCTATGCAGGTATCCCCGTAACCCATCGTAATTATGCTTCCAGCTTTCATGTGGTCACCGGACACATGTCTCAGGGCAATGAGCCACAAAATTGGAACATACTGGCACAATTAGACGGCACATTGATTGTGCTGATGGGCATGACCCGGCAAGAAGAGATTTGCCAATTATTAATCCAGGGCGGAAAGTCGCCAGATACCCCCGCAGCCGCAGTGATGTATGCCAGCCATCAACAGCAGAAAGTCGCCAAAGGAACACTTAGCACGCTAAAAGATGCAATCGCCCGTCAAAAGCTGCATGCGCCAGCATTGCTAGTGATTGGCAGTGTCGTCAACCTGAGTGATGTTTTGGCCTTTACTGCTCACCAGTGCGATCTCAATCATAAGTCACTGATGCCGATAATATAATGTGCAATTAGCAAAAAGATTTTGCCGAGAGAGACTCGTTATATGGCTGAAGCGTGCTGCCCCGCCTCTTGTGGTGAATTGCTGCAAGGATGGATCCTTGGTGGGGAAAAACTGATCTCTTGCCCAATAAATTGGTATAGCAGAGTCTCAGTGATGCCCGGAAAACCGGGGCAAAATGAGCGGCCGCGAATGCGTCAAATGCTGAAGCAAGTCTTAGCGCACTTCGCTGAATCTCCATTGCTGGCTGAGGGAATCTGTATTGAGTTCGAATCGACAATTCCGGTCGCGAAAGGTCTAGCCAGCAGCACCGCAGATATTGCTGCAACGGCTATTGCAACCGCTCGATTGCTCGGCCAATCACTGGATGACGAGGCGCTGGCACGATTATGTGTTGCACTCGAGCCTACCGACAGCACCATATTTAAAGATCTCACCCTATTTGATCATCAGACGGCGCAAACCCGGCAGCCATTCTCTTGGTTGCCTGACATCGACATTGTATTGCTTGAAAGCCCGCAAACGCTGTTAACAGCAGAATTTCATCAAAGAAATCGCCATTCATTTCTGTTGAAACAGGCCCCTAACTTGGCAAAGGCGATGCAACAGTTTGAGCTGGCGCATGAGCGGCGCTGCTGCTATCGGCTTGGAGAGGCCACCACATTGAGTGCCATCGCCAGTGAAGCAACGCTACCTAAACCACAATTTCATCAATTGTTAGATATCGTCGAACACAGTGGTATTTATGGTTTGAATGTGGCTCACAGTGGTAGCGTTATTGGGTTGCTATTTAACCCTCAACAACATGATCTGGACTGCCTGCTGCATACTTTGCATCACAGGTCATTAATACAATATTACCCACAGATACATTTAGTCAAAATGGTGGCAGGTGGAGTACGTTAATAAATGATTTTCCATCTCTATTATAACAGGCAATTAATGCTATCCGGCATGCTTGCAGACATATTTTAAGATGCTTCAAGTCTCAAAAAAAATTAATTTTTACTGTGGAAATTTTATGTCTTTTTGTAAAACTGAAATTTATAACTGTAAATTAATACAATCAATTTTAAAATATGACACTCATCACAATACTATCATAAAAAATAACAACACCTAGATCACAGTTTTCATTTAAATATCTATTTAAGTTGCAAAATATTTATATTTAATTATTAACAAAAAATACACAATAAAAATCAATACATTGATTTTACTTAAAATAAATTAAATAAAAAATTTTAAAGTCCATTTTTTCAAGATGTTCTGATAATAAATCAATTGTATTTGACTTATCGGAGAAGCACATTAAAAGCCAATGAAACCCTAATGAGACACCATCAGCTCTCATAAATAATGAGAATGAATTTTTGTCATTAAAAATAAAATAATTTAATTTCTCGTGGACAGTTCAATGCTCAGCTTAACTTTCCACTCACCCAATAAAATATATGGAATGTAATCTACATAGAGGGCAAAACATGCAAAACCCAACAATTGTTATTGGCGTCATTGGTGCTGATTGCCATGCTGTTGGTAATAAAGTGCTCGACCGAGTATTTACAGTGCACAATTTCAACGTAATTAATCTCGGGGTCATGGTGAGCCAAGATGAATATATTGATGCCGCCATTGAAACCGGCGCTCAGGCCATTGTCGTTTCGTCTATTTATGGGCACGGTGAGGTAGATTGCATCGGGATGCGTGAAAACTGCATTGAACGCGGAATAGGTGAAATTTTGCTCTATGTCGGCGGGAATTTGGTGATTGGTAAGCATGATTTTTCTGAGATTGAGGCAAAGTTCAAAGGAATGGGCTTCAACCGTGTTTTTTCACCAGATACAGATTTGGAATTAGTCTGCTCTTTGATGAAACGCGATATTAGCCATGTTCTGCAAGCAGAGGAAGCAGTTGAGGGCATGCAATGATCAGCGTTTCTATCGATATCGGCTCCACCTGGACCAAAGGGGCGGTGTTCGAGGTAGGAGATGACTCCCATATTGGAGTGAGAAATTATGCATTATCACCAACTACACCACACCATTTAGCGGAAGGGTTCTTTTCAGTATTGAATAAGATTCTGAATGTTAGTGATGCCCGGCCCATGTTGGCTTCAGGAGAGATTAATATTGATTACTCTTCTTCCGCGAAAGGAGGGCTGGCCGTCGCCGCCATTGGATTGGTGCCCAATATTACACTGGAGTCAGCTAAAGTCACCGCGCATTCTGCCGGGGCTAAAGTGTCACAGCACTTTGCCTATAATCTGAATAAGTCCGATGTTCGAGCTTTAGAAGCCTCACCGCCTGATATTCTGCTCTTTACCGGCGGCACTGATGGTGGTGATTATGGCCACGGCTTGTTAAATGCCAAATTGTTAGCACAATCAAACCTTGAGTGCGCCATTATTTATGCAGGAAATCGTGACCTGCAAGATGATGTGCAGGAGATCCTCGGTGATAAAGATTTAACCATCGTCGATAACGTGTTGCCCAATCTTGATAGCCCCAGCCCTTATAGTGCGCGTAAAGCTATTTGTGACATTTTCCTGCATAAAATTGTTAAGGGAAAAGGTTTAGACGCCATTGTCGAGCAGACCGGGGAAGAACCTCTGCCCACCCCGTATTCGGTCTTTGAACTAGTACAACACATTCGTCATCACGTGCCTGATTGGGACACCTTTATGTTGATCGATATGGGAGGCGCAACCACTGATATCTATTCCTCTTATAACAATCACTTACTGCCTGACACTGTCATGCACGGAATCCCTGAGCCACTGATAAAGCGCACTGTTGAGGGTGATCTGGGGATGCGCATTTCGGCGATAAATGCAGGCGAAACCGGCACGATGATGATTGAGCATTATTTTGCCCATCAACAACCCAAAATTGATGCTTTTCATCACTATCTCCAACACATCACCGCACATCCCGACTATTTACCACAACGTGATGAAGAAATGGTCTTCGACCAATTACTCGCCGGAATTTGTATCGGATATGCCTCAGAGCGGCATGCGGGAACCAAAACGCAGGTCTGCACCTGTGCGGGCAATATTGACCTACAAATTGGGCGCGATTTAACACAGGTGAAAAAAGTCATTGGTACCGGAGGATGGCTCTCCAGAGCAGATTCATTCGATATTCATAACTGGCTGAAATATCGCAATTTAGATGATAAAAACAGGCAAGTGCTGCTCCCCGACCAGTTTGAGTATTACAGAGATACCCACGGTTTGCTTCCCCTACTCGCTAATGTCGCCCGCCGCTTCCCTAAAGCCGCCGCCCAGACTGGCGTTCGAATTTTGCACAAATAAAAATTGGAGTCATGATGGAACTTCGCAATAAAAAGATTTCTTTAGACGATTTTATGTCCGAACGCTTTCACGTGTTGAAAACTTGGCACACCGGCAAAGATGTTGAAAATTTTGCAGATGGTGTGAAGTATCAGCAAACGATTCCTGAGTCGAAGAACTTTGCCAGAGCCTTGTTTGAAGCTGACCGTAAAGGCATCACGCTAAGCCAACCTCGTGCAGGGGTGGCGTTAATCGAAGAACATATTGAGCTACTGAAAACACTGCAAAAAGATTGTGATTTGTTACCGACGACGATTGATGCTTATACCCGTCTTAATCGCTATGAAGAAGCGGCTGTTGGCATTCAAAAATCTATTGAAGCAGGCACCTCCAAACTCAACGGATTACCGGTGGTCAATCATGGCGTAAAAGCCTGTCGTCGCATCACCGAATCCTTATCTAAACCACTCCAAATTCGCCACGGCACTCCGGATGCGCGCCTACTGGCTGAAATCGCCATGGCTAGCGGATTTACCAGCTACGAAGGCGGCGGCATCTCTTACAACATCCCTTATGCAAAACGCGTGACACTGGAGAAATCCATTCGTGACTGGCAGTACTGCGACCGCTTGATAGGCGTCTATGAAGAGCACGGTATTCGTATTAATCGCGAGCCATTTGGCCCACTGACCGGAACCTTAATTCCGCCGTTTGTCTCCCATGCCGTCGCCATCATTGAAGGGCTATTGGCACTGGAGCAAGGGGTGAAATCCGTCACTGTGGGTTACGGCCAAGTGGGTAACATTGTGCAAGATATTGCGGCAATCCAGTCCCTACGTGAGCTGGCACATGAGTATTTCCGTGCTAACGGTCATGAAAATTACGAACTCAGCACCGTGTTCCATCAATGGATGGGCGGGTTCCCGGAAGATGAATCTCGTGCCTTTGCAGTTATCTCTTGGGGGGCCGCAGTCGCTGGAATGGCCGGTGCCACCAAAGTGATCACCAAAAGTCCACATGAAGCCTATGGCATTCCTACCGCTGAGGCGAATGGCCAAGGGCTGAGGGCATCAAACCAGATGCTAAACATGGTTCGCGACCAAAAATTTCCGCCTTGTGCAGAGGTCGACCTTGAAGTGGCGCTGATTAAACGCGAAGTTCGCGCCGTCATGGATAAAGTGCTGGAACTGGGCCAAGGCGATTTGGCGATAGGGACTGTGCGTGCCTTTGAAGCCGGCGTGCTTGATGTGCCTTTTGCTCCAGCCACCTGCAACTCCGGCAAAATGATGCCCATTCGTGATAACCACGGGGCCATTCGCGTGTTCGATCCAGGTAGCGTCCCTCTGCCTAAAGATGTGCTGGCTCTTCACCATGATTTTGTCGCTGAACGGGCTAAAGAAGAGGGCCGCACACCTTCATTCCAAATGATTATTGACGATATTAACGCCGTATCCCACAGCAAATTAATAGGAAGACCATAATGAAAATCAAACACGCGCTGTTCACCGCAGGTAATTCCTCTTTCTACTTCGATGACCAGCAGGCAATCAAAAATGGCGCAAAGTTGGATGGATTTATCTATCAAGGTAAACCTGTCACTGAGGGGTTTAGCGCCATTCGTCAGGCGGGTGAATGCGTCAATATCCAATTAGTCTTAGAAAATGGCGCGGTTGCGGTGGGCGACTGTGCCGCCGTGCAATACTCTGGTGCCGGTGGCCGAGATCCTTTATTTATCGCCGCCAATTTCGTGCCTTTTCTGGAAAAACATATCAAACCCTTGCTGGAAGGGCGCGATATCAGTGAATTTCGTCTGAACGCATGCTTCTTTGATGAAGTGACAATCAATGGCAAACCGCTGCATACCGCAATCCGTTATGGTCTTTCCCAAGCATTGCTGGATGCAACGGCATTAGCAACGGGCCGTTTAAAGGCGGAAGTGGTGTGCGATGAGTGGCATCTGCCGTTGGTGGCCAAGCCGATCCCTCTGTTTGGACAAAGTGGCGATGACCGTTATATCGCGGTAGATAAAATGATTCTGAAAGGTGTCGATGTTCTGCCACATGGCCTTATCAATAATGTTGATGAAAAACTGGGCCGCAATGGCGAAAAACTGCGTGAGTATGTGAGTTGGTTAGCTAAACGAATTAGTGAGTTGCGCGTCGATCCTAACTACAAACCCGATTTACATATTGATGTCTACGGCACTATTGGCCTGATTTTCGACATGGACCCGATATTGTGTGCAGAGTACATCGCCAGCTTGCAAGAACAGGCCGGTGACCTGAATTTATATATCGAAGGGCCGGTGGATGCTGGCAATAAACCAGACCAAATTCGCTTATTGACGGACATCACCCGTCATCTGCAACAGCTGGGTTCTCGCGTCAAAATCGTGGCCGATGAATGGTGCAATACCTACCAAGACATCATCGACTTTACTGATGCAGGCAGCTGCCACATGGTACAGATCAAAACCCCGGATCTGGGCAGCATTCATAACATTGTTGATGCTGTTCTGTACTGCAATAAAAAAGGCATGGAAGCGTATCAAGGGGGGACTTGTAACGAAACCGATATCAGCGCCCGCACTTGTGTACATGTTGCTATCGCCTCCCGCCCCATGCGCATGCTGATAAAACCAGGTATGGGTTTTGATGAGGGGATGAACATTGTGTTTAACGAGATGACTCGCACCATCGCGCAACTGAATGCAAAGGTTAACTGATATGTCTAAAACTTTTAAAATTCTGTCGCCAACCGCCATTCTGGGATATGGATTTCCAGAAGAAAGTTTTATGAGGGCGATGGCGGAATCACCGGATTTAATCGCCGTGGATGCGGGTTCTTCCGATCCCGGTCCCCACTATCTGGGTTCTGGGAAACCATTTACCGATCGGGCGGGAGTCAAGCGGGACCTGCGTTATATGATAACCGCGGGCGTGAAGAATGGCATTCCCGTGGTGATTGGCACTGCGGGCGGCTCAGGGGCAGCGCCGCATCTGGCATGGTGTCGCCAGATAATTTTAGAGATTGCCGCGGAAGAATCTCTCAACTTTACCCTAGCGGTTATTCCTGCAGACATCAGTAAAGAGGTGGTTCACGCGGCCCTTGATGCAGGCAAAATTCAGGCCCTGGATTTTGTCCCTGAACTGACCCATGAAGCTATTGATGCCACAACTTATATTGTTGCGCAGATGGGTATTGAGCCCTTTCAGGAGGCATTACAAGCTGGCGCGCAAGTGGTGTTAGGCGGCCGCGCATATGACCCGGCCTGCTTTGCCGCATTACCTATCATGCTGGGGTTCGACGAAGGTCTGGCGTTACATTGCGGCAAAATTCTGGAGTGCGCCGCCATTGCCGCAACCCCAGGCTCAGGTTCTGATTGTGCAATGGGTATTCTGGATGAAACCGGTTTTACGTTGAAAACCTTCAACAAAAATCGGCAGTTCACAGAAACCTCCGCCGCTGCACATACATTGTATGAAAAATCAGACCCTTACTTTTTGCCCGGCCCTGGTGGCGCATTGAATCTGAAAGCATGCAGCTTTAAAGATGTGGGGAATGGCCAAGTTCGTGTCAGCGGTTCGGTGCATGAGCACACGCCCTACACCGTGAAGCTGGAAGGGGCGCGCCCGGTGGGTTACCGCACACTGAGTATTGCAGGAACTCGTGACTCGATTATGATTGCCGACATCGATAATATCTTGCTTGAAGTGCGTAAAAGTGTGGAAAAAAACCTGAGTATCGAACCAGACGCAGTAAAACTTAATTTTCATCTGTATGGCAAAAATGGCGTGATGGGGAAAATGGAGCCGGAGCCGAATACCACATCCTACGAATTGGGTATTTTGCTTGATGTCGTCGCGCCATCTCAAGCGACCGCCGACAGTATTTGCTCACTGGCCCGCTCGACCCTACTTCATTATGGTTATGCTGGCCGCATTGCAACCGCAGGTAATTTAGCTTTCCCATTCTCGCCATCAGATATTAGGGCAGGTCTGGTTTATGAGTTCTCCATTTACCACTTAATGGAATACACACCAGAAATTGCCTTTAAGTTCCAGCTGGAGAATGTCACTGCCGAAGGAGTGATGGCATGAAAATATCAATTTTAGACTTAGCTCATGTCGTCAGGTCAAAAAATGCTGGGCCATATGAATTAGTGCTGGATATTTTATTTAAGGATAAAAATATATATTCATCCATTAAACAGTCCGGCCAATTTAAAAGAGAGCTAATAGCCAAGCTTTATAAAATTGAACCTGACCTTGTACATCGTATTGTTTGGTTTGACCCGGCAAACGCCGTCAAAGTAGTCATGCCGCGCAGTCTGGTGTCTGGCGCGGTAGGAGATACGGACGTTTATGGTGCTCAACAACATGCGCCATTATTGAAGCTCGAGTTCAATATTTAGTTTTTCATTATTGGTATTAGTCATACATAAACACTCAAGTCATCCGGTGCATGGTGCTGCGCGATGTGCTTCGCCCTGCACCGTTTTCAAAATAGAGATCAACACAATATCAGTAGCATTATTAAATGACTTTAGAAAAACAATACCACCCTACTTATAAATGGAATCATTATGAAATCAAAAAATTTGACCACAATGATCATATTGGGTCTGATAATCGGTATTATTGTTGGGTTTTTAATAAATTCCTTTAGCAGCCCTGATTTTGCAAAATCGTACGCATCTGAAATATCTATTTTTACCGATATATTCCTCCGATTGATCAAAATGATCATTGCGCCATTAATCATCTCAACATTAGTGGTTGGAATTGCAAAAATGGGTGATGCCAAAACATTAGGGCGCGTTTTTTCAAAAACGCTGTTCCTGTTTATTTGCGCAGCATTCATTTCCATTCTGCTCGGTTTAGTGGTGGTTAACCTGCTAAGACCGGGTGATGGCATTAATTTCGTCGCCGCCGCAGCCCATGCCGTTGACGGTATCGAACCTGTTCCATTCTCCGCTAAAGTCTTTATTTCGCATGCTATTCCAACCAGCATTGTTGATGCGATGGCACGCAATGAAATACTGCAAATTGTCGTCTTCTCCATCTTCATGGGAGTTAGCCTTTCCGCCATCGGCGAAAAAGCACAACCTATTGTTTCCGTATTAGATTCGCTCGCACATTTAATGTTGAAACTCACGGGCTATGTCATGCTATTTGCCCCATTGACTGTATTCGCTGCGATATCCGCAATGATTTCTGAGCGGGGATTAGGTGTTTTGGTCAGTGCCGGTATTTTTATGGGTGAATTTTATCTGACCCTCGGCTTGCTGTGGCTTATTTTAATTGGTTGCTCAATTCTTTTGATTGGCCGCTGTACTCTTCGCTTAATAAAAGGTATCAGCGAACCGGCTCTATTAGCATTTACCACCTCAAGTTCTGAAGCCGCCTTTCCCGGCACATTAGAGAAGCTGGAAGAGTTTGGGGTTTCTAACAAAATTGCCAGTTTTGTTCTGCCTATTGGCTACTCCTTCAACTTGGTTGGCTCAATGGCATATTGCTCATTTGCCGTCATATTTATTGCCCAGGCATGTAATATTCATCTGAGCATGGGCGAGCAAATTACCATGTTATTAATTCTGATGCTGACCTCTAAAGGTATGGCGGGTGTGCCGCGTGCATCATTAGTGGTCATCGCCGCCACTCTCAGCCAATTTAATATCCCGGAAGCCGGCTTGATTCTATTAATGGGCGTGGATCCTTTCCTCGATATGGGCCGTTCAGCCACTAACGTGATGAGTAACGCGGTTGGCGCAGCACTCGTCGGGCGCTGGGAGGGGGAACATTATGGTGAGGGCTGCCGCGGGACGGCAAGAATGGGTAGCGAAACGGTGATAGTTAAAGAAATAGCCGTCGCCCAAGAAAGTTTCACTCTGGAAGCACAAGCTAAATAACGCCACATCAGGAAATAAAAACCCCAAGCTGCAATAAGCTTGGGGTTAATGACTGACGGGGCTTAAAAATCAGCTATCTGCACAAGTGTGTTGGAAAAATAAAGTTTGTACATAAGTCCGATTCGGGATATTAAAGTTTGTACACTAATCGAGTGGTTGGGAAATTTTGAGTTATTATTTTCTCGGATTTTCAAAAAAAGCAGGCTTGAAGAACACTGCTGCCGCTTTCGCTACCTGTAACAGCCTGCATTTATAAATGGAAAAATCTGCAGTTATCGCGTTTTCCGGCTCACATTAACTGCAACTATCGGTAGATACATACCCACAATATCTGCAAATGAACCTGCATTTTATGGGGCTGACCTGCATTCCATCTTCACGGGCCCACAATTACTGCAACTCTAAAATTTTAGACACCAGAGAAGCTCAAAGATAAGTTCTCGATATGGGATAGACAACTTCTGACATCAGATAAGCCTCATACGTCTACTTCCTGGTGCTGATTCGCCAAGGAAAACCTTTTAAATGGGTATCAGAAAAACAGCTATATCCCGTGCAACTTACTAAGGCTAAAAAAGGGCGTACAGAAAAATGAAACTAAAGGTTAGATAAAACAAACTCAATGCGCTTTTCAACTGTTGAAAGAAATAACTCAATCAAATTATAACCTTGGCGCCTGC
Organism: Yersinia hibernica; assembly: GCF_004124235.1. Classification (NCBI taxonomy): domain Bacteria; kingdom Pseudomonadati; phylum Pseudomonadota; class Gammaproteobacteria; order Enterobacterales; family Yersiniaceae; genus Yersinia; species Yersinia hibernica. Next base: position 4,521,417 of record NZ_CP032487.1, read on the forward strand.
ATACACGCTACCTGAGCGGGAAAGCCAGAAAGGATCGATGGTACTGGAATAACAGTATCCAGCGGGGCCGAAGTACCGCAGTCAGGGAAAACTGGGAATGGAAACCCGCCGTTGCTTATTGCCGCTATGCTGATGACTTTGTACTCATTGTCAAAGGCACCAAAGCACAGGCGGAAGCTATCAGGGAAGAGTGTCGGGACGTGCTTGAAGACAGTCTTAAACTCAGGCTGAACATGGACAAGACCAGGATCACCCATGTCAATGACGGTTTTATCTTTCTGGGTCATCGGATCATTCGCAAACGCAGTCGTTACGGCGATATGCGTGTGGTATCGACAATCCCGAAGGAGAAAGCCAGAAACTTCGCCGCATCGCTGACGGCACTGTTATCAGGCAATTACAGTGAAAGCAAAGTCGATATGGCTGAACAACTTAACCGGAAACTAAAAGGCTGGGCTGCGTTCTATCAGTTCGTTGATTTTAAAGCCAACGTGTTCAGTTATATCGATCGTGTCGTGTTCTGGAAACTGGCTCACTGGCTGGCCCGCAAATACCGTACAGGTATCGCCTCCCTGATGAGGAGGTGGTGCAAATCACCGAAACCGGGACAGAGCAAAACGTGGGTTTTATTTGGTAAAACCAACCACGGCAAGCTCAGCGGTGAAATCCTGTACCGGCTGGTAGGGCAAGGCAAGAAGCTGTTCCGCTGGCGTCTGCCTGAAGGTAATCCCTATCTGAGGACGGAAGCCAGAAACACATACACATCACGTTACCAGGAAGTGGCAATGGCGCTCGCCAGCGTTTAAATGGAGAGCCGGATGCGCTGAAAGGTGCACGTCCGGTTCGGAGAGGAGAGGCAGGGAAATAGTCCGACTACGCCCTGCCTCTTACTCTACTCTGGGCGGGTAAACGCTGGGCTTATTTAGCCGTTGTGCTTGATCTGTTTTCCCGTAAACCAGTTGGCTGGGCGATGTCATTTTTCCCGGACTCTGCACTGACAGGTAAAGCGCTGTCCATAGCCAGGCTTCCGTTCGTCCAGCGCAGCCAATATTATCAAGATATTCTTTTGCAACTCTGATAAGAGTGCTTTCATCTGTTGACTGCCTAAAACAGGCAGTCAACTTTTGCTAACTCACCGACGTCAATACATGCGACAAAACTACTTTACCAGAATGAACCTAATTCTGGACACATGGTACATACTCCAAATTAGCACCATCACTTACTTTGGGCACAGTACCGTCTCCGGTCACTATATTTACCATATATCGATAACCCGGCATTGTCGAAGGCTGAGTATTACTCCAATACGCAGTATTGGCGTCACCAGAAGCCCAACTGGTTGGCTTCTGCCATTCTGACCATAACGAACCAATTCCACGTATATTAGTACCTTGAGTCAATTGATCCCGTGAAGGTATTACCATTCCGTTAGTCGAACAGTAATTTTCAGCATCAGAGAATTTTCGATAACTTCCCGAGATAAACCAGCTAGTAACCTTAAACTCATAACGATAAGCATTTATGTTATCTCTCGCTGTTATTTTGACCAGCTTATTACGAACATTACTATCTATTAAAGTAACATTGCCTTCATTATCAACACTCGTAGAGATGGTTTCGTTTGATGTCCAATCATAGTTTGTATTAGATGTTATATTCCCACTGGCGTTTATTTGGAATTTAGCATTTGAATATCCGGTCGTTGGGAACCCTTTATTAAAGGTAAAAACATAACTACCTGGCGCGACGACACTATTCACTTCGCGTAATGTTAAGAAATTAACGAGTAATGAGTCATTTGCTGCGAGTCCTGAAATAGTGGCTGTTATCGTAGTTTTGCCGCCAGTAGAACCGCTTTTAGTTACTGAAGAAAATATCTCTCCGCTTGAATTAGTCATACCGCTGGCCGGTGTTAGTGTAATGTCAGATGAAGCGGTAAAGTCAACCATGACATTGGCAACTCCGTTGCCGTCTGGGCCTAAAACAGTGGCTTTGACCGTATTGCTCTCTTCTCCTGAAATTGCATTATCCTTTGTCGTTTCGATACTAATATTAAAAATTTGGCTAAAATTGATGTCTTTTGTTTGGCTTATGCCGTTCACCGTGGCCTTCACTGTGGTAGTACCCGCAGTCATATTCGTCACTGTTGTCGTGGCTATCCCGTCAGCCCCCGTGGTACTAATGGCCGTGACCACCGTAGCCCCATTGTCAGCCTCGAAACTTACCACATGACCTGATAGCGGGTTATTGCCCGCATCCGTAACAATGGCCTTGACCTCATTGGTCTCTGTGCCATTAGCGCTAGCGTTATCTCTCACGACCGTCAGGTTGGCTGCCGTAATTTGAGCGGTGCTGTCGTCCGGTTCAAACGTGGTCGGCACACTTTGGCTTACGCCGTTCACCGTGGCCTTCACTGTGGTAGTACCCGCAGTCATATTCGTCACTGTTGTCGTGGCTATCCCGTCAGCCCCCGTGGTACTAATGGCCGTGACCACCGTAGCCCCATTGTCAGCCTCGAAACTTACCACATGACCTGATAGCGGGTTATTGCCCGCATCCGTAACAATGGCCTTGACCTCATTGGTCTCTGTACCATTAGCGCTAGCGTTATCTCTCACGACCGTCAGGTTGGCTGCCGTAATTTGAGCGGTGCTGTCGTCCGGTTCAAACGTGGTCGGCACACTTTGGCTTACGCCGTTCACCGTGGCCTTCACTGTGGTAGTACCCGCAGTCATATTCGTCACTGTTGTCGTGGCTATCCCGTCAGCCCCCGTGGTACTAATGGCCGTGACCACCGTAGCCCCATTGTCAGCCTCGAAACTTACCACATGACCTGATAGCGGGTTATTGCCCGCATCCGTAACAATGGCCTTGACCTCATTGGTCTCTGTGCCATTAGCGCTAGCGTTATCTCTCACGACCGTCAGGTTGGCTGCCGTAATTTGAGCGGTGCTGTCGTCCGGTTCAAACGTGGTCGGCACACTTTGGCTTACGCCGTTCACCGTGGCCTTCACTGTGGTAGTACCCGCAGTCATATTCGTCACTGTTGTCGTGGCTATCCCGTCAGCCCCCGTGGTACTAATGGCCGTGACCACCGTAGCCCCATTGTCAGCCTCGAAACTTACCACATGACCTGATAGCGGGTTATTGCCCGCATCCGTAACAATGGCCTTGACCTCATTGGTCTCTGTACCATTAGCGCTAGCGTTATCTCTCACGACCGTCAGGTTGGCTGCCGTAATTTGAGCGGTGCTGTCGTCCGGTTCAAACGTGGTCGGCACACTTTGGCTTACGCCGTTCACCGTGGCCTTCACTGTGGTAGTACCCGCAGTCATGTTGGTCACTGTCGCCGTAGCTACCCCATCGGCCCCGGTGGTGCCAATCACGGTGGTCACCACCGCCCCATTGTCAGCCTCGAAACTTACCACGTGACCTGAGAGCGGATTATTACCTGCATCGGTCACCATGGCTTTAACCTCATTGGTCTCTGTGCCATTAGCGCTAGCGTTATCTCTCACGACCGTCAGGTTGGCTGCCGTAATTTGAGCGGTGCTGTCGTCCGGTTCAAACGTGGTCGGCACACTTTGGCTTACGCCGTTCACCGTGGCCTTCACTGTGGTAGTACCCGCAGTCATGTTGGTCACTGTCGCCGTAGCTACCCCATCGGCCCCGGTGGTGCCAATCACGGTGGTCACCACCGCCCCATTGTCAGCCTCGAAACTTACCACATGACCTGATAGCGGGTTATTGCCCGCATCCGTAACAATGGCCTTGACCTCATTGGTCTCTGTACCATTAGCGCTAGCGTTATCTCTCACGACCGTCAGGTTGGCTGCCGTAATTTGAGCGGTGCTCGGTATAACCACAATCTGCATCGTTGCCCGAGGGGATGCATTGCCTTGCTGGTCATGAGCCACCGCACTCAGGGTATGAGTATTGCTGCTTCGTGTTGATTGATAAGGCGGCAATGTGATGGATATAGTCTGAGGCGATACTTGCGTCACGCTTCCACCTGCTGCGATTAGCCCCGCGCTGTCCCAGTCAACTCTTTCCAGCCCGTATTTCGACACTACCTGCGCATTGACTATTGCCCTGGACAACGCTTCTCCTGTCACTGCATCGGGAAGAGTCAACTGCATCAGCGCCTGCTTCTGATAGTCGAGCACAATATTGTTATTACGTTCAACTAAGTCGTAGCGACTGCCCGCCAGTGTCCGGCTCGAGGCTACTGCAGAGGGACTGAGATGAGACTGCCAAGACTCACCCAATCGGTAGTTCAACTGGAAGTTGATACTACTGTCATTCTTGCCGCCTTTACCGGCCCGATGTTCTGTTGCTACGGTTAATAACGGGATGGGCGTATAATTCACCCCGGCCGTTACCGCATACGGGTTCTTTTGGCGATTATCTTTACCGAACAAAGCCACTTCATCTCCGCGGTATTTTTCATACATCAACTTACCGCCCAGTTGCGGATAAGTAGGTAGATAAGCTTCAGCTCGAACATCGTAGCCGTTGGCCGGACGTTCATTGTAGTCGGCAAAATCACGCGACTGGTGCCAGTCGGTGGTGCCGAAATAACTGTTGGCAGACAGCTTGAGATAATCGGCCCAGGCTTCAGCTCCGATACCGACCCTGCGGTTTTTGCCCGTCATATCGTTATCAAAGAAGGTGTTGGCACCGTACATCCAGTTATTTTGGAATGTACGCACTCCAGCTCCGATATTGACGGTATTGCGGCTGTCTTGATTACGGGCACCCAATTGCGTGAATAATATCGATTTTTGATTATCATAGAGTGGGAGCAATACATCGACGGCACTGCCATCGAGCTTAAAGTCGTCATTCAGATTCATTTGTACGCGAGCGGTACCGAACTGACTCAGCCATTGTTGGGCCTGGCTGTTGAATTCATTGTTGGCAACCGAGCGCGCCATGCGCTCGCCGGATTTGGCGGCATTACCGGTAGATAATGCCGCGGCGCCGGTTTGAGCATAACCTGCCAGTTTATTCTCCAGAGGAATATCAGCGTTTTTATTTTTTTGATTATCAATGGAGAACGGTGATGTTTTGCGGGGTATATCTATTTCATCCCCGGAGGCTAATTTATTAAAGGGTTTGGAGAAAGTTCGGTATATATTGATTCTTTTAAGTTCATCGACAGTCATACCGTTTCTTTTAGCTACAATGTTTACATTTTCGCCAGCAGTAAGAATATAAGATTCGGTAGGGATATTGACTAAGGTTGCCTTTGATATTGGAACGGCAGCAATGGCAGGAGTGAAGGATAAACTTAAAGGAAACAGTAATTGGAACAGAATATTCACCCAAGCGATAACCCTGAACGTTCGCTGCTGTGCGCATGCGGCTGCAAACTTACGTCCCGAGGGTGTTTTGAATGATTTCGTCCAATAGAAATTATGCATTTATTACGTCCGATTAAGTGTCTGAGATATTTGGACCGAACTGTATTGTGAATGCAATTAATACGCAATAAGACTTACCATACTTTACTATAGGATATTTCCTACATTATAGCGTGACGAGGCTCGATTTGGTCTTTTGAAACTGCCGGCTGCTTTCACTAATTTTTTGATGGGGGGCATGGTCAGACTCGATCCGGTTGTTCAGGTATTTAACCTGCCTTGTTTAGCATCATCCCGCAGCTTTCCTTCGTTGATTAAACGAGTGATAGCGCGATAGAGATAAAACCATTTTCCATTGACTTTGATATAGGTTTCATCGAGTTGCCATGAGGAGTCGGTGTAAGTGAATTGATATCGGTTCAACTTCTTACGGAGTAGTGGTACATATTCAATAAACCAACGGTAAATAGTAGAGCGATGAACGGAAATCCCACGCTCTGCCAGCATATCGCTGACATTGGCATAACTCATCGGTGTTGAACCGTAGCACCATAAGCACCACAGGATGATCTCGGGAGCAAAATGTTTCCATTTGAAATCGTTAGGGGTCATGTGGGGTTACTGAAGAAGGAATGAATAGCCTCAGTTTTCATGACAATTCCATTTTTTGCAACAAGCCCAAAAGAAGAGCCTAGTTGATCTGTGTGGAAGTAATCGTATTTACGATGGCATGATGAAAACCAGAGGAAAACGATATTGAGTAATATATTGCGACCGAGAATGGGGCCATATTATTCTGTAGTGGTGTACAAAAACAAACCGAATTTGTAAGCTGGAATATCTGTGATTGGCTTTTTTCGGGGATAATATGAACTATTATGCAGAGGACCACTTCTAGGTATCGTCAATTAACCTGGAAGTGTTATGAAAAAACTGAAACAGCAGTACAAATACTCAGAGGAGTTCTCAGGAGTTCGTCGTAGTTGGGTTCATTATCCTCTACTTAGGAACTGGTTATATAAACGTTTTAGCACTCGGCAGGAAAAGAGTCATTACTACTTGCATTCTATTGAATATAAAGGGTATCCACTAAAACTGAGAGCTGCGCGTGGAAAGCAACTTGCAAACCCATGGGATGATTACCCATCTGATGTTTATCATATAGCCAGAAACTGGAAACACAACTCTAGAAGAAGACGGCAGTACTATCGTTGATGCCGAGTTAATCAGTCAAATGCAATAGGCTTGGAATACAGGCCTATTTTGATGTTTTCAATGGTCAAAACCGTGACTGCGTAAAATATGAGGTAAGAAAATGCCCAGAGTAAGTAGATTGGTCTTGGCCAATTTTAAAAAATTTGAATCTCTGACTCTGGATTTTGAGACCGACATGAATGTACTAATCGGTGATAATGAAGCAGGTAAAAGCAGCGTTCTTTTGGCTATGGATTTGGCGATGAGTGCCAGCCGAAACCGTGTCGAATCTTTGGGTGTGGAATCTCTGCTATCTCTTGCCGCTGTTAAGAAGTTTCAACAAGGCGATAGAAGTCCTGAATTACTTCCATATATTACAGTCGATGTATTCCTGGAAGAAGGCGAAAATCAGGAACTCAACGGCAATCAAAATGCCAAACATCGTCTCGCCGATGGTCTAAGGATGATTGTAGAACCGTTAATTCAGGAATATGGAGAAGATATCAACGCTCTGCTAGGGCAAAACCAAGAGAACTTCCCTTACGAATATTATGCGGTGAAATTTTATACATTTTCAGGAGCGCCTTACGCGAGTTTTAAGCGCTATATAAGGCACCTCATGCTTGATAACTCTCGTATCGACAGCAGTTACGCGGTTCGTGAATATATCCGCACCGTTTTCAATCTGCGAGTCCCTGTTGCGGAGCGGTACAAACTAGAAAACGGCTATCGTCAGGGGAAAAAAAATTTCGAGAAGAGCATCTTACTACAATAAACGAGGCGATTGGTCCTTATCAGTTTGATCTGAGAACGACATCAGACTCAAATCTGGAAACTGACCTTGATCTCACACAAGGAGGAATATCCCTTCTGAACAGAGGTAAAGGCCAGCAGTGCTTCATCAAAACAGAATTTGCTCTTGGCAAGCAAAAATCCAAAGGTGATTTAGATGTGATGCTACTTGAAGAACCAGAGAATCACCTAAGTTTCAATAATATGAAAAAACTGGTTAAGGAATTATCGGGGGCGGATAATACTCAGCTTTTCATTGCCACGCACAGTAGCCATATCTGCTCTAGATTAGATTTGCGGCATGCATTAATGCTTGGACCTGATCGTTCTGTATTGAATTTAAAAGGGCTTTCTCCAGAAACCGCTGACTTTTTCATGAAGGCCCCAGATAATAATATTCTTGAGTTTGCTCTATCAAAAAAGGTAATTTTGGTTGAGGGGGATGCTGAATTTATCTTGCTTGAAGCGCTTTATAGTACGCTTTCAGGAGGAATCTCACCTGAAAATGATGGTGTACATATCATCTCTATCGGCGGAACAAGTTTTAAACGCTACCTTGAACTTGCGAAATTGCTGGGTATCCGTGTGGCTGCAATTCGTGACAATGATAGTAATCACGAAAAAAATTGTGTTCTTAATTATCAAGAATATATCGGAGATGATGCGAAGATTTTTACTGATGACGATAATAGCCGCAGTACATTTGAAATATGTCTTTACCTAGATAATCAAGCGATATGTGAAGAGCTTTTCGCTGCGGGCAGGAAAACACTTACAGTACAGGAGTACATGCTGAGCAATAAAGCTGAAGCAGCTTTCGAATTGCTCAACAAGAAAGCAGCCGAACTGACAGCTCCTAAATATATTAGGGAGGCGGTTAAATGGATAAGACTGTAATTTTTGCGGTGGCTGGTTCCGGAAAAACCACACTGATAATAAGCCAGCTTGAAGAAGGCCGGCGAGCATTGATTATTACTTATACTGACAATAATTATACCCACCTGCGTTTTCAGATAATTCGAAAGTTTGGCTATATGCCAGTCTTCATAACTTTAATGACTTACTTTGAGTTTTTGCATGGCTTTTGTTATAGGCCATTTAAGCAGTTGCAATTGCAAACTCGTGGGCTTAATTTCAAGATACCTCCAGACTTCACCTCGAAATTACCCCGCACGAATATTAAATATTACCGCGATGGTGAAGGCAGGCTTTATCACAACCGTCTGGCAAAGCTTATAGACCAATTTGACGTGATACCGCAGGTCCTCGATCGAATGGAACGATACTATGACGATATTTACGTCGATGAGGTTCAGGATTTTGCAGGACATGATTTTAATCTGCTGACCTCATTGTGTGCGGCTAAGACGCGGGTGCTGTTTGTTGGTGACTTCTTTCAGCATACTTTCGATACCAGTCGTGATGGCAATGTGAATAAAAACTTGCATGATGACATTGCAAAGTATGAGAAAAGGTTCAAATCCGCGGGACTCACGGTCGATAAAATAACGCTTGGACAAACTTGGCGCTGCTCGAAGACAGTTTGTGATTTTATAAAAAAAAATCTTTCAATTGATATAGATGCACAAGATGGCAGAACAACCGACATCATCAATGTTGAGTTAGAAGAACAGGCTAAAACAATATATTTAGATAATAATATTGTGAAGTTATTCTATAGTGAACATTATAAATATGATTGTTTTTCAATGAATTGGGGGGGCTAGTAAGGGACTTGATCATTTCAAGGATGTCTGTATTGTAATGGGAAATAAGATCTGGAAGCAATATCGTGAGGAGAAACTCACCGAAGCTGTTCCTAGTACACGGAACAAGCTCTATGTAGCTTGCTCAAGAGCCAGAGGGGATATTTACTTCATGCCAGATAAACTCATCCGTAAGTTTAAGGCATAAAGTGAACAGAAGTTGAGGCTAAATTGGTGTAAGTGTGCGAAGTGAATTTACAACTACTTTTTCCGTCAACATCTATATTTAGCGATATATTGGCCATAAAATAGCACTAATGTTATATAGGTATATATTATGTTATTAGATGATGAATCACTCTATAGTTTTATGTTTCGAGCTCAGTTATTACATGGATTACGAGAACTTTCTAATCTTACTCACGTTACTGGGCGTTGGAAACGCTTACCTAAACCTCACCCTAAATTAGTCCCCTATTACAAAATATTTCCTAAAAAACACCTAGAGAAATTATTATATTCTTCGGGATTCAAAATCGATAATCCCTTGATAGAAAACCATGAAAAACTGGGTCATGTCTCTATTGAAAATATTTTCTTCAATCCCTATCATAATGTATACTCGTCTAGCATACCTATTCTTTATTGTCATGAATGTATTAAAGAAAGTATAGAAACATGTGGGGTTGGATATTTTAAAAAATCATGGGTATATATGGATAAATGTAAAAAACATCAGAAATTACTTTCTTATTTAAAACCCACATCTAATCTAGAGTTTACTATTTTCAAAGTCATTAGTGGTGTTTTAATTTAACATTTTAGAATTAGGACATTCATTTCCCAAAGAAATGAGCGGAACCAGCTCTCTAATTCTATAAGTAATAATATCCATTTGTCCTTTATTACTATATAGCTAAATGCCTTCCAGAATATATCTTTTGAGTTTAGATAAAGTATTAATGACCCGATTTTATTTTGTATCGACCAGGGGCCATGAGTGCTTTAGGTAAGTTATTCTCTAGCCAGTTTTTATCTTGTCCATAAAGCCAAAAGAAAGCTGCATTACAGCGAGACTTTATTTCTTGTCGAATGGCCATCGGATGAAGTTTTCGATACCGCGCTATATCAGCGCGATATCTACGACGCTTGGACTCCCAACGACACTTCTTTCGATACTCGACTAAATCAGGTTGGCTAGAAATCACCTGTTCAACAGAACCAATACCTATTCCACATCGTTCCGATATAACTTTACGATGTATCCCAGCGTACGCCAATTGAATAATTCGTTGTGTAAGTATTGGAGTTAGAACTTTCGGCTTTAGCTGTAGAAGGATCCTATTTATGTGAGCAAGACGTTTCAAATAACAGCGGCTCTTGCCAGTGACACGATAAACCTCGGATAATGAATGCTTCTGTTGTAGCAATACTAAGCAATTTTGCTCACAGTTGTTACGTGTATTGAAGACAACAGAACGATTTATTTGTGGGGTAATTTTCTGAGAAATATTGATCTCAAATAACTCTTGGGCACTATTAAATAGCCAACTTGTAAATAGTAGGTGCCGAAACGGATGATGGCTGGATCTTTGCTCTAATAACTGAGTAATGTAACGATAATCTTTGGGATGGCGAAAGAATGGGGTATCAAGGCCAGTACGATACTGCCCAACGTCAGCAACAAACTCTCGCATCAAACTTTTACGTCGAACTCGACCAGAATAGGTGATATATCCCAACTCAGCTAAACGAGTTCGATAAACCATTGCTATATCTATTTGTGATGCTTGTTGGCGACTAATAAACTGAAGGAGTTCGAAACCAACATTAGCAACCTTAACCTCACTCTCCAATGCGGGTCTCAAGTAATCATTATGACCCGGCAGCAAACTCACCAAGACCCTTTGACGCTGTGTTAGCTCGTATCTATTAAGTAAATAATGATGAAAAAAACATGCTGTAACTCCCGGGATCTGATGGCTTCGATGCCAGTATGTGACACCGTACCTCAGCAAATCTTGTTGAGCACAGAGTGAGCACCACTTTAAACAAAGCGAGTTTCCGGCCCCAAATGAAGGTAGCTGACTTTCTCGCACAGCTCTGGCCGCTTGGTTAACCAGCAAGAATCTCTTAAGTTGATCTGCATGTAAGGGGACGAAGAAAAAAAATAGTGGGGCCAAAGTTTGCTGTATCAGTAGATCTCCAGCCGTTTCACCACTAGCCTTAGCTATCTGTTTAAGTCCTGACGTCAAAAATGGGTGAATAGAGCTCCTATCTGAACCAAAAATCATACGAAGTAGTTCAGTAACATCATCGCCTGATATCGTGATGTAACGAATCATACGACTTAGTAGCAGTTCATCCGGCAAACACTTAGGTAAAAGCATGTGTTTCCCCCATAATTAAGCTAGCTAAAGATTTTCAATGGGTCTATACAGACTATCCCTGAATTCAGTAACGAATTTAATGGATGACCATCTCTTGAAGCTCGTTGAAATAAGTCTGGATCTGCTATCTGTTTATATAAGTCATCAACATACTGAAGAGTGGAGAGTGCGTGCGCAAACTCAGGATGGTGTGGACGGCTCAAATCCCCTGGGATAATAACAATTCTTGTTCCAACATTAACCATGGTGTCTTGCTTTATTTTTGTCGATGTTTGTAAGCTTTCAACCCTTTTTTCTATTCGCTTGAATATAGTCAGACGTTCACGTTTTATTTCATCGACGACTACTTTTGAAGCTTTAATGGCGATACTTGCGGCATGGTTCAATGTATCGACAGAGAGCTTCTCATCTTGTGAACCAATAACCAGACGTTGGGACTCGCGATAAATCCTTACAGCTAAATCCATATTTCCAATAGATAGTTCATATAACTTATCACTTAGATCTTTTGTTAATGGTGTTTCAACATTAGTCCATTGAAGCCCCCATAATTCATCAATAAATAGGTCCCATTCTTCATCGTTGTTCATTAACTTGACATCAAAATACCCATTACTCTCAGCTCTTCTAGCTGCTTTTAAGGTTTTGCTAAGCAGCTCATTGAACGGTGGGTTAGCACAGAAAAGTATTGGGATCCCTAAATTGTTTACCAGATTATGTAGGAATCCGAGTAGACGATCTGCTCCACCAGTTTTGGCTAAATTTAGGTTCTGCATCTCGTCGATCACCAAAATTCCGAGAAAACTTGATTTAATCCGCGCTTCAATTTGGTCAAGCAGAAGTGGGATCGTTCCTGCTGGTTTGGTTGGTGCAAGAGCAAGCTTCCGATCTAATTCAGTTAGAATTTTGTGACATAGTGCTCTCACACTTGAGTCATCGGGGCAATCAACTTTTACCCACACTACCTGTTTTAAAGGCAGTGCCTTCCCCTGATAACTAGAATGTTCGATAGTGTCATCGAAACAACTTAATATCTGCTCCAGCATACTGGTTTTGCCGACACCACTTTCACCTATAATAGTGATACCACTCCCTCTTGGTTGAAAGAAACCTGTTCGAGGCGCGATGTTGGGACGTCTATCTATTGGATAATGCAGATAATTCATAGTGGTTGGCGAGAAGGGGTTCTTCGTAGAATACCCTTCCTTAATGGCCATCTCAACGGCTCGGAAACAGTCAATATAAATTGGTAATGGTTGCCGAAGCTCTTTAAGGCGCGTTAAATACTCAACCCGTTCAAAGGCATTCAACTTAGTTTCGTCCCTAGTCCTCGCAGGATAAAAGCTCAATTTTTCAATGAGCTTTTCATCATTCAATTTCTCTGGCAACCCTTCAATAAGTGGATTTCCTCTGTGCTCTGGTAGAATCGCCATACGGTATTTCGCCGATGTGATTTTCATTTATTGCAACCCTTCTTACGTTTAAGAAGCGAAATCACTTTACTCGTTCGCTGCGTAACCAACTCCTTCAAATTTGAGAGTTCAACTGAATGTTCCGTTACTACAAAATCATCCCCCGTTATTCTGGCATCCAAAATTGCCTCTTTTCTACGCTCTTTCATACCATTGATACGCTCAGCTTTTGTCGCTAAGGGCATTGTATTTTTGACTTCGTTTTGGGCATGTTTACTAATGGATTTTCTTCGATTATGCCTCTCGATGGACTTACATGTTGGCTTGACGCGCCTTTTCTCAACCGCCTTCCAATCTTTAAAAAATAGTACGTCAGCCATATGTCGTTCATTGAAATTAGAAGAAAAATTCATTAAAGAACATCGGGTGAACCCCTCTCTTTCCTGCAAGCGCACATATATAAATGATGAATTATCTTGGTCTAGTCGGGCTTCCAGTTTCCAATTTTTGCTGGAGCGCGCAATTATCTTCCAGTCTTCAAATTCTCGCCTATCGCACTCATAGTACATCTCATCATTGAGTCGGACCCCTCTACTTGTCATCGACACATGCTCTATTGGTAATAATCTTGCCCGGACCTCACCTTCATCAGCCTTACTCAAAGCATGTCGATGCTTTTTACAATGAATATTCCAATAATTAAGCGGGGTTGGTGCTATCCCTGCTTCAATAAGCAATGTCGTTTGCCCAGCTAACCCATCGAAGATATGGCTGTTGTGATCTAAAACTGCATCAATAAGAAGTTTTGTTACTTCAGCCAAGGTAAGACAAGCATCGAGACGTGGATCACGATCACCTCGAATATACTGACGGCCTCTGGTCGTCCCCACCAGTTCGTGGACTAACTTTTCATTAAGTATCTGGAACCGATGCTCCACAATCCCTTTTAAATCGGCACGGTAGGGAGGGGCAATACTCAAATGTCCAATTAATGGGACAGCGAGTTTCTCTGCTTGATTACAAATAAACTCTCCTCTATCGCATAGAAGTCGCTGTGGAATGTGATTACAAGGCCAGTCTTCATCTTCAATTTCCATTCCAAACCGAGCACAATAATCTTTCTTTGAGGTGAAACTATTTACTAGAGCCTGACGACCCGCTCGCCATGAGGCATACTCCATAGATACATGGATCCCAACAATCATTCTGCTTTCTTTATCAACAACACAGTAAACCGTTGGCCGTCCAAGCACATGGTTACGTTTGAACTCAGATACGATATGGACATCCAGAACTGTTGCATCTAATTCAAAACAACTCCCTGGAACTTCGGTATGATCAGTCGCTTTTCCTCGTAAAGCTCTTCTATTACGCTCAAAATCACCAAGTGTCGTTTGTTTACGAATTAATTCGTTTTTTGGAATGAGTTTCTTGCACCAGTAAATAAAAGTCCGGTAACTCGGAATATTAGGTTCACGATTTTCATTTTCGGCAAGCATTAACTCATTGGCATAAAATTCCTTGAGCATCTGGTCATACATACGGCTAAAACTTACTTTCCTACCTTTAAAACCGTATTTTTTCATGGCTTTAATAAATATGCTCTTATCTACTTCCCTTGTATTAACGCCAGAAAATACCAACATACTGGGTGTTGATAACTGAATTGGCCTACCGCGCTTAACCTCTCCAGAAAATCGTTGTTTTCCTGCGCCGCCAGAGTATTTATAAGCAGGTAACAAAGCGTTTTTTTCTTGCCCGTATTTCCAATAAAGATTTAGTAAACGATAAATATTTTGAACGTATGTACCATTCAGTTTCGCGTAGCTAACCACAATCTTACTTCTAAGATTTAAAGTTACTTCAAGTAAAAAGTTAGGGGCATTAACTAAATTTATAATCAACTCAAAACGTTTATCTCTTAACGCAATATATTCTGTAGAAATTTCTTCTTCAGATACAAGCTGATAGAAAGGAATAGGGAAAGTTGAACTTATTATTTGTCCACGTTTGAAAGAGTTAGCAAACAAGGAATGAGTAACAATAATTGGGCGTTCTAAGCCATTACCATGGGACAATCGAAATAACACCAGATGAGTCCCATCGGGAGAATGCCCTAAGACTCTATATATCCCGTCCAGAACACCATCTGTTTGCATTATTTGCCAGATACTATTTCGCTCAATTAGCATAATTTCGTACCATCTGATGATTTGATATCTTAAGGATTTCTAAGATACCCGTGTCTGCAATAGGTTTGTTAAGGTCAACCTCAATTAGTTTATGCACCATCAATGATTTTAACAAGACGAGTGCATCATCATGTTCTATCCCCATTTCACTGATAAAATCATTACAGATATCTTCAACTAATGCAGTACCGACATGAACAAATAAAAGAGCATGATTCAATAATTCTTCTGAAAATCTGCGTCCCTGTCGGAATTGTGCCGTAAACCATTGAATATTTTTCGATTGAATCTTGTTCTCGTCAGTCATGACAAAAAGTTGAAAACGAATCCCCTGTAGTTGCCACCAGATGCGTTCAATATCCAATTTCTCAGCAATACGCTTATCTTTTAATTGGTCAGTTGGTTTTACAGTTATAGCTTCATACCACGTTCTGGTTCCGTCTGAACATGTCAATACAAAATCGGTTGTCATGACATTAGGTATTTTTGTGTTTGGAACAGTCGGGTGCTTAATATTCAAGGTTTTTGAGATTTTGACGGAAAGATCTAAAGGGAGGAGAGGGAATTGCTCCCTGATATCAATTACTGTGTCACAAAATTCGACAAGATAAAAAAAACAACTCTCATGCTCAGAAAGAGTGTGATGCTCTCGATGAGATTTAATACCTTGTATTTTACCGCTATTACCTCGTGAGCTAACATCCTGTACTCGAAGCCAGGGCTTGTAGGTATCACCCTCTCCAAGCCCATACTTATTCTTCAGGGCCCGCAAGAAGTCAGGTTGAGTATCTAATTTACGCCTCGCCAAGATCCTTCATCTCCACCAGACTTGATGGATCAACTATAGCTTAGTGTACAAACTTTATTATTCTAAAATGAGCTTATGTACAAACTATTTTGTTAGTGTACAAACTTTATTATTCCAGAACAACAAGCTATTGCCTGCGCACAGGCCCAGGCGGAGCTCCAAGCCCATTGGAAGTTATAGCCCCCTAACCAGCCGGTAACATCAACAACCTCGCCAATGAAGTACAGCCCGGGCACTTTATGGGCTTCCATGGTTTTAGAGGAGAGTTCTTGGGTATCGACCCCGCCAATAGTGACTTCAGCAGTGCGATAACCTTCCGTTCCATTAGGTTGTACACGCCATTCTTGCAGATTTGCTATCAAAGCTGCCTGCTGCGGCGTATTTAACTGTTTCAAGGTGACATCCGGCAGTTGCCCCAAAGTCTGGAGACACTCCACTAGCCGCTTCGGTAACCGCTGGGCCAAGGTGTTTTTCAATGTCTGATTAGGATGTGCTTGCCGCTCAGTATTGAGGAATGCCGCTAAGTCAGTATCAGGAAGTAAGTTAATGCTCACATACTCGCCAGGCTGCCAGTAGCTTGAAAGTTGTAAAATGGCTGGCCCAGAAAGGCCACGGTGGGTAAATAAAATACTCTCACGGAAGCTGACACCATTCTCCGCCGTCACCACCGCAGGAACAGAAACACCGGAGAGGGTTTGCAGGTGCTCTAGCAAAGGCTTATGCAGGGTAAAAGGCACCAATGCCGCACGGGTCGGCAAGACTTTCAAACCAAACTGTTCTGCCAGTTTGTAGCCCAAGGGAGAGGCCCCCAGCCCCGGCATCGATAGGCCGCCAGAAGCCACCACAAGTGAGTGAGCGCTTACTTTCTCATCATTCATCTGCAATATAAAGCCGCTATCAATTTTTTCAACCGAGCGAATATCACTACGCAGCCGAATGGTCACTTGCCCCAATTCACACTCTTTTAGCAAAAGCTCCACTACTTGCTGTGCCGAATCATCGCAAAACAATTGCCCCAAGGTTTTCTCATGCCAGGCGATGTTGTAGCGATTCATGAGGTCAATGAAATCCCATTGGGTATAACGCGCCAAAGCAGATTTACAGAAATGTGGATTTTGTGAGAGATAAGCCGCAGGTTCGACAAACATATTGGTGAAATTACAGCGGCCACCGCCAGACATTAGAATCTTGCGCCCGGCTTTCTTGCCATTATCAACCAAAAGTACCCGACGCCCAGCTTGCCCGGCCTGGGCCGCGCAAAATAGGCCCGCAGCACCTGCGCCTATCACTACCACATCAAACTGTTCCACACTGGGCCTCACTGGGTAAAATCATCATCACTGCAAAATTGTCCATTTTCTCGCCGTCTTGCGTATTATTTATTCATTCAACTGATAAATTCGTGGCGAATGATTGTAAGTCGCTCAGTGTCAGGATGCTATAGTAAGAAAATGTCTCAGACGGTAAAACTAAGTAACCTGCTGATATAACATACATATGTTGCTCAAAAAGACAGATTCGTCTGCGGTCATGTCAAAAAAAGGTCATATTTTCCTTTTCCCCACCCCCCATTGTCACTGATAATGCGCCGCGTTCATGTCCACAAACTGGCGTAACGCTTATGCTACATCTTTTCGCTGGCCTGGATTTCCATACCGGCCTAATGTTAGTTCTTGCTTTGTTGTTTGTGCTGTTTTACGAAGCCATCAATGGTTTTCATGACACAGCCAATGCGGTTGCAACCGTAATTTATACCCGCGCCATGCGTTCACAGGTGGCTGTCGTGATGGCAGGGGTATTTAACTTCCTCGGCGTGATGCTGGGCGGATTGAGCGTGGCTTATGCTATCGTTCACTTATTGCCTACTGATCTGCTGTTAAATGTTAGTTCGGCACATGGGTTGGCGATGGTCTTCTCTATGCTGCTGGCTGCGATTATCTGGAATTTGGGCACTTGGTATTTCGGTATCCCAGCCTCCAGTTCACATACGCTGATTGGTGCAATCATCGGTATTGGTTTAACCAATGCATTAATGACCAGTACATCTGTAGTAGATGCGCTGAACGTTCCTAAGATGATTCAAATCTTCCTGTCATTAATCTTATCCCCGATTGTGGGTCTGGTTATTGCTGGGTTGATGGTGTTCCTGCTACGTCGTTACTGGAACGGAACCAAAAAGCAGCAACGTATTCATCTGACACCCGCTGAACGAGAAAAGAAAGACGGTAAACGCAAACCGCCATTCTGGACCCGTACTGCACTGATTATATCGGCTATTGGCGTGAGTTTCTCTCATGGTGCTAACGATGGTCAGAAAGGGATTGGCTTGATCATGCTGGTATTAATCGGCGTGGCTCCGGCTGGATTCGTCGTGAATATGAATGCAACAGGCTATGATATTGCCCGCACCCGCGATGCAGTGACTCATCTGCAACAATATTATCAGCAGCATGTTGAAGTATTACCTCATGCTGTCGCACTCAAGCCACTGGTACCGACACCAGATACATTGCCGAATACACCAGCCCAGTTCCACTGTGATAGTTCACGCGCCATGATAGCAATTGATCATGCACAAGCGCTGTTAACGAATCTGCAAAGCTATGACGACCTGACGGTCGACCAACGTAGCCATATGCGTCGCTTGCTGATGTGTGTTGCAGAAACAGCTGGAACCGTTGCCAAACTGCCAGAAACCAGTGCTGAAGACCGCCGTTTCCTCAATAATCTGCGCACAGATTTGTTAGAAACCGTGGAATATGCACCCACCTGGATTATCGTTGCCGTCGCTCTGGCCCTGTCTTTGGGTACCATGGTTGGCTGGAAACGCGTGGCCGTGACTATCGGTGAGAAGATAGGTAAGAAAGGCATGACCTATGCCCAAGGGGTTTCTGCCCAAATGACGGCCGCAGTATCTATTGGTATCGCCAGCTATACCGGTATGCCAGTATCGACAACTCAAGTGCTTTCTTCTGCTGTTGCCGGCACCATGTTGGTCGATGGCGGCGGTGTGCAGAGCAAGACGGTGAAGAACATTATGTTGGCGTGGGTACTCACCTTGCCAATCTCTATTCTTCTTTCCGGCGGGTTGTACTGGGTCGCGTTGAAGTTTATTTAGTCCAGCGGATGTGTTGCTATCACAGGGCGCGTTAAGCGGAACTGTGATGATACTCAAAGTGCTAACACCGAATTGACAGTAAATAAAAGGCGGCCTGATTAGGTCGCCTTTTTACATACTTTTATGCCAAGAGTTCATACTAATACCACAACATTAACCCCACCAAACTCACTACGACCAAGCCACATAATGCGCTGGTCAGAATAAATTGCCCACGTAACCTTTCACAGCGGCGAATAAACTCCGGATCATGATGATCAAGATAACGTTGAGCAAAAATATAACCGACTAATCTAATCTGCTTGCTCGGCTGACCGTGGGAGGTAAAAAATCCACCGCCATCAACATACTGATACAGCAACGGGTCGCAACCACGTAATACCACTAACAAAGCACGCAGTGATGAATAATAACGTGCCATATTAATCACACATACCACACACAAAGCCCAAAAAAGCGCGACGGTACTGATCATAATCATCCTCCCAGCGATATCACACGCATAAGGTCAGTTTCCCCTGAAACCCTTGCGCCATCGCTCACTCTAGCCGATACAAACACCCCCAGGGCATCAAAAGCCACCCCCTATCGTTCGCTTTCTGATTGTGTCTCGATGCATTATTCACTCGACACACTCCCCGAACGCGTAGGACTCCCTTTATGAGTGTAGGAAATGAAATGAAAAATAACCTGATAATCTCTAAATTAAGCCAAATTTGGCCTTTGTTAAGTATCGATTAGTATTAACTTATAACGGACTTTACCCACAAAAAAATGCTTTCCCTCTGACCAATACCGGCTAAATATTAATCTTTCTTAACTGAATTATATAAATCAAACTGTCATTTTTTGGGGGTTATATCTGCATCACAAATATGGAATTACGCCTTTCACGATATTTTAACCACGCTATACTTAATATAATGATCTGCTTCAAATTCAAGCAGTGCGCCAAGACATTAGGGCAATACGCGGTAGAGTTTAGTCAGTTTTTAGTGTAAAAAAACAGATGCTGACTTTAGTGATCATCATCAAAACAGTGCGTTGTGATCCGTGAAACACTTCAGTTAGGGGTCATAATGGTATGATGTAGATATCGCGTTAGCACCCGTTCAACAGGTTGAATGTTTGCTTACCCATTAATTAACATTATGGAAGGAGTTTACTTATGGCTTACAAACATATTCTCATTGCGGTTGACCTATCCCCGGAAAGTAAGGTGTTAGTGGAAAAAGCGGTCTCCATGGCCCGGCCGTATAATGCCAAAGTTTCCCTAATCCATGTTGATGTTAACTATTCCGATCTCTATACCGGCCTGATTGACGTCAATCTGGGCGATATGCAAAAACGCATTTCTGAAGAAACACACAATGCTTTGACCGAGCTTTCACAAAATGCTGGCTACCCCATTGAACAAACTCTGAGTGGCAGTGGTGATTTGGGCCAGGTATTGGTTGATGCCATTAAGAAATACGATATGGACTTGGTGTTATGCGGTCATCATCAGGATTTCTGGAGCAAGCTGATGTCTTCAGCACGCCAGCTAATCAATACCGTTCATGTCGATATGCTCATCGTACCACTGCGCGATGATGAAAATGGTGAAGACGATTAAGCTGCTTGAGTGTCAATAGTTCAGCATCATCACCTCTGACGCCCGCCTTTAGCGGGCGTTTTTTATGCTGAAACCCGCACCCACCCTATATCTCCACACATTAATAATCCTGCTAAATTTTTAGCAAAATCCCTTGCGGCATGAATATAAACCAGTGATATAGTCGATGATGCACAACATCGTCTCCTCACTATTTTGGATAATAATAATAGGCTGCAAAAATCTGTTAGGAGAGTCTTAATTGGTACAAGGAATTATTAGTGATGAATGGTTTAAATTCTCTGGAGTCATTTTTAGAATCTTTACAACAACGTGATGCCAACCAACCAGAATATCTCCAAGCCGTACGTGAAGTTTTCACGTCACTTTGGCCCTTTCTGGAGCAAAACCCACACTACCGTGAACAAAGCCTACTGGAACGTTTAGTCGAACCAGAGCGCGTCATTCAATTCCGCGTTGCCTGGACGAATGACCAAGGTCAGGTTCAAGTCAACCGCGCATGGCGCGTTCAGTTTAACTCCGCAATTGGCCCTTATAAGGGCGGTATGCGCTTTCATCCATCAGTCAACTTATCCATTCTTAAGTTCCTCGGTTTTGAACAGACCTTTAAAAATGCCCTGACAACATTGCCAATGGGCGGCGGTAAAGGCGGTTCTGATTTTAATCCGAAAGGGAAAAGCCAAGCTGAAGTGATGCGTTTTTGCCAGGCATTGATGACCGAACTATATCGCCATCTTGGCCCGGATACTGATGTTCCTGCGGGTGATATTGGTGTTGGCGGTCGCGAAGTGGCCTTTATGTCCGGCATGATGAAAAAACTGTCCAATAACACCGCCTGCGTTTTCACCGGTAAAGGGCTCTCTTTTGGCGGCAGCCTGATTCGCCCAGAAGCCACCGGTTATGGCTTAGTCTATTTCACTGATGCCATGCTAAAACGCCACGGTTTAGGTTTTGAGGGAAGAAAAGTTTCGGTTTCCGGTGCTGGTAACGTGGCACAGTACACTATCGAAAAAGCCATGGAATTGGGTGCTCGCGTTATTACTGCTTCCGATTCAGGCGGCACGGTGGTCGATGAAGCTGGTTTCACACCGGAAAAACTGGCCCACCTGGCTGAGATTAAAAACAAACGTTATGGTCGCATCGAAGATTATGCCCGCGAACGTAATCTGGTGTATTTAGCCGACCAACAGCCGTGGAGTGTGCCGGTTGATATCGCCCTGCCTTGTGCAACACAGAATGAGCTGGATTTAGCTGCCGCCCGTCAGTTGATTGCCAATGGGGTTAAAGCTGTTGCTGAAGGCGCTAATATGCCGACCACCATTCAGGCAACTGATGCCTTCCTGGATGCCGGAGTGCTGTTTGCGCCGGGCAAAGCAGCTAATGCCGGTGGCGTGGCGACCTCTGGTCTGGAAATGGCACAGAATGCGGCGCGCCTGAGCTGGAAGTCAGAGAAAGTGGATGTTCGTTTGCACCACATCATGCTGGATATTCACCAATCCTGTGTTGAATATGGCGGCGATGGTAAGCAAACCCACTATGTCCATGGCGCTAATATTGCCGCCTTTGTCAAAGTAGCAGATGCCATGCTGGCCCAAGGTGTGCTGTAAATAAAACCGAACCCCATATTCTTTGCGCAAAGAATATGGGAATTTATCTTTTAATCATTAATATCTCGAATAGTTAATTCATTCTGATATGCACTCCATTGTATTTTTTAAGATAAAGCTCATTTAAATAATCACCGCCTCCAGTAATATTCCACCTGGTATTAATCGATTTCTAAACTCTTTATTTTTGCTTATCAAGAGATAATCATGACCAGACAACGTAAAATGACAGACAGTAATATACCCTATGAAGAGAATGTCATTTCAAAAGAAAAATTAAAGAAAGAAATAATTAATAAGTTAACTTCTTATCATTCATGGCGTAATAATCAAAATCATAAAATCACCACAATTTATTATTCATTTAGCCAAAGTTATTCACTGTGGGAAACGGATATCAAAACACAGCAAGGTGCGCCGATATTCTCATTTAATCACCAGCAAATTAACCAAGCTAAAGCGGCAATGCAAAGCTATGCCGATGTCGCCAATATTCGATTTATTCAAGCATCCGGGAGCAACTCTGCAAATCTATTATTTTTAAATTATGAGAAAGAAGTCGACAATGCTTCGGGCTATGCTTATTACCCCAACAGTGGCGGCTTTAGCCCAATATGGGTTAATTACGCGAGACAAGATGCCCCGACCCCCACAATAACCAACTATGGTGGACATATCATCATTCACGAAGTCGGCCATGCATTGGGATTAGCCCACACCCATACACCCCATGGCTATACACAGCAAGTCAGTGTGATGAGTTATTTGCCAATGAAATACTCTAGCTCGGACGATCACCACTGCTATCCATCAACGCCGCAAATGCTTGACATCTCAACCATGCAATATCTCTATGGCGCTAATCTGCGCACACGCACCGGTGCAACTATTTATGGTTTCAATTCTAATAGCGAGCGCGAGTATTTCAGCGCCTATAATAACCACGATGAGTTAATATTCTGTGTATGGGATGCAGGCGGCATTGATACGTTTGATTTCTCCGGTTATCAGCAAAACCAAAAGATCAATCTTAATGAACTCAGTTTCTCTGATATTGGTGGCTTAAAAGGAAATGTTTCAATTGCCGCAGATGTTATTATTGAAAATGCTATTGGCGGCAGTGGCAATGATGATATTAGGGGTAACAGTGTTGATAATAAATTAACCGGTCGACTAGGTGCAGACCAACTCTGGGGCGGTGGGGGTAATAACACTTTTGTGTATATTAGCGATAGTGATTCATTAACAACCGCTGCGGATATTATCCATGATTTTAAAATAAATAACGACAAAATAGATTTATCATCATTACTTTCTGAGGATTGCGATATACAGTTGGTTGATAAGTTTACGTTTGGAAAAGTTAATGATCAGGTAGAAATCATGCAAATATTTGATAAAGATATCGATATAACATACTTGCTGATTGACCTTAATAATAACTTGCATGAAAACGATATGATGATAAAACTCACCGGCAAACATCAGCTAACACTCAATAACTTTATTGTTAGCCCGATACTCGCAGCATAATCTTTATACCTTTAAACCAAAGCTGAAATATAAAGGATATGGGCGGAAAGACGTCAAGATGCAGGTCTAAAATACAATTACCATATTGAATTTAAATGATTTTACACATCATTCGCCAGCATCTTGATGCTTCATTGGATATCACCCCACCGCCACATCAAACCAAAGGAGGATAGATATCAAAACGGTGGCTTTTCGTCGTCACCGCTGCCGGAGCAGCTACTCCAGCTAGCGGCTCCGCATAATCTGGCCGCTTAACCACCACTCGTTTGGTAGCCAAAGCCCGCGCCGGTGCCAATAAGCCATCGGCAT
Organism: Yersinia hibernica; assembly: GCF_004124235.1. Taxonomy (NCBI): domain Bacteria; kingdom Pseudomonadati; phylum Pseudomonadota; class Gammaproteobacteria; order Enterobacterales; family Yersiniaceae; genus Yersinia; species Yersinia hibernica. Next base: position 4,545,465 of record NZ_CP032487.1, read on the forward strand.
CTTCATCAGCCCCCACCAGTGATTGGAATACCCGCATTTCCTTTTTAACCAACGCACTTTTTTGCCGATGCGGGTACATAGGGTCGAGATAGACCACTTCCGGGCGAGGGTCAATCTCTGTCAACGCCGTCAAACTGGATGCATGCAGCAACGTTAATCGCTCGCGCAACCATGGGCCAATTTCGCCATCCTGATAGCCACGGCGCAGCCCGTCATCCAGCAATGCAGCGACCACCGGATTGCGCTCTAACATTTGTACATGGCAACCCAGCGCCGCCAGGACAAAAGCATCGCGCCCCAACCCCGCAGTGGCATCGACAACCCGTGGAAGATAGCCTTTTTTAATGCCCACCGCTTTGGCGACCGCCTCACCGCGCCCGCCACCAAATTTACGACGGTGAGCCAGTGTGCCGGAGACAAAATCAACATAAATACCGCCGAGTTTCGGCTCGTCTCGTTTGCGCAGTTCAAGGCGCTCAGGAGTGAGCACTAGCGCCATTGTCGCCTGCTCATCAGCCACCAAACCCCAGCGCTCGGCCAGAATAGATAAGGCGCCGGGATCGGCGCCTGCTTCTGACAATAAACAAATACTTACCTGTGGCACATTCTAGCCCTTAATACCGTAATGGCGCAGCATAGCATCCAATTGCGGCTCACGGCCACGGAAGCGCTTGAATAGGGTCATTGGCTCCTCGGAACCGCCACAGGACAGAATATTATCGAGGAATGACTGGCCAGTTGCGGCATTGAAAATACCTTCTTCTTCAAAACGCGAGAACGCATCAGCAGAAAGCACTTCCGCCCATAGATAACTGTAATAGCCCGCGGCATAACCACCGGCAAAGATATGGCTAAAGGCATGTGGGAAGCGGCCCCAAGTTGGCGATGGCACCACCGCGACCTGCTTTTTCACTTCATACAGGACGGGCAGAATCTGCGCGCCAGTCAGCGGATCAAACTCATAATGCATGCGGAAATCGAACAGCCCGAACTCCAGTTGGCGCAGGATAAACAGTGCCGCCTGATAGTTTTTTGCGGCCAATAGTTTATCCAACATTTCTTGTGGCAGGGGTTCATGGGTTTCGTAATGCCCCGAAATGAAAGCCAGCGCTTCGGGTTCCCAGCACCAGTTTTCCATAAACTGGCTTGGCAACTCGACCGCATCCCACGGCACGCCATTGATACCCGAGACACCGGCGGTATCAATTTTGGTCAGCATATGATGCAAGCCATGGCCGAATTCATGGAACAATGTGGTCACTTCGTTATGTGTGAACAGCGCCGGTTTGCCGCCCACTGGCCCATTAAAGTTGCAGGTCAGGTAAGCCACTGGTTTTTGTAATTGACCATTTGCCAAGCGCAGGCTGCCAACACAATCATCCATCCAAGCCCCACCGCGCTTGTGTTCACGGGCATACAAGTCCAGATAGAAGCTGCCGCGCAGTTCGCCACTGGCATCATATAACTCGAAGAAACGCACATCAGGATGCCAAGTATCTACATCATGGCGCTCTTGGGCGGTAATGCCATAAATACGTTTAACAACCTCAAACAGCCCCTCGACCACCCGCTGTTCCGGGAAGTAAGGCCGTAATTGCTCGTCACTGATGGAGAACAAATGCTGCTTTTGCTTCTCGGAATAATAAGTGATATCCCACGCAGCCAACTCACTGACACCATAGTGTTTTTCAGCAAAAGCCTGTAACTGGGCCAGCTCTTCTTCTGCTTGTGGGCGAGCGCGTTTGGCTAAATCATTTAAGAAGCCCAGCACCTGCTGTGGGCTTTCTGCCATTTTGGTCGCCAGCGATTTATCGGCATAGCTGCTAAAGCCCAATAATTGAGCCAATTCATGACGTAAGGTCAGAATTTCGGCCATGACTTCGCTATTATCCCATTTGCCGGCATTCGGCCCCTGATCAGAAGCGCGAGTGGCAAAGGCGCGGTACATCTCTTCGCGCAGTTCAGCATTGTCGGCATAAGTCAGCACGGGCAAGTAACTTGGCATGTCCAGTGTCAGTAACCAGCCGTCCTGCTCTTTGGCTGCGGCCATGGCTTTAGCCGCGGCTAATGCGCTTTCTGGCAGGCCCTTCAGTTGTTCGACATCAGTAATCAGTTTGCTCCAACCCATGGTGGCATCCAGCACATTATTGCTGTAAGTCGACCCCAACTCAGACAAGCGGGCGACGATTTCGCCGTAACGTTTTTGCTGTTCTGGCGCCAAACCAATACCGGATAACTGGAAATCACGCAGCGCGTTTTCTACCGCTTTGCGCTGTGGTGCGGTCAGGGCATCAAATCCCGGCCCTTCTTTCAAACTGACATAAGCCTGATATAACCCTTTATGCTGCCCCGCCCAAGTGCCGTATTCCGATAACAGTGGCAAACTTTGCTCATAAGCTGCACGTAATTCCGGGCTGTTTTTGACTGAATTTAAATGCCCCACTGGCGACCAAATGCGCGATAAGCGGTCATCAGATTCCGCCAGTGGTTGGCACAAATTATCCCAGGTGAAAGGGCCTGGCTGGGCAACAACCCGCTCCACCGCTTGACGGCATTCATCCAGAGCGGATTTCACCGCGGGCACGATATCTTCAGGGCGGATAGCAGAAAATGGCGGCAGGGAGAACGGGGTCAACAGCGGATTTGTCATAAGGTTGTCCTGATTATTTTTGAATTTCAGCGCCAGACCATGCCCGGCAACAGAGAATAAATGGTGCATTAATAATTAACATGAGGTCGGTCAGCATGAAAATCAATGGCTGGCGGGTGAATCAAGCACCTCGACTAACTCAAATTGCTCAAAGACTAATAGCATGTCAGGCGCGAAGTACCCGGATCGTTCAAAAAAAGCTCGATGCTCTTGCTGCCAATACGCCAGGCTTTTGTCGCCCTCACCCTCTTTGGCCGCCATTTCTGCTGTGACATCACAATAACGGATGAGTGTTAAACCGATGGTCCTGATGACGCAAAGTGGCTTATTGCAGCCATCAAGAATGATATTGTAGTCACCAATTCCCGGGGAACTCTCTGATTTGTATGCATCATAAGTACCGCATGAGGCGATTTTGGTGCCGTTTATCACCAACTGTGCCAACTCATCGGCCATTGCAGGGCTATCACCAAAAGACCATTGCAGAGCCTGTGGATATCTTTCGGCGAGCATTTTTTTATTCACGATTATCTCCAGTGCGTTGAGCAAGGTATTCACCACAGATTAATGCTTTTCACTTTTTATGCACCAGACAGTTTATACTAGTTGCCATAATGTGTTGGCTGCGGTTTCTGGCGACAATATTTTGTCACACTCACCGAGAAAGACCGCAAGAAACACCGCCGCAATGTACTGAATATCAATTGGTTAAAATAAAATGTTGAGTTACCGCCATAGTTTTCACGCCGGCAACCATGCCGACGTTCTTAAACATACCGTTCAAAGTCTGATTATTGAGTCTTTGAAAGAAAAAGAAAAACCGTTCCTTTATCTGGATACTCACGCCGGTGCCGGCCGCTATCAGTTAAGCGGCGAGCATGCCGAGCGTACCGGTGAATACCTCGAAGGTATCGGCCAACTGTGGCAACGCGATGACTTACCCGCTGATTTAGCCCCGTACATGAGTGCTATCCATTACTTTAACCGTGGTGATAAATTACGTTATTATCCCGGTTCACCACTGATTGCCCGTCATTTACTGCGTGAATACGACAAAATCCATCTGACCGAATTGCACCCAAGTGATTATCCGCTGCTGCGCAATGAATTTGCCAAAGATGAACGCGCCAAAGTACAGCGAGCTGATGGTTATCAACAGCTTAAATCACAGCTCCCGCCGCCATCACGCCGTGGTTTGATTCTTATCGATCCACCGTATGAAATGAAAACCGACTATCAGGACGTGGTAAAAGGTATTCAGGAAGGTTATAAACGCTTTGCGACGGGTACTTATGCATTATGGTACCCAGTGGTTTTACGTCAGCAAATCAAACGATTATTACGGGATCTGGAGGCCACGGGCATCCGCCGTATTTTACAAATTGAATTAGCTGTGCGCCCAGACAGTGACCAACACGGTATGACAGCCTCTGGCATGATTGTGATTAATCCACCGTGGAAATTGGAGCAGCAAATGAACACGCTGTTGCCATGGCTGCACAAAGCACTGGTGCCATCCGGCCACGGCCATACGCTGGTGAAATGGGTAGTGCCGGAATAAACCTTGCCTAAATCAATTGGTCACGCGAATCAGAGCCATTGATGCAACCTTTGCGACAAAACGCTAGCAAAGGTTAAACTCTTAGGCAAATTTTAAACAACTCTTGATGGAAACGACCCTGATGACCAAACATTACGACTATCTAGCAATTGGCGGTGGCAGTGGCGGGATAGCATCTATCAACCGGGCTGCGATGTATGGCAAAAAATGTGCGCTTATCGAAGCTAAACAGCTTGGTGGTACTTGTGTAAACGTTGGCTGTGTACCGAAAAAAGTGATGTGGCATGCGGCACAAATTGCCGAAGCTATTCATCTATACGGCCCAGATTACGGTTTCAACACCACAGTGAATCATTTCGATTGGAAAAAGCTGATTGCCAATCGTACTGCTTACATCGATCGTATTCATCAGTCTTATGAGCGCGGCTTAGGTAATAACAAAGTGGATGTTATTCATGGTTTCGCGCGTTTTGTTGATGCGCATACCGTGGAAGTGAACGGCGAGAAAATTACCGCCGATCACATCTTAATCGCCACTGGGGGTCGCCCAAGTCACCCCAATATCCCTGGCGCTGAATACGGTATCGACTCCGATGGCTTCTTCGAATTGGACGAGATGCCAAAACGCGTTGCGGTGGTGGGTGCTGGTTATATCGCGGTAGAAATCGCCGGTGTACTCAATGGGTTAGGGACAGAAACACATCTGTTTGTGCGCAAACATGCACCACTGCGTACTTTTGATCCGTTGATTGTTGAAACCCTGTTGGAAGTGATGAACACCGAAGGGCCAAAACTGCATACCGAAGCGGTGCCAAAAGCGGTTATCAAAAATGCCGATGGCAGCCTGACGCTGCAACTGGAAAACGGCACTGAAGTGACTGTCGACCACCTGATTTGGGCAATCGGCCGTGAGCCGGCGACGGATAACCTGAATCTGCCTGCCAGTGGTGTCAAAACCAATGAAAAAGGCTATATTGAGGTCGATAAGTTCCAGAATACTAACGTCAAAGGTATCTACGCCGTTGGCGATAATACCGGTGCTGTTGAGCTAACGCCGGTGGCCGTTGCTGCGGGTCGCCGTCTATCCGAGCGCCTGTTCAATAACAAGCCGGATGAGCATCTGGATTATAGCAACATCCCGACGGTGGTATTCAGCCACCCGCCTATCGGCACTATTGGTCTGACTGAACCGCAAGCCCGCGAGAAGTTTGGTGATGACCAAGTGAAAGTATACAAATCGTCATTCACCGCGATGTACAGCGCGGTGACTCAACACCGCCAGCCATGCCGCATGAAGTTAGTTTGTGTCGGCGCGCAAGAGAAGATTGTCGGCATCCATGGGATTGGTTTCGGAATGGATGAAATCCTGCAGGGGTTCGCTGTTGCCGTGAAGATGGGCGCAACCAAGAAAGATTTCGACAACACTGTTGCTATCCACCCAACCGCTGCTGAAGAATTTGTGACCATGCGCTAAGACTGGGTCAGTAGACGCTAAAAAGGCTATAAACCACCGGGTTTATAGCCTTTTTTATTGCTCACTCAATAGACGGGCTTAGAAACTGACTTTGACACCTAAATTACCTGTGTAGCCGTCCATTTTACCGTCAAAAGCGCGCTGGTATTTAGCATCCGCATAAATATCAACGTTTTGACTCACTTTAGCGGTCACCCCAGCGCCACCTTGCCAGTAGGTTTTACTGAATTCAGGGCGCAAGCGGGCAGTATCAACAGTAACCTGTGGATTTTGTCCCAATTGATAAACCACATCAGCAGACAAATAAGGTTTGATAATTTGCTGTTTGGCCGTCTCACTGAAAACTCGCATCCCAGCGCGAGCCTGCCCGACAGAATAGGATGTCCCACTCACGCCAGAGATTTCGTCACTGAAGCTGCTAAGATTCAGATATTGATATTTCAGTTGCCCTTGGGGTTCGACTTTCCAGCTTCCAGCAAGAGGATACGCCTGTCCTGCTTCAGCAGAGAGCGCCACACCATAGCCATTCTGTTTGGCGTCATGCTGGCTTTGATACTTGTTGCGATATAACGTGCCTTGGCCGACGATATCAACATAACCGCCTTGTGGCGTTGTTAGGGTGTAGTAACCCCCGAGACCATAAGCATCCGTTTTAATTTTGCCGGTATTGACCGACAGATCTGACCGCATGGCCCGTGCCTGGTCTTGTGCATCAGTTTCCTGTTTACCCAAGGTTATCATCACGCCAGCTGTTGCCTGAGCTCCCGCTGCATTTTCAGCCTGATAGAAATCATGCCCTAGTTGAGCGAACCAAATATCAGAGTCATAACTAAAACGCCCAGCTTCAAACTTATTATGTTGCCCGCTGATTCGCCCCCAAGAACCTTGGCTAAAACCATTCGCCGCCCCTTTTACATCCCCTTGGCGCTCATGGAAGCTACCCAAAGTGGTAAAACCGTAGAAAGCATTTAACCAAGGTGCTGCAATATAGCCAGGAACATCACGGCGATATGCCGTCTCTGGCTCTACTGGGTTTACTGGGTTTACCGTAACAATTTCACCTGGGTCAGTTGGATCTGTCGGATCAATTGGTAATGGCACAACAGGTGCCAGATTCGATTGTAAATTCCAGTTGTGCTCATCAAGCTGATACAGGAAATACTCATAAGCACCAGCAACAACAGAGCCGTTCATCGCAATATTGCTGCCACTGCTATCCCCGTCGACTGTAATCAGGTTAATACCGGTTCCGGTCGTCAATGCCCCCAGCCCACCCTGATTAGTGACCTGAACAAGATGATTACCTGCCACATTTCCGGTCACATGCAATCTATCTGTCGGTGAATTGTCATCACCCAATTGTGTATTAAAATTCAGGACGCCATTGCCGGTTAAATTGCTATTCACCGTTAATGTACTGAAACCGGTGCCCAGCGCGCGAGCACGGGTATTATTGCTAGCCGAAATAAAATTCAGTTGGCCCAGAATATTCATAGACTCTACATCAGCATCACCGGTCAAATTCCAAATGCTGCTGGCGTCAATATCAACACTTTTGGCATTATGTGCCGCTCCCTGCCAAACCGAATTATTTTTCAGCGTCAGGTTAATGTTGTTATTTTCATCCGCTTGAATATCACCGACCAACACAGAATGGTTATCACCATTTACATTAACATTACTCACCAGGTTCAATGGTGCAGCGCTGGTGCCAATATTGGTCGAGGCATTCACCAGTAAGCCGTTACCGCCACTCAGTTGCGAACCATTTTTCACATCCACATTGATGCTGGCACCATAAGCCCGGATACCGGCACCCTGTTCACTGATAATCTGGCTGTTGTCCAGTGTCACCTGGCTATAAGTTGTATTGGAGCTGGTCGCATAAATACCCCCGGCATTCGCACCCGTGGTGGTGATTTGGCTATCCGCCAGCAAAATGCGGCTATTAGTTTGTAGCCATAGTGCATAGGCACTGGCACCGGTGGATGTCCCGCTAATATTTTTAGCATTCACTAATGAGCTAGCGAAAGTGCCGAGCACCATACCCGAATCACCGGTGGTATTGATGGTGGCGCGATCCACATTCAGGGTTCCCCCTCGCGCGGCAGTCGCCCCAATACTCCCCACACCCGCAGTCGAGATGGTCATGTTCGTGGCATCAAACATTGATTCCGAATAGATACCGTGGGAACTATTTCCCGTAGTGATAGCTCGGGTATTATCTACAATCGCGCTACCGCGATTCTCAATGGCCGTCGCACCATCACCCTCGGTAATAACTTCAGAATCATACACTTTCACCGATGAAGTTGTATCCGGCACCCAAATCCCCGTGGCGTAAGTGCCTTTGGAGAGGTAAGAGCCGCCATTAATAGTGACATCAGCATTCATATTCACGTTAACCATCGCCGAGTTACCACTGCGAGAAATGGCATTAACGTTATTTAAGATGATGACGGCTTTATTGGTCGAGCTGTTACCCATTGCACGTAATAACGCGCCAGAAGCTAAATCAATATTGGCATTACTCACCGTGGCCGCGCCAGTGACATCAAATACCTGACTCATATTTCCCGTGGCGGTCAGGCCATCCATCGTAATACTCGAATCGCGGCCAACACTCACCCCAGCATAGCCGTTAGCCATGCTAATAGTTGTATTGTCCAGAGTGGCATTTAAGCCACCATTACCAATATAAATACCGGTACTGCTACCAGGCCCGGTACTATTAATCACATTATTCGCACCGGTTAATGTGCTGCCTAAATCACTTAAATAAATACCATAACTCCCGCCACCATTGGCGTTAATTATCGTATTATTCAGTATTAATGCCGCGCCCCCTGCTCCTGAAACACCATAAGCAGTTGACCCATTAGTTGTTATTTCAGTGCCATTAATCTCAGTGCGGCTCCCGACACCTGTAGTGGAAACACCATGGCTTTGCTGGCCTACCGTGGTGACCGTGCCACCCTCTAATATCACCGAGCCTTTATTATTGTTGATGCCATAGGCGACGACACCTTGAGTTTTTATCGCGGAGCCGTTCAAATACAGAGAGCCGCCATTAGTGACATTAGCACCATTCGCGCCATAGCCCGTAGTGTTGATAGTGAGGTCAGACTCCCCGGTGATGGCACTATTAAGCCCCTGAACAACCACTGCTGGCTGGTAGTCACCGTCAGTGCCATAGTCATTGGAAATAGTGTTGGAAGTGCCATCCGTGACACTAATAGTTTGAGCTGCCCAGCTATAAATAGGGCTAAAAAGAGGAATAAGTAAGCTGGCCAGCAGCGTTTTACGGAAGCTGGGTAAGAGTATAATGTTATTTATTTTCATCTTCATAACCTGGTTTCACAAAAAAAAACGTACAAATAGAGCAATTATTTAACTCATTTATGGGTCTTATTTTGTATGTAATATTTATATTTGTTCGCAGGGTTTAAATTTAAGAAATAATTAACCAAGCTCATTTATTAATATATATATTTAAAAATAAATTTAATATGGGAGAACACCCCCATGTGTGTAGGCCATTTCCTACCCAATATAAATAAAGTTCCTAATCAATATGTTAAGGGGGTTTAATAAAAAAATAATTGATGCTGATTTCTGCATTGCAAAACCCCGGAATTTATTCGCGACGGTTGTGATAGACGTCCACTCTGCTATTATCAACAGATAAGCCGCCGTTTTATGTCATATTTTGTAGAATAATCATCTGCATAAGGCATGAATTAACATATTCGAGGAGAATTATGCCGAACGCACCGCGAGACAACCCGGCACCACTGACTGCAGGGATTGAAACTGGCAAAAAAGCAATTTCTTTCATGGCGCGGATAACTGACCGCGTAAAAGCGTACCCCGCCGTCGCCCATATTATCCGAGCAACAGAACGTTTTAATGATCGGCTGGGCAGTCAATTTGGGGCCGCTATTACGTATTTTTCATTTTTGTCACTTATTCCTATTTTGATGGTTTCATTTGCCGTCGTGGGGTTTGTATTAGCCTCTAACCCCGACTTATTAGCTGAATTAATTAACAAAATCGTTAATACCATCAGTGACCCAAGTTTGGCGGCCACACTTAAAAATACGGTAAATACGGCGATTCAGCAGCGCACGACCGTGGGATTAACCGGTTTAGCGATTGCACTTTATTCTGGTATCAGTTGGATGGGCAATTTACGCGAAGCCATTCGTGCACAGTCGCGGGATGTATGGGAACGCAACCCACAAGATCAGGAAAAGTTTTATTACCGCTATGCCCGTGATTTTATTTCACTCACCGGGTTAGTTATCGCGCTGATTATTACCCTTTCGCTCACGTCTATTGCAGGTGCGGCACAGTCTGCGATTGTCAATGCATTAGGGCTGGGAGGAATTGAGTGGTTACGCCCGGTCATGACACTGATTGCCTTGTCTATCTCAATAGCGGCTAACTATTTATTATTTCTATGGATATTCTGGATTCTACCGCGACATAAGCCAAAGAAAAAAGCGCTGCTGCGCGGTACCCTGATTGCCGCAATCGGCTTTGAAATAATCAAATTCATCATGACCATGATGTTGCCACGCCTCGCCAGCTCCCCGTCGGGCGCTGCTTTTGGTTCAGTGATCGGCTTAATGGCCTTTTTCTACTTTTTCGCGCGCTTAACATTATTTTGTGCTGCCTGGATAGCCACCGCCCGCTATGCCGAGGACGGAACCTTACCTCAAGAGTCGACCAATAAAACATCACAATAGTTCGAACATGCCAGTTAGAATTCATTAACTGGCATTTTATTCCTTACAATCAGCAATAAATCAGCATTAAAGTCTAACCAAGAAACATCTCACTCCCGAAAAGCAGCATAAGTCACTATCACGAATTTTTTATTTACCCGATTATCAGCAATAAAATCTGCATTTCATTTCTTATATGGCGGCATTTACCACTAAAACTTCCATTAAGAATAGATTGTTCTTTTTTCGGCATTTGACACCGAACTGTTCATTTCTTGTGCGTTGAAAGTGCCCATTTCTGTGACTAAGATAACTTTTCGCCAAAATTAACAATAAGAAATAATATGTCGTCAACCATCGCACAAACCATCGAGTCAGACAGTCTGCCACCACCAGCAAATTCACGATCAAAAGTCATTGTCGCCTCACTTATCGGGACAGCCATTGAGTTTTTTGATTTCTATATTTATGCCACGGCCGCAGTCATTGTCTTTCCCCATATTTTCTTCCCACAGGGTGATCCGACAGCGGCGACGCTGCAATCATTAGCCACCTTCGCTATCGCCTTTATTGCCCGTCCGATTGGTTCTGCCCTGTTTGGTCACTTTGGCGATCGGGTAGGCCGCAAAGTCACATTGGTGGCCTCGCTGCTGACCATGGGGATTTCCACGGTGCTCATCGGCCTGCTGCCGGGTTATGCCACTATCGGCATATTCGCGCCACTCTTGCTGGCACTGGCGCGTTTCGGCCAAGGGTTGGGCCTAGGTGGCGAATGGGGCGGAGCGGCATTGCTGGCAACAGAGAATGCGCCACCGAAGAAACGCGCTCTTTATGGCTCCTTCCCACAACTGGGTGCACCTATCGGCTTCTTCTTTGCCAACGCCATGTTCCTAGCACTCTCCTACGGCTTGACGGATGAACAGTTCCTCAGTTGGGGCTGGCGTGTGCCATTTTTGCTCTCAGCAGTATTGGTGTTGATTGGCTTGTATGTGCGGGTGTCACTGCACGAGACGCCGGTATTTGCCAAAGTCGCCAAAGCCGGTAAGCAAGTTCGGATCCCGATAGGAACGCTGTTTAGCAAGCATATGAAAGCCACCATTTTGGGCACATTCATCATGCTCGCCACTTATACGCTGTTTTACATCATGACAGTCTATTCATTAACCTTCGGCACCACGCCAGAGCCGCTGGGGTTGGGCTATTCGCGTAATCACTTCTTGTTGATGCTGATGATTGGTGTCATCGGCTTTGGGGTCATGGTACCGGTTGCCGGACAAATGGCCGACAGTTTTGGCCGCCGCAAGACCATGATTTGCATCACTTTGCTGCTGATTGCTTTCGCCTTGATATTCCCCAGCATGCTCGGCTCCGGCCAGCCCGCGCTGGTGATGGCATTTCTGGCCTGTGGTTTTATCATCATGGGGCTGACATTCGGCCCGATGGGGGCCTTGTTGCCGGAATTGTTCCCGACCGAAGTGCGTTATACCGGCGCTTCATTTTCCTATAATGTCGCGTCAATACTCGGGGCTTCGGTTGCTCCTTATATCTCGACCTGGCTGGCAACCCATTACGGCCTATTTTATGTGGGTATCTATCTGGCCTCGATGGCCACACTCACCTTAATAGCGCTGCTGTTTTCCAAAGAAACCCGCCATATCTCGCTATAAACCCGCCTGATGCGGTAACCCCATAATGAGAAATAAGCATTATGGGGTTACCGCACCGCCGATTTCTCACTACACTGATGGCCCGCCAGTGAGAATGAAAGGAAACCCATGCTACGTTATATAAAAAAGCCGTGGTTTTTACTCATATTGCTGATAATTACGGTGCTCGGCATGGGGTATAAATTGCGCTTTAGCCATGCAGATGCATTGTGGAAAATTGTTAGCCAGCAATGTGTTCCCCATATGGCCGCGGAGCATAATCCGCAACCTTGTGTGGCGGTTGATCAATCCGCCGGTTTCGTGGTGTATAAAGACATGCACGGGCCGTTACAGTATTTGTTGATGCCAACGGCGAAAATCAGCGGCATGGAAAGCCCGCAATTATTAGCCCCCGACACACCCAACTATTTCGTTGATGCCTGGCAAGCTCGGCATTTTATGGCCGCTAAGTACGGCGCCCCCATTGATGACGCGGATATCTCACTCGCCATCAACTCACAATATGGCCGCAGTCAGGATCAATTACATATTCATATTTCTTGCCTCAACCCACAGGTCAAAGCCACTCTGGCGGCACAGAAAGCCAATTTCCAGCAGCAATGGCAACCCTTACCCGGCGGCTTACTGGGTCATGATTATCTGGTACGGCGGACTACAGCGCAGGAATTGCAGCAATCAGGTGCATTTCGCTTGTTAGCGCAAGAGGTGCCAGCAGCGAAAGATGAAATGGGCCGTTATGGTTTAGTCATGACAGCGCTGCCAGATGGCGATTTTTTACTGCTCGCCAGCAAAGCCGACCTGATCAAATGGCATCGGGCCTCGGTGGAAGAGTTGCAAGATCACCACTGTAAGCTGCTCCCCCAGCCACCGAGACATTAGCGCATTATTTTTTCTGCTTCATTTTTTGCAGGAATGGCGTGCATGGGTTTTGCTCTGCCTCACTCGGGGAAATCAGTGCCAACAATGCCGCCGCGGGAGTCAGCGCCACCCCCAAGACGGCGGCAACTGCGCCACGAGCAAGCAAAGGCCCCGCTTTTACCCCAGCATCCGGCCGTTTAAATGTTCCTTTCACATACAACGGAGAACGCAGGGTCAGAATGCGCAGCCCCTTGCTTTCGGGGTCAATGGATAAATCCAGCCGCTCAGTAGCAAAATTGATATTACCGGTAATGTTGATAATGGCATTCTCGGTATCAATGACGAACAAACGCGGCGTGGCCAAACCATGACGTAATTGAATATCTGCCACCGCGCAATTAATTTTAACTTCATCGTCACCAAACAGCTTCGCCACCAGATAGTTACCCACATTCAGGCCGAGTAACTCCATCAAACTGCGGCTGATTAATCCCTGATTCAGTAGCAAGCGCAGGTTACCATTACTGGTGGCAAGCAGAGTGGCAACCGAGTTGCCCGCAGCAGTAAATGACGCATCGCCATTCAATTGCCCCAAACTGTTGCGCATCGCCTGTACCTGTGGCAACAGCTCTTTCAGTTGCAGGCGGCGGGCATGTAAATCAACTTTGCCGTGCATCGGGTTTTGATTGCCATTCAGGCGCACAATGGCATTGAGGTTCCCCCCGGCCATGCCAAATCGCAGTGGGTCGAGCAGCAGCTCACCATGATTAAGCACCACATGAGTGGCCAAGTCAGTCAATGGTAATGATTTATCTCGATCAATACGTTTTGCGGTATAGGTGACATCGGCATCCATCACCTGCCAACTTTTAGTATCAAATTTCTCCGTCGGCAGCACCTTATTGCTGGGCTGCCTGCTGCGCTCACCACGATGGGCTTTTTCTTGATTGGAGTCGGCCCCAATCAAAGGAGCCAGATCAGCAAAGCGCAATTTATCGGATGACATATTACCAATTAATTTTGGCCGAGGTTGGCTGCTGGTGTAAGTCAGGCTGCCATGGATATCACTGTCACCAATTTTGCCATTAAAGTTTTCATAGCGATAAACAGCGCCCCCCGTCTGTTTGAGGCTCGCCATTAAGCGGCCATCGGTGTTGTAAGCTGGAGTGGCCGGCAACAGCACCCCAATCAGGGGATAGAGATTATCCAGGCTGGCACCCGAGAATTTCAATTGCAGATCCAATCCCGCTAAATTGCCGGGGTCAGTTAATGTTCCCGCCACGACGATGCGGGTGGAACCAGAGCGGACATCCGCTTGCAATGGGAATGGGATGCTGGCATCACTCATCGACAACATCCCGCCGATTTTGCCACTGCCGGTTAAAGGCTGGCCCTGATACTTGCCGTCAATTTTCCAGCCGAACATAAAATCTGGTGCCTTATTCTGCCCCTGCTCGGCGGGCGTTTGAACCTTGCTTTCATCACGCGCGCCAATCACCTCAGCAAACGGCAGCGGCTTACCCAATGGGTCAATCACCGCGTGCAAATCCGCTTGCAAAACAGCATCTTTCAGATTGATATTGCCGCGGTCAAAGACAATATCATTGATGTTCACCGACCAATCTGAGGGCGCATGCTTATCTTCTGCCGGGCTGTTGGCCAGATTAAACGTCCAGTTATTCTTACCATTCGCCAGACGCAGTAAGTTGGCGTCTGGTTGCGTCAGCCAGATACGCGGTATCAATACTTTCTTCGCCAATAAAGCTAATGGCGCAATGCTGGCATCAACCCGTTTTAAGGTGACCATCTCTCCTGCAGGAAATGCCGTCGCGGGCGCTTTGTCCGGTGCATCGTTGGTCTTACCATCGGCTTTATCACCGGCTAAATCTGGCGGGTTACCCAGCACCAGATCTTCAGCATGAATATGCGGCCATGGCACCCAGCCACGCCAGCCCGGTTCATCACCTTTACGTGACCAATCCACCCCAAGATTGCCGCGAATGGCGAAGGGCCGTTGCAGCTCAGTAGCGACTTTTTCATTAATGGTTGGCTTTAGACGATTCCAGTCGAAAGTCATCACGAACACGATGGCTGCTACCAGTAGCAGCAAGATAACCCCGACAATGCCTGTCAGCACTTTTCCGGTTTTGGTCATAACAGCTCCATGCCAGTACTCATGTGTTAATACACGCAAAATAATTCGAGTTGCAAGAAAGTGGCGATTTGAACAACATTTATGCTAGCCCACAGAATGAGCATACTCAGGTAAGTGATTCGGGGGAGCAAGAACCGCCAACACACATGCAACGTGAAGTAGGATAAGTCTATAGAGTGCGAATTAAAGACCACTTTAACCATAGTCGATAATGAAGCAGGCGGGCAGGTTTAAGGAGAGAGCGGCTTGTTTATCAACCCATCAATATTAGCCGCAAAACAACATCGGGAGGCTCTGCAAACGATCAAATGACGAGGGGCGGGAAAGGTAATAACCTTGTGCCGCAACCGCATCAGAGCGCTGTACCATCGCCCATTCTTGTGAGGTTTCTACCCCTTCAACAATCACGCCTTTGCTGTAGCTACCCATCAAGGTGACCAGGGTGAAAAACAGTTGATTCCCAACATCACTTTCTTGCAGCACGATAAACAGATCTCTGGCAACTTTGATGTACTCATAGCGCCAGCTAATAAATGAGGTGAAATTCGCCAGCCCGCTGCCAAAGTCATCCAACCAAAGTCGGTCTGCTTCAGCAATACGCGCAAAGGGGGTATCCAGAGAGGTATCGACATGCTCCAGCAATTCAAAACGAATATAAGGCATAGCATCGATTAACACCTTAGCCTGCTGATCATCTTGCATTGCCATTAGCGCCTGACCATCAATATTGATGGAGACCAGCACCGAATGATGCACAAAAATCGCATGCCACTGTTTAATCATATTCAACTGTTCGAGCACCACATCCAGACGGGCCCGGATACTGATAGCACTAAAATAATCCTCCGGATTCAAGCGAGTATCCGGCGATGAGGGGTGAAAAACAGCCGTCAGCAACTCAATAGCCAACAGCGCCCCAGAAGTGCGATAGATAGGTTGAAAAGTGTACCGACGCTGACATTGCCGCCAGAAGTTCTGTCCCTTATTACGATCAATGGCAGCAAAGGATGGCGCAAGTAAACCTGATACTTTATTGGTCATCATCAGTTTAGTCGCCATGTTTTAGGGCACCAGACAGTCAAGGCAATGGGTATTGCCGCCAACTGAGCCACCCTGTGATAAACGTTTTTTCCACTGCAGATGTTATCGACTCGGGCGAACAGAACTTTATACAGCAGCATGATAGATTATTGATCTCAAGTGGGCTGGCGCAACATATTTAAGCCACTTATATTACTTAACTCAATAATGCCACTACTGTTAATGGAGATGAACATGCCTTATGTAAATATTAAAATTACTCGCGAGGGAGCAACCGCGGAGCAGAAAAAACAGCTCATCGCCGGAGTCACCCAACTTTTGGTTGATACTTTGGGGAAAAACCCAGCCACAACTGTCGTCGTCATTGATGAAGTGGATACAGACAACTGGGGAATTGGCGGCCACAGTGTGACTGACCTGAGAAAATCATCATAATCGTCTGCAGAAATGCGGGAAACTTGCCGGTTTCCCGACCTACATCATAAAAAATTTAAAACATCGTTTTAATAGTATTGACTCTGACCAAGCCAGCAGTGAGACTAACCTTATTTCCATCATTGACTCACAGGCCCGCTTTCCATGACCAGCAAAAATATTGCCGTTATCGGCGAATGCATGATTGAACTGTCACAAAAAGGTAGCGACCTTAGCCGGGGCTTTGGCGGTGATACGCTGAATACTGCGGTATATGTTGCCCGTCAGGTGCCACAGCAGGCCCTGAATGTCCATTACGTTACAGCTCTGGGTACTGACAGCTTCAGTAACGAGATGCTCAATGCTTGGCAGCAAGAGAACATCGACACCTCCCTCATTCAGCGTCTGGATAATAAATTGCCGGGTTTGTACGTCATTGAGACTGACAGCACCGGTGAGCGCACTTTCTATTATTGGCGTAATGATGCTGCTGCACGTTTCTGGTTGAGCAGCCCGCAGGCGGATGAAATCTGCCAGCGGCTGGAAAAGTTTGATTATCTGTATCTCAGCGGTATCAGCCTAGCTATCCTCGACAATGCTTCGCGCCAACGTTTACTTCAGTTGCTGCGCGCCTGCCGGGCTAACGGCGGCAAAGTTATCTTTGATAACAACTACCGCCCTCGTCTGTGGCAAAGCAAGGAAGAAACTCAACAAGCCTACCGCGCCATGTTGGCCTGCACTGATATCGCCTTCCTGACACTGGATGACGAAGATATGCTGTGGGGTGAAAAACCGCTGGAGCAAGTCATTGAGCGCACACAAGATTTAGGCGTAAGCGAAATAGTGATTAAGCGCGGCGCAGATTCCTGCATCGTCTGGGTGAAAGAGGGTTTTGAAGCCCATCAATATGATGTTCCTGCGGTTAAACTGCCGAAAGAGAAAGTGGTCGATACTACCGCTGCCGGGGATTCTTTCAGTGCCGGTTATCTGGCTGTTCGCCTCACCGGCGGCAGCGCACATGACGCAGCCGTGCGCGGGCACCTAACCGCCAGCACAGTGATTCAATATCGTGGCGCAATCATCCCACTGGCAGCCATGCCAGCAGTGTGATTGATAATGCGCTGTTGGCCAATGGCCGCCCGCCACTGGCCCGCCGAGTATTGCGCGCAAAGGCAATTTAGGTGCGGGCAGCGCACCGTCACCGGGACGTACATGCCGTACGTGAGGATGACGAGCACTGTCCAACCCTAACCGTAGCCTTTCAGCCCCTATTGAGCGGTGGTCGGTATGGCGGGGGCGGCTTCAGCAGCACTTGCCACCGTAGGTGCCGCATCTTCTGGCACCACGGAGTGTGGTGTCATAATCGCGTTATACGCCTCCTGCAATACCTTGACATTCACTTCTGGCTCACCTTTTGGCTGCGTCAGAATCAGCGTGGTATCTTGCGATAATTGCTGTTTCAATTCCTGATTCAGCTCCGCCAAAGTCAGACCAGACAAAAATGCCTGCCGCAGTTTCTGATATTGCTCCGGAGCAATATCCACTACGCCACTTTGCTGTGAACGTAGGCGTTGGCTGATTAAGATATCTGTATCGGTGCGGGCATAAGTCGCAAACAACTTACTGAGTTGGTCATTTTTCTGCACCATCAAAGCATCAAACTCAGCCTGACTCAGGCCATTGGTACGTAAACTGGCCAATTCGCGCGCCACAAAATTCATGCCTGGCGTCAGATTTTCTGTCGGAGTATTCAGGTGAATCGCACATTGAGCGCGTTGATATTGCACCCGACAATCAAAGCCCAATTTCAGGTTCTTCTGATCACTTTTTTCCAACACTTGCTGCACATGCCAGAACAAGGCCTCACGGGCTAAATCACTGCGCCAGTAACGGCTTAGGGCCTGAGAGTCCTGAATCGGATGCCAAGGGGTATCCCACATCAGTGATAATGTGTCTTGTGTCGCCTGCTCACTCATCAAGCTCACCGGCTCGGATTGCAGGGGCGCTAACATCGCGATGGGTGCTGGTGTCGTCCGTTTCCCTTGCAACTCAGAGAAGGTTTTACCAATTTGAGCCGCGATATTGCGACTGTCGACATTACCCACCACATACAATGTCATGGCATCCGGGGTATACCATTGCTGATAAAACTGCTTTAACTTCTCGATATCTACCGGTTTTGCCACAGGTTGACCGGGATCATGCCCCATCAAAGATGAGCCTTTGAGCCGGTAACGCCACCAAGGTTCCTGAATATTTTGCGGGAACGTGGCGATAGGGTCCGTTGCACTATTCAGCGCCGCGTTGACGGTCTGTTCGCTGATAGCCAGCTTGCCACTGGTATCGGATAACCACGCCAGCGCTTCTTTCATCAAATCAGGGCGGTTATTGGGCAAACTCAAGCTATATAAGGTGAAATCATAAGATGTTATCGCCGGTGGCAACGGACGATCGCTATCGACCCCTTGCTGCCATAATGACTGAAGCTGGGCCGGAGTAAAACTCGCGCTGCTCATTAATGCCAGGCGGGGCAACAGATGGGCAAAGCCAACTTGCTGCGTGCTCTCAGATAATGAACCGGTATTCACCACCAGACGTAACTCGATCCGGTCGCTAGGGCGCTGTGGCGTCGCCAACAACTGCCATGAAAACCCGTTTTCTAATTTCCCCTGCTGCCAGGCAGGATCGGGTTGTAGTGCTTCAGCCTGCACATTACTGCTGGCCGCAGCCAACAATAATCCACCCACTATAAGACGAATTCTGGTGCCCTGCATGTGAACCCCTACTTAATAAACTAGCCAATGTTAAAACGATGCAACGTCATGTCATTCCGGTCAGCCACTGGTGCTTTCACGCCATCCGCCAACCGGTGCTATGCAAACGGGTAACCATAAAGACATGAATAAATGAATCCAGCTTTCAAAAACGCATCGCTATGCCGTTATTATTGGGCGAAAAATCAGCGGTTATCACCACCGTAAAAACTGGAAGTGGGAGTGTACCACTGTGTTAGACCGCATGCTTTTGCCGATGTCACTCATCAGAGTAAAAAATAGTATCTAAATGCTCATTAACACAAGAAATGGTATCGCGGGGCATACAGAAGAGCAGCTACCGGCGGCAATCCACCACCGGTAGTGATTGTTGAAGATGTTGCTATGACACTATCAAGAAGGGGTAACGCTGTTTTTTATATCGCCATTGGGTAATGTTTTGTTTGATAACACAGCTTGCAATTGATCATTATCCAGTTGGTTGCACCACTTCGCCACCACGATAGTTGCAACCCCATTCCCCACCAGATTAGTCAATGCACGGGCTTCAGACATAAAGCGGTCGATACCCAGAATCAGTGCCAAACCAGCCAAGGGTAAATGCCCGACCGCAGAAATAGTCGCCGCCAAGACGATAAAACCACTGCCCGTGACCCCTGCCGCGCCTTTTGAGGAAAGCAGCAAGACCACCAGTAAGGTCACCTGGTGAATGACATCCATATGGGTATTGGTTGCCTGGGCAATAAACACCGCGGCCATAGTCAGGTAAATAGAGGTGCCATCTAAGTTAAATGAATAACCCGTCGGGATAACCAAGCCCACCACGGATTTCTTACACCCGGCTTTTTCCATCTTATCCAGCATGCGCGGCAGCACAGACTCCGAAGAGGACGTCCCTAACACGATCAATAACTCTTCTTTTATATAGCGGATAAACTTGAAGATGTTAAAACCATTGAATTTCGCAATCGAGCCCAGCACAACCACCACAAACAATACGCAGGTGATGTAGAAGCAGATAATCAACTGGCCCAGTTGCACCAAGCTACCCACCCCGTATTTACCAATAGTAAAGGCCATGGCACCGAAAGCCCCGATAGGTGCCAAGCGCATGATCATATTGATAATACCGAAGATAACGCGGGAGAAACTTTCAATGACATTAAAGATAAGCTGGCCTTTTTCACCCAGACGGTGCAGGGCAAAACCGAACAGAACAGCAAATAACAAGACTTGCAGAATATTGCCGCTAGCAAAGGCACCCACGACACTGCCGGGAATGATATCCAGTAGGAAAGGTATAATCCCTTGCTGCGAGGCTTGCTCAGCATAAAGTGCAACCGCTTTAGCATCCAGTGTCGCCGGATCGATATTCATACCAGCACCGGGTTGCACCACGTTAACAATGACCAAACCAATCAAGAGTGCAATGGTACTGACAATCTCAAAATAGAGCAGCGCGATGGCACCGGTACGGCCAACGGCTTTCATACTTTCCATACCCGCGATCCCGGTCACGACAGTACAGAAAATCACGGGTGCGATAATCATTTTAATTAGTTTAACAAATCCATCACCCAAAGGTTTCATCTGAGCGCCAAGATCAGGGTAAAAATGACCCAATAAAACGCCCAGAGTAATCGCCGTTAACACCTGAAAATAAAGACTTTTAAATATTGAAGCTTTCATAACTATGTCCTTTTGGAGTAATACACGGCAGCCTGTCGCTTTGTTCTCTGTAATGATTGAGTGACACTTCTTTTTTATCCGTGCTTGCGCGGAAAATAACACCCTCATAACAATATGGAAATTATTAGTTGCACTGGATTGCACCCTAAACGCGAAATTAAGAACTGAAACGCTTCAAGCGGGCGCAATAACGGCGATACAGTCAGATCAACCAGACAATTAACCCAAAATGATTAATAGTAGAAATGGATATAAAAAAGCCATCAGCAGATGTGGGGCGATGTACACCAGAAAGGATTTTTGAGCGGATAGTTGGTGGGTGGTAGCCCCCTTTTGAGGATGAAATGCAGGGGGCAGTTGAATACTTATCAGTCGAGATTATTTGATTGCCCGGCTGGGCACAGCAGCAGCGCTATTAATGGCAATTTCGTTAATTGCACTCCACTTGTTGATATCCGTCCCAAAGGTATCCAGCTTGATATATTTAGCCGTAACGGGGGTAAAAGTCAGTTTTTCACCATTTTTATCTGCCGTAGATGTTTCTAAACCTTCAGCCAGCGGCTGCCAACTTTTTCCATCATTGGAATAAAAGATAGAAAACTTCAGTTTCCGCTCAGTCGGTTTGAATGGAACAATCAGAATATTTTCAATGGATTGCTCTTTATCCAGCTCAAGCTGAATCCAACTCTCGCCAGAGGCCGCCCAGCGCGTTTTAACATCGCCATCGGCAATATTCGCGGGCACATGGCCCTTTTCGCTGTCATAACCGGATGCTGTTACAGCAACAATTTGTGCAGCATAACCCGATGCGCAAAACAGCGAACCGAGCAAAAATGTGGCTAATATCTGTTTTTTCATCAACCTATCCTTTTTATCACGACGATGAGAACCCGTGGGTAAAAGCGCCGGGCAAACTGACCCTGGGAAGCCACTGCTCGGCACTTTTTACCAACAGCGGCCCCAGCACGGGCCGCTGTCGGGACTATTTACGGCCGTTCGGTTGCAGCTTCTCACCCACATTGAGCAAGAACAGTTCATTATCACGAGTTGAAATACGTGCTGAACCGTCGTCCATTCGGTAGGCACCCTCAGTAAAGCCAGCACCATTGAGGAAAGGTGCTACAACCTGCGGTTTATTACGCAATGAAGCTTCCAGTGCCAGCAAAGCATAAGGCTCTATCGCATCAACATCAGCATATTGGCGGTCAGGAGAAGCCATGAAGAAGCCGTCGATATAGCGTGTTTTAATCATGTTATCGCCGATTTTCTCTGCCAGTAGCCGATAATCCGCCACTTGGCTGGCATTATAGAGATCCAGCAGAGCAAACAAGGCGTAAGGATCACTGTTGGTGGTGTCCATTTTAACCTTCACATCCTTGCCCGGTGCAGTACCGAGGTCACCCAAGCCCTGATCATTGGCAATACCGCGCGCGACTTTCCATAGCAACGGGTTATTGTCGATGGCATAGGCACGTGCATAAGAAACCAGGAATTCATTCCCAGCCTTGTAAGGCTTAAGCACGGTGCCTTTTTTGCCATAATAACCATCGCGCGGGAGGGTGTAATTTGACAAATCCTGCCCATCGGCAATCATCGGACGGAAGGTATTGTCCTTATCGTTATAAGCATATTGCGCAAATGCTTTCAGACCATCCACAGTCCATTTGAGTAAATCCTGCCCCTGCGGACCCAAATCTTTACCCAACTGCAACTGCATTAAGGCATTTTCAGAATAAAGGGTGCTAGTGCGCCCTTTGAGCATCATATTGCCTTCCAGTGCTGCCGGGCCGAACTCTGGCCCAAATTGGCGCTGGGCACGATCGCCAAACTTAGAGTGGGTATCGGCATCGTCAGTTGGCTCTTCGCGCTTCAGAGCCTGTGTGAACTGATAAACCCCGAGGCCAGTTTTGGCATCGCGCGGTAAAACATATTGATCTGCCAAACGTTTAGCCCAGACTAATGCGCCTTGATCCTGCTTATTTTTGTAAAGCAGGGACGCAGAATAAATCAGGTCATTACCGGCATTAAGGAAACTAAGCCCTTTAGTGGCAAAGAAAGGTGGCTGCTGCTCAAATTGACTTTCCCACAATACCCCCATCGGCTTGCCATATTCACCATGGCGGCTGGTTTCAAGAATGCGCCAATCATAAACATGGGCATTCCAAAAGCCGCGAATAAACCGAGCAGTAGCATCACTGTCGACGCTGAACATCAGGTCATAGTAGGGATAAGCATTTTTCAGCTCATGCACCATCTCTTTTTCACTTGGCCCTTCCGGTTGCAGAGTTTTCAGATCAACAAAGCGGTGGCCACCCCAATACAGTAAACCACTGGCGTCCTGATAATTCTGGAAGTGATAGCGCACAATATCTTCGGCACGTTGCTGATAGCGGGGGTCGCCACTAAGCTGGCTCAAGCCACTCATCACACGCATCAAATTTTGCTGGGCGGAGAAGTTTGATAATACGGCCCGACGGCCATCGGGGAATATCCATTCCAATTGCTGCCCGCTACGGGGGTCAACACCATCCGCCAGCAGCGGACTAGGCTTATCACCGTGGTAACTATCTGATGCCTTGTCTAACACATTATCGACATACTGTTTCACCACAGTCAGTCGGTCAGTATCCGCTGCCTGTCCGGCGGGTGTATACAGCGCTGCTAACGCCGCCATACTCAAAAATAACGCTCTTTTTTTCATTACTTTGTTACCTGTCAAAAATCGTTATAGCGAGGTGTGACCCCTGAGGTCAGAATTTAATTATTTATAGATTAGAAGCTATATTTGATACCTACGCGGTAACGGGTTTGGCGCTCATCGGTATTTTTACTGCCGGAAACATTACCAATAGCCATATAAGGCGACCAGTTCTTATCCCACTTATAGCTCAATTTAAAATCATGGGTCCAATCGTAATTTTCGTTATCTGACAGAATGACGCCGGCTTTATTGGCTTGCTTGTAATCCAACTCATAGTCTAATTGGAATTCTTTGTTGATTTTATAGCTCAGAACACTCGTCAGATTATAGCCATTTTCAGACGTGTCTTTTTTTGTATTAATATTGGCGCTAGTGCGTTTGTAATAAGGGCGATAACGTAATGAAATAGAGAGATCGTCCGTGATATTTGCTTTACCACGAAGATATGGGCGATAACTGTTCGCTGTTGAACTTGAATCTAATGAGAAGCCTGGTTCAATGGAGAATGTTTTATCAATTTTATACACATAGCTGGCAACCACTTCAGTACCATTGCTCACCCCCTCATGGAATGGCTTATCTTTGTCACTGGCGCTTTTCCATTTGCCTTCTAGAGATAGCCCGAAGCCATTGTCAAAGCGGTGGGACATTAATAAACGGTCTTTGTGGTTATTACCACTTTGATCTTGTGTTTCATGACGATAGTCAATAGTCACAGCCATTGCACTGGTGCTGATAAGTGATGCCACTGCCAGAGATAATAATTTAAATTTCATTACAGTTCCCTTATTTTAATAAGTAATGTTAATTATTCTAAGAAATACAAAAACACTTATGAAACGGTATTTTATTTATTTTGATATTAAGTTCCGAGATCCATGACTAATAGTTCGAAATTAACAAAACAAATATCCGTTTATGTGATGAGGTTCAAAGTAAATAGTTTTGACTAATGCAATGGCATCGTAATTTTTTAGTTATACCGCAGGTGTAGCAAGGGGTTTAGGCTATTTTGAAGGGGATTTCTTTCGAATTAAATAGTCTTGACGAGAGAGGTGTTAATATTGTAGGGCTAATATAAATAAGCAAATAGATGTCAGGAAAATATTTTCTTAGTGGTATTATTGTTAGTTTAATCACTTTTATATTATCACTCATATTTCTCTTAACTTTTCAGTCAAGGAGTGTGCGGTAATACACCGAAAAGTAGGGTATAACCGGTATTCTGGATGAAAAGTGATTTTGATTTAATATCAGAAAAGATAATGTTTCGGTTTTTATTCTTTAGAATAAAATACTGCTATTTGATCAAAGTGCAGTGATTAAGAGCCAATAAATATAGCTTACGCCGTGGTTACATCAGTGGCGTAGAATAAAACGGGTTTCGAACTCTTCACATGGGAGCGGCTCAGAAAGCAAAAAGCCCTGCCCACATTGAATACCATGTTTTAATAACCATTGCCGCTGTTCGTTGGTCTCAACTCCTTCAGCCATTACCCGCAGCTGCAACACCTCTGAGATAGTAGTGATAATACGCGCCATCGCATCATCTTCTGGTAAATGCTTCACAAAGCTTTTATCCAGTTTAATAATGTTAATTGGCAAACTTTTCAGGTGATTAAGGTATTGCAGACTTGAATAGCCGGTACCAAAGTCATCCAGAGCGATAGATAAACCAAGCCCCCGCAGCTCACCCAGCAACACCAATGCTTCGTCAAGGTTATTAATACGGGCCGTCTCAGTAATCTCCAGCACTAATTGACGGGGATCGATATCATAGCGGCTGATGATAGTTTTCAGGTGAGTAATGATACTATTGCATTGAATTTGCAAGCCGGAAATATTGACCGCCAGTGACAAAGTCACCCCTTGTGCTTTCCAGCCCGCCAAAATGCGGCATGCTTCTTCCAGCACCCAACTTCCCAGTGGCAGCATCGCCCCGCTCTCTTCTGCATCAGGGACGAACTCAGAAGGCAAACGATAGCTGCCATCCGCCTGACGCCAGCGTAATAATGCCTCTGCGCCAATCACTCGCGGCTCACCCATATCCCATTGCGGCTGTAAAAACAGTACGAAATCGCGATTTTCTATTGCCTGTAAAATGTCATTTTCCTGCGTCAGCTGCTGCTGGGTTTTATGTTGCGCAGGTAATTCAGTGCTGGGGCTAGGACTCAGATCGGTGTAAGCCTCAGCGAGCAGTTGCTGGTTACGATTGTAATTGTTAACCAATACCCCCAGTTCATCGTCTTGATGATGGGCAGGTAAAGTCAGTTGATGATTCAAAACACCTTGCTGACCAATCTCTTCCAGCTCCTTGGCCATCTTCCGCAGTGGGTGAATAATTAGGCGATTAATACACCAGGCGATAGAAACTGACAATACCAATGCCAACAGCAAATAAGTCGAGAGCATTGCCGACAAGGTGCTCAGGATAAACTGATACATGCGAAATGAGTCTGCACGTAACACTAAATGTGCCAGTGGCTGCGGGTTGGCGGAAACCCGCTCCAGCGAATAGAGCGGCACAGTTATCTGTACTGGCAGATCAAAAATACGTTTGGCCCAGCGAGGCACTGGCCGTTCCGTGGGAAAGTTGGCGTGCAATACCTGAATCTGATTGGGCAGAATGACGTCAGCGCGGCTAAGAATGCCAATAGGTAGCACGCTATTAAGTATTTTTTTAGCTTGCGGAACATCAACGCTTAAGATTGCTTCAGACAGCGGTTGGCGAATAGAATAGGCAATACTCTCCAGCTGCCTGGCGTAATCATCCTTGCGCTGCTGCACAAAGTGGAACAACTGAAGGACGATAAAAATACAGATAGTAACCAGTGCAACAACTGCCACTGCCGCCATTTGCTTGATCGTTAATGAACGCCTTACCCGCAAACTCACTCCCACCCATTCCGACTGAATAAAATAAAATGATTGCCACAGTGGTGCGGCGACCCGTCGATGCTGTCCGAGTATACTCGATCGCCCTGAGATTTTATCTTACGAAACCAAACCGGTTGGGAAGAATACCGTGGGTTTCGGTCTTTTCCTATCAGGATCGCCACTTCAAAGTGCTATTTATCACTCTAAAGTCGCTTTTTTATGCAAATAAGTTCGAGTGGCTATTACTTAAAGTCTGAGTATGGCACTAACGGCTGCGGGGGCATGTCCAGATCACCTTGCCATCCTGCCATTGAATAGCGCAAGTAAATGAGTGCGTGGCTCGGGGTATAATCTTTTGCTTGTTGGATATCAACCCCAGCGCCCAGAGTCCAATGCGAACTCAGGCGGCGCTCAATCAATGCCCGCAAGGTGTAACCCACACCATTGCTGCTTTCACCATATTCGGGAGCATTCCGATCCGGGATCGGCTGAATGCTGCTGTTCAGCAGATTTTGCAGTGGGTAACGCGCCTGGTCACTGGTGGCTGAATGTGAAACTGACACCGACCCGCCCAACTCCCACGACCAGTTATCTGTCCGCTGCCGATAGTTTACCGGAATAGACAATGACAGATATTTTTGTGGGCTATAATACCCGCCCTGACCTAGCGTGTAGCCGCTGAGGTCTTTTTGATAATGCCACCACATGCCATTCAAGCCCACGGTAAAACGGCGGTTATCTTCATTGATTAGCTTATAATAATAGCCCGTCATAAAGCGCAACCGCTGGTTATCGGCGACATTTTGTCCAGTCAGGTAATGATAACTTAAATCACTCCAGACCCCATTAGCTTCGCCCCGGTCATAGCTGGCCCCTAAACTGACACCATTGGCCCGCACGCCGCCCCAAGTGACATTGGTGTTGGGATCTTTTGCGCCGGCAAATGCCAGCAATGAGCTGGATATCGGCCGGCGTGAAGCCGTTGCCGTCCAGCCAATATGGTTCCAGCTGTTACTGTATGCCAAACCACCGACCACATCGACCACCTCAAACCCCATAGGAGTGGTGCCGATATCCGTCGCCCAGCTGTCATTCTGCCACCCCACCGCCACACTGGTACCGGTAGCGCGTTGGTGTAAATCGGTCTGACAAGGGAAGCGAGTTTGGAAACAAGTCCCTGCTTTATATCGGGTATTTTTGTCAAAAGTTCCCGCATCCATCTGCACCGTATCCGTTCGGAAGAAAGCCCGGCCATCGGCCAACGAGGTATCAACCTGCAACATGGTGTTATGCGCGCGGAGGTCAGAAATCCCCTCAGTCCCGCTTGATCGCAGATAGTCGTGATCCAGTGTGACGCGGGTATCCTGCTGGCGATAGAGGTCAGCTGCATCAGCGCGGATACCGCGTTTAAGCCAATCATCCGTGGCCTGATTACGTGTCAGTAAAGTATAACTGTCATTATCTGCTGGCAGCACGGGCGCAATACCGCTGGCTACCATCGCCTGTTTGAAATCATCCTGAGCATCTGCTGGCTGCCCTTGTAGTTGTGCCAGACGGGCCGAATCACGAAATACCAGTGCATTATCCTGCGACGGCGCACCTTTGGCCGCTACCGGTTTCAATCGCTGGAAAATTTCAGCCGCTTTTTGTGGCTCACCTACGCCACTCCAGGCATTAGCAACTCGCCGTTGAGTATTTAAAGTGGCGCTATCTCCCGTCAGCGGCTCCGTTTGCAAATGCTGGCGCGCAGCACTGAGGCGGCCTTCGGCAATATAGGCCTCGATTTCGCCCAGACGCGCATCCGGATTTTGCGGCTCACGGGCCAGAACGTGCTGATATCCAGCCAGTGCTGCGCTGTAATCACCGCGCTCCAGAGCCCAATCTGCCAGTGTCAGGTCAATTTGGGTATTGGCCGGCTGCTGGCGTAACGCCGTTATGGCCCCTGTTTCATCCCCACTAGCCCGCAATTGGCGAGCTAACGTCAGCACCTGATCCAATTTCAAGCGCTGGTCTAACTCACGAATATTGTCGTTCCATTGTGCTGTTGGCAGTGTGGATAAATGTGCCAGCGCCTGGCTATCTCGCCCCGTGCTGGACAAGTAAAGCGCATAAGCATAGACCTGTTCGGGGTCACCCGGCCTGCGGCTCGCCAGTTGGTGGAACAATGCATCAGCTTGCGCCGACTGGCCCTCTTGGGCCATGGCTTGCGCCAGTCGGTAGGTTATCCAGACATCATCCGGTGCCATCTTTTGCGCCTGCCGGTATTTCTCCGCTGCCTGATGCCATTGTTGCTGCGCGGCTAAGCTTTCAGCCTGCTGTTTCAGCATATCCAATTGCAGGCTATCTAATGTGTCACGCATTTTGGCCTGTTGGCTACGCGGCAAATTATTCAGGTAATTCAGTGCCTTTTGCGGTGATTCGCGTTGGTAAATATTGGCAAGCCCCCGCACTGCACTGCTGCTTGCCGGATCAAGACGCAGCGCCTGCTGATAATACTGTTCGGCATTTTTATCGTCATGGCGGGCAACAGCCACATCACCCAGACCAATCAATGCATAGCTGTCGCTGGCGTCGATTTGCCGCGCCTGCTGGTATTTCTGTTGCGCCAATGCAATATCACCGGCTTTCAGTGCTTTATCACCTTGGTCATTAAGCAGCCAGTAGCGGTTGGTTTTGATCAAACTGGCCCATTTATCACTCTTCAGGCCATCTTTATCTGATTTTTGCGCTTGTTCAAACAGCTGCAATGCCTGTGCCCGTGAGCCACCCCGAGCATATGCCAACCCCAGTACACCCAGAATTTCCGGGTCATTGGGTGAGGCCGCCAGTGCTTGTTTCAGGGCCGGTATCGCGCCAGCCCCTGCGCCACTGTCTACTTTAGCTAACCCGCTCAAACGCGCCTGATAGCTCGGATCCGCGAGCATGGCTTGCTGATTAGCTAATTCTTTGCGCGCAACATCAGCTTGAGGGCCGGTTGAGAAGACATCCAGAAAATGGGTCAATGCGGCGACACTTTGTGGGCTGACCGTCATCGTTTTGATAGTGTCCATCCACAAATCGGCGGCATCAGACGCCCCCGCAGGGTCCGAGGCCACTTTTTCCAACATCGCGTAGCCTTGTGCCGCCTTTTGCTGGCTGAAATACATGCGCGCCAGTGCCATGCGCAGGGCGATATTGCCGGGATATTGTTGGTCTAAAGCGGTAAGTTTCTGGCTAGCCACAGCTTCTTGACCCGGTAATCTCGCCACTAGCCGCCAATATTCTACCGCCAGATCCAGTGTCGGGGGCTGACCTTGCAGCAGTTGATCATATTTAACTTTAGCTTCAGCCAGCCGCCCAGCCGTTGCCAGTAAACGCGCCTCCTGCAATTGCTGGCGCACTTCGGGTTTCGTCATGGCGAACATCAATTGAGCACGTCGATACACCTCGGAGTTGGGTGCCAATTGTTGCAACTTATCCAGCTGTTTCTGTGCTTGCGCCAGATCCCCTTGCCGCAGCGCATGGCGTATCCCTGCCGCGATGACCTCTGGGTTATTGGGGTCCATAAGGTTCAGGCGATAAAGTGATTGCTTCACTAACTCGTCTTTATTGGTCGCCTCCCCCAAACGTACCTGCTCGAGTAAAAACTGAGTCGGCGAGACAACTTCTGCCCCCTGCGCCACACCAACAAAGGCTTGGGGCAACAACGCCAGGCTCAACAGCCAGTTTATTTTAATGTTGCGCATTGACTGTTCCATGAGGGCTGAAGTTCTCCCTGACGATTAAAACTATAACGTTTTTGTGCCCATCCCTGGCCAAATAGGATTAGCACTGAACTGTAGTAGGCATTAGCTCCCAGAGGTGCGTCTTGTACCCGTTTTTGCTGTTCACTCAGCGCCTGCTTATTTAACGGCGTAGAGCCGCTGGCTAAAAAGGGTAATAATGCCGCCGAGAAACCCACTGGCCCATTGCCAGAGGTTTTACCGGTGAGGGTATCGACTTTCTCCGGTGGCACACCCTGCTGTTGCGTAACTTCAGCCATAGGCTGGAAGCGCTGGATAAGCGCTGCTTTTTGCGGGCTGTCATTAGATAACATACCGGCCCACAGATAGGTGCGGATAGCATCATAGCTGCCGACATTCGGTTGTGTTTCATCCGGCTGCCAGCCTTTCTCTTCTTGCCACACCACCCAATCCGGGCTGAAACCATGAGGCGCTGTTTCCAGCCATAAGCGCTGATTGACATCAACCATCTCTTTCCATGGCCCCGCCAAAGCAGCAAAGCGTGTCAATAATTGCGGCGGTAAATAGCTTGGATTGAGCCGCCAGTGCCCATTATCACTAAAGCCAATTTTGCCCGGTAATAACATTTTTCCGAGGCCCGGAATATTCACCACTTCTTCTTTGGCAATTCGTTGCAACAACAGAGTGCCCATCGTCTGATATTGGCGGCTATCCCATAATCGGCCAGCTTCTAATAAGCTGTATGCAATCCACAAATCAGCATCAGAGGCCGAGTTCGGGTCGATGATATCCCAACGATGTTCTCGGTGTTGCCCCCATAACCAGGCGGGTAAGCGGGCCGTTAAGTCGCCCGCGGACAAGTTGTTTTCCGTCCAGGCTAACAACCGGTCGAATGTCTCGCGATCATCCGCTACCAACGCAAAGAACAAGCCGTAACTCTGCCCTTCTGACGTGGTTATTTGCCTCGGGTTACTCGGGTCGATAACCCGCCCGCCCTCACTAATATAATATTGTTTGAACTGCTGCCATGCAGGCCAATCGCAAACGGCTGCTGCGCCAAAACTGGCAAGCAGCAGCAGGGTGCAAACCAGTCGTTTAAACATCACGACCATCAGAATTAATCTCTCTCATCGGGTGACAGCCGACGGCGGCTAATCAAGCGTAACAAGCGCCAAGCCATCATTGCGGCAATCACTACAACTAACACAGCGACACCAGCCAACAGAACCGGGTGGGTCGATAACACGTGCCAGATACGCTCCCACCACGGTAAATGGCCAACATCATAGGTATCGCCCACCCGCAGGCTGTTCACGCCCGATTCACGGATAACAGCAACCGAGCCAAATACCGCCTCGCGTTTACCGCTGTCGAGCAACGCATTATTCAGTAAGTTATAGCCACGCGGGCTGTCCGCCAATAACGCCACAACACTGCGCTGCGGGAAGTTAGGTGACTGCACGCCGATAATGGCCGACATCGCCCCTTCAGAGCTCACCGTCGCCTTGCTATCTGCAACCCAGTCGGATGCCGGAGCCATCATGCCTGGCAAACCGGTCTGGCGATTTGGCATTTTGACCCAACTTTGAGTTTGATCCACCAGCAGATTTATCTGCTGGTCATCACGTAGTTCCGGCGGAATGGTGCCGATAATCAGCACATCGACATCTTGGTCTTTCGCCTGTGACCAGTCATCGGTGATGTTAATACCCACTGCCGGATATCCTACCTGCGCCCCAATATTCCCCACCGCATTCAGCAGTGTCGTCAGCTGTGATGGCACCGGTTTTGGCGGCACCAAGACCAGGGTTTCGGAGAGATCCGCCATGCGGCTGAAGGGGAAGCCAGCATTGGCAAATGCTCGTAAATCCGGCATTTCCATAAAGTGGCGATAGCCAGAGAAGTCGATGGTGGAGTTACCATCAATCACCGCGTGGTTCGGGGCAGTGGAATAGGTTTCACATCGCCCTTCCGCGCCGCTCGCCAGCAAGGTGCTGTAATCAAAATCAAAACGCAGCTGGTTAGTTGCCCCCAATTTCAATGCTGGGATGGTTAGCCGCTTGGCCGCATCTTGTAAGCCTTGCAGTAAGGGGAGCCGCAGGATTTTACCGTCGTTCGGTGTATTCGGTGACAGCGGATAGTCCTGCACAAACTGATTATTCAGGCTGATACTTAAACGGGAACCATCCATCAGGCGCGTTGAGGTATAGCGATATTTCAAGCGCATATCGATCCCCGCACTGCGGATCAAGAACAAATCCGGTGGCAAGTTCATCGATAATGAAATTGGCGGCGGCAACAAACCGGTGGTTTGCAACTGATCCGGATATTGCTGTAATTCAGCAAAGGTCATTGGCCGGTCGGTACGCACCCAGTTTGGCGCGTCATAGGGCAAGCGGGGGGCCAGTTGCTCGACTTTATCCACCGTCACATTTTGGCCACGGAACAGAATATTGCCTTGCGCTATCCCCTGCGCTGCCGTGATAAGGTCATTATCATCGCGCCCTAAAATCAGCAACAGCTTCACATATGGGTTATCTGGATGACTGATTATTTCTACCGTCGGTGCTTTAACGGGCGGATAATCTTTCAAGAAATCAGGGCGCTGGTTGTTAGTCGCAAAAACCACTGCATGCTGGGCCGGTAACTGATTAAACAAAACCGGGAAGTTCTGCCCACGCCATTGTGCTTTATCACCAAACCACGATGCCAGAATAGAGGCCGCACGCTGCTGAGCCACATCTGGGGTGGTAGCAAAAACCACCGGCAAAGTGAGCGGCCGGTTATCCCGGGCATCAAAGAAAGGTTCCGGGAAGTGGGATAAATCATTTTTGACTGACAATGATTGATAGCGCAAATCTAACGAGCTGGATTTGCTGATATCCAGCCACAGCGTATTGCTGGCCGGATTCTCACAAATGTTCTGATAATGACCGACAAAAACCAGCCGCAAACGGTTGAAATCACTGATATAAAGTGAGTTAATCGGCAATTGGATCCGCGTTGGTTTACCCAACTGCTCTTTGGTGATTGCCGTGACCCCCATCAGTTCGTCATTCAGGAAGACTTTTATCTGTGATTCTACCGGGATAAGTGACGGCGACGGTGTAAATTCGAGATTCAACATCGCCTGAGTGACAACTTCGTCACTGCGCACGCCAAACTCAATCACCCCTTCGGGGTTAGTCCCGCGCAAAGCAAATGTCCCCGGTGGCGGGGCAATTTTGGCGAAAGTGTAAGCGACATCGCGCACCGGCGCATCAGGAAGTGCTGCCACGGGGGCGGCCAAATCTACGCTAGCTTCGGCGGCTGGCATTGATGCCGCCGATTGAGGCGACGGTACTGCCGGTGTTTCAGCATGGGTGAATGGCGCCAAACCCAAAGCCAGTGCGGTAAACCAGGTTATTTTTCTCGTCATCATATCATCATCAATGTTGAGCCACTGTCTGGCCCTGGCTACTCGGAGCCTGATTTTTATCCACGCCATGGGGTACAAATGATGCAATCCAGGCAATCAGGGAAGTCAATCCTACCAATACATTTCGAATTACCGGAGGAGCATAACTGGCCATACGAACATAGCCTCTAAAGCCCAGCGCCAAAACATCACGCAGACTTTCAATCGGT
Source organism: Yersinia hibernica (assembly GCF_004124235.1). Lineage (NCBI taxonomy): Bacteria > Pseudomonadati > Pseudomonadota > Gammaproteobacteria > Enterobacterales > Yersiniaceae > Yersinia > Yersinia hibernica. The sequence goes on from NZ_CP032487.1 coordinate 4,579,405, forward strand.
TTATCTTCTGGGAAGCCATCCTGCCATAGTGCCCAAGTGTCTGCGCGAGCAAAAGTGCACTGTATAAAATCAATATGTTGGGCCACCGTCAGTTGATGCATCCGCATCCCGACTTTGGTGCCGAAAGCGCGGGTCACTTCGCAAGGGAAGGTGTATTCCTGCGCACCGCGTTTAAGCAACAAATGCACCGCTTCGCCATCTTTCAGTAACCCGGCTTCGCGCATATCAATCCCCACCCCCCCATCAGAATAGTCGCGCAGGGTACAAGAGAATAAATGACCATCGGCACGGGCCACCGCGGCGGGCATGGCAATCTCAACCCGGTGGGACTGACGGACTTGCTTGGCTTCAACCGCCACCGCCACCGCCCCGCCTAAAATCGTCATATTATAAATAACCCACACCAGACTAATGATCACGGTCATGATTTCAGTCGCTGGGCCATAACCTAAGCGCCATAAACCGGCAATCAAACCGGCCAGATTAAGCAGAACCAGCGCCATATATGGGCGAGTAATCACCCAGTCCACGTGCTGCTCTTCGACCAAACCGCCTTTTGCCGTGACATTGAATGTCCCTTTATGCGGGTTGAGCAGCGCCACGGTGGTCGGGCGGGCAATATACCAAGCCAGCACCGTTTCGTAGATTTCACTCCAGAATGAATGGCGATATTTACCCTGTAGGCGGGAGTTAGTCAGGCTGGCGTGAATCATATGCGGCAATACATAAAGTGCAATTGCCAGCGCCGGAGCAAAAATGATGTAAGCATGCAGCAGCAGGAAAGCCAGCGGTGCCGTCAAGAAGATTAACCGCGGAATGCCGGATAAAAAGTGCAACATGGCATTGGCATAGCACAAACGTTGGACAAACTTCAGCCCTTTGCCCAGCAGCGGGTTATCCAAGCGGAAGATCTGCACCATGCCCCGCGCCCAGCGAATACGCTGCCCAATATGGGCCGACAAACTCTCCGTTGCCAAGCCGGCCGCCTGCGGAATACGGATATACCCAGACGTGTAGCCCTTGCGATGCAGCCGCAATGAAGTGTGGGCATCTTCAGTGACCGTTTCCACCGCAATCCCCCCGACTTCATCTAAAGCACTGCGGCGCAGAACCGCGCAGGAGCCGCAGAAGAAAGTCGCATCCCACATGTCATTCCCGTCTTGCACCAAACCATAAAATAGTGTGCCTTCATTGGGGGTTTGCCGAAAACGGCCTAAATTTCGCTCAAAAGGATCAGGGGAGAAAAAGTGATGCGGCGTTTGAATCATGCCGAGCTTTTTATCTTTAAAGAACCAGCCGACCGTCAATTGCAGGAAAGAACGGGTGGGCACGTGGTCACAGTCAAAGATGGCGACAAACTCACCGGTCGCCTGCTTTAGCGCATTATTGATATTACCGGCTTTGGCATGCTCATGAGTTGGCCGGGCAATGTAGTGCACCCCAACTTCTGCGGCAAACTCTCGAAAAGCGGGCCGGTTGCCATCATCCAGAATATAAATATTGATTTTGTCTTTCGGCCAATCAATACCCAGCGCCGCATAAATGGTCGGTTTTACCACTCCGAGATCTTCGTTATAAGTCGGCACCATTAAATCGATAGTTGGCCAGCTATTAATATCTTCCGGCATCGGCACCGGCTGGCGATTGAGCGGCCAAATAGTCTGGAAGTAGCCCAATACCAATACTACCCAAGCATAGGTTTCAGCTAACAGTAATAATAAACCGCACACCAAGCTGACCGGGTCATCCCAGTTAAGCGTTTCAGTATATCGCCACCACAGGTAGCGGCAGGAAACCGTTAATGACAACACAATCAACATCAGGGTAGGTAAACGCCCTGGCACCCGCCGCACCACCATGGCGATGGCCCATAGCAGTAAGACAAATACGAATTGCGCCATCATGCCGAATGGCTGTGAGATACACAGCAAGGCCAAGATGCCGGTGAAAATTCCCAGAATAATAAACAAGATACGCCGAGTACGTCTGGAGAGCTGGCCTAATCGGGCCGCCACTGACGTCTCTATTTGCTGGAGTTCAAAACGCTCAGAAACGTTGCTCAACCAGCGGATGTAACCCTGTCTTTTATTTTTTACCCAGCTCTTACCCGCCGCGGCGGGCTGACGTTTTTTATCATGGTTGGATTGCGGGCGGGTGAATAACAACCAAAGGCCTTGCAGCAGATAACGTAAACCATCCCCCAGCCGTGGACGATTAGGTGAAATCTGCGGAAACCAGTATGTCCGATGGTGTATCACACTCTGCCAACTCGGGGACTCGAGGCGCAGGAATATCCAGCACAGCGGCAGCGCCAATGTAGTGAGAAACGCGGTGATAACGGTGCAGCCCTGCTGCATATAACGATGATAGCGGCCGCGCATTGCTTGATAGACAGGGGCCAGAAATAATATCCGCATAAGGCGACTCATAGGCGACTTTCCGCCCCATGAATCAGGCACCAATTCGCCAGCGTCATCACCTCTTCCGCCGCCAGACTTTGCGCGCTGTATTCGCCCAATGGCTGCTTGGCGGCTAATGCTTCGGCCATCGCTTCATCGCGATGAATAAACGTTGGTAATAAACTATCCAGACTTTGCAACCAAAGCTGATGCAAATCCTGCTGTAAACGGCTGCTGGCAGCAAACTGATTGAGCAGAAAATGGCAGCCAGCGGGTAAATGTTGCTGATGCAGACGAACATGGCAGCTGGCATCCGCATGGATCAAAATGAGGGTTTTATCAGCCAATGCCAGAGCTTGACGCGTCAATGCGTTATCGCCCGCGGGGACATCCAGTAAAATCCAGCGATAAGCTGCAGTGGCTTGCAACGCGGACAGGTTCTCCTGCCAGTGCTGCGCTGTATTTTGCAAAGAGGCAGCAAATTGCTCATTTTCAGCTTGCGTGAGTTGACCGAATGGTAAGAAATCCAGTTTTTCGGTGTAGCGCATCGCCCCTTGCTGCCAGCCTTCACCGGTAATTTCAGCCTTAGCCCAACCACGGGATTGCTCAAAATGCATGTTAAAATGCAAACGCAATAAATTGTCCGGTGAAAAATCAATGACCAGCACTGATTCATCCAGTTGCTGTAACGCCCAAGCCAGAGCTGCGGTTACCGAGGTAGTCCCAATGCCCCCTCTTACGCCTTGTAACGCCAGTACTGGCATAGACTATTCGCTCCCTGTGGATTGCGCCAATTCTGCCAACAATGGCCAACGAGCCATCATTTTAGTTAGTCGTTCCTGACGGACAATATCAATATAACTTAACGTCGGCAGTGAGAAAGCCTGACTTAATGCTAGTAGATCATCCTGAGCTTCAAGTGATGTTTTCTCATGAAAGTGATTTATTATAGTCTTCATTTATCCGCCTGTAGAAAATAGGCTATGGTAATTAAGTATAACAACGACTGGAGGATACTTTCTCCCAATTAGGTGAGTCTTAGATTAATATCAAAGCAAGGACATTGGTTAATACTTATTGCAATGTTACAATTGTTCTCTGATTTTATCCAGTGATTGGTCCAATAGCACTTTAACGAAAGCAGATAAAGAATCTATGTCACGATCATTCTCATTAGGTGTTCGAAAAATCTGGGATGAATTAGCCGTGATGCAGGCTCCTGGATTCTATTGGGTCAATATTGAACGTCAAATTGATGCCAATTTATTTTGTCAGCAGCTTCTTCGTAGCCAACCCGAAAATACTCGTGCGGCATTGATTTGTTCAGGACAAAAACCTGAAAATCTCCTGACCAATATGGGACATTCTGGCCCCACGAAATTACCGTTATTTACGTTACCCGCTCAAAGAAACGCCTTAAAATATTTAACCCATGATTTAATGCGTTCATTGCGCCCACAGCAACGGCTTTTCATTCTGTTCGCGCCTGCGAATTTATGGCAAACATTTACCAGCGAAGAGATGCAACAGTGGCTCCTGCACATTCAACAATGGCTGGAGGCCCAGAGCTGCACGTTACTCGTGATTTGTCACAGCTCCGGCATGAATAAAATAAAGAACCAATTAGTCAGCCAACACCGTTATTTACAAGGCCTTGCCAACCTACAGTGGCAGCAGGATAGCGCACAATATGTGGTTTCTTGGTGGAGTACGGCGAAAGGGGTCACGGCCAATCAATTGGTGCTGCTCGAAGCCGATAAACAGGGCTGGAGCATGGCGGATGAAGTCCAGCAAGCGCTGCCACAATCACGCAATGATGAACATCTGTATTTAGCACAAACCACTATTTTGGAAGGCGCTCCGCCCCTTTCCAGCAATTGGCAATTGCTGGAATCCAATGCCGCGTTGTCTCAACGGGCAATGACCACTCATGCCGCAACATTAATTTTTGCGTTGAATCAAAGTGAACAAATTGACGAGATGGCGCATCAGATCCATAACATACGGCGTCAACGCGGCAATACGGTAAAAATTGTGGTGCGCGAAATGCATGCCAGCCTGCGCTACAGCGATGAGCGCTTGTTGCTGGCCTGCGGTGCCAATCTGATTGTGCCTCATGTTGCGCCATTATCGCGTTTTCTGACGATGCTGGAAGGGATTCAGGGGCAGCGTTTTACACGCCATGTTCCCGAAGATATCAATGCGTTACTGGAGGCTCTGCGCCCACTGCAACTCAAAGGCTACCTGCCTCCCACCGAGTTCTGCCAATCTGTTTTGCAACTGATGAACAACACTTTACTACCGGAAAATGGTAAAGGTGTGTTGGTTGCGCTGCGGGCAGTGCCGGGGTTACAGGCGCGCCAGGCGCTAACACTGTGTCATTTGCGCCGCTATGGTGATGTGGTGACGGTCTCTGACAACCGGCTACTACTGTTTCTTTCAACTTGTAGAATCAATGACTTAGATACGGCATTAAGCCATGTTTTCCGCTTACCCGTCGCAGAGGTCTTTAGCAACCGGCTGGTGTGGTATCAGGATCAGGAAATTATCTCAGAGATGAACCGCATGAATAATACTCCCGAGGCAGAGCAAGCGGCTGGTGATAAAAAAACCTATAAACAAGTCACTGACGCACCAGAACAAGCGGTCGTCGTCCGGCGAGTTCCTGTGCCGTTGGCACTGAATACTGGCCATCGTCAGGAGAATACCCAATGAATCTTAATGATATTTGGCAAATCCTGCTGCTGGGTGCCATCATTTTTTTCCCACTGGGCTATATGGCTCGCCGCCGCTTTCCACGATGGTGGGAGAAAAAACAACATTTGTTCTTATCCGCGCGCTATTTAAAATCAGAAGGAATCTGGTTGCGTGATGGCTCCTCTTCACAGATTAAGAAATAACCATGAACGCAAAAAATAAACAGCAAGACTCGCAGAGTCCGTGGCGCTACTGGCGCGGTCTGGGCGCATGGAATTACTACTTTCTGCTAAAGTTTGCCCTCCTGTGGTTTGGTTATCTGAATTTCCATCCACTGGCTAACTTGGTGTTTCTTGCTTTCTTGCTGTTTCCGATCCCAGCGTATCGCGTCCACCGCTGGCGTCACTGGATAGCCATCCCCATTGGTATCGGCTTGCTTTATCACGATACCTGGCTGCCGGGCATTAACAGCATCATGAGCCAAGGTTCACAAGTGACGGGTTTCAGTTTAAGCTATCTGCTTGAATTATTTAGTCGTTTTATTAACTGGACCATGATAGGAGCGGCCTTTGTTATTCTGGTGGGCTATCTGTTTATCTCACAATGGATTCGCGTCACCGTTTTTGTCGTCGCAGCCATGATTTGGCTGAATATCGTGGGCATTGCCGGGCCAGCATTTTCTCTGGCCCCCACGACTGAGACGGTCGCCGCAACAGAGCCCACGAACACAGCACAGCCAGCGGCGAGCAGCCAGGTGGAGGCCAGTGGGCCACCAACCGATGCTAACCTGACGGCCCATCTGAATGCTTTTTATGAACAAGAGAAAACGCGCTCTACCACCTTCCCGGCATCACTGCCTGGAGACGCGCAACCATTTGATTTATTAGTTATTAATATCTGTTCATTGTCATGGTCAGATATTGAGGCAATTCAACTGGATAAACACCCGCTGTGGAGTAAGTTTGATATTCTGTTCAAAAACTTTAACTCTGCCACCGCCTACAGTGGCCCGGCGTCTATCCGCCTCCTGCGCGCCAGCTGCGGCCAGTCATCCCACAAAGATCTGTATCAACCACAAGATCAGCAATGTTATCTGTTTGATAACTTAGCCAAACTCGGGTTTACCTCCCAGCTGGTGCTGGATCACTCGGGTGTCTTTGGTAATTATCTGCAAAATATTCAAGATGACGGCAATATGCATGCGCCGATGATGTCGCAGAAAGGCATTAGTAATCAATTAGCTTCCTTTGATGGCGAGCCAATTTATAACGATCTGGAATTGCTTAACCGCTGGCTGGAACAGCAGAAGAAAGGGGGGGATGTCCGCAGCGCAACTTTCATGAATATCATCCCGTTACATGATGGAAACCGCTTCGTCGGCACCAACAAAACCGCGGATTATCGTGCGCGCGCCCAGACCCTGTTTGACCAACTGAATACCTTCCTTGAAGAGTTGGAAAAATCAGGGCGGAAAGTCATGGTGGTCGTGGTGCCAGAGCATGGTGCTGCCTTGGTGGGTGATAAAATGCAGATGTCTGGTCTGCGCGATATCCCAAGCCCAAGCATCACGCACATTCCCGTCGGGATTAAACTGATTGGTATGAAAGCACCACAACCCGCCAGCCCGGTGGTGGTTAGCGCCCCTAGCAGCTATCTGGCTATTTCTGAATTAGTATCACGCATGGTTGATGGTAAAGTATTTACTACTCCAAATGTGGATTGGCAGACTCTGACACAAGGTTTGCCGGAAACCGCCGTTATTTCAGAAAATGATAATGCTATTGTGATGCAATATCAGGGCAAACCGTATATTCGACTAAATGGCGGTGATTGGGTGCCTTATCCACAATAATTAGCACAGTATTATTGGTTTTCACTGCTGTTCAAAAAAGAGTGCATTTAATGCGCTCTTTTTTGTTTATTGCAGAATAAGTTCTATGGGTAACATTACTCTAACAAAATAAAGAAAAACTCATTAATGGGTAGAATATTCAGGTCAAAGTGCCAATAATATTTCGCATCCATTGGTAATATATGCGATCTATATCATTTAAATCCCATTATTTCATTCTCATTATAAACACTGTCTATGGCATTATTTCACTGCAACATCACTCATTCATAAATAATTAATACGTTATTATTTGCATGCCAATTATTTTATTGTCACTTATATAAATACTTCGGTTCAATATCGTCCTACTAGCGACAACAAAATCAGTAGCAAAATATCCCAATGGGGCAAGACTCGCTTTATGAAAGATATGAAGGGGCGGGTGAGCTTAATCTATCATCAGGATAATAATGTGAAATAAAACAAATGAAACTGACACAAACAAGAGGCACAACTTCAACCACACCAACAGCGGCGTCAAAGCACTCTGGCGTTCAGGGGCGAGGTAGCAGTGCATTGAGCAAGGCTCTTTCAACAATATCTAATACAATTCAAAAATGGGTTGGAAACTTCGGGCAAAAAGGTCATTCATCACGATCTTCTGATAAGCAACCTATTGATAAAATAGAAATCAAAGCGGTGCGATCCCAGAACATGCCAAATAAGGCCGAGATAAAGCGCCCTAAGGAAGCACCACCAGCACCGCCGCCACATGCACCTAAGTTAGCAAGTAAACCAGCGAAGCAGATGCTGCAGCGCCCTAAGGAAGCACCACCAGCACCACCGCCACATGCACCTAAGTTAGCAACTAAACCCGCGAAGCAGATGATGCAGCGCCCTAAGGAAGCACCACCAGCACCGCCAGTGCCTGTTGCGGCAAATGCCAGTCAACAAGGGCCAGCAACCTCAGTACAGAACGGGAGCGAACCGGCTAAGAGTGGTGATAAAATGACGCAAAACGAGATGAAGGAGGCACAGCGTTTGATAACACGTGCCACTATAAGTTTTGAGATAGAGCGCAGGTTGAACGGCCTCAAGCGGGCCGAATAGCGCCCGGATTTACCCCTGATATCAGCGGAGAATGTCTTGCGACACTCCCCGCCAATGTTAAAACGCACAGCACTGTGGCCTGCTATGCACCGTTGGCTTTTTCCGCTTCATCCTGATCGACGGCGAAACAAGCCACCATTTGATCACCATATTTCTTCAGTTGTGGCTGCAACTGCGTGCAGGTACCAAATGCCCGACGACAGCGCGCATTGAATGCACAACCTGGCGGTGGGCTCATCGGGCTAGGTAATTCGCCGGTCAACTTAATACGTTCACGGCGCATATCTGGGTTCAGACGTGGTGTCGCCGATAACAATGCCTGTGTATAAGGGTGACGCGGATTGTTAAAAATGGCCTCTTTGCTGCCCTTTTCAACACAGCGCCCCAAATACATCACCATCACTTCATCAGCAATATGCTCAACCACGGACAGGTCATGGGAGATAAAGACATACGACAATCCCAGTTCCTGCTGCAAATCCATCATCAAGTTCAATACTTGGGCCCGCACTGACACATCCAGTGCAGAAACAGGTTCATCGGCAATCACCACATCCGGGTTCAACATCAACCCACGGGCAATGGCGATACGCTGGCGCTGGCCACCGGAGAACATATGTGGATAACGGTCATAATGTTCGGTTTTTAGACCAACTTTTGCCATCATCGCCAAGGTCTTTTCGCGCCGTTCTTGGCGATTGAGTTTGGTGTTGATTTGCAATGGCTCTTCCAGAATCTGCCCCACTTTCTTACGTGGATTCAAAGAACCATACGGGTTCTGGAACACAATCTGGATTTTCTGCCGCCGCAGTTTTTCTGCACTTTCATCGGGCTTAAGCAAATCCTGGCCTTGGTAATAAAGCTCACCACCGGTTGGAATTTCTATCATGGTCAGTAAGCGGCCCAAAGTGGATTTACCACAGCCGGACTCCCCAACCACCGCCAATGTTTTGCCTCGCTCTAAAGTGAACGACACCCCATCCAGCGCCTTAACCAAGCGCTCCGGTGCAAAAAATCCTTTCTTGACCGGATAGTATTTTTTTAAATCAATGGCTTGCAACAGTGGCTTAGCGGCCTGTGATTCATTTTTCATTTCAGTCACTTGACTCATAGGGTCGGCCTCCCCGCATCATCGAGCGGTGTATGGCATTTGACCTGACGCCCGGCTGGCCCCAGCAGTTCAGGTTCTTCACGACGGCAGCGATCATTGGCATATGGGCAACGCGGATTTAGCAAGCAGCCTTCAGGCCGGTCATATTTACCCGGCACCACACCCGGCAATGATGCCAGCCGTGCTTTATCCTGAGCAAACTCCGGTAGCGCCCGCAGCAATGCCTGAGTATATGGATGGCGCGGCGCACGGAAAATTTCCGATGACTTACCGGTTTCCACCACCTGACCGGCATACATCACAATAATGTGATGGGCCGCTTCGGCGACCAATGCCAAATCATGGGTAATCAGCAACAACGCCATATTTTCACGCTGCTGTAATTCCAGCAGCAATTCAATAATTTGCGCTTGAATCGTCACGTCCAGCGCCGTCGTTGGCTCATCGGCAATCAGCAACTTAGGCCGACAAGCGATGGCCATCGCAATCATGACCCGCTGACTCATCCCACCGGAAAGCTGGTGCGGATAGACATCCAAACGCGACGCCGGATCCGGAATGCCGACCAAGTTCAGCAGATCCACCGCCCGCTGATGACGGGTTTTGCGGTTGCCTCCCTGATGCACCTTTAGCGCTTCCATAATCTGGAAACCGACGGTATAGCACGGATTAAGGCTGGTCATCGGGTCTTGGAAAATCATCGCCACTTCCGCACCCACTAACTGACGCCGCTCTTTTTCAGAAATCTTGGTCAAGTCACGGCCATTAAACTCCAGTTTATCGGCCATCACTTTACCGGGGTAATCAATCAGCCCCATGATTGCCAATGAACTGACCGATTTACCTGAGCCAGATTCACCGACAATCCCGACCACCTGACCTTGCTCAATACTGTAACTGATGCGGTCTACGGCTTTGAACGGCGCACTTTCGTCACCGAAATGCACCGACAATTTATCTACATTTAAAAGTGCCATCTCTCTCTACCTCTATTACTGCTTGAGTTTGGGGTCGAGAGCATCACGCAGGCCGTCCCCCATCAGGTTAAACGCCAGAACCGTCAGCAGAATCGCCACACCAGGGAAGGTCACCACCCACCAAGCGCTTTGAGCGAACTGCAACACATCAGAGAGCATGGTGCCCCACTCTGGTGTTGGCGGCTGCGCACCCATGCCGAGAAAGCCAAGAGCCGCCATATCCAGAATGGCGTTAGAGAAGCCGAGAGAAGCCTGCACGATGAGCGGCGCTAGGCAGTTTGGCAAAATATTGATAAACATCTGGCGCATCGACCCCGCCCCAGCCACTCTGGAGGCCGTGACGTAATCGCGATTGACCTCGACCAGCACTGCTGCTCGTGTCAAACGAACATAGTGCGGCAAGGCCACAAAGGTTAGCGCCAATGAGGCATTGACAATCGAAGGCCCGAATACCGCCACCAACACTAACGCCAGCAACAAGCTTGGCAGTGCCAGCATGATATCGACAATCCGCATGATGATGGCATCGACGACGCCGCCAAAATAACCGGCCAGTAAGCCGAAAATAACCCCCATCACCAGCGATAGCACCACCACCAAACAGCCGACCAATAGCGAGAGGCGCGCCCCATACATCAGGCGGGACAATACATCGCGGCCAACATCATCAGTACCAAGAATAAATTTCCAGCTTCCCCCCTCTTCCCAGACCGGCGGCTTCAGTAGGGCATCACGAAATTGCTCTGCCGGGCCGTGTGGGGCAAGCCAGGTCGCACCAGCGGCAATCAGCAGCATAATAATGATGTAAAACAGGCCGATAACAGCCCCTTTATTGCGCTTGAAATAGTGCCAAAATTCCTGCAATGGAGTCATCGGCTTCGGCGCACTTTTTACTGTCGACTCAGTAAGTTGAGACATTCTGCGCCCCTTATTTCTTGTGACGAATACGCGGGTTAACTACGCCATAGAGCACATCTACCAGCAAGTTAACTAAAATAATCATGATTGCGACCAGCAACACCCCACCCTGTACCACCGGGTAATCTCGGCGTTGCAAAGCATCCATCAGCCAGCGCCCTAATCCTGGCCAGGAGAAGATGGTTTCCGTCAAAATCGCCCCCGCCAGCATGGTGCCGACCTGCAAGCCAATCACGGTGACCACTGGCAGCAAGGCATTGCGCAAGGCATGAACTACAATCACCCGCATCCGGCTCAACCCTTTGGCGCGCGCCGTGCGGATGTAATCCTCACCCAGCACTTCCAGCATTGAGGAGCGGGTCATGCGCACAATGACGGCGAGGGGAATGGTGCCCAGCACGATGGCGGGCAAAATCATATGCATCACCGCGTCTTTGAAGTCGCCTGGTTCGCCCCAAACCAAGGTGTCAATCAGCATAAAACCGGTTAACGGCAGGCTATCATCGAGGAAGACCGTATCACTGACGCGCCCCGACACCGGGGTCAGGTTCCATTGCACCGAAACCAGCATAATCAGCATGATACCCCACCAGAAGATAGGCATCGAATAGCCGGTGAGAGAGACCCCCACGGCAGTGTGATCGAAGATTGAACCGCGTTTAACTGCCGCCAGCACGCCGACCGGGATACCCACGGCGATAGCAAACAGCATCGCGCAGACTCCCAGCTCCAGTGTCGCTTTAAAGCGGGGAACAAACTCTTCCCAGACAGCAATACGGCTTTTCAGTGAAATACCGAGGTCGCCATGTAATACGCCGTTCACATAGTGGAAGTATTGTTGATAGAGAGGCTTGTCCAGCCCCATTTCCGCCATGATTTGCGCATGACGTTCTGCGGAGATACCGCGTTCCCCAGCCATGATGGTCACCGGGTCGCCGGGGATCATATGGACAAAAGCAAAGGTCAGCAAAGTAATGCCGATAAACGTTGGGATAACTAGCCCCAAACGTCGGAGTATGAACTGCAACATATCCCGAACTCTCTGTGTAGAATGCCGGGCTGCTCGTGGGCAACCAAGCTTATTAAACCCATCCCATTAGGCTATTTTGTGCATCATTTTGAGAGAGCAGTGCTCATCACCGCCACGTATAAGGTGTTTCGGTGTTTGGGCGCAATCCATGCTCAAAATTTCTGCGACAATGACACTTATTGGGCGAGGTTATATGGCTCACATCTGTATCTGTCTTAATCTAAATGAAGAAGCCGGTGCACATGCTATGCACGCCCACCGGCTCTACTTTCTAGATTAAAATTAATCCAGGGACACGTTCTCGAAATGGTGTTTACCCAACGGATCAACAACATAGCCTTTCACTTCTTTACGCACCGGCTCGTACACTGTTGAGTGAGCAACAATCAGCGCAGGCGCTTGATCGTGCATCACAACCTGAGCTTGTTTGTAAAGTGCGACACGCTTGTCATGGTCAGACTCAGCACGTGCTGGCTGGATCACGTCTTCAAACGGCTTATAACACCACTTGGAGTAGTTGGAACCTTGTTTGGCTGCATCACAGCTGAACAGAGTCGCGAAGAAGTTATCTGGATCCCCATTGTCCCCAGTCCAACCCATCATCACAGTCTCATGTTCACCGTCTTTAGCACGCTTGAGGTATTCACCCCACTCGTAAGTCACGATTTTGGCTTTCACGCCCACTTTCGCCCAGTCAGACTGGATCATTTCAGCCATACGGCGCGCATTTGGGTTGTATGGCCGTTGAACTGGCATAGCCCACAAGTCGATGGCGAAACCATCTGGCAAGCCCGCTTCCTTCAACAACTCTTTCGCTTTAGCCGGGTCATAGCCGTAATCTTTCACTTCATCGTTGTAGCCCCACATAGTTGGTGGGATCAGGTTCTTGGCAGCTTGGCCCGCGCCTTGATAAACCGCATCGATGATAGCTTGCTTGTTGACGGCCATGGTCAGCGCCTGGCGAACCTTGACGTTATCCAGTGGTTTTTTCTCAACGTTGAAAGAGAGATAACCGACGTTCAGGCCAGGTTGCTCCATCAAATTGATGGTTTTATCCTCTTTCATGCGCGCGATGTCAGCCGGGTTAGGGTACGGCATCACCTGACATTCATTTTTCTGCAGTTTTGCGTAGCGGACTGACGCATCTGGTGTAATAGAGAATACCAGGCGGTCAATTTTCGGTTTGGTGCCCCAGTAGCCATCAAACGCTTTGTACAGGATGCGGGAGTCTTTTTGATATTGCTGCAACTGGAACGGGCCGGTGCCGATTGGGTTCAAATCGACTTTTTCCGGCGTGCCTGCTTTCAGCATGCCGTCGGCATATTCAGCAGACAGAATTGACGCGAAGTCCATCGCCAAGTCAGCCAGGAATGGTGACTCTGGGCGCGCCAGTTCGAAGCGCACAGTGTTATCGTCAACTTTAACAATGTTGGTGATCAAATCACCCATCCCCATACCTTGGAAGTATTCATAGCTGCCGCCAGACACTTTATGGTACGGATGTTTGTCATCTTTCTGACGCATGAAAGAGTAAATCACATCGTCAGCATTGAAATCACGGGTCGGTTTGAAGTCTTTATTATCTTGCCACTTCACGCCCTTACGCAGGTGGAAAGTGTAAGTTTTACCATCTTCACTAATTTCCCACTTTTCAGCCAAGCCAGGTTCAATTTCGGTTGTCCCGAGTTTGAACTCCACCAGACGGTTATAAATAGGAACCGAGCTTGCGTCATAAGTAGTGCCAGAGGTGAAAAGCTGCGGGTTGAAACCTTCCGGAGAACCCTCAGAACAATAAACCAATGTTTTCGCTTGAACACTGGCCGCCACGGTCAGTGCAATCAGCCCAATACCGAATTTCAGTATCCCTGTTTTTCCCAAGGAAATCGTCATCGCTTGTGCTCCATTATGGTGATGTGTGTTGTGTGTACGGCCATGCCCTATAATTTTTTAATCAGTGGACTGTACCGTTTTGGCCTTTTGCCGCAGGGATGCGGGATTGAGATGCCGGACAAATGTTATCGCGACGACAATATTGAGTGCACGAAATCACCCCAAATTGCTCTCGATTACTCCCCCTGAGGGTACCAATTTGGCAACAGTTAGTGGCAACGTCAATACGGTCTAAGTGGATTTATCAAGACAATGCGAAACAGCATGCAAACATAAAAAAAACTTCCCATTAACATTATCAGCATTAAAATTTATGCTATCGGCAATAAGCCAGCGGTATAAACTGTCTAAATAAAATTAAGCAGCTGTAACAACCAATGACAAACAAAAAAACTTTGTTACCAAATGATGTATATCTGTTCAGATTTTTTTGTAAAAACGATAGAAAATAGAGAGAAATGCGACTGCGACAGCCGATATGTGACGTGAACCTTGTCACAAACAGCCGGAATCTCAAACATTTTGCGTGCTGTTAAAAAAGAGAAATATCGCCCGGTTTATTTACTTGGCCGCGGAGCGAACTGCCCCCCAATCAGGGCGCACCACCATCGTGCCCCAAATCAGTGCATGCCATGATGAGCAAGCTAACAAAAGCATTTTATCGATTACTTTATGGTTTTTTTAACTCCCATTCCCCCGTGCAATACTCCCGTCGTGTCCTCTAGCGTTTTATAGCGCAAATTCACTGCGCCAAAAGCACTGACAACCCGCCCTTGATTATTTTTAAAGTTATCTGTATTTATTGAGATATTATTTGTCGTTATTATTACTCCATTAAAATTATGGAATGCTTTAGATTTAATCTTAATATCTGCGACTCCATATGAACCAAGAGTTCTGACTACCCCATGAGCATTGTAAAATCTACCCTTTGCATCAATAACCACCCTCCCTAGATTTGAGTAAATATAGCCTTTTTTATTATCAACAATTCTGCCCGCGATATTAATCCCTAATCTCCCATTAGTATCAACCCCCGAAGAGTGCTTTATGTTTTTTATTGTCCCCTGCTGATTATCAATTAATGCCAAGCTGCGCAGACTGATATCCTCAGCAGATATTTTCCCATTATTGACAATAAATCTATTTGAAGTAATATTGATTTTATTATCTGCGTGAATAATACCAGAGTTCTTTACACCACCATCTTTGGAGAATATAAAAATCTTATTTGCATACATTCCGCCTAAATGACTAACATCTATGCCAATATTATCTTCATCCTTGGAGGTAAATCCGGCTAACGAACTTACATTGACACGCCCACCTATGGGGGCATAACTCACCGCGTGTTTTCCAATAATAAGAAAGATATCATCTGCTCTGATTTCGCCATCTACATTTAATGAGCGTGAGAAAATATCCAGATAGGCATTAGTATTATCAACAAACACCAAACCGGCTTTGCCAATATCTACCACTCCCCCAGTCACATTATATCCATTAATGTAACCACCTGAAAAAACAGGCAATCCCGATGTTAATGTCACATGATCAGTATTGCTAAAATGGCAACCATCACAATGAATCCCGGCGGGGTTAGCGATAATGACATGTGCTTTCTCACCTGCAACACTCAGAGAACCATTTAATAAAGTCGGCTGATTTGAAGTGACTTCGTTGAGAATAACCTTTGCAGGCACCGTGATTAAATTTGGATTTCCAGTAGCACTCGATGCAAGAAAATTATTAAGCGATACTTTATCGTACCCAGCCCCCTTTAAGACATCAAATTTAACATATTTATTATGCGACACACCTTGTTCATTGGGGGTTTGGATATTCACCGTCGTGTAATTAGCACCACGGCAATATGCATTCAAAGCCTTGCAATATGATTGACTTTCTTTTATATATATCGAAGACAAACCTAGCTTTTGATGTTGAGGAGCATTTTTATCGACAATAATTTCAGCATGTGAAAATGAAATTAACGAATAAAAAATATAAATAATAAAACCATAGGATAATTCAGTTCTGTTATTTTTAATATTAAATCTAGAGCACAAACATAAGCTAATCATTATTTATCCACCCTATTGAATTATAATAAAGTAGCTTTATACTCTGGTGATTAGTACATTATTACAACCTTAAAAGTACTTCACATATACATAAATTATAGTTAACCATTATAGATGAAAACTAATACTGCCAACTCACTATAAATCCTAATGCTACAGGATCAGTTTTTAATTCACTTGGTTTATCAAGTGGCAAGCCAATATTAAAGTCATATCCAACCTTATGATAATTCCCCCGAACACCTAACACGCCGCCAACTAAGCGACGCCCTAATAAAAATGGCTCTCCTGCCTCCCTCACCTCACCATAATCCACACCAACATACAGTTGGTTAGCCAATTTTTGATTTATCCAGGAAAAATCATTTCTTAAAAACCATCCTTGTGACCCGACTAAAGCACTCCCCGTAGAAAATCCGCGCACAGAATTGCGACCCCCGATGGAAAAATTATCTTGTACCGTGAGATTTGAATGAGTGTATTGCTGGCTAAATGCCTGTTGATAATGAAAACGCTGTTCACCTAGCATAAAAGGAATATCCAGTGACGCAGTGAGATGAATTAATTTGGTCGCTGGGGCTGCCTCTCTACCAGGTGATGATCGCGCACCAAACCATGGTGTCTCTTGCTGGTAATTAACGCCACCTTTTATGGTCGCCCAATGGCTATAGTAAACATGTTGTAGCCCGAGGTACCAGTCAACAGTGTCTAACCGTTGAATCTCCAGTTCTGTATTGGCAAAAAAACGGTTTGATTTTCGAATTAATGCTCCCGAGGAGCCAACTGTTTTATAATTATATCCTCGCATTAATAGCCTTTGAATTTGCATATCCAATGTCCGCCAACGGGTGCGATATTTAAATGCGCTATTGCCCAGCAACAAAGATTGATAATAGCTTCCCTGACTCCCTGTCAGGCTTAATAACCAATAGCCAAACGGGACTGAATAATGCAGGGCCAAATTACTGTTACCTTTATCATGATGATTATCTAACTCACGACTGGCAGAGAAATAAACTAAATCACTCAAGGATAATGGATTATCAAGAAATAACGTTGCCCCCGCACGATAACGGCCGACGGTATAATGCCCTGCATCATCCAGGAAAGCACTTACTCGCCAGAAGCGAGATTGCTGGCGTTTTACCACAATCTGACTGCTTAAATCTTCGCGATTTAATACTATATCCATCGTGGCATCCACTGAGGGCAAACGCTGCAAATTTTCCAGCCCCTGCTCAAGGTTACGCAAATTAACCAAGTCACCTTCGTTGCCGGGGAAAGCTAAATTTAACTGTGCATAGCCATCGCTGTCTTCATGATGTTTGATACCGTTCAAGCTGCCGGAGATTAACGTCAATAATAAAATTCCGTCGGTGTAACTGTCTTCAGTAAAGGCTACGTACGAAGTAATATAGCCATCAGCAGCCAGTTGCCATTGCAGTTCCTCGCGCAGAGCAGATAATGCTTTCTCATCCAAACAATGACCTTCAACTTGTTTTGCTCGCTGTAGCAAATTCCGTGCATTAGGAAAAGCATCAATATTTATTAGTTCTACGCGTTTAATAGCCAAGCATGACAAATTATCTGACAAATTCTTTTCTGCCGGTGCAACAGATTGGCTACCCATCGACGAATATTTCAATGATGGTGTAAAACTACTTTTTAAATCGCGGTGTTGCTGTTTAAATATAGTAGCTTGAGTTTGGTTAATATCTGCCTTGGCAGTAAAGGATAAAACAGATATAAAAAACAAAAGAGATAATAAAGCTGTCACGCCCCATGGGTTATTGATATTATTTGTAATAATCCCAATTATAGATCTTAATTTCATTTAATAAACCCCATATCAATGAAACCACGGATGAATATCATCAATCAAACAATTAGCCACCACTTATGACTAATTGCTTGATAAGAATGTAGTTAATTAATATATATTCAACACCAGAAAGTGATGTTATATCTTTAACTGCTTTTTATTTTTATTACCAAAAATAGCAATCTCACCTTTATGATTTTCAATGGGTTTATCAACTCTTATTTTTATATTCTTACCGTGCGAGTATATTTTACCACGATTATTAATCAAACTTCCCGCAACTATATCTACTGCTGAATTATCATTTGATTTGCTGACTTTTATTTTTCCATCGATATTATTGATCACACCACCACTATATAGCAGCATAGCCCCAGCTGTTATGCTTCCCAAACGATTGTCTATATTTGCACCTGCTACCATTTGGAGTGCACTGGCTGATTGGATGTAATTTCTATTGATGATATTTCCTTCGGTAATAATACGTATCTTATTGGCATACATCCCCCCCATAACCTTAACACTGTCGATGTTATCTGGCGGACTTAGATGGGAAACTAATGAAGAGATACCCATCCTTTCACCAGGAGATGCCAATCTTATTATTTTTTTTCCTGCAATAACAAAGAGATCATCCGCAAAAATATCGCCTTTAATTTTTAATGAATCAGTGAACAAATCGAGATAGGCTGAGCCTTTATTTTTCCCTTTGTGACTAAATCCCAGACTGTTAAATTCCCCCTTATTAATATTTATTTGCCCACCCTGGACTTCAAAACCTTGCAGCTTGTTATTATGACTGAAATATGCACCACCTGTGGTTAGTGTCAGATGAGATATATTATTAAATGAACACCCATTACAATCAATACCTGATGGGTTAGCAATAATAACATGGGCATCCTGGCCTGAAAGCGTCACCGTTCCATTTAAAAGACTTTTTTGTGGGGACCTCACCTCATTTAAAATTATTTTTGCAGCAGCTCCTGCCAAGTTTGGATTACCATTATTCTCCTTGGATAGTATATTGTTTAGTACAATGGTATCACTAAAATGAGGCGCATCGAATTGAGTAAATTTATTATGTGATAAACCGTTTCCATCAGGTGCTGTAATATTTACATCCACTCTATGACCACAACCTTTCACAGATCGACAAGGAACAACAGAAGGCCAAGGGGTAGATTCAACTTTTATATTAGCTTGTTGTTCTATAGGTGCCTGACTATCAGCAACAATACTTGCAGCATTTGTTATTGATACACTACTGAAAGAAAATAAAATAGCCAGTGATAGTGTTGATACTACTTCCCCTGTATATATGCAGTTTACATTCATAATACATTCCTTATTTAAATAAATAATAGCGATTAATTATAAAAATGCTTTTAGTAAAAAGCGCATATAATTACCTACTTTAGGGCTAGAAAAGTCAACGCAATCAATAAGACATAATATATTTCATGAGAAACAATAAATATAAATTTGGAATGCGATAAATATTTTAACAACTAGAAAAATAGAGATATTTAAAGAAGTTTTGAGAATTAGAATGATAAAATAATACTATTCAGACACAAAAAAACCCTGACATTGCTGTCAGGGTTTTTAAATTTGGTCGGCGAGAGAGGATTCGAACCTCCGACCCACTGGTCCCAAACCAGTTGCGCTACCAAGCTGCGCTACTCGCCGAATCGGGGCGCATCTTACTGCGGCGCGTCTAGGGCGTCAATCACTTTTTAACAACCCGTCAGTGACTGTTGCTAAAAGCATCATTTTGGCCAAAACTGAATCATTCGAGCCAACATCAAGCTTCAGCGTGTTTCAGTTGTGGTGATTGCGCGCGTAAGAATGGCAGTAAGAAGAAAGCAGATAAGCAAGCGGCCACGGAAATAACCACAAAGAAACCATTCCAGTGCCAAATCTCCATAACGCGAGCAATAGGGTAACCTGATAAAGCAGCACCTAAGTAAGCAAATAACCCAACAAAACCTGTGGCTGCGCCCGCCGCATCTTTATGTGAACATTCAGCAGCGGCCATGCCAATGAGCATCTGCGGGCCAAAAATAAAGAAGCCGATGGCGAAGAAACACCCCGCCTGCAAGACATAACTGACTCCCGGCATAATCCACAATGATGCGACAGATAGAAAGATGCCGATAGCGAATATCAGATTCATCGGCCCCCGGTTACCACGGAACCATTTATCTGAGCCCCAACCGGCGACCAGTGAGCCGATAAATCCGCCCACTTCAAATAATGAAATTGCTGAGTTGGCCGTCATTAATGAATAGCCTTTCTCTTGCGTCAAATAGAGGTTTCCCCAGTCATTGATCGCCGTACGGACGATATAAACCAGCACATAGGAAACCGCCAGCAACCAGATATATTTATTGGTTAAGACATAGCGTTTGACTATTTCTTTGTTTGATAGCCCTTGGCCTTCAGATTCCTGCACCAGCTCCATGGCATCATTACGCCACTTGCCTACACTTGGCAGCCCCATGGTGCTAGGTTTATCACGCAGTCGCCAGCACATCAGTAAACCAATTACCACACCGATAATGCCTGGAATAATCATGCCGTAGCGCCAGCTAAAGTGCAGAGAAATAAAGCCAACTAGCAAGGGAATTAATGCGCCACCAAAGTTATGTGAAGTATTCCAGATTGCCCACCAACTGCCACGTTCCGAGCGGGAATACCAGCTGGTCAATATTTTAGAGCATGGCGGCCAGCCCCACCCTTGGAAGAAGGCATTAATGACCCACAAGGTACCAAATACCAGCAATGAAGAACTCATGCCAAACAGGATATTAATTATCCCAGTCATGACCAAACCAATACCCATAAAATAACGTGGATTTGAGCGGTCGCTGATCATCCCCGAAATAAACTTAGAACAACCATAAGTGATATAAAATAGCGTACCTAAAATCCCAACATCTGACATCGTTAGGCCTAAGTCGCTAAGCATGGCTGGCATAATGAAATTGAAGCTTTTACGTGTGAAATAAAAAGCTGCATAGCCAATGTACATTGTCCACATTAACTGGATACGCCAGTATTTGTAAGACGAATCAATCTGTTCCTGATTGGTTACCACTGGTATGTTATCGCGACTTTTGAGGAAAGACCACATATTGAACCTCAGAGTATTATATAAGTGCGGTCATCATGGTGCGCGCACGCGCGAAACTAATTAGGGAAATTCCCACTATAAACGAGAATATTTCCTAGTTTTCCTTAGCAGGAGTGGAAACTGTGGGCAGGATCACATTTAAGCAAGTGCCCTGATTCACACTTAAGCTAAAGCTCCCACCTAATGCACTCACCCGTGATTGCATACCACGCAATCCGTAACCTGGCGTTAATGTCGCCAAATCCACACCTTTGCCATTATCACGGATAGTGAGATATATATTCTGATTATCCTGTGTCGCATTAATCTCAATCCGGTTGGCAGCCCCATGACGATATGCGTTGGTCACACCTTCTTGGCAGATGCGATATAACGTAATTTTCAGTGTTTCATCAATTGAATAATCATCCAGTTGCCAGTGTAGCACCCCCACAACTGACTGATCTTGTGGGATAAGCTCACGCATCAATGCTGCAATAGCCCCCGATAATGGCAAATCATTTAATGCTGCGGGCCATAATTTAGCTAAAACATCATGCACACCATCGTAAACCCGTAAAGCCAGTATCTCTATCATTTCGGCACTGGTTAAAACCTGAGGTTGTGCTGTTAACCGTTTGATAATACTGGCTTGAGTACGGATGACTGTCACAGTCTGCCCTACCTCATCATGCAACTCACGCGCAACATCGCGGCGGGCATGCTCCTCTGTCACGACCAAGGCTTTGGCTAATTCACGATTTTCATTCAGCCGGATTTGTAATTGCTGATTTAACTCCCGCTGCCGCTGGATTCCAGCGCCTAATAATAAGCCAGTCAAACTCTGCGCTAATAATGACAACAGTAAATCACGGTGTGAATTTAATTCAACCGGGGTGTTAATCAATAACACCATGCCATTGAGTAGCGTTGCCACAACGGCCCCTTGCCAGCCATAACGGTAAGACATAAATACAATCGGAATAGCCAGACAGAAAGGGGCAAATAAATATAAATCTGACTCGGTAATATGGTGTTGCAGCCAAATACTCAATGCAAACAGCAGCAGATACCACATAATGTGGTTCAAACGCAGATTAATCGGTTTATGGATCAGCCCCGGTTCCAAAGGCGTCCAGATTTGGCGCGCTAGATAATGCCACAATAACAGGCAAATCGGCGCAATAGTTAAACCGCCAACCAGCCCCAATAACAGTGCCATCGCCCCCTGTTGACTGGCAATTTGCCATCCCAACGCCTGTATCAATGCAGCCCCGATAATAACGGCCCCCTGCATTAACGGCCATTTCCATTCACTGCCATTTTTCTGATGGCGTAATAACCACGGGGATGCAAAAACCGCTAACAAGGTCGTCGCCAGCAGCAATGGAATCGCGAACCACAATAACTCTGGGAAACCAAACTGCTCCGTTAGCAGCCACCATAATAAGGCGTCACCGAGGAGAATTCCCGGCCAGTATTGCCGTGGGCTTTGCAATAAAATACCCATACGTAGGCCGAACGGAAATAGCAGCAAGGCCTGTAAGGGCCTATCAACCAACTGTGTACCAACAGACCATAAACAGAAAGCCGCGGTAATATAAATAAAGAATAATGCCAGCAGCATAATTAAACGCTGCATCATAGATTCAATACCTGTTTGGCCAGTTCAACATTATTACTGACCCCCAGTTTGGCAAATAAATTAGCGCGATGTACATGAACCGTTTTAGGTGACAAGCCAAGTGACTCGGCAATCTCGCGCACCTCCATTCCCTGAGCTAATAACACCGCAACTTCGCGCTCCCTGCGCGTTAAGGGATCAACAGCAATACGCGCTAATTGTTGGGCAATTTCAGGCATCAGATAGACACCACCACTGCCTACCGTGCGGACGGCAGAGACCAAATCTTCCGGTTTACAACGTTTGGAGAGAAAACCTCTCGCCCCGCGCTCGAGCGCCATTTCGACTAGCGCCGGGCTGTCATGCATCGATAGCATAATGACCCCCATTCCTGAGGGGAGGTCTTTCAATAAATCCAAGCCACTTTCATCGGGCATAGAAATATCGCAAATACAGATATTCGCTTGGAGACTCGGCAACCCAAGGCGAGCCTGCTTTGCTGAGCTGAATTCACCCACCACCTGGATATCATCCTCGAGAGAAAGTAATTGGGCAAAACCTGAGCGCACGATGTCGTGATCATCAATAAAAGCAACACGGTAAGTCACGGAAGACTCCAGCCGAGAAGGAACTCAATCTGGAGTATACAGCAAGCTTATAATTACAATGTGGATAGGTATCAAAAATCAATCAATATCGGATTATACCTGTATCCAGGTGTTAAATTGCGGGCTGAATATGTCGTGTTGGGGCCTGGCACCAGTTATTGCTGGCATTAATTCCACCATCGGGTGAGGTATAGCCTAAACAGCCGAGGATGGAGTCAAACAATTCAATCTGTCGATGGTTTTTGCCAATGCGCTGCTCAGCTTGTAGTTGCTCAAAAGCGCTGAGACTGGCCGGCTGTGCCAGAAACTTATCGGATGCCCAGACCATCAGTGGCACGCGAAATTGCTCTGGTGGCGCCATTTCCCGCGGGGTGCCGTGGAAGTGAGAATTATCGTCGATAGATTCCCCATGATCTGCGGCATAGAATACCAACGCTTTCTTATCACGCAGTTGATCAATCACATTCGCAATAAATGAATCGGTGTACAACACACTGTTATCAAAAGCATTCACCAGTTGCTGTTTACTGCAAAAATCATCCACACCCATACATTCGGGCTGATAGAGGGCATAGCTACGCGGGTAGCGCTGGGAATAAAGATAATGTGAGCCTTTAGTGTGCAACACCACTAAATGCTTGCCCACAGGATAGCGCGCCAGAGATTCTTTCAGTTCATCGACCAGTAGCATATCATCCACCGGCTTATCATCATTACGTTTCTCAGAAGCAATCAATTCGCGGAATGAATAGTTATCGACATTCGCATTATTGTAGAACCACATCTCACTCTGCATCGCGAACAATTCGGAAGTGAAGCCCAAGGATTTCATCACAGCGAACACATTTTGCTCTTTCAGAGTCCGTTGTGGATTCTCTTCTGCCCCGCCTTCACGCACAAACATACAGCGCAATGAAAGTTTGGTGGAGGTATCACAAGATGTGCCGCGAAAAGCGACTAAATTCTTTTCTTTACTTAGGCGCGGGGTGGTGTCGCGTGAATATCCCAATAACCCCATATGATCCCAACGCGTTGTTTCACCAATGATAAATACCACATAAGTGTCATCAATTCCGGCGGGTGCAATATAAGTATGATGTTCGGCGGGGTCATATAATGTCGCCGCATCATACTTTTCATCATATTGGGTATAAGCATATAAACCCAATGCTGCCAACCAGTTAGACGGCAGATAGGAGTGAGCAACTACCCCGCCATAACTCGGTAAATCCACCGTGTTCAGTTGTTCATCCGCATGTTGTACTTTATCCAGATAGCGAAGCGGTAACCACACCAATGCAACAACAGCCACCATCAGTAATATTGGTTTGATGCGCTGGCCTGGCGTGCGGAATTGTTCGAGCAAAGTGAACTGTAAGGTATTTTTCCAGATAAGCAGCACAGGCAGTGCGCTGACGACAACCATCCAGATAACAAAATGAAGCCCGATAACCTCTTTTGATAAATCAGTATCCGTGGTCAAAACGGAAATAACGATGCCATAGCCAATCACGACATTGAAAAAAGTCATGTAATAACTGGCTGCAACAGAAATTAGCACCAGAAGGGTGGCCACGACACGATAAAACCGTCTTCCCCCGAGGGAGATAATGCGCATAACGAAAAAGGTAAACAGAATAATGGCCATCACTTCAGTGATAGCAGACACGACTTTTATACCTTGGATGCCCTGACTAAAGGTGTCAAAACGACGATAAAAGACAGAGATATTCAGGAAAATGCCAATATAAACAGCCAACAACAAAGAAATGCTTTGCTGTGATAAAGATTTAACTCTGTCCATATAACGCAGGGTCTCCAAAGGCACTATTTGCGGCTTGAATCAATCAGACAGTGAACCCCGCCTCAGGTTCAGTACAGAGCTAATAAGCACGCTATTGATTTCAGTTACAAGAATTATCTTAACAATTCTGAGTCATGCAATCCGCGGCAGAGCGCAAAGTCCGGCTAGGATATCTCTGCTCAATCAGCAGTAAATTGGGGGAAAAAGCACGATATGCCCACAAGATAATTCTCATGGGATTTTGCTTGGGGATAGTGATTTATTTGATATTCAACGTGACTTCAATATTGCCGCGCGTTGCATTGGAGTATGGGCAAACAACATGGGCTTTCTTCACTAAATCCTCAGCCACACTGCGTTCAATACCCGGCAGGCTGATATCTAGTTGCACTTCAATACCAAAACCCGTTGGAATGGCACCAATACCGACTGTTCCTTCAATGCTGGCGTCGTCAGGCACTTTCACTTTTTCTTTTGCTGCCACAAACTTCAAGGCTCCCAGAAAACAAGCAGAGTAACCAGCAGCAAACAACTGTTCTGGGTTAGTCACCGCGCCACCGGCCCCGCCCATCTCTTTTGGCACACCCAATTTCACATCCAGTACACCATCAGAGGATGTTGCTCGACCATCACGGCCACCAGTGGCTTTCGCTTTGGCGCGGTATACGACTTTTTCAATAGACATGATGCATTCCTTTCCGGGTCAATAAAGATGAAGAACATCTACGATTTGAAAGTATGACACTCATTATGAAAAAGCCCCCAATCGGGGGCTTAGAAACACTATCATTTATAAAAACTATTATTTAGCGGGGACATCTATCTTGTCGTCTATGCGTTGCAACATATATGGATAGAATGGATTAGATGAGATACGCATCAGTGAATCCAATCCCACGACCAGCACGGCCCGCTCGCCACGTGCGGCGAATGTCCCTAGGCTGATACCGTATTGATCACGCGGCTCAGGGTAGCGACCATAGAGCGAATCACTCATTGGGAATGGTAACGCCACATGAGATAGCGAGAAAATATCCGGCGGATAAATCAATCCAGTCGGGACAGAGGTCTCATTGGTTTGCCCTGCCAGGGTTGTTAACGCCACCGTTTCATTACTTTGCGGTGAAACGTTGGTAATAATGGTGACGCTATAATTACGCGGCGGTGGCGGTAATAAACGGGCCAAAGCTGTATAAGAAGAACTTCTTAATAGCGGGCCAAAACTGGCTGCGCGGTTCAAGTCGAACAGCACCACCTCACTCCCATTCTTCGGCAAGTGGTTATAAAGAGCCGTCACAACCGCGCGGGTACTGACCGTTGAATCCATCAATGATTGGAAAGTCAGAATTGGCGGTAACTCTTCCATTTTATTATTTCTGGCATCACGCGCTATTTGCTGTTGCAAAACGGACGTCAGTAAATAGGACTGGCGAGCAGCATTCACCGGGAAAGAGTTATATTTGAACGGATTAAACTCGGGCACAATCCCAAGCCAAGCTGCTTTCGCAAAGGCAGGGAAAATAGCTGGCCAACCGGCAATACCGGCAAAACGTGCAAAGCTTGTTACTCCAATCATTGGAGATATCAATATAACTCGCTCAGGTTTTGCCAGTGCCGGATCATCCAGTGAATCCAAGGTGTACTTCATTGCCAACGCGCCGCCATTAGAAAAACCAATGACATGCAATGGTAAATCCGGGCCGCTCAGGGCTTTCGCTTCACGAACAGCAAGGCGTGTAGCGGCTAACCAATCCTGCCAATCCACATCAGTCAAAGCGCCGGGGACGGTACCATGAGCAGGCAAACGAATACCAATAGCAACAAAACCACGCTCGCGATAATTTTCCGCAATATGGCGCAAACTATAGGGTGTGTCAGTTAAACCATGCAGTAATACGACGGCACCTTTAGGTTTACCTTCCGGTTGCAGAATGTAAGAGCGGTTCCAGTCATTTTTAAAATGAGGCGGATAAATCGCGCTACCAGAATAATAACGATTAAGCGGAACCTGTGCTCCCGGCTCCAGTTTTTCGGTCACATTAATCCGAACTTCATCGAAAAGCGCATTTTCAGCTTTTATGTAATCTGCCCAATTGGCTTTATCAATTTCGGCGGCGCGCATATCATGAGGAACAAACGTGTGCCAAAGCTCAAGTTTCGGGCCACGTTGTGTATCGTAAATGCGTATTGCCAGTATGGTAACGGACATTACCACCAAAACCAGAACAATCCGTTTAATCCACCGTTTAATGGCTATGGCAGGCATGGGTAGTTACTCCGTATGTATATAATTTTTTTCATCATTAAGGCCACTTTATCACCATCTGGTCATATCGTACTTTAAACGCAAAGCATTATCTTGGTATATAGTGCAGTATTAATAAAATTGGCATCCAGTCATTACTGTCAAAGAAACAATCTTAAACAGCTTAATTCCCCATTATCCACCTCATTTCACGATAGTATTAAATAAACGGGTTTAACTTTATTACGGTTACTTTATATCAGAGTTGCTGATTTACAGAATAACATGCCCTGAAAACGACCGAATCTACTCTCGAACAGACCCCTTCCACTAGAGAAGAGTTGATTATCTTCGATTTCATCGCCCTTATGAGTATGAGTCTAATCCTTTCGAGAATGGTTGGTTTACATTGAAAACAGAAGCCTTGGCAGGGAATGTGATGGGTGGAGTCAAGTTGGGCATTTATCCCTTTATTCTGCTGGATTTGGCTTTTAAGTACACCCCATACCTGAAAAATAAATCGGGCCAAAAAATACTATTATCAGTGGCCCAATTAAAATCTACCGAACCTACGCTTCGCTGTTTTCCACTCGCTCTGTAATCATATTGGCGGGGGTTTTACGTAACCAAACCCACCACGCAAGAGTCATTAATGCAACCCAGGCTAGACCAACATACATGGCAATTCGAGTGTCAGGGAAATACCCCAAAACCGCGATAATAAATGCCATGAAGATAATGGTCAGGATAGGTGCAACCGGCCAGAAAGGCACAGGGAAGGCTAAGCGGGCTACATTTTCTTTACTCATTGAGCGGCGCATCGCAACTTGCGATATTAGAATCATTAGCCACACCCAAACAGTCGCGAAAGTCGCAATCGAGGCAATAATCAGGAACACATTTTTTGGGATCAAATAATTCAGTACCACCCCACATAATAAAGCAATCGCCATCACTAAAATTGTCATCCATGGCACACCATTGCGGGTCAGGCGGCTAAAACACTTAGGTGCCAGTCCCTCCTGCGCTAAGCCGTACATCATACGACCGGCACCATAAATATCACTATTGATCGCCGAAATAGCCGCAGTAATAACCACCAGGTTCAGAATGTTCGCCGCAGAGCTAATCCCTAAACTGCTGAAAATCTCTACAAAAGGACTGCCATTTTGCCCAATGCTATTCCACGGATAAATCGCCATCAAAACAAATAAGGTCAAAACATAAAACAGTAGAATACGCACTGGGACGGTATTAATCGCCCGTGGTAATACTTTTTCTGGATCCTTCGCTTCACTGGCGGTCACCCCGATGATTTCGATACCACCAAAGGCAAACATCACTACAGCAAATGAAGCAATTACCCCCGTAATACCATTTGGCATGAACCCTTGATGGGACCATAAATTACTGACGCCAGTGCTCTCATGACCAGCACCAAAGCCAAACATCATAATGCCTAGCCCTGCTGCAATCATGGCAATAATTGCAGTCACTTTTAGCAACGATAACCAGAACTCCATTTCACCAAAGACTTTGACTGAGCATAGATTTAGCGCACCAATAAAGAAAATAATACTCAACACCCAAACCCATTGCGGCGCATCCGGGAACCACAACCCCATATAAATACCAAACGCGGTGACATCTGCGAGTGCCACGATGACCATCTCGAAGGTATATGTCCAGCCGGTTAGAAAACCTGCCAATGGGCCAAGATAGCGACTGGCGTAATGACCAAAAGATCCTGCAACCGGATCATGTACCGCCATTTCACCCAGTGCGCGCATCACCATAAACACCGCTGCACCGCCAATCAGATAAGCAAGTAATACTGCGGGCCCTGCCAGACGGATAGCCTCGGCAGAACCATAAAATAGGCCCGTGCCAATAGCGGAACCTAACGCCATGAAACGGATATGTCTGGCGCTAAGGCCACGTTTGAGCGTGGATGAATCATTCTTCATGGGACATTCTCGCAAGATTTATGCCCTTTCAGGCAGGGGTTCAGAGAGGGTGATCCCGATTATTGGGATCACCTATAGGTCAATGTTCTTGACTAATTATTATGAGTTATTAAAGACTTGGTAGTAGATGCGCGGGCATCAGTTCATTCAAATGACGTTGAGCAATCAGCTTGCTTGCAGCTTCAATATCGGGGGCAAAGAAACGATCTTTTTCGTAGTAGGCCACATGCTTACGCAACAACTGGCGTGCGGGCTCCAGCGTATCAGATGTCTTAAGTCCTTTTCGCAAATCCAGCCCCTGACATGCTGCCAGCCACTCGATGGCCAGAATGTCGCGTACGTTTTCCGCCATTTCCCACAAGCGCTTACCTGCGCGGGGTGCCATCGAAACATGGTCTTCCTGATTCGCCGAGGTTGGAATGCTGTCAACACTGGAGGGGAATGCCAACCCTTTATTTTCGCTGGTTAATGCTGCGGCGGTGACCTGTGCAATCATAAAGCCAGAGTTTACACCGCCGTTTTCTACTAAGAATGGCGGTAACTGCGACATATGTTTATCCATTAATAGCGAAATACGGCGTTCTGATAATGAGCCCATCTCCGCTAATGTCAGCGCCAGATTATCTGCCGCCATAGCCACCGGCTCTGCATGGAAATTACCACCAGACAACACGTCACCCTGCTCAGCAAAGACCAATGGGTTATCTGACACCGCGTTCGATTCAATCGCCAATACTTCAGCGGCCTGACGCATTTGGGTCAGACAAGCCCCCATGACCTGTGGCTGACAACGCAAAGAATAGGGGTCTTGGACTTTGTCACAATTACGATGAGATTCAGAAACTTCGCTGCGCTCACCGAGTAAGTGGCGATATGCATTAGCGGCATCAATTTGCCCACGCTGGCCTCTAACGGCATGGATACGAGCATCAAATGGGCTACGAGAGCCTAACGCAGCTTCAACCGTCAGGCTGCCAAAGACAGAAGCGGCGGCGTAAAGATCTTCAGCTTCGAACAAACCGCGCAAAGCATAAGCGGTGGAAACCTGAGTGCCATTAAGGAGTGCCAGCCCCTCTTTCGCCGCCAGCGTAAGAGGCTCTAAACCTGCTTTTGCCAGTGCCACACGTGCATCCAGCCATTCACCCCGATAACGGGCTTTACCCTCACCGAGCAACAGCAAACTCATATGTGCCAACGGAGCCAAGTCGCCAGAAGCCCCCACTGACCCTTTGAGTGGAATATGTGGGTAAACTTGCGCGTTAACTAATGCTATTAGCGCCTGAATAACGGCCAGTCGAATACCCGAGAAACCACGAGCTAAACTGTTAATTTTCAACACCATTATCAGCCGTACAATCGCATCGTCATTCGGCTCACCAACACCCGCAGCATGGGAAAGGACTATCGAGCGCTGTAGGTTTTCCAAATCTTCCGTGGCAATGCGCGTCGATGCCAATAAGCCAAATCCGGTATTGATACCATAAGCAGTGCGTTTCTCTGCCAATATGGCCTGCACGCAATCCACACTTTGCTGTATGGCGGCATAGGCACTTTCATCCAAGGATATCTGAACGGGATGCTGATAAATATGTCGCAAATCAGCCAGAGTCATCTGGCCTGGGCGTAGTGTCATTGTTATTTTCATGCTTTTTTCCCTTGAGTTGCGGCAATCATTGGCAGGTTTAGCCCCTGCTCTTGTGCACAATTAATCGCGATGTCATAACCCGCATCCGCATGACGCATCACGCCAGTTGCTGGGTCATTATGTAATACTCGAGCAATACGTTCGGCGGCGTCATCGCTGCCATCACATACCACCACCATGCCTGAATGTTGCGAGAACCCCATCCCCACACCACCACCATGGTGCAAAGATACCCACGTCGCGCCACTGGCTGTATTCAGCAATGCATTGAGCAGCGGCCAATCAGAAACAGCATCAGAACCATCCTGCATAGCTTCGGTTTCACGGTTAGGGCTGGCGACTGAGCCAGAATCCAGATGGTCACGGCCAATCACAATGGGGGCTGACAACTCACCAGTTCTTACCATCTCATTAAAAGCTAAGCCTAATTTAGCGCGCTGCCCCAAGCCAACCCAACAAATGCGAGCCGGCAACCCTTGGAAGTTGATGCGCTCACGCGCCATATCTAACCAGTGATGTAAATGCTCATCATCAGGGATGAGTTCTTTGACCTTTGCATCCGTTTTATAGATATCTTCTGCATCACCGGAAAGCGCAGCCCAGCGGAATGGCCCAATGCCACGGCAGAATAGTGGGCGAATATAGGCTGGAACAAATCCAGGAAAATCAAATGCATGGGTGACACCCATGTCTTGTGCCATCTGACGAATATTGTTGCCGTAATCAAAGGTCGGGATACCCATATTATGGAAAGCCAGCATCGCCTCAACATGTTCTGCCATCGACGTTTTAGCGGCATTGACCACTAGCGTGGGCTCAGTTTGCGCCCGTTGGCGATACTCTTCCCAACCCCAGCCTTTGGGCAAATAGCCATTCAGTGGGTCATGAGCACTGGTTTGGTCGGTCACCATGTCTGGGCGTACCCCACGGCGTACTAGTTCCGGTAAAATCTCAGCGGCATTACCACATAAAGCAATAGAAACGGCTTGTCCGGCGGAGGTGTATTTCTTGATACGCGCCAGCGCGTCATCTAAATCAGTCGCCTGCTCATCGACATAGCGGGTTTTGAGGCGGAAATCGATACGGCTTTGCTGACACTCAATATTCAGCGAACAAGCGCCAGCGAGAGTGGCCGCTAGCGGTTGTGCCCCCCCCATGCCACCTAATCCCGCAGTCAGCACCCAACGCCCTTTCAAACTACCGCCAAAGTGCTGTCGGCCCGCTTCAACGAAGGTCTCATAGGTACCCTGGACAATGCCTTGGCTACCAATGTATATCCAACTGCCCGCCGTCATTTGGCCGTACATGGCCAGCCCTTTGGCGTCCAGTTCGTTAAAATGCTCCCAATTGGCCCAATGAGGAACTAAATTAGAATTAGCAATCAACACCCTAGGTGCGTTACTGTGCGTTTTAAAGACACCAACCGGTTTCCCTGATTGAACCAGCAAGGTCTCGTCATCATTCAGATGAGTGAGGCTTTCCACAATTTTGTCATAGCATTCCCAATTACGGGCCGCACGACCAATCCCACCGTAAACCACTAATTCTTTTGGATTCTCAGCAACTTCAGGATCGAGGTTGTTCATCAGCATGCGCAGCGGGGCTTCGGTCATCCAACTTTTGGCGGTAAGTTTTGTTCCACGCGAAGCTCGAATCTCATTATCACGGAATCTATTTTTGGCAGTCACGGCAATTTCCTTCAACCAGTTTTTCAGGTGTCAACGACATTACTTAGCTTGAGTATTTATTAACATATACTCGTATAGACAAGTACAATCAAGCACCAAAAAAGTGGCAATAAATCACCATGTATTTAAAAAAGAATAATTATAATAATGTTTAAAATTAATTATTTATAATAATTACCATTCTATATTAAGGTGAGGTGAGAGGATTTTCGACGTGATTTTAACGATGAAGCCAGCATAAAATTGGTCTATTTTTGCGCACGGAGTCACATATATTTCACACAGATTTTACATTGTGACATTCAAAATGCGCGATATCTCGCCTGATAAATAAGCGGGTTAGCGAGGATAGTGCTGTTTGGCGATTAAAAACCATTTGCATTACACCTATTCATATTTGCACCGCCACGCTATCCCTACCTAACATCCATATTCGTTATATAAATGTGATCAACTCCTGATTATTATTTGTTCGCCTGAATTATTATTTGAGCATTATTAGATGCAAACGTTGTCATTTTTTCATGTGGCAACATTGCTATTTATTCTTATTATTTTGTTTTATATGTGATTATTTTTTTAATCATTTATGCAAACGTTGTCATTAAGGTAACGCATGGCCAATATAATTGATATCGCAAAGAAAACCGGTCTTTCTGCCTCCACCGTATCTCGCACACTGACCCGACCCGAGAAAGTCGCTGCAGCGACCCGCGAGCGAGTGATGAAAGCCATCGACGAATTGGGTTATGAAGCCAATATCTTTGCACGCAATCTCCGGCAAGGAGGATCACAAGTTATTGGTTTAGTTGTGTCTGATATTCTCAATACCTTCCACGCCACGATTGTCAAAGCAGTGCAAGATGTCGCCTATAAAGCCGGTTATACCCTAATTGTTGGCAGCACTGACGAGGATTCATTGCGCGAAGAGCAACTGATGACACAATTGCGCAGCCATATGTTACAAGGGCTGATCATCACTCCAACACATAACACACGCGATAATTTGCAGCGTTTTACCAATATTCCCATCGTCGAAATAGACCGAATTTCAGGCCATGTCGGCAGCGATACGGTGTTATTGAATAATATCCTTGGCGTGGAAATGGCTGCGCGCCATCTGCTGGAGCTAAAACACTCACGCATCGCCTATATCGGGGGCAGTAGCCAAACCATTACCTTTGCTGAGCGTCTGGCGGGTTTTCGTCAGGTTTGCCCTGAAGAGACCTATACGGATGTCATTGAAATCCCGGCAACAACATCACTGTTTGCCGATGCCTGTGAGCAGACACACTTGCTGATGTCCAAACCCATCGCGCAACGTCCAACGGCAATTATTGCAGCAAACAACGATATTGCCGCAGGTGTGGTGCATGCCATTTATCAGCGCAACATCAAAATGCCTGACGAAGTCTCCGTGGTTGCCTTTGACGATCCAGATTGGGCCAGTTTCTTCCCGTGCCCACTCACCACTATTCGCCAGCCGGTGTATGACATGGGGAAACATGCCGCAGAACTATTAATAGAACGTTTACGAGGCAACATCAGTGGTGCAGCCCTCTCAGAACGTTTTGACCCACAACTGATTGTACGCGCATCAACAGCCCGCCCTAACTAAAGCTGACTCTTTTGATTTTTTTAAACAACACCAGAGAATAACTAGAGGATAAATTATGACTGTTTTACATACCATCCCACTTATTGAGCCAACGGCGGAAAATCTTGCGCCTTTCGCTCGATTAGTAGGCCAACCCACAACACCGCCAACTCTCGCCAGAGGCGATATTGATTGTTATCACAATATATGCGATGCCAATGATTTCAATGAGCATCCTGTCGCCAGCTATCTCATTTGTTATCCACTCCCATTATTAATGGAACAGATAGAGCAGCATCATTTGATGGAAGAAGCCTTTATTCCTTTAAAGGGTAACAGTGTGATGGTTCTTGGTGCGCCGGGAGAGCTTGATCCACAAAAACTTGTCGCGGTGCATATGGATGGGTCATTCGGATTAATTCTTTATCGTGATACTTGGCATTTCGCTCCTTTTGCACTGGAAAAGCCCGCAACCTACATGCTGCTATCTGGTAAAGACTCTGGCCCAGATATCAAAGTGGTCAATATTGGCCCTTATCCTATAAGCCAACCTGAATATCAGGAGTGAATATGAAGCGGATTATTTGCTACGGCGAGAGCTTGATCGATTTTACTTATGATGGGCAGGCTTTTATTCCTCACCCTGGTGGCTCACCGTATAATGTGGCGGTAGCACTTGGCCGTTTAGGCACTCAAGTCGATTACTGCACGCAATTGAGCACCGATATGTTCGGTAATATGTTATTGCAGCATCTTGAGTTGAATCACGTGGGAACTACCTCTATTAGTCGGAACCCGGCACCTTCGACTTTAGCCTTTGTATTAACCCACCCTGAGACTGAACCTGAATATGCATTCTATTCTCGTCAGGCAGCCGATGTAATTATTCAATCAGAGGATCTACCCGCGCCGATTGAAGCAACATTACATCACTTCGGCTCAATTTCTTTAATGCAAGAACCCTGCGGTACAACATGGGAAAATTATTTAACCCAGCTGGATGGCTTTATTTCTTTTGATCCTAACATTCGCCCAAGTTTAATTCCTGATCGCCAAGTTTATCTTGACCGATTTAATCGCATTACGGGGCGAATACAATTGCTACGACTCAGTCTATCTGACCTCCAGTGGTTAGCTCCGGATGAAGCTGTTGAACATTTTGTCGATCGGATGTTTGCTAAAGGTATTTTGATGGTGGCTATCACCAGTGGCAGTGATGGCGCGTGGACTTACACTCTAGAATGTAATAAATATCAGCCAGTTATGTCAGTATCAGTTGCTGATACCATTGGTGCTGGAGATACATTCACCGCTGGATTGTTGTCAGTATTAGTCGATGGTATTAAAGATAAAACATTGGCAAAACTGGATAACAATATGCTAGCTCGAGCATTAAAAACTGGCAGTATTGCGGCGGCACTAAATTGCCGTAATAAAGGTGCAAATCCGCCAACGGCAGATGAAGTTAATAAACTGATGTAATTATTCACCCTCACACAGGTAAAAGATATGCCCCTCCATGGGTAGGGATACTTTTACCTGAAAACAAAAATTATGGGGTAATATTATGAGCATAAAAAATATGTTCACCACACCTGATGGTAAAAACCACGGGTTCACATTCTTCTTACTTACCTGTCTCTTTTTAGTCTTAGGCTTTAGTACCGGGTTAATTGATATTCTTAATAAACATTTTCAAAATACGTTACAAGTGTCTAAGGCTGAATCGGCATTAGTACAATTTGCTAACTACATTGGCTATTTCGTCATGGCGATCCCGGCAGGAATATTAGCTCGGCGCTATGGATATAAAGGCGGAATTTTTATTGGTCTGGCATTAATCGCATTGGGAGCATTCTGGTTTATCTCTGCTGCCAGCATCGGGGAATATTGGGCCTTTCTGGTTGGGTTATTTATTCTGGCTACCGGGCTAACCTGTATTGAGACCATTGCGAACCCTTTTGCTACCGTAATGGGCTCCCCAGAACAAGGTGCTGCACGCCTGAATTTATCACAATCCTGTACTGGTATTGGCTTGATATTTGGCCCACTCATCGGTGGGCATTTTATCTTGTCAGCGACCGGCGATGTGAACACCAGTAATGACGCTTTATTTATTCCGTATATGGGTATTGGTTTGGCTGTTGCGATACTGGCCTTGGTCTTTTTCTTCACGAAAATTCCTGACATCACACCCGAATCAGATATTCCTCAGGAAGGATATACCCAGAACAGCCCTTCTTTATGGCAACGCCCCCATTTTGTATTAGCCATTGTTGCCCAGTTCTTATATGTCGCAGGGCAAACGGGCGTATTTAGCTTCTTTATCAACTATGTTGTCGACCACTCCCCTTTATTTAGCCAGACAGTTGCTGCATTCTTACCGAATAGCTGGAGCTGGCAATCCCCTGAGGGCTGGAAATTTACCGAACGTGGTGCCTCACAGTTATTAGCTTTCGGTGGCTTCGGGTTATTTATGCTTGGCCGATTCACTGGGGGATTATTATTGAGTAAAATTTCGGCGCACAAACTACTGTGGATCTTTGCTGCCATCGACTGTGGCTTGATGCTGATCATTATGTTTGCAGAAGGCTGGTTGGCAGTGACTTCACTGGTGCTTAGCTTCTATTTCATGTCGATTATGTTCCCAACTATCTTTGCTCTGGGTATTTTCGGCTTGGGCGAACAAACCAAAAAAGCCTCTTCCTATATTGTTATGTCAATTGTGGGCGGGGCTGTTATGCCAATGCTAATGGGCAGTATTGCGGATGCCTATTCAATGGCCTTAGGATTTGTTATGCCACTAGCATGCTTTGTTATCATTGGGATGTACGGATTATTCTGGACGAAATTGCATTCACGAAGCATCAACCAAACGAAAACCATGACAGCCCGTTCATTGTAGTCATTATTTTTAGTGGGCTAATGCCACCGGCGGAATTTATTCTTGTCTGGTGGCTGCACTTATATGCAACAACCCGCGGACTGGATCATCAATGACAAAATCTTCGGGATAGCAGCGACCCAAAATGATAAAAGCCCCAACTACACTAGTCAGGGCTTTTAAGGTACTACACATTTAAAATTAAACATTAATCAACTTAATAACGTGATACTTATCTTCGTACTATTTATAAAGATGTACTTGTTTTACAGGAATATTTTCGGTTAGAACTAACTCTGCCCTCCAATATATTAACTAAATGGTAACATTCCCAGTTTATTACATTTAGCCATTCTATTGATAAGATTGACTAAATGAGTACATCACCCTCGCGATATATACTCTTTGTTACGTGGCTTTACTTTCGTCGCGATATTCTCGATCTCATACTGATGTACACAAATCGCGAACATTACTAATAATAACAAAGCCTTAACTCATCGCGTATCGTCCAAAAAATGCGACTGTAAAGATTTACTGCGTGACTTTAAAGCATCATCGTATGAGTTAAATATAAAAAAACTCATGACGAATCTCACATAAAAAAATATTTCGTGACCTTTATCGCATTATTTAAAACTTGCTACATGGACACCGGCTAAATAAAAAACTCGTTACTCATTGCACCGGTGTTAAATTCTAATGTACGTGTTCTGCATGAGATGTCAATACTGTTTTTAAGCACATGTCTTTATTATCAGTATTATTGAATTTTTATAGCAATTTATTGATTTAGATTAAAATAAAACGACCCATAATCAAAGACTCATGTCATCAATAGCATTCGCATATCACCATGCTAACAGTCCAATAAACAGGCATAAGAAAACCAATAATCGTTTGAAATAGGCATTTAACCCCCCTCATTTTATTTAACTCTTTGACCTGACTCATCCACGACCTTTTCGCCATTCTCTTTGGTGAATGCACCTTGTTGTATGTTAGGCAAAATATCGAGCACAGGAGGTGTTTCAAGATATAAAATAATGCTCGGCTCTTCTACACTGTTGCGAATCATCTCCAGCGTATTACGCGAAGTTCCGCAGGCCGGGTTGTGATAAATAGTAATGTTATTCATATTATTGTCTCGTTACAGATTGAAAGAGAGACGTAGCGCTACTGCCATCAATAGATAAAGATCCAATCAGAACTGTGGGCACATTGTTCATAATGGAAGAAAGAAATGCCGTTAGGAAACCCGTGCCCATCGTCGCGACCCACAGGCCTTCATCTGCAAACAAACTTAACACATCAGAAAGATATTCAGTTAACCCGGCATTGTGCAGGTCATAGACCACCAAATACATCCCTAATGAGAAAATGACAATTTGCCAGAGTGCACCAAGTAGCACTTTTCCGGTATTAATTGCATGCCCTTTCCTCGCGACAGCAAATAGAATAAGTGCGCCAACGGCCGCGCCCATTACCCCAGCGGTAAACTTGCAATGCAGCCCATTCGAAAAATCCCGATTCATCCAGTAATAAGCTGATAATAATCACTACAATAAAGGTTGCGGTGGCATTCCAGATAATGTTCCACACAATAGGAATATCAGTAACATGAACTATACCGGAGACTAACGCCAGCGCAGCCCCTAATATTGCGCTCCAGCCAATTCCCAAACCTTTCGGCTGCCAAATAACCAATAAATTGTCAGGATAAATATTGTGCCTGCCAGTAACATAAAACCTCTCTAAACCATGAGTTGCAGTGGCAGACTGAATCTCTCCACTGTTATACCTCACTGCTTTAACAAACTACGTCAGGAGGAAAATCCACCCAATTTTGGTCAATCTCGGTATTACCGCTCCCAGAGCTACAACACATGACAGGTACATATGCACCACAAGCTCTCACATTGACATTTCATATTTGTTTTAACGCATATGTTTGGATAAAATTTTTTTACCGACAAACAGCTTTACTGCTGCCGGAACTGTTGGCCAAGACAAGTTTGCCAGCCACAGCCTTAACTTCATCTTGCTGGCTCAGCCATGCCTGCTCTATAACCTGTGCTGCCCATGCAGGAATATGTGGCGACAGGCGGTAATGAACCCATTTCCCTTGTTTTCGGTCTAACAAGAGACCGCTCTCCCGCAGCATAGCTAAGTGACGCGAAATCTTGGGCTGTGACTCATTAAGCGCCATACAGAGCTCACAAACACAGAGCTCGCCCATCTCTCTGAGCAACAACACGATACCTAGGCGAGTTTCGTCCGATAAGTTTTTAAAAAGTTGTAAGGACGAGATAATCATCATTTCTCCAGTTTGAGTTGCCTGCGGGATACTCCGCATACAGATAAAATCAACAATACATTCGAATAATCATATGTGAAAGAAGATAATCATGACCTTTCCACGATTCGACCTCTGGCCTTAAACTGCTAATAAATGGAGTGTTTCAAACAGAAATACAATTAATTAATTGATATATAAGTAAAATTTTAGAATCACGCATCTGAGATATCCCCCCAGTATATGGTGGAAACCAGTAGCCCGCGGTAGATTCGGACAAACTATAACCTAGGTATTCATTTGATTATAAAGTAATTTATTTTTTGTGAGAGAACATAGCAGACAAGTTTTGGCGGATCACAGGAATACTTAAAACATTATTACACATTGATATATAAGTAAAATCTTAAAGTTGAAGTATGACTCTATACACTTTCCTATACACAATAATTAATACGGTGATATTTTGAACAACTATTAGGGTGAGAACTCAATAGGCATATATTCAAATCAGCCAAGAAAAAAAGATTTATAGAAAAACTGTTCACACTGTTCACTTTTTAATTTAATCATTTAAATACAATGGATTAGGTAGTGATGAGTTAGTGACGAGTTTATCCAAACTGGTCACTTGCTGTGAACAGTCGGCCATTGAATACAAAAACACCGGCCTAGGCCGGTGTGATTATTTTTGAGCTGCCAAGAGTTGTGGGACAGAATTGGGGATAAAAGAAAGGCCTGCAAGCTGGCCCGAGTACACACTGATACATTGCTCCCCGGTGTTGGATGTATGAGGTTTGTACAACGCAACTATAAGTGTCGTAACTGATAGCGTCCAATGGGTTAGGCAGATCAATAACGCCATATTGATCGGTAGAAACGATCGTGATGCTGTTTATTCAATATGCTTCACATTTAGGCAACCAGTCGGCCTCGCAGTCTTCACTTAATATCAGATTGGTTTGCATCCCTTGGTTCGTCTTACGCTTCAACAAGGCTATTTCATATTCGCTCAAGGTTTGTGGCACAGCGCGCCCGAATGCGGTCAGGCTCATTGGCCGTTGGTGGCCGCGCGCCTCCATAAATGACAGATAAGCGTGATACAGGTATTTACGCGGATTAGCTGGGATAATATTGGCATTCCCCATATACAGGCCATTGGGGGTATTAACCGCCAGCAGATAACCACAAAAATCAACCAACGGGTCAGCACCGCGTTTAATCTCCAGCGCTTCATCCGAGTTCTGCTGCGCTTCGAGTAGCGCACGGGCATCATTGGGGGCGGTAAAACGCAGCATCAGGTGGCGCACGATCACCGCCAGCTCACCGGTAATTTTCGCCAGTAATAGCGGGTCACGCTCGTTAGCCGGGATGACTTCCGGGAACGGCAGAATAACCCGGCGACGAGATACGCCGCCGCTGCGGTCACTGAACTGCATCGGGTTGTTATTGACGGCCAGAATCACCGCCGGGATATGGGTGGAATAGGCATCACGGTATTTCGGGTCAATGGCGACAGCATCACCGCCAGTGATGGCTTTAATGCCCGCCCCATCACCGCTCCAGCGCTCTTGGTCTGGCAGGATAATCAGAGAGAACCCCACTACGGAGGCACGTTCCCGCGACGATTCCAGCGTATCGATGGTGGCCGAGGTAGTATTGTCTTTACCGGCCAGCAAGCTGGCGATGGAGGCCATCACGCTTTTACCACTGCCACCCGGCCCGGTCACCTCAAGGAACAGTTGCCAGTCATAGCGGTTCGCCAACACCATATAAAGCGCCGCGAGAATACGCTCCTGTTTCTCGTGTTGTTGCCCGGCGGCCCGCGTTAACCAGCGCCAAAAGTGCGGGGCATGGTCGGACAGATTTTCTCCAGCTTTGGGCGGGGTGTAGTCCACACTGTTCACGGTACGCAACCAGTGCGTTTTCTGGTGTGCGCTGAACTGGCCGGTAGTGGTATCAAATACCCCGTTACGAAAACCTATCAAGTGCCGGGCGGGTGTTCCCATTTGTGGCACCATCAGCTTAAGTGTATCGAGTACGCTGTTTATCCCGGATGCTGAGAACGGGGCGCGGATTTTATGGAACAGAGCGGCAATTTCCCGGCTGAGTACCCGATACGGCAGCACCTGCCACGCCCCGTTTTCATAGCGACACAGGTCTTCACCCACCTGTGGCACGGCCAATAAGTGCTGATAGTGCTCTGCTAATAGTTCAGCCTTTTCACTGGCGCTCATGGCTTTCAGGTCGGCGTCACTGAGCGTATCAAACGGGCTGGGCTGTTGCGGCTGATTGAATGCTTGTAACTGGGTCAGAGTAGCCAGTTTGCCTTGCTGCTGATAAACGTCGTTCCAGTCACTGACAACCGACGGCAACGCCAGCTTACCGCCGCTCAATTGGGCGGCCTCTGTTGCGCGGCTCTGGCCGGTGCCGTTCTCGTCATTATCGGCGGCCAACAATAGCAATGCATCCGGGTAGTGGGTACGCAACTGTTGCGCCAGTGCGGGCAGATTGTTAGCACTGAGCGCGACACACACCGTTTCCCCGGTCAGATGATGTACCGTTAGCCCGGTAGCATAGCCCTCGGTCAGCCAGATAACGGCGTTATCCTGTCCGGCAAAAAAATGACAGGCGGCTTTCACCTGCCCCCCGGCCAGTGTGCGCTTGTCACCGTTGGCGTTAATCAACTGAACATTAACCACTTCACCGGCACTGTCGGTCAGGGGGAATAACAGGTCGCCGGGTTGATAGGTAATACCCCCAACACACAACGGTTTATCGTGTAATGTCAGCGTCTCCAGCTCTGGCCAACCTTTGGCGGTCAGATAGGCATTCCCGGCCTGTGGTTGGGCGACAGTCAGCAACTGTCTGGCCTGTTCTGCGGCCCGCTGCCGTGCTTGCGCTTTCTCCTGCACTTCCTGTCCGGCATTGTGTGCCGGTAATGGCGGGTTCGATGGTTCGCCTAACACCTCGGCCACTTTGCAGGCGGCTTCCTTGGTCGTGACCGCCAGCGCCTTTTCAACCAGATTCAGGCCATCGCCGCCTCCGCATTGGTTACAAAACCATGTGCCACGCC
The DNA here is from genome assembly GCF_004124235.1 of Yersinia hibernica. Lineage (NCBI taxonomy): Bacteria > Pseudomonadati > Pseudomonadota > Gammaproteobacteria > Enterobacterales > Yersiniaceae > Yersinia > Yersinia hibernica. Next base: position 4,621,829 of record NZ_CP032487.1, read on the forward strand.
CTTGCAGGTTATCAAAGCGGAAACGGTCTTTACCGCCACACATTGGGCAGGGCTGCGCCCGGCCTCCAGCGGTGATATGAATACCGAGAGCCGGGAGCAATACAGGCCACTGGCCGGTGGCTGCACGTGAGGTTTTTGAAACGTTTAATAGTGTCATTCTCTGTTTCTCCTCAGTGCAGGGTGGTTTGATTGGTTGTGGTTATCTGCGCTTGGCACAGCTCATCCATCATTTTTTGCCCCAATACTGTCAGGCGCGGCGGAGCCAGCAAAATATCCGGCTGTACCATGTCACTGAGCATGGTACAGGCCATATCCATACCGGCCTCTGGCCCGTGCTGGCGCACGAAGTAGCCCTCAATATCCATCGCAATCGCCATTTGCAATTCATCCAACGAGTAACCAAGGCTCACCCCGTGAGACACGCAGGTATCCAGATAGGCATGGGCTAACGCACGGCGATAAACAGCGGTACGGACTTCAACGGGCAGACAGGATTGATTCAGGGTATTCATACGATAGGTGCCTCCATGCGGGATAAGATTTGTGATTCGCAGGTGTTCATTACTTGTCCGAGCTGGTCAGTCAGTAGCGCCACCATTGAGGCGAACGATTCAGGCGACGGTGGGGTAATGCCGTGCAACAGGCTGCTTTGCGTTTCCAGCATATCGAGGAACGTCACACCGACATTGTGTGCATGCTGTAGGCGTAAGAAATCGGCGTGAGGGATGCTGTACTGCGTATCACAGTCATAACGGGCGGCAAGGGTATTCATGCGACCTCCCCCAGTGGCAGGCGGCCAGCAAACGACAGGATGTAGTCACGGGTTAAACGCAGGCGGGCATTCTTCTCACTGCTGGCGATGGTACGCAACATGCAGGGACGTGCCGTTAATTCAGTACGACGAACAGCAGCAAACAGATAGATAAATTGCGGGTGTAACGGGGTGAGGGATGTAGCCATAGTGGCAGCCTCCATTGAGTCATGGTTATTGCTACCACCGAAGTTTCCACGCTTATGGGTGGTAGCCCAGACGGGGGTGGAAATACCGGCCTCAATGAATACCGGCCAGCCCGAAGGCTGCCCCGCCTGAGCCACCATTGCTTGATAGCGACAGCGGTGTAGAAACCACTGCGCAAAAAACTGGTAGGCTAAGGCCACGACATAAAAAAACACGCCAGGCGCGTGTTGTGTCGCCATTGAGTTACACGGGTTTCCACGCCCGGCTGCCGATTTTGCGACAGCACGGCGACTATAACGCAAGGCTTGCAAAAAATGCAAGCCAGAGAAAAGCCCTTTTTGCGGGATGAATGTCATCGGTTTAACAGTCAGTCTGAATATCAGGCTTGGGCTGAGCAGGAGCACGGGAGTAGAAATTGGCCTGTGCTGGCGTACTCGTCGCATTGCCCGACATCACTTGCACCACGCCGTTTAGCTGGCTGCGGTACTTGGGTAAAGCAAGGCCAGGTTGTTGCTGCGCAATCTGGAACGCCTCAGCGATGTATTGCACGTCGCCCTCGTTCAGAGTGAAGAATTGCTCACCGATTTTTAGGGTGATCATGCTGATACCCCCTGACGGTTAGCAATACGCTCTGCCATCCAGCCCTCAATCTCAGAGGCCAGCCATGCGACGTTCTTACCGCCGAGGGAAATCTGTGCGGGGAAGTGGTCGCGGCTAATCAGTTCATAGATAGTCGAGCGGGATAACGCGGTGGTGTTAATCACTTCCGGCAGACGCATAAAGCGGTCACGCGGGTAGTGTGTTGCCATTGGGGGTGGCGTATTGGATAAAGCCTGTTGTGTCATTGCAAGCATGTAAAGCTACCTTGTTGTTGTCCGGCCATATACCGCCGGGTTTGCTGGGATTCAGTTGGGTAGCCCCCTATTGTGAGAATATTTTTACCTGATGCAACAAGCTATTGTTGTGTGATTCAGCAAACTCACCAACCCATGCTCATCCCTGAAATTTGTCACATTTGCCTCTTTTAGCCTTTCTTTGCCTTTCTTTGCCTCTCTTAGTATTTCGTTTGTTTTTTACCCACATTTAATAGGGTTAATTGAAATATATAATATTTTTTAATTCCAAAACGGTATAAAAAATTGGCTAATTATCATTCTGTCTGAATGGTTTTTTAGCTAGCCAGAGAAAAAGCTCTTTTTTGACCGAGTGAACAGTAGTGAACACTTGGTGAATAGTTTCAAGTGAACTGTTCACCCTTTTATTTATTGATTATTAATACTTTTTCCATAAAGTGAAGAGTAGTGAACAGTTTTTATAAAACTATTATTTTTATGGCCCTTTTAGTTTGATTTGAGAGTGTGTTGTATGAGAAATGGCACAACGGGCATTGATTGAGGCGTTGTGTGAGAGCTTGCAAAATGACTCCACCTTGACTGAGACGGAGTTATAACTAGATGAGCCAAACAACCCCACACCCAGTAACACCCGCCCTTGAAAATTTTAAAGCGGCGAAAGCGCAACACCTGAAGAATGAAGAAACCTACGAAGAAATTATTGCGTCCATTGCCCGCAGCCAGCAAAAGCAGCGCGACGCCGAAAACCAGAGCCAACAGGCTGACGGCAGTTGGCGCAAATTGTTTCGCAGTCTGCGCGGTGAAATGACGGATGAGCTGCAAACCGAACATATCCGCCGGATTTCACAGCGGGAGCTGGCACAAGAATTCGGACATCTGATTGAAGAGCTGGAGTTGGATAAAGATTACACGTCACTGCAATTATGTGCTTCTGCAAAACCCTATAAAGACACACATAAAGTAGCGTTGATGGAATATGCGAGGCTGGAAATGTCTGCTGCGATGAAAACTCTGTCACCCGAACTCATCCGGGCAGCGAAAATCATGGTAACTGCGAACGAACTCTACACTGACTCATCACCGGCGAAGGCACTGGGTACACTGACAGCGACTCTTCTTTCATTAGCGGGGCTTTATTCGTTTGATATGGAGAAAGAATCGATATTAGCCGAACTCACACTACAACAACCACAACCGGGTTATGTTGACTCTGCTCTGAGCAATAGTCCGATAAAATGTGCGCGGTTATTTGAAGCAATAAAGGTAAAACGGGAAAAACTAAACCCAGCCGGGGAACAATAATTATGATGCGTTGTCCTGTGTGTAAACATGCGTCTCATACGCGTGCCAGCCGCTATTTATCTGAGCAGACAAAAGAAGCCTATTATCAGTGCCAGAATATAGAATGTTCTTGTACCTTTAAATCGATTGAGAGTGTGGATAAAATAATTACCCGCCCACCGGTTAAAGAGCCAGAAATAATACCTGATGTTATTCTACCAGAACGAAAAATATTAAATCGCTACGGTTCTAACGCACGAATTCATTAATAATCTCACCCCGCCTGTAACCTTTCAAGGCGGGGACTTTTCTCCGACTCTCACCACTTCGCCCTTGCCGTTTAAGGGCTTTTTCTCTGGCTAGCCTGCCAAAATGAGCACTGCATGCATATAGTGCATGAATTTGCATGCAACACCCCAGCATCAAAACAGCTGAAACACCGCGCTACAAGGGCTTGTAGGCTCTCTATGTCATGCATGAAAAGTGCATGATAAAGTCAGAGCGCGTAGGCGGGGGACCATTGCGCGCGGGGCGATTAACATACCCATCATCAATATACATATTCGAACACAACCGTATATAATATTATTTATCACCAATATGAAGTGAATGGATATTGCTGATAGTGCATTTATATCCATCGTAACTTTCGTGCCTATTACAATCTAAACTTATATCACTAGTTTCTTTTTTACCGGGTTTATCTGCAAAAAAAAGTAAAGTCGTTGATATTATCAATACAATAAGAACACCAAAATAAAATAACTTCGCTTTTGTTGTACTATGAACATCTTTTTTCCAAAATATTTGGGTAGGACTTTCCTTTCCTATTCTAGTTGTTAAGCCAATTTCTGGCATTATATCTATAAGACCCTTTTCTATAGAAGCACCATGTTTTACTGCACCAAGAAGCAAAGGGTGATACCAATAAACATCAACAAAGTATATCAAAAACCATATAATGGTTGCGCCAAACGATAAAATAAATGCAACGGGAGCGTTAATGCCATATATACTAAAAAAGTATCCAGAATTAAAACTTACGCCAATAGCGCCAATAAAAGCAGATAGCACTAAGATTCCAAAATTTCTAACTTTCATTTCCAAATCATTAAAATGCTTCTGCGTATCAATAACAGTCTTCCATATATCCACTGTTATCTTCATTCTTTCCATCTCTAAATTTTTTTCGTTGTCACTCTTTTCATCACCAGCCAACATATTATTACCCCTTGAACTTTGTAAACTCAAAAAATCCAATAAGATCAGAAAATTTTTCTGCTATATATGATGGTTTAATAACAGAACAATGTTCTTTGATAGCTCGCTCTCTCTCCACATCAGCCTCGGTCCAATGTGTGACAGCTCTTAATAATTCGTAACCTTCTATATTATCAGAAAAATGCCCTGTCCCATACTTCGCAAAAACATCAGTAACACTAGAAGTCTGCGCCATCGCAATATCTTTCATCTCACTATCACCGATATAAACACATTCATTAACATCAGCTTTAATCGTTTTGATAATATCTAAAAGTATTTCTGGATTTGGTTTTATCTCTCCCACAGGAGTATGCTTGTTAATTGTATGGCTTAATTGATAGTTAGTTTGTTTTTCAACACTCTCAGGTATCTCATGATCTTGTGGTGAGAATAAAACATCAATTACACCATCAAGACCAAGCCTATGAATTCTAAAGTTTGAATAGTATTCCTTTGACTCAGTATATCCAATTACCATAACTCCTTTACCTTTTAATTCAACCAAAGTTTCCATCACTGATGGGTATAACTTTAGATATTTCTTTCTTTCACTTCGATATGCATGAATAGCCTCATTAAATGTACTATTTATAGTATCTCTATCCCCATATTTTTCTCGCAACGCAGGGATTTCCTCTAATAAGAAAGAATACTCAGCAGTACCATGTTTTTGATGAATAGGTTTTATTTGTTCAATAAGAAAATCTTTGGAAAAACCACTTATTTCCACAGTTTTATTCAGCATAGCATTAAAACTATGATACCAAACACTAAACCAATCAAATAAGGTATTATCCAAATCTGTTATTAACACTGTCTTTTTCATAAAAAATACTCTAGAACTTTAAAATAATATAGTACCAAATAATCAAGTAATGTTAAATGGAACTCTTACTTTCAATTAAACTAAAAAAACCATTAAGATGTTTGCTATACCACTGCAACATCTCTCTTCGCTTTTCAAGATACTGTGCATGATTATAAGTACCGCGAATACTATTCTTATCAACGTGAGCCAATTGTAGCTCTATCCATGCACTATCATAGCCTTGCTCATGCAAAATCGTTGACATGGTATGTCTAAATCCGTGACCCGTCGCACGGCCTTTATAACCCAGTAATTCAATGACCTGATTTACTGTTTCTTTACTTATAGGCTTTTTACGGTCATTTCGTCCAATGAAAATATAAGGATAATGTCCGGTGATAGGTAAGAGCTGTTTAAATAGGGCTATAACCTGCGTAGACAACGGCACGATATGAGGGCGACGCATCTTCATTCGTTCTGCTGGAATCTCCCACAAGCCGCTCTCAAGATCGATTTCCTGCCAAGTAGCAAAACGCATTTCCTTAGTTCGTACACCCGTTAACATCAGAATCTTCGCGGCGTTCTTGGTTATGATGCTGCCGGTGTAACCCTCTAGGTCACGAATAAAATATGGCATCTCTTCGGCAGACAGGAACGGGTAGTGCTGTTTCTTTGGTGTGCTTAATGCGCTGGCAAGGTCAGGGGCAGGATTATATGCAGCCCGACCGGTAATAATGGCATAACGAAATACTTCGCCGCAGCGCTGACGTACTTTGCGCGTTTTTTCTAAGGCTCCGCGCTTTTCGATACGTTGAAGCACATCAAGTAATTCCAGCGGTGTTATTTCTGCAATTGGCCGTTTACCGATATACGGGAATATATCCGCCTCAAAGGTACTCATGATTTCTTCCCTATACCCCAAAGACCAACGATCCGCTTTAGCTTTATGCCACTCGCGGCTAATGGCCTCAAAAGAGTTTTCCGATGAAAGCCGCTGCGCTAACTTCTCAGCCTTTTTCACCTCTGCGGGATCTGTTCCATCAGCAACCTGTTTACGCGCTATATCTCGCTTAGAGCGAGCTTCAGCAAGGGATATCAAGTCATAAGTCCCTAATGACATTAATCGGGCTTTACCGGCGAAACGATAGCGAAAGCGCCACCCTTTACTGCCGTTAGGTTCAATTAAGAGTGATAGCCCTTGCCCGTCACTCAGGGTATAGGCTTTTTCTTGTGGTTTAGCACGGCGAATCTGGATATCGGAAAGTGGCATGTGTATAGCTCAAAAAGGTATAGGGTAATTCTATACCCTTTACTATACACAATTGTTACGGATTTAGAGAGATAAGCTCGGACACCTACGGACAATAAAACGCTCTATCCATTGGTTTTACTGGGGTTTTTAGGACTTTTGGGGAGTAATACGGAAGAGCTTTGGCGGAAGATCACAGGAGTCGAACCTGCCAAGGGCCGCTGGCGGCCCCATCTGGATTTGAAGTCCAGCCGCCCCACCGGGGACGATGATCTTCCATTGGGAAGATGGATGGTAAGGGGGCGATTATAGCGTGTTTATTATATGGCGCTATTCATTCAATAAGCATGGCGAATAAATCTGCTCGCAGAATGGGGTTAGAGAGTTATTATTTGTCGCCCTGAGACGGCTAATAGCTGACTTCACCATATTTATCCCGGTGCTCTTTTGGGGTGATTGAATAACCCTTTTTGAATACCGAATAAAAATATTGTAGTGATGGGTAACCACACATTTGTGAAATTTCATTGATGGGCAATGAAGTTGCAGACAATAAATTGCGCGCCCGATCGAGTTTTTCTTCATGGATAACCCCATGAATAGTCTGCCCAATATCATCTTTAAAGCGCTTTTCCAGATTCGAGCGGGACATCCCGACCGCGTCCAACACCTGCTCAACTTTAATCCCCTTACAGGCATGATGGCGGATATAATGCATCGCCTGAATGACCGCCGGATCACGCAGCGAGCGGAAATCTGTTGAGCGCCGCGCCATCACTTTGACCGGCGGCACTAGAATGCGCTGTAGTTGAGGAGTTTCTTGTTGTTTCTGGCGCTGATTCAGCCGTTGATGCAATAACTTAGCGGCCCGATACCCCATCTGCCGAGTTCCTTGCACGACTGACGAAAGCGCCACTCGCGATAAATAGCGAGTTAACTCTTCATTATCAATACCAATCACACTCAGCTTCTCCGGCACCGCAATATCCAAATGCTCGCACACTTGTAATAAATGCCGCGCTCGCGCATCAGTCACAGCAATAATGCCCGTTTGGTGTGGTAGAGTCTGTACCCAGTCTGCCAGCCGATTTTGGGTATATTGCCAATTGGCTGGCGCGGTAGCCATTCCCTGATAAACCACACCTTGATATTGCTCCGCCGCCACTAATTGCCGGAAAGCATACTCCCGCTCTTGTGCCCAGCGCTTGTCACTACTGGCAGGCAATCCATAGAAAGCAAAGCGATTTAACCCCTTTTCTTTCAAATGCATAAAAGCGGCCTCCACCAAGGCTGCATTATCAGTCGCAATATAATCAACTGGCGGATAATCTTCTGGCTGATGATAAGAGCCGCCCACACCAATAATCGGAACATCAACATTCACCAACAATTGCTCTATCTGCCGATCATCAAAATCGGCAATAACACCATCGCCAAGCCAATCTCTGATATTTTCAATACGGCAGCGAAAATCCTCTTCAATAAAAATATCCCAGTCGCATTGCGATGCCTGTAAGTACTCACCAACACCTTCCACCACTTGCCGGTCGTACACTTTATTAGCATTAAATAGCAAGGTTATCCGGTAGCGTTTCTCAAACATGGGAATGGCTCCTGAAATAGGTGGAGGATTGGCGTAACAGACTAAGAGACCAATGCAGTATGGCATTGATCTCTCTGCAAAGATGGGATCATACTCGGCGTTTTGTGGCGGAATCCATCCACACAGCCAGCAGCAAAATTGCGCCTTTGACAATGTACTGCCAGAAAGTCGGCACATCCAGCATGCTCATCCCATTATCGAGAGAGGCCATGATAAATGCGCCCATTACCGCACCCGCGACACTCCCGACCCCACCGGCCAAGCTGGTTCCGCCAATGACACAAGCGGCAATCGCATCCAGCTCTGCAATATTACCCGCGGAGGGAGAGCCGGCCCCCAGACGTGAGCTGAGAATCAAGCCTGCCATCGCGACCATCAAACCATTGATAGCAAACACCGCCAATTTGGTGCGCTCGACATTCACCCCAGACAAGCGGGCGGCATCAATATTGCCGCCAATGGCATAGATCCGGCGGCCAAATGCGGTGCGGGTGGCCATAAATATCCCAGCCAACATTAAGGCCGTAAGAATCAATACCGGGGTAGGAACCCCGCGATAATCATTCAGTAAATATATGGCACCAAGCACGATAACTGCGGTAATTGTTTGACGTGTAACATCACCTTGCGGCGCGGCAACAGGCAGGCCCAGGCGAATACGGTGACTGCGCCGCCGCCACTGCCAGGCAACAAACAGCATCAGCCCAATAGCACCAATACCAAAGCCAAGTCCATTGGGCAGATAACTTTGACCAATCTGCGACATAGCATTACTGGTCGGTGATACCGTGGTGCCGTTGGTGATACCAATTAAAATGCCGCGGAAAGCCAGCATCCCAGCCAGCGTCACAATAAATGAGGGAACTTTACGATAAGCCACCCACCAACCATTCCACGCGCCCAAAACCAGCCCCAACCCCAGTGTCACCACAATGGTCAGAGGGAGCGGCCAGCCGAGCCACACATCAAAAATAGCTGCCGCACCGCCCAATAGCCCCATCATTGAGCCGACCGACAAATCAATTTCTGCCGAAATAATGACAAAAACCATCCCGACAGCCAAAATGCCGGTGATAGCCGTTTGGCGCAGTAAATTAGAGATATTCCGCGCGCTGAGATATGCCCCTTCGGTGGTGAAAGTGAAAAATAACATAATCACGGCGATAGCCGCCAACATGACAAAAACTTGTAAATTGACCGATTTAAGGCGTAATAATGGATTTTTATCACCATTTTTAGGCGTATTAACTTCAGTTTGATTAGCGTGCGACATGGGTTTCACTCCTGAGTGCGGCTTCCATGACCTTTTCTTGCGTCAGATTATGATTAATGAGATCAGCTTTGATGCATCCTTGATGCATGACCAACACCCGATCACTTAATCCCAAGACCTCCGGTAATTCAGAGGAAATCACAATGACCGCAATCCCCTGCTGGACTAATTGATTGATAAGTTTATAAATTTCATATTTTGCACCAATATCAATACCGCGCGTCGGTTCATCGAGAATCAAAATTCGTGGGTTCAGTAGCAAACATTTGGCCAGAATAGCTTTTTGCTGATTGCCACCACTCAGGCGCGCAATGGCCAACTCCGAAGAGGAGGTTTTCACCTTTAATCGGGCCAAAGATTGCACAATAGTTGATTGCTCTTTCGCATCATCCAATATGCTGAAAGAGCCGGTGAAGTTATCTAAGGCAGCCAGTGTGATATTAGCTCCCACCCCCATAACCGGCACGATGCCATCTTTTTTGCGATCTTCTGGCACCATGGCAATGCCCAATTTCATGGCTTGCTGACAATCACTGATGGTCACCGCGTTTCCATCAATAAAAATATCCCCCTGCCAACGGCCCGGATAAACGCCAAACAAACATTGCACCGTTTCAGTTCGGCCAGATCCCACCAGCCCCGCAACACCTAAAATCTCGCCGCGTTTCAATGAGAAAGAAACTTTATCCACCCGGCGAATATGACGATTGACTGGGTGCCAAGCACTGAGATTTTCGACGCGGAGAATTTCCTCACCGATGTGGTGAGCTTCATGCGGATAAAGCTCTTTCAGTTCGCGCCCTACCATCATGGCGATGATGTCATCTTCAGTCATGGTCGCTGCCGGGCGGGTATCAATATGGCGGCCATCACGAATCACACAGATATGCTCGGATATAGCTTTCACTTCATTCAATTTGTGCGAAATATAGATGCAGGCAATACCGTGGTGACGCAAGTCACGGATAATATCCAGCAAAATAGCGGTTTCACTCTCTGTCAAAGAGGCTGTCGGCTCATCCAATATCAGCAGTCGTACTTGCTTATTCAGTGCTTTTGCAATTTCAACCAGTTGCTGCTGCCCAAGCCCCAACTCCCCCACCGGGGTATGAGGGTCGACGTCCAGTTTGACCTGTGCCAGCATCCGTTGGCAGCGCAAATACATGGCATCGTAATCCATCATGCCAAAACGCCCCCACTCGGAACCGAGAAACATATTTTCCAGCACCGACATTTGCTTTACCAAGGCTAATTCCTGATGAATTATCGCAATACCTTTTTGTTCCGTTTCACGGATATTTTTAGCCTGAAGCGCTTCACCTGCGAAAATTATTTCCCCTTGATAAGAACCTGTGGGGTAAATACCACATAACACTTTCATTAGTGTGGATTTACCCGAGCCATTTTCACCACACAATGATAATACTTGCCCGGCTTCCAGTGTCAGGCTGATATTATCTACCGCCTTCACGACGCCGAATTGCTTAGTAATATTTTTCATTTCTAGCAGGTAGGGCATAATTCCCTCCATATATCTTTTATTTTTGAGGTTGCAGCATGGTTAGCGACAACCTCAATAATTCAGGATATATTAAACATCGAAAAGCAATTAATAAATATCAGCTTTCTTGTGGAAACCATCAGCAATAATTGTGCTGTCGATATTATTTTTATCTACTTGAATTGGCGTCAGTAAATAAGCTGGGACATCTTTTATACCGTTATTTAATTTACTGTTTGATTTTGGCTCTTCGCCTTTCCCTAATGTTACTGCAATTTCTGCAGCATCATTAGCTAATTTACTGATTGGCTTATATACCGTCATGGTTTGGGTGCCAGCAACAATACGTTTTATTGCCGCTAAATCAGCATCCTGCCCAGAAATAGCCACTTTACCCGCTAAGCCCTGTGCAGCTAATGCCTGAATCGCGCCCCCTGCGGTAGCATCATTAGAGGCCACAACAGCATCAATGTTATTATTGTTAGCTGTTAAAGCATTTTCCATAATTTTCAATGCATTTTCCGGCAACCAAGCATCAACCCACTGATCGCCGACGATTTTTATTTTACCTTCTTTTATCAATGGATTAAGCACTGTCATTTGCCCCTGACGGAACAGTTTGGCATTGTTGTCGACTGGCGAACCGCCCATCAGGAAATAATTGCCCTGTGGCACTCGCTCAACCAAACTTTTAGCTTGTAACTCACCGACTTTTTCATTATCGAAAGAGATATAAAAATCAATATCAGCATTATTTATCATGCGGTCATAAGCTAATACTTTTATTCCCTCCCGTTTTGCTTCGGCGATCACATTACTTAACACCTGCCCGTTATAAGGAATAATAACTAACACATCAACACCACGGTTAATCATATTTTCAATCTGCGACATTTGAGTTTCTTCATTGCCATTTGCCGATTGAACAAATACTTTAGCGCCGAGAGACTCCGCTTTGTTAACAAAAATATCGCGGTCTTTCTGCCAGCGTTCAAGACGGAGGTCGTCTATCGCCATACCGATTTTAATTTCTTTACTGAATCCGGGCTGACTAAACATGACTAGCGCGGCACATGCGGAGAGTAAAATGTTCTTAAATTTCATCTTTCGGTACCTTTCTTATTGTGCAAGCAGGGTAAGAGAAACGGTAAACATCAACTGCAATAGGGATTGTTGTCGCTTATTTGCACATCAGCAATTACAGATTTTCATCCGCCAATTATGTTTTTTGGTTTAATGTTAATTTTATGATAACGATCATGTTTTCTTTCCTGCAAAATGCATAATTCCAGTAAGAGATGTTATCCGCGTAATGAATATCCGAGATTATTTATTATTAATCGGGTATTTATGAGATCTGCACCACAATTAATAATTCTCTGAATTTAAGTGTGAAATAACGTAATTGAGAGAATAGCGAACAACTCCGAAGATAAAAGCTCACCAGCCCGAAAATGCGGGTCAGCTTCCAAGGAGTATTGCATGCAATCTTATTTTGATGAATTAGAACAAGTGCGTTACGAGGGCAGCCAGAGCACTAACCCACTGGCATTTCATCACTACAATCCGGATGAAATTATCCTTGGTAAGCGCATGGCCGACCATTTACGGTTCGCCGCCTGTTACTGGCATACATTCTGCTGGGGTGGCGCGGATATGTTTGGCAGCAATGCCTTTGAGCGCCCATGGCAACAATCGGGAGACGCGCTGGCTCTAGCAAAACGCAAAGCCGATGTTGCTTTTGAATTCTTTCATAAACTGAATGTGCCTTATTACTGCTTCCATGATGTGGATGTATCGCCAGAGGGCGCATCTCTTAAAGAATATCTGAATAACTTCGCAGTAATGACCGATGTATTGGCTGAGAAGCAAGAGAGCAGCGGGGTGAAATTACTCTGGGGCACAGCCAACTGCTTCACCCACCCGCGCTACGGCGCTGGGGCCGCGACAAACCCCGACCCAGAAGTCTTTAGCTGGGCTGCTACCCAAGTCTTTACCGCCATGAATGCCACCCAAAAACTGGGTGGCGAAAACTATGTTTTATGGGGTGGACGCGAGGGTTACGAAACACTGTTAAATACAGACTTGCGACAAGAACGTGAGCAAATTGGCCGCTTTATGCAAATGGTGGTCGAACATAAGCACAAAACCGGTTTCCAGGGCACCTTGTTAATCGAGCCAAAACCACAAGAACCGACCAAACATCAGTATGATTATGATGTGGCAACTGTTTATGGTTTCCTCAAGCAATTTGGGCTGGAAAAAGAGATTAAAGTTAACATTGAAGCCAACCATGCCACTTTGGCTGGTCACTCTTTCCACCATGAGATTGCCAGTGCCATTGCATTGGGCATTTTTGGCTCAGTGGATGCAAACCGTGGTGACCCGCAGCTGGGTTGGGATACAGATCAGTTCCCAAACAGTGTCGAAGAGAATGCACTGGTCATGTTCGAAATTCTTAAAGCGGGTGGTTTTACGACCGGAGGCCTGAATTTTGATGCCAAAGTACGCCGCCAAAGCACAGATAAATATGACTTGTTCTACGGCCATATCGGCGCAATGGATACCATGGCATTGGCACTGAAAATTGCCGCGAAAATGATTGAAGATGGTCAATTAGATCAGCAAGTTGCTAAACGTTATGCCGGTTGGAATACCGAGCTCGGGCAGCAGATCCTAAAAGGAAAATTGTCATTGGAAGAGTTGGCTCGCTATGCCGGCCAACATAATCTGAACCCTCGCCACCACAGCGGGCATCAAGAGCAGCTGGAAAATCTGGTTAACCGCTATATCTTCGGCTGATAAATTTATCTATGTGATACCTGCGGCGAATAGGTAAATATTTATCTCAAGATATTGAATATACGGGAAAATGTACCGAATGGGTCATAACGGCGTGAGCCGTCGCAGTGCCTATCGGTACAGCCGCCCCGTCAGTCGCTGCACGCTAAAATAGCCTAATAAATTATGAGGAACACACATGTACCTTGGCATCGATCTAGGCACCTCCGGCGTTAAAGCCATTCTCCTGGCCGAAAACGGGCAAGTCATTGCCAGCCAAGGTGCAGCATTATCTGTCTCTCGCCCACATCCTTTATGGTCTGAGCAAAACCCGGCCGATTGGTGGCAAGCCACGGATGAAGCAATGCAAGCATTAGCCGCAGACCATGATTTGCAGCAGGTCAAAGCACTCGGGCTGACGGGCCAAATGCACGGCGCAACCTTACTGGATAAACAACATAAGGTGCTGCGCCCGGCCATTTTATGGAATGATGGCCGCAGTTTTTCCCAGTGTCAGGCGCTAGAAAAGGCGGTGCCGGAATCTCGCCAGATTACCGGCAATCTGATGATGCCGGGTTTTACTGCGCCGAAGCTGAAATGGTTGGCAGAACATGAGCCAGATATTTTCAATCGCATTGATAAAGTGCTGTTACCAAAAGATTATTTGCGTTTTCTAATCAGTGGTGACTTTGCCAGTGATATGTCTGATGCCGCCGGAACAATGTGGCTCGATGTGGCAAAACGCAACTGGAGCGATGAAATGCTGGCGGCTTGCGGCCTCAATCGCCAGCACATGCCCGCACTATTTGAAGGCAGCCAGATAACCGGCTATGTCAGTGCTGATATCGCCCAGCGCTGGGGGATCAATTCTGTGCCCGTCATTGCGGGCGGTGGTGATAATGCCGCCGGTGCCATCGGCGTTGGTCTATATCAAGCCGGGCAAGCGATGTTATCGCTGGGTACCTCTGGCGTCTATTTTGCGGTCAGTGATGGCTTCCTAAGTAACCCCGCCAGTGCAGTACACAGTTTTTGCCATGCTTTGCCCAATACTTGGCACTTAATGTCAGTGATGTTGAGCGCAGCATCTTGTCTTGATTGGGCTTGCCAACTCACCGGCACTGAGAGTGTTCCAACCCTGATTAGCGCAGTGGAAAATACGCCGCCAGCGGATACGCCAGTGTGGTTCCTGCCCTATCTTTCCGGTGAACGCACGCCGCATAATAATCCGAATGCTAAAGGGGCTTTCTGGGGCTTTACTCACCAACATGGCCCAACGGATTTAGCCCGGGCGGTATTGGAGGGGGTCGGGTTTGCCTTAGCCGACGGGATGGATGCCCTGCATGCCAGTGGGTTGCAGCCTAAATCAGTGACATTAATTGGCGGTGGCGCGCGCAGTGCTTATTGGCGACAAATGTTGGCGGATATTAGTGGCCAGACTTTAGAATATCGAACTGGAGGTGATGTTGGGCCTGCATTGGGTGCCGCCCGGTTAGCGCAAATTGCCCTCAATCCTGGCGTCCCATTAGCCGATTTATTACCTGCACTGCCATTGGAACAAACTCATTTGCCAGATGCACAGCGCCATCAGGATTATGCGGCGCGTCGGATTATCTTCAAAAAACTTTATCGGCAATTACTGCCATTATGTGAATAAGCTAAAATGCACCGCAGGCTGTGGAGAAGATTAACTTTTTTTTGCAGCCTGGATTTGGCAATGGCCAGTTGAGCAATTAACCCGGCGAATAATCATCTGACCAAAATCATCCATATAACCGATGCTATAGTGCTTGCCATTATATCCGGGCGTATTAACTGACTCAGTGCCAAACGGTGCAATCATAACACTATCAAAACCGGGGAAATTACCGCGATTATCCCGGTTTAAATGTCCTAATGTGACGTAATATGGTGTAGGGTTATGAATATCAAGCACTTCGCCTTGTGGAGTGAACTGTAATTTCTCCTGCCAAGCATCCTTGTAATCCGCTTTAATCGACGCCGGCCGATAAAATAACTTTATTTTACTTTGAATGGCAATTTGTACCGCATCAGCCATTGCATTTTTTGGCGGTATTTCGCGCACATTAAAATAGAATAAAGTCTCACGGTCAGTGGCTAATTGCTCAATATTCGGTAACGAGATGATGCGCACCACACTTTCCTGGCCCGCATCAATCCGCTTTATTGGCGGCAAGACAGACAATGGGCCATCCACTTTTTGCCCGGCTATATTCTCCAACCAGGATTGCGTCAAATAGGGTAATTTCTCACTTGTATTTTGCAGAGTGACACTGACGGAGGTGTCGGTGCTATTGAAAATAATCCGCGTTCTGTCCAAATTTATTGCCGCCTCACTCACCATCGTGGCAATCAGCAGTATTATCCCCATTAGGATTTTATTTAACTGATGATTTCTCCTGATTAGCATCGTGTTATTAAGGCTTTTCATGGTTTATTCCATTCCCATTGATATCGTCATGCGGTGAATAATGTCTTTTCTTAATAAGTGTTTTCGGCCGTGAAACTGTTTTAATGAATCTATTTTCCCATTCACTTTTTAAGCTCAGTATTGAAGCTAATAATCTAGTCCCTTTTACTCCCTATGATGGCCGGATTTGGCATTCCATTCAGGACAAAACCCGCAGATGATGGAAGCATACCCACACGGCGGAGGGCCGGAAATGACAAACAGCGCATTACTGATAATTGACGTCCAACAGTCTTTTGAACATAAATCTTTTTGGCAGCCACAAGATATTCCCGCATTTGCGGCGGCGCTGAACCAACTTATTGTGGGCTGTAAACAGCGGGGAGTGGCGCTGGTAGATGTCTTCCATGTAGCACCCGAAGGCCCATTTTCACTGGCTTCCGGCTATGTTAAGCCCATGTCACTGGTTTCCCATCAAGCGGATGTGACGGTGCAAAAGCGGGTACATAATGCGCTGACAGATTCAGGGCTGGACCAATGGCTGAGAGAGCGCCAGATAAATCATCTGATTATTGCGGGAATGCGCACAGAACAATGTTGTGAGACGACAGCGCGGGTGGCGTCAGATTTGGGTTATCAAGTCACTTTTGTCACCCAGGCCACACTGACATTTCCGATGACTCAGCCCAATGGCGTACTCCTGAGCAGTGCAGAATTAAAGTTACGGACAGAAACCGTGCTCGCCGACCGGTTTGCGACCATTCATACCGTGGCACAAACACTGGCAGCACTGGATTCACAACCGCCAGCAGCAATCTTCGCTGAAAAAACAGCACATTGGCAGCCGCAACCTTATTTGCCACGGGTTATCACCCCCGCCGGCATTAGAAATCTTAATCACTGGCAGCTGAAATGCTATGTGATTCGTTATTCACAAGCTCAGGGGGCGGCGCCCGATTATGCCCCAGCTTATCAACTCGTGGGGCAGTGGCTACCTCATGATGCAGAAACTGTCGATCGCCCCGGCGTAGGTTTTGTGATTGAGCATCAGGGAAAAACCCTGAATTATCTGATTGTTGGGTGGTGGGATAACGAAAACGAATTGCGCGTGAAAGTCTGGGTACAGCAGCAGGGAGTCTGGCGTGCGGCGCGTGATGAATCTTTCTGCGTGTGGGATTTACAGGTAATGGCCTTTGAGCGCAATGCTTTTGTTGATACTTTGCTACAGCATACTCCGGATATTCCGGCTTATATGAACCGTTATCTGACGGTAACTGTGGACTAACTATGCAACGAAATGTCTATTTTCTCTTGCTGCCCGGCGTGCTGTCGCTGGATTTAACTGGCCCCGCTGAAACATTGCGCTTGGCGGGGTCATTTAACCTTTGCTATATCAGCCCATTGCCTGAGGTGATGTCTTCCACCGAAATGATGCTGGGCCAGTTGCAGCCGCTCCCCGAGAACTTACCGCCAGGTAGCTTACTGGTTGTTCCTGGTGTGAGCGATTCGCGCCACTACTTTGCGACAGAAACCGCCGCAATAGCCCGCCAGTGGTTACAGCAGCAGAAAACCGCCATTGCCGAGCAAAAAACCATATTGGTTTGCGTCTGTTCTGGAGCATTGTTGGCGGCCCAAGCAGGGCTACTGGATGGCTATCAATGCACAACTCATCATCATGTTCTTGAGCGATTGCGCCAACAAGCTCCAGCGGCGCAAACCAAAGAAAATCGTATTTTTGTTGAAGATCGCGGGGTATATACCAGTGCCGGAATTACTGCCGGTATTGACCTATCCTTACATCTGATTAGCCGTTTTTGTAGCCCGCAAACTGCGCTAGAAGTGGCGCGCGAGATGGTGGTTTATTTCCGCCGTTCTGGCGATGACCCGCAACTTTCGCCATGGCTGCGCTACCGCAACCATCTCCACCCCGCAGTGCATCGGGCGCAGGATGTCATGTCCGCCGAACCACAAGCTGAGTGGTCGCTGCTCCAAGTCGCGCAGAAAGCCCATGTGAGTAGCCGCCATTTAACCCGCTTATTTCGCGAACATGTCGGGATAAGTGTGCGCGAATTTCATGAACAGTTGCGGGTCGCCGTGGCAGAAGTTCGTCTGCAACAAGGGTTTACTCTGGAGAAAGCGGCACTGGCGGCCGGATTTTCCTCCAGCCGCCAGCTGCGGCGCGCACAACACCGCGGAAAAATAGTGGCTAACTGACTAACCGCCGCCGATCAATACGCTGCAATCCCATCGACAATAACGTGCTCAAAGTTAAGGCCAGCGCGAAGACATAGAAAATATCCAGTACCGGATACCCCGTAAAATCATAATGATGAGTGCGGATAAAATGAATAATCAGTGCATGGAAACCATAAATAGCCAGCGAATGCCCAGCAAGCCAACTCAACCAGCCAATCGGCTGATTCAGACAATTTTTAAACCACACCAGCAGAGATACCGCCGCCATAAAGACCAATGGGCCACAGTACATATAGAATGTATCCGCGAAACTGCCATTAATGCGCGTCTGTTTCTCGGTCGAGATGGCAATCAATATCACGCTCACGATAAACAATAATGCCGCGCCCCAACTGATGGCGCGCCCCCGCGTCTCCAGCATGCCGATAGCCCGCCCCAACAGCGCGTACAGCAGATAATAGAAAGTATCGCCGTAGATATAGAGATTTATTGGCAGTAACTGAAAGCCGCCGATTGAGTATTTGCTGGTCTGCGGATTGGCGACCACGGCCAGCAACAGAATCGCGACCGCCACATAGCGGCCAGATACCGGTTTGACATTAATCAGCGGTGAGACCAGATAAATCACAATAATGGCGTAGAAAAACCACAAATGATAAAACACCGGTTTTTGCAGAATACTTTTTAGCGACGCCAAACCATTAATCGGGGTCAGGGTCGAAATGTAGATAAGCGCAATTAAACTGTAAAACAGCAGACACAACCCAATACGGGTAAAATGCTTTTGCTTGGCACTTTTTTCACCCAAAAACAGATAACCGGAGATCATAAAAAACACCGGCACACAGGCACGGGAAGCCGAATTCAGCAGGTTAGCAATATCCCAATTGACCTCCCCCACTTGCGCACCACTGGTGACATAATAGGTCGTAGCATGGATCATGACCACCATAATGCAGGCGACAGCCCGCAGATTATCAATCCAGCCAATCTTATTGGTCATTCATGCTCTCTATCACCGATTTGCTCAAACTATTTAGTACGCCAATAATCAAGCTGCAAACAATAACGTAAATTTGACGTATTCCCAAAGTAAATGAAACGGCATCAAGGACGAAGGGTAATTGTTGCCATAACGTTATATTGACGGCAAAATAGCCGTCCTGACATGCTCTGACTGTATATCCTGCCTGAGCATTCCAATTTTTATGTTTATTATTAATAGCTTAATCTATGCAAACTTCATTATCCCCCGCGACGCGTTTAGGTCGACGGGCGCTTTTATTTCCCTTGTGTTTGGTATTATTCGAATTTGCCGCCTATATCGCCAACGATATGATTCAGCCCGGAATGCTGGCCGTGGTCGCAGATTTTAATGCCAGCATTGAGTGGGTTCCAACCTCCATGACAGCATATCTGGCTGGTGGCATGTTTCTGCAATGGCTTTTAGGGCCATTGTCGGATCGCCGTGGACGTCGCCCGGTCATGCTGGTTGGTGTCGCATTCTTTGTGGTGACGTGCCTTGCCATATTATTGGTCACCACAATTGAACAATTTATCGCCATGCGTTTCTTGCAAGGTATCGGTTTGTGCTTTATCGGCGCAGTCGGCTACGCCACTATTCAGGAATCATTTGAAGAGGCGGTGTGTATCAAAATCACCGCGTTAATGGCCAATGTGGCATTAATTGCTCCGTTACTTGGCCCTTTGGCGGGTGCCGCCCTGATTCATGTCGCCCCATGGCAGTCCATGTTTGTAATATTTGCCGTGCTGGGGGCGATTTCATTTGTGGGCTTGTGGCGTGCCATGCCAGAAACCGCCTCACGCAAAGGAGAAAAGTTGTCGGTAGGAGCAATGTGGCACGATTATAAGCAAGTGCTCGCCAACCGCCGTTTCTTGTGCGGCTCTCTGGCTCTGGGCTTTGCCAGCTTGCCCTTACTGACATGGATTGCCCAATCTCCGGTGATTCTCATCAGCGGTGAGCAGCTCTCAACTGTGGAATACGG
Source organism: Yersinia hibernica (assembly GCF_004124235.1). Classification (NCBI taxonomy): domain Bacteria; kingdom Pseudomonadati; phylum Pseudomonadota; class Gammaproteobacteria; order Enterobacterales; family Yersiniaceae; genus Yersinia; species Yersinia hibernica. The sequence continues at coordinate 4,642,030 of NZ_CP032487.1, forward strand.
TGTCTTGCAGGTTCCGATTTTCGGGGCGCTGATTATCGGTAACCTGACACTGGCGAAATTGAGCGGTAAAACCAGTATTCCGCAACTTATCCGCTATGGTGCTGGCCCGATGATTATTGGCCTGATGATTGCGGCGGGCTCAACCCTCTATTCATCCCATGCTTATTTGTGGATGACCGCGGGCCTGAGCCTCTATGCCTTTGGTATCGGCCTGGCGAATGCCGGTTTAGTGCGGCTGACGCTATTTTCCAGTGATATCAGCAAAGGGACGGTATCAGCCGCCATGGGGATGATCAATATGATGGTCTTCACCTTGGGCATTGAGTTTGCCAAAGTGGCCTATCTGTGGGGCAACAGCGGCATTTTCAATCTGTTCAACTTAATCAGTGGGTTACTGTGGCTGGCTTTAGTCATGATTTTTATCCGCCGCCAACCAGACTCATTGGTTGCAGAGTAATTTTGCCGCAGGCGTGCCACTTAATCGCTGTTCAACAGATTTAATGCACGCCTCGCTCAGAGGCTCAATTCACAGAAGAAAACAATCCGCGGTCGCGTAATAGATGGTCATTGCCCCGACGACGGGTGAAGCCGCTGCGGTCGAAAAACTCCAGGATTTGAATCGCCAGCTTGCGGCCTATCCCCAGCCTATCGCGGAAATCTGTGGTGCTGGCGCTACCTTGGCTGGCATCCAATTCACGAATCAAATCAGCAAACTGCTCAATACGCTGACTCAGATAATAGCGATCCGCGACAATGGCGGTGATGTAGCCCAGTTGCGCAGCTTTGCGTAGCAGAGCGCGCACCTCACTTTCATCCCTTCCCAGCTCGGTGGCTAAATCCCGCACCCACCATGGAGCATCAGCAAAATAGGGAGCCACTTGCTGCCATAGCGCCTGTTCTTGCTCAGTAAACCCCAGCCCATGCTCTGGTAAATGTAACCAGCCGCGCGTGTTTTTTAATGCGCCCTGGGCCAGCATATTGTCAATCAAACGAAACACCAGCGCTTCGTCCAATGTCGGCAATGCCATGCGCCGCAAACGTGCCCGCCCTAACCCTAGCTGGTCACTATACTGTTGATGATAAAGACATAAAACATGCAATAAGGTTTGTTGTGCTTGCTGGGCATGCGGGCTAGACAATGCAATATCGCCAGCAACAACACAGTCAGTACCCGCCAATAATGTTGCCATATCATGGCTGTTAAGCTGACGCGCCCAACTGAACTTGCCCACAGAAACCGGGCCTTGCGCCAAATGCAATGCCAGCACTGCGCGGTCTGTTGTGGCCTGCGCCAATGCAGTTAACCAGGCTAAAAATGCTGGTTGCCGTTTACCGCGTTTGGGCGCAGCCAGATGAATGACTCGCGCCCCGCCCAATGTCTTCTTCGCAGCAATATCCCGCAGGATAAGACTATCATTCTCAACCAGCCACAGAGGGGTATCCAGCAATAGCTCGGCCAGTATTACTGGGTTCTTAGCATCAGGTTGAGGATTGTTGAGCAGAGAGAAGCGCCCAGTAATATGGCTGGCGGCATGATGTAAATGCAGAGGTTGCCAGTGCTGTATGGGTTCATCGGCATCGACGATAACCAATACCCGATCCACGGCTTCAGGTGGCTGCTGCGCCAATAGCCAATCGCCCCGACTGATTTGTTCCTTGCTGACAGCGCCGGTGATATTTAGCGCGATACGCTGACCCGCTTGCGCTTGCTGGGTATCCTGATTTTGAGCATGTATGCCCCGCACCCGCACCGGGCCGTCGCTGCCCGTGAGCCATAGGGTATCACCCACCGCCACTTTGCCCGCGAGTGCCGTGCCGGTGACCACTAAACCTGCGCCTTTCACACTGAATGCGCGGTCGACTGCCAGACGAAAACGCCGCTGCAACCGGCTATTATCTGCATCTTGCTGATTGCAGCGTGCCAGATGCGCGCGCAATTCGCGGATACCACGTTCGGCCGTCGCCGCCGTGACAAACAGTGTGACTTGCTCGGCCTGCCAGCCTTGGGCTAACAGCTCAGCCATCACCTGCTGGCGCACCTGCGCGATACGCTCGTCATCCACTCGGTCAGCCTTGGTCAGCGCGACGGTTAATGTCGGGCGGCCCGTCAGTCGCAGAATAGCCAGATGCTCACGGGTTTGCGCCATCACACCATCATCACAGGCCACCACCAGCAATGCATGATTGATGCCGCCCACGCCCGCCAACATATTGGCCAGAAATTTCTCATGTCCAGGAACATCAATAAACCCGATAATGTTGCCATCAGGTTGAGGCCAATAGGCATAACCCAAGTCAATAGTCATACCGCGCTGTTTTTCTTCCGGCAAGCGGTCGGCATTAACGCCGGTAAGCGCCTGTAAAAGCGTGGTTTTACCGTGGTCAACATGACCCGCAGTTGCAATAATCATGGTGCCAACTCCCTGAGCAACGCCGCTTCGTCCTCCAGGCAGCGCAAGTCCAACCATAAACGCCCATCAGCCACGCGGCCAATGATAGGTTTAGCCAAGCCCCGCCAACGCGCCGTCAGTGCTTCCAGCGCGCTGCCGCTGCCATCTTTAGGGGTAAATGTTACCGCCCAACTGGGTAGCCGGTCTACCGGTAAAGACCCACTGCCAATCTGCGACCAGCACGATTCTACAGCCAGTGTAAAATCAGCACCATAGCTGCGATTGAGGGCCGCCAACACCCGCTGAGCGCTCTCGGCAATCTCCTGCGCCGGGCGAGTCAGCAGCCGCATGGTCGGTAACAGCTCGGCCAAACGGTCGGGCTGCTGATAGAGGCGCAAAGTGGCATCTAATGCCGCTAATGTCATTTTATCGGCTCGCAATACCCGCTTGAGCGGATGTTGCTGCAATTGGTCAATCCACTGTTTCTTACCGAGAATTATCCCCGCCTGTGGGCCACCGAGCAGTTTATCTCCCGAGAAAGTCACTAAATCAATGCCCGCAGCAATCAATTGCTGTGGCATCGGTTCGGCCGGTAAACCATAGCGAGTCATATCCACCAATGAACCACTGCCCAAATCTGTTGCGGTCGGGATGGCAAACTCATGCCCCAGCACCGCCAGTTGCGGCTCCGCAACAGAAGCGGTAAAACCCTCAATGCTGTAGTTGCTGGTGTGCACTTTCATTAACAGAGCGGTGTGTTCATTGATAGCTTGGCGGTAATCTTTTAGATGGGTGCGGTTGGTGGTACCGACTTCAACCAGTTGACAGCCGGCCTGACGCATCACATCAGGAATGCGAAAAGCGCCGCCAATTTCGACCAATTCACCACGAGAAACCACGACCTGCTTTCCTGCTGCCATGACCGTCAACATCAAAAATACCGCCGCAGCATTATTATTGACGATGCAGGCATCTTCCGCGCCGGTCAGTTCACAGAGTAAGTCAGCGACCGCGCGATCGCGATGGCCACGATGCGCACCGCTCAGGGAATACTCCAGGGTAACAGCCCCGCGCATGGTATCCGTCACCGCCGCAATAGCTGATTCCGCCAAAGGCGCTCGCCCTAAATTGGTGTGCAAAACCGTGCCGGAGAGGTTAAAAACGGGCTTTAATGCGGGTTGACGCTGGTTGAGGCGTTGACGTAAAGCTGCCGGCCAATCCATGCACCAATCAGCCAATGAATGAAATTGGCGAATATGTTCACGGGCTTCCGCCTGCATCAAACGCAGGGTTTCAGTTAACAATGTGGTGCCATATTCATCGAGCAAAGGGGCCATTTCTGGCGCCCGTAACACACTGTCGATAGCCGGTAACTGGCTGTAAAGATGATGGGGTTCTGCGCTCATAGTCACTCAGCGGGGTTAATTAAATGAGATAGAGCCAACGTTAAGCTCTATTCACCTGAAAATTTTCTCACCTGTAGACCTATTCATTCGCCAGGAAATCTATTCACTGGGGAAAATAAACGGATTAATACTGCTGCGGGCAAAACCTTCGCCCTCCATCTTGGCATCAAGAATCAATGAGGCTAAATCGTCAGCAACAGCTTCGACCATCGGGTCTTTCTCCTGATATAAAATTTTCAGGTAAGTGCCGCAATCACCGCAACTTTCCGCCTTCACTGCGGCCAATTCACTGTCCAGCGACCAGTAGTTCAAATCGCGCGTCTGTTCGCAGTTACTGCATTTAATTCGCACCACATGCCACTCGCTTTCACACAAATTGCAGTGCAAATAGCGCAAACCATTGTTGGTGCCAATATGTACCACACTGGAGACCGGAATACTGCCACACACCGGGCAGAATTGGCGGTGCTCACCATACTCAGCACGGGCTTTGCCCGGAATTTGGCTGGCCATTTGCGCCCAATACAATGAGAGTGCGGCCCAGATAAATGGCGCTTTTTCGCTACCAACATTAGCAAATTCGCGGTTTAACAATGCATCTGCGTACAGTTCCAGCTCATGCACTGAAGACTTATCCAGATTATCCAATACTGCCTGAATATGGTCAGGCGCATCTGGGCGTAGCTCGGCAATCAGCGCTGACAGTAGCTTGCGCCAATGGTCAGTACGCGGAAAAACGCTCAAATCCAGCGGGGGTTTACCGCTAACAGCGGATTGCGCCAATTCCGCTTGCATATCCAGCACCAGCGGATGGTCATGCAGTGCTTTTTGCTGGGCTTGGGTAATTTTAGCCGCAAAATCCAGATAGTCAGCGAGTGGATTATCCAATGCTAACTGCTGCAAACGCTCGGTTCGCCGGGTATACAAACTTTTTAAATTCGCGAAAAGTAACGGCGGGATATTCCCCGCCGTTGTGCCTTTTTCGCTTTGTTTTCCTAATCTCTCTTTAGGGACAATGCGAATACTCATCAGGGTTTCTCTTCCTGTTTTTTCTGCAGCTGCCTTTTGGCGCTAACCTCACGATACCAACGCGGATGGTGCTTTTTAGCCCATGCATCGGGTACCCAGCCCTCCACCATCGCGGTAATGGTGCCTTTGACCCACAGGGCAGCATAAATATGCACCATAATCACGATAATCAATCCCACTGCGGCCAGCGAATGCACCAGCAACGCCAAGCGAATCAATGGGATCGGGAAAGAAGGCGCAAAGTAAGGCCGCCAGATAACAACGCCACTGGCCAACAACAATACCAGACTGATAATAGCAGCCCAGAATACGCACTTCTGACCGAAATTATAGCGCCCCGTGTCACCCACTTCCTCATTCATGGCGATTTTATGGATATTTTTCGCCCACTCCAGATCTTCCCTATTGATCAAGTTATGTTTCCAGTAACGGAAAAACATGATGAGGAAGGCGGCGAACATAATCACTCCGGCGAAGGGGTGAAGGATGCGCGCCAGCTGTGGAGTACCAAAAATATTCATCAGCCAGTTAAATGACGGGAAGAAGAACCCCAGGCCACTGATCGCCGCTAATATAAAGCAAAAAGCCACTATCCAGTGGTTGATTCGCTCCGGCGCACTGTAGCGCTGGATCCGCTTTTCTTTTTTCATTTCCGCGTCTCCCCGTCGTCTGAGTGCTCAGTGGTGGTCTGCTCTGGTTCCTTGGACACTGTAGCAGAAGGAGTGGCATCCGGTTTATGCTCTTCGTCCTCTTCTTCTTCCACCCGGTTCGGGCCAACACCAACGTAATGGAAGATACTGGCAGCAAATGTCGCAGCGAAACCAATCGCCGCCAGTGGTTTCCAGATACCTTTCCAGAAAGTGACCGTCGGACTGATCGTCGGGTTCTCCGGCAAACCATGATAAAGCTGAGGTTTATCCGCATGATGCAGCACATACATCACATGGGTGCCGCCGACGCCCGCCGGGTCATATAACCCGGCGTTATCAAAGCCACGGGTTTTCAATTCCGCCACTCGGCCTGCGGCCACTTCTTTCATCGACTCTTTGGTGCCAAAGTGAATTGCCCCGGTCGGGCAGGTTTTCACACAGGCCGGTTCCTGACCAACACCCACACGATCGACACAGAGCGTACATTTGTACACCCGGTTGTCGTCTTTGTTCATGCGCGGCACATCAAATGGGCAACCGGCGATGCAATAACCACAGCCGATGCAGTGCTCTGACTGGAAGTCGACAATACCATTCGCATATTGAATGATAGCCCCTTCCGACGGGCAGGCTTTCAAGCAGCCCGGATCAGCACAATGCATGCAGCCATCCTTGCGGATCAGCCACTCCAGCTTGCCGCTCTCTTCATCTTCCACTTCCGAGAAGCGCATCACCGTCCATGATTTGGCGGTTAAATCGGCGGGGTTATCGTACACCCCGACGTTATGACCGACTTCATCACGAATATCGTTCCACTCCGAACACGCCACCTGACAAGCTTTACAGCCAATACAGGTGGTGACGTCGATAAGTTTGGCCACCTCTTGCTGATGGTTACGATCCTGCGGCGGCGGCGTAAGGGAGTTGGTGCCGGAGCGCCGGATAATGTCTTGAGTTTGCAGTGACATAGGTTCTCTCCGTTACACCTTTTCCACATTGACCAAGAACGCCTTAAACTCTGGCGTTTGCGTATTAGCATCACCGACAAACGGCGTTAGGGTATTGGCCAGGAAGCCTTTTTTCGCCACCCCTTCGTAACCCCAGTGAATCGGAATACCAATGGTGTCAACCTCTTGCCCATGAACATTCAGCGTACGAATACGTTTAGTCACCACCGCCTTGGCCTTGATATAGCCACGGTTGGAGCTAACTTTCACGGTATCGCCCTGCTTAATGCCCTTCTTAGCGGCCAGTTTTTCGCCAATTTCCACAAACTGTTCCGGCTGGGCGATAGCATTGAGCAGCGCATGCTTAGTCCAGTAGTGGAAATGCTCGGTCAGGCGATAAGTGGTGCCGACATACGGGAACTGCTCATGAGAACCCATCGCGGCCAAGTCGTCTTTAAAGACACGAGCGGCCGGGTTGGATATCACATTCGGATGCAGTGGGTTAGTTCCCAACGGCGTTTCGAATGGCTCATAGTGTTCCGGGAACGGCCCTTCGGCCATTTTGTCGATGGCAAACAGACGGCCCATGCCTTCAGGTTGCATGATAAACGGCCCGACATCACTGCCCGGTGCTGCTGCGCTGTAGTCAGCAACATCCACGCCCGTCCATTTGCTACCATCCCACTCCAACAACTGGCGTTTCGGATCCCAAGGTTTACCTTGTGGGTCAGCAGATGCACGGTTGTACAGAATGCGGCGGTTCAGCGGCCATGCCCAGGCCCAGCCCAGCGTATTGCCCAGGCCGGATGGGTCAGCGTTATCACGCCGTGCCATCTGGTTGCCCGCGGGAGTCCAGCTACCGGCGAAAATCCAGCAACCGCTGGCAGTGGTGCCGTCATCACGCAGATGAGCAAAGGTGCTGAGTTGCTCGCCTTTTTTGACCAGAACTTTGCCCTCGGCGTCAGTGATATCAGCCAGTGCTTTACCATTGCTTTCCTGCGCCACTTCTTCTGGCTCTGGGTTATCTGGCGTCAGATAATCCCAAGTCATATTAAGCACCTGCTCTGGCACTGCACCACCATCCCGGCGATACATATCACGCAGACGACTAAAGATACCCGCCAAGATAGCACCATCATTCAGTGCTTCACCCGGTGAATCAGCGCCTTTCCAGTGCCATTGCAGCCAGCGGCTGGAGTTAACAATTGAGCCATTTTCTTCAGCAAAACAACTGGATGGCAAACGGAACACTTCGGTTTGAATTGTCGATGGGTCGACATCGTTAAATTCACCGTGGTTTTGCCAGAAATTCGCCGTTTCAGTATTGAGCGGATCAATAGTGACCAAGAACTTCAGTTTCGACAGTGACGCGACGACTTTATTTTTATTCGGGAATGACGCGACCGGGTTAAAGCCCTGGCAAATATAGCCATTCACTTTGCCCTGCGACATCATCTCGAAATACTGCAATACGTCGTAACCTTTATCCCACTTCGGCAACCAGTCGTAGCCCCAACCATTCTCTTTCTGGGCTTTATCACCATAGAAACTTTTCATCAGACTGACGAAGAATTTCGGATAATTACTCCAGTAGTTAACCTGGCCCGGTAACAGGGTTTTCGGCGTGTTGGCTTTCAGGTAAGTATCAATATCCGGCTGTTTCTCTGACGGCAGACTCAGGTAGCCCGGCAAGCTTTGTGATAGCAAGCCGAGGTCAGTTAAGCCCTGAATATTAGAGTGGCCGCGCAAAGCATTAATGCCGCCGCCCGCCATCCCCATATTGCCGAGCAGCAACTGGATCATCGCCATAGTACGGATGTTCTGTGCGCCGACAGAGTGCTGTGTCCAGCCCAACGCGTACAGGAACGAGGCGGTTTTATTGGACACACTGGTTTCGGCGAGATATTCGCAAACCTGCAAGAAATCTTCTTTTGGCGTACCGCAAATGTTGGCAACCACATCTGGCGTGTAACGGCTGACGTGCTCTTTCAGCAAGTTCCACACACAGCGCGGGTCTTGCAGCGTGACATCGCGTTTGGCAAAGCCGTTCTCATCCAACTGGTAATTCCAGGTGGTTTTATCGTATTTGCGATTTTCGGCATCATAACCACTGAACAAACCATCATCGAAGGTAAAATCTTCCCGCACCAGCAGGCTGGCGTTGGTATAGGCCTCGACGTATTCGCGGTTAATTTTTTCGTTGGTCATCAGATACAACAACACGCCGGACAGGAACGCAATATCAGTACCGGAGCGGATTGGCGTATAGAAGTCAGCCACCGATGCAGTACGGGTAAAGCGTGGGTCTATCACCAGCAATTTGGCATTGTTGTGGATTTTGGCTTCCATCGCCCAGCGGAACCCCACCGGATGCGCTTCTGCCGCATTACCGCCCATGACGATAATTAAGTCTGCGTTCTTGATATCAACCCAGTGGTTGGTCATCGCACCGCGACCAAATGTTGGAGCAAGACTTGCTACCGTTGGTCCGTGTCAGACACGTGCTTGGTTGTCTACGGCAAGCATGCCGAGAGCGCGACTAAATTTCTGGGTCAAATAACCCGTTTCATTACTGGATGCCGAAGCACACAGCATACCGGTACTCAGCCAACGGTTGACGGTAACACCGGCGTCATTGGTCTTAATGAAGTTGGCGTCCCGGTCTGCTTTCATCAGCTTGGCAATGCGGTCAAATGCATCATTCCAAGTGATTCTCTGCCATTTATCAGAACCCGGTGCCCGATATTCTGGGTATTTCAGGCGACTTTCGCTGTGGATAAAGTCCACCAGCCCCGCACCTTTTGGACAAAGTGCCCCACGGTTTACCGGATGATCCGGATCCCCTTCAATGTGGAAAATACTTTCTTTGGCGTTTTTCGCACCGTCGCCAAGGCTGTACATCAACAGCCCACAACCGACAGAGCAATATGTGCAGGTATTCCGCGTCTCACGGGCGCGCAGCAATTTATAATTGCGCGTTTCCGCCAGCGCCACCGACGGCGTAAAGCCGAGTGCCGCGACCGTGGTTCCCGCCATACCGCCAGCGCAGATCTTAAAGAACTGCCTTCTGCTGACCTGCATGGGTCTCTCCTTCGTTCATTGTCACATTATTTCAGTTCACACTTCCCTCAACGAAATGGGAGGCGTTAAAATCGCTGACGCGATATCCAGCTTTTCAGTGTGGGATACATTTCTAATAACGGAATAAAGCCACACTATTCTTAATGTGAATGTTACCACATTGTGATTATGGATTATAACTTTCAGGACCGCATAGTGAGCCAGATCAAACCTTCAGAAATTGACTTCACCACCGAAATCTGCGGCGCCAAGCAACTCAACGTGCTACAGCGCCATCACCTGGCCGAGCCGCAATTGGATTGGCTGGCAGAAGAAGTGCCGGTTGCCTTGGTGTACAACGGCATTTCTCATGTGGTCATGATGGCCACACCCAAAGATTTGGCGGCTTTTGCACTGGGATTTTCACTGTCAGAAGGCATTATTAGCGCACCACAAGAAATCTACGCCATTGATGTCACCCCCAACTGTAATGGCATTGAAGTTAACATTGAGTTATCCAGCCGCCGTTTTGCCGGTTTGAAAGAACGCCGCCGCGCCATGGCAGGCCGCACCGGATGTGGTGTTTGCGGTATTGAGCAACTGGATGATATTTTCCGGCCTATCACGCCACTGCCGTTCACCCAAACATTTAATTTAAATCAATTGGATAGTGCACTTGCACAGCTCAAACAAGTACAAACGGTCGGTCAATTGACGGGATGCACCCATGCTGCGGCGTGGATTAATCCACAAGGTGAATTATTGGGCGGTTGTGAAGATGTTGGCCGCCACGTGGCCCTGGATAAATTACTTGGGGTGCGGGCCAAGCAGCCGTGGCAACAAGGTGCGGTGCTGGTTTCCAGCCGGGCCAGCTATGAAATGGTACAGAAAACCGCCATGTGCGGAGCCGAGATTTTATTTGCAGTTTCTGCTGCAACAACCTTAGCAGTTGCCGTCGCCGAGCGCTGTAATCTCACCTTGATTGGCTTCAGCAAGCCCGGCAGAGCAACGGTTTACACCCATCCGCAGCGGATTAGCGAATAAAAGACCACACAATTAGTACGGCATTGATAATCATTTTCAATATCATTTAATTAACTATAATGATCCGAATGCTTACGCGGCGCTTACTTTTTTTGTGCCGCCCTACACCTACGGAGACGATGATTATGAGTTACTCACTGCCATCCCTGCCTTATGCTTATGACGCCCTGGAACCCCATTTCGATAAGCAGACGATGGAAATCCATCACACCAAACACCACCAAACCTATGTTAACAATGCAAACACGGTGTTGGAGAGCTTCCCTGAGCTGGCTAAACTGAGTGTTGAAGAGCTGATCAAAGATCTGGACAAAGTTCCAGCTGAAAAACGCACTTTCATGCGCAACAATGCCGGCGGCCACGCTAACCACAGCCTGTTCTGGAAAGGCCTGAAATTGGGCACCACTCTGGCCGGTGATCTGAAAGCCGCTATTGAGCGCGATTTCGGCAGCGTTGACAGCTTCAAAGAAAAATTTGAACAAGCTGCGGCAACGCGTTTCGGCTCAGGTTGGGCATGGCTGGTACTGAAAGACGACGGCAAACTGGCGGTTGTTTCTACAGCTAACCAAGACAGCCCGCTGATGGGTGAAGCCGTTTCTGGCGCATCTGGCTTCCCAATTATTGGCCTAGATGTGTGGGAACATGCTTACTATCTGAAATTCCAAAACCGCCGCCCAGACTACATCAAAGCATTCTGGAACGTGGTCAACTGGGACGAAGCAGCAGCACGTTTCGCCCAAGCGAAATAATTAGCGAAAACTCGCAGAAGTATCATTAATAATGCCAGCAAGGCCGCCTTGCTGGCATTTTTTATTGTTAAAGTTTAGTCAATACCTGCCGATAGATTGTACAAGAAGGTTGCTGGCATTGATGGCATTGATGGCATTGATGGCATGAATGTTGTCACAAAAACGTTTGGGAAAAGCACTCTTGCCAAGGCTGCCCCACATACCGCCAGTTCCCCGAAATCCTCTAATAACTAGACCTCCCCAAACTCACCTACGCTGATTGATTTGCAGCAAAAACACCGCATAACGGAGAAGAACATGGCAGGATTTAGCAAAGTTTTTGGTCACTTTGAAAACATGAAAGTCGGTAAAAAGCTCGGATTAAGCTTTTTCCTGATGTTGTTGTTGGTTGGCATTATCGCAGGTACCACCGCATATCATTTCTCCGCTATTGAAGAACATGCTTATAAAGTCGATTTAAGCTACAAAATTAATGATGAAGCCAATCAGGCAAAATATAACCGCGCGCTATATGAACGCACTTATGATTTGAAATACATCAAAGAAAATTCTGAGCATATCAACAAGATAAAAACCTTGCTGTCTCAAAGCGACGAGCTTAACTGGTCAAAAAGCAACCACAAAACGATCAGTAATATTGCCGATGTAGTAGAAGAATATCTGCAACAACAGACTAATTTTGTCAACGCAGTCGCTCATAAGGACGACGTACGCAAAAGTTGGAATATCTCTGAAACTCAGAAGAACCTCAATGAATTACAACAAAGCTTGCTCAATGAGGGCGCGGATACCAACACCCAGATTCTACTGGCTGAAATGAACCAAAAATTAATGACTGTGCGCTATAACGCGCGTGGTTTATTGCTGGATCGCAACCAAGATGCAGAATCTTCATTAATAACTTCGATCAATATTGCTAACAGCGCCGCAAATGCTTTCATGCCAGTGTTATCAGCCGAGCAGCAAAAACTATTAGCCCCGGTTATCTCCAGCCTTCACATCTATAAAGATAATGTATTGGCTTATTTACCGGCTTATCAGCAAGAGCTGGAAGTCGGTAAAGTGATGGAAGCCAATGCCAATGAATTGAATAAGTTGGCAACCTATCTGTTCACCCAAGAGCTACAAGGCACCCACGACGAAATCAATAACGCGCAATTGCAGTTAACTATTTCAGCCATCGCGGCGCTACTCTTTGGTCTGCTGATTTCATGGCGCATGACCCGCCAGATCACCGTGCCACTGCGCACTACGCTGGCGATGGCCGAGCGCATTGCCACTGGTGATTTAACCGCAGCAACCACCTCAACCCGTACTGATGAATTGGGCTTGCTGATGAATGCGGTGGCCCGAATGAATGAAAATCTGCGCGCGATGATTGATGAAATCCGCATTGGTGTCAGTCAGGTGTCTCATGCCTCCGGCGAGATTGCCGCCGGTAATACTGATTTATCATCCCGCACCGAACAACAAGCAGCGGCCGTAGAAGAAACCGCGGCCAGTATGGAGCAGTTAAATGCCACGGTGAAACAAAATGCCGATAATGCCCATCACGCTAATCAACTGGCAACGGAGGCATCACAAACCGCACAACAAGGTGGCAAGCTGGTTAATGATGTGGTGCGCACCATGAATGATATTTCGGGTAGCTCTCGACGGATTTCTGAAATCACCTCAGTGATTAACAGCATTGCTTTCCAGACCAATATTTTGGCACTGAATGCCGCAGTTGAAGCAGCTCGCGCCGGTGAGCAAGGCCGTGGTTTTGCCGTGGTGGCAAGCGAAGTGCGTAATCTGGCACAACGCAGTGCGCAAGCAGCGAAAGAAATTGAGGGGTTGATTGGCGAGTCAGTATCTCAAGTGAATGCCGGGACATCGCTGGTACAAAATGCGGGCCAAACCATGGAAGATATTGTCCGCTCCGTGACTCATGTGCGCGATATCATGGCAGAAATTGCCTCGGCCTCTGATGAACAAAGCCGGGGTATCACTCAGGTCAGCCAGGCTATTTCGGAAATGGACAGCACCACTCAACAGAATGCCGCATTGGTGGAAGAGTCCGCCGCCGCCGCCGACTCATTAGCGGAGCAAGCTATCTTATTGGCGCAAGCCGTGGCTGTATTCCGGCTGTCAGAAACAGAAACTGAACCCGCGCAAAGTCATAGCCCCCCCCCGCGTGCAACATCACCACGCCCGGCCACAGAGGCTAATCGCATCACTCAGCAGGATAATTGGGAAACGTTCTGATTCGCCGTTAAACCTTGGAACCCTGCCCTTAGGCAGGGTATTCTGAGCTCCCCCCTGAACATAGGCAAAGAGAGCAGATGAAATATCCACAGGTTTATATCGGCAAAATTGAGCCTTACAGCGGCAGCTCCCCCAGCGCCATTGGCAAACGTCAGGTTCAGGGGGGCATTATGCTCACAGCGTTGGGTCTGGAGGGTGATGAACAGGCCGAAACGCGCTTTCACGGCGGCCCGGATCGGGCGTTATGTCATTATCCCCGCGAGCATTACACTCACTGGGCACAGCAATTCCCTGAACAGGCTGATGTTTTCTCGCCCCCGGCTTATGGTGAAAACCTATCCACCCTCGGCATGACCGAGAAAAATGTATTTATGGGGGATATCTATCACTGGGGGGATGCCATCATTCAGGTGACGCAACCGCGCTCACCTTGCTACAAACTTAACTTCCATTTTGCCATTGAGGATATGTCAGTGTTGATGCAGCAAACCGGCTACTGCGGTTGGCTGTATCGGGTGATTTCACCCGGCAAAGTCAGTGAAAGCCATTCTTTAACACTGCTAGCGCGGACTAGCGATATCTCCGTCTCTGAAGCCATCGCCATTGCTTGGCATATGCCGTTCGATGAAGAACAGTATCGCCGCTTATTAGCGGTATCCGGGCTATCAGCCAGTTGGAGCAAAACCATGTTGACGCGGATTGCAGAAGGGAAAATTGAGGACTTTAATCGACGTTTACTGGGGAATAGCAAGCTACCAAGACGTGATTAATGGTTAAACATCGCCAGCACTCTTTTGAATGATAAACCGACAAAAACAAACCAGGTGGCGGCAAGTACCGCGCACCTGGGTTGCTCAGAAGCAGTCATCAGAATGCTTTTTTGGCGTAACCGGTCACTTCTTTCAGGCCCATCTCGCGGCCTAATGCCGTCATTGGGTGAACCACCACAATACCGCGCGCCGCTTTCTTCAAAGAGCCCATATCAGCTTGCTCTTTCTTGGTAATGGCGCGGCTAAAGGGCAGTTGAGCCAGTTTCTGGGCTTCAGCACTCAGGTTTTTAACCCGCACTTCTTTCAAACGCTGAATTTCAGCCGCCAGCTTCTCTTTTTCTTTCATATGCTGCGCGATTAAATCCACATTCCCCTGCTGAATAACAATAGGATCTTTGTGGTTCAACGCATCCAGCATGTCGCTGAGGCGCTTGATTTCTGCATGTTCTTTCATAGTATTGGCCCGTACATGCCGCTATGGGCACGATATTTCGCTAAAGTTGGAGATAGGATAGCACTGATTGTGCATCAAGATGGATAGTGTATCAGGATGCATCTCTTTCGGCAGTAGCCTCCTGCACCGGTTGCCACGACATTCCCGCGGGCAAGCCGCTAATTTCACAGGCAACCGCTCCCAGCCGCTCCAATGCCCCGGTATAGCGGCTATTGAATGGATAACAGCAGGATAGGCGGAATGCATGGCGATAACGGCCACTGGGTGAATAAAGCGTCCCCGGTGTCAGGCAAATCTGCTCTTGCAACAATTGATGGAACAGTGCAACGGTATCGACGCTAGCAGGGAATTCCACCCAAAAGACAAACCCACCAGCCGGCTGTGTCACTGTGGTTCCCCGCGGGAAATAGCGGGTAATCAGTTGTTGAGCTTGCTGGACTTGTTGTGCATAGCGGCGGCGCAAGCTGCGTAAATGGTGGTCATAGCCACCGGATTCAAGAAATAGCGCCAATGTTTCGGACAACAGCACCGGTTCTGCCATTGAAGAAACGGCTTTGAGCTTGTGCAATGCTTCTGCAAAGCGCCCACCGTCAATCCAGCCAACACGGAAATCCGGGGCTAATGTTTTAGTAAAGCTGGAGCAAAACAGCACCCAACCGTCACGATCAAAAGCTTTAACTGCCGGTGATAGAGTCGAGCCAAATTGAATTTCGGCATATAACCCATCTTCAATCAGTGGTACTTGATGATCGTTCATCAGCTGCGCCAATCGTTTTTTCGCGGCAAGTGGCATGGTATAGCCCAAAGGATTCTGCACCGTCGGCATAGCAATCAATGCATTCAGACGCCCTTCTTCAAGCAACAATGCCAATACATCCAATGAGATACCCTGCTGTGGGTCCGTGGGAATCTCCACTGCTTTTAACCCGAGGCTTGCCAATAAGGGCATCAAATAGAAATAAGTCGGCGACTCCAGGCCGACACAATCCCCCGGTTTGGTGGTCACCCGTAGCGCCAATTGCAGCGCCTCCATACACCCATGGGTAATGGTGATATCCGTCGGGCTGGCCAACATCCCTAACGTCATGGCGCGGCGGGCGATTTGCTGGCGCAGACGCAGGCTACCGGGCGGCAAAGAATATTGACTGATTAATTGTGGCTCACGGCGTAGCAAGGAAGCCATGATACGGCCCAGCTTGGCACTGGGATAAAAGTCGCCGGTCTGCGGGCAGGCCAGCGAGATATTGGTAAAGCGCGGGTTTTGTTGTGCTGCAAACACCGTATCAATCAAATCCAGCACTTCATCCACCGGCTTACCCACAGTGGCAGTTGGCACCACGGCGGTGGACGGGCTACAGACATAAAAACCCGACTGCGGACGGGCCTCAATCAGACCTCGGTCTTCCAAGGTGCGATACGCGGCCACCACGGTATTGATGCTCACCTGATGGCTCTGCGCGCATCCCCGCACCGAAGGCAGGCGGCTACCCGCCGGGAGACTGCCATTTTTAATGGCTTGTGCCAAATTGTCGGCCACTTGTAAGTAGCGGATTTCATTCATAACAAGGGCCATGGTGACAGTTCTCCACAAGATGGATGGGTACAGTTTTGCTCCATGCAAACTGTACCCATAACAATAGATAACTTCTGCTTCTGACGCCACCCCGGATTGATGTTTATGCTGAATCTCTTGGCAACACACATAACAATAGACTCAGGAAAATTCTCATGCTGGACAGTGCTTTTATCAGTTACGTTACCGTTATGTCGATAACCCCCGGCCCGAATAACCTGCTATTGGCCGCTTCTGGCGTCAATTTTGGTTTGCGTCGAACTTTCCCGATGATGTTGGGAATTACTTTTGGTTGTGCGCTGCAATGCGCGTTAATGACCACATTGCTCGCCTTGGTTCTCAGCTGGGTGGGGGTGGTTCGCCTGCCATTAGTCACATTGGGTGGCGGCTATCTACTGTGGTTATCTTGGAAGATTTTTAATTCCGGCACCCCCAATGCCCGAGATAGCGAACACCCGATGGGATTCATTCAGGGGGCTTTATTCCAAGCGGTTAACCCCAAAGCTTGGTTGATGGCAATGAATGTCGCCATCTTATTTACCCCACGTGAGGGCGCAACACTGAGCCACACACTGATGATTATGAGCGGCTTCGCTTTATTAAATCTGCCTTGTGTGGCGGTGTGGGCGGTAATGGGCGACCAGTTGCGTCATGCACTGCGCGTTAATTGGAAGTTACGGCTATTTAATGGCGTGATGGGCGGTTTAATGGCAATAACCGCATTGTGGTTGTTGGCTGATGAATGGCTGAGCGCGATGGCGTAATTCAGGCATGGCCAAGTGGAGAGAGCTTGGAGACTTGTTTCTGACTGATGCGGGAGAGCAATTCAGTTATCGACAGCACCATAGTTGAGCGCACCATTTGCTGATAACGCTGGCGTTGCATAGCAATCAGCGAAGCATCGGCCTCATCCGGGCGAAGGAATGTTGGCACTGGCGGCAGCTCAGCCACACAATGCAATTCACCAAATGGCCCGAGGATTTCGTCATCAGTAAAACGATACTCGGTGCCATCATGGTTGAGTTCTTCGCGCAGCGCCATTAATAGCTCAGCATCTTCATATTCATGGCGGGTAATCACCCCCAAGGCATAAACCAACTTCAGCCGTACAGATAACTCCCCCAACGGCCCATCCCCCACCAACAATGGCTCCACGGCATATTTCACCGCATAGTCATCTTTACGAAAAACCTGCACCACGAGAATGTTCAACGCCTCGGCCAATAATTCGACAGCAGCCATCAAGAAACTCCGAACGGTCTTTCCCGCGTTCAGATGTTCAAGTACCCGATTCTCAAATGCCTGTGTTTTCTCAATCATCGTTTGTCACTGGGGTGGTTGCTGATTATCAGGCTACGAAAGGATAAATACCGCGCAATCTGACACGGTATTTATCACCTAACGCAAACTCGTTTATAACAAAACGAAATCAGTGCGTCAGCTTGTCCTGCATGGCGTTATACACACTCACCGCCTGTTCCACAACCTCGCTATCAGCTGGTAGACCGGAAATTTGAGCAAGGGTGGCTTTCGGCCCCAATTTCGCCAGTAACTCAACCAATTCCTGTACTTGCGGATCCTGCTCACTGCGATAACTCATTGCGGCCGCGATGCCGGTCACCAGATTATGGTGCGGCAACTGATATTCCAGTGTCCCCAGCAGCGGTTTGATCAAACGGTCACCGGCACTCAGTTTACGCAGCGGCTGGCGGCCAACACGCTCAACATCATCATGCAAGTAAGGATTTTCGAACCGGGAGAGAATTTTATTGATATAAGCCGCATGTTTTTGTGGATCAAAAGCATAGCGTTTAATCAGCACCGCACCGCTCTCTTCCATTGCGCCCTTCACGGTCTGGCGGACAGCTGGGTCTAAGATGGCATCACGAATAGTTTGGTGACCGGCCAACTGGCCCAAATAGGCCGTAATAGCATGCCCGGTATTCAGAGTGAAGAGTTTGCGCTCCACAAAAGCCATCAAATTATCCGTCAGTTCCATCCCGGCGATTTGTGGCGGCGGCCCTTTAAACTGGGTGCCATCAACAATCCATTCGCTGAATGTTTCTACTGTTACAGCCAGAATATCCGTACTGCCCGCCTCCGATGGCGGCACAATGCGGTCTACCGCAGAATCAACAAAACCCACATGTTGCTCCACCCATGCTTGCTCATTCTCTGGCAAAGCAGCGAAAACATGCTGTTTTAACTGGCTGGTGCCACGCACCATATTCTCACAAGCAATAATATTCAGCGGGCGGGTATTACCTTGTTGATGACGGGCAATCAAACCTTGCGCCACGGTGCCAGCAATGCGGGCCAGAATTTGTGGGCCAACCGCGGTGGTGACAATATCAGCATCGGCAATCAGTGCCACCACTTCCGGGCTACCACTGTTGACTGCGCTAACATTTTTCACTTCTTCAACCCGCGCTTGCTCACCCACCACATTGACCTGATAACTCTGCCGCTTATTCAGCTCATCCAACAGCGGCTGATTCACATCTGCGAAAGTGAGTTGCGCACCGGCATCAGCAAGAAGTTTACCAATGAAGCCCCGGCCAATATTACCTGCGCCAAAATGTAATGCTTTCATGTTTTTTACCTTTTGCTGTAAAAGGGCCATTTACTCCCAATGGCCCTATTCAGTGATGACTGGGTTACTTTCCCCCAGTTATTTTTTACCGCCGAGCAAGTCCAGCACTTCTTGTACGTTAGTCGTTTTGCTTAAACGCTCAATGACTGAATCATCATCCAACGCATTGGTCAGGCTAGTAATCACCTGAATATGCTCATTATTACGGGCAGCAATACCAATGACCAGACGAGCCACTTCATCTTCTTCCTCACCAAAACGCACACCTGCAGGATATTGGCAGAACACCACGCCCGTTTTCAGTACACGATCTTTGGCTTCAATGGTGCCGTGTGGCACGGCGATAGATTCGCCCAGATAAGTGGAGGTCAGTTTTTCACGTTCCAACATAGCTTCAACATATTCTGGCTCGACATAACCGCCTGCCACTAACTGCTCACCGGCAAAGCGAATGGCTTGCTCTTTGGTGGTCGCATGTTGATTAAGGAAGACATTCTCTGCGCCCAGTCGGAACAGGTTGGCTTCAGATGGTTCAAAGCTATCATCCAGCGTTTCAATCACTTTCTGCGCTGTTGCAGCGGCCTCACTGGCTTCAACCAAACGTGCGGTCAGGTTGTTGTACAACTGGCTGTCTAAGAAGTTAGTCAGCGAAATATGCTGTGCTTGTGGTGCATGGCGCATAGCTCGCTCGGTCAAATCACGGTGCGTGATAACTAAATCGACATCTTCTGGTAAGTTGTTGATAGCGCAGTTTGTTACCGAGATGTACTTCAAACCCGCATCCTGTACTTTCTTACGCAACACCCCGGCCCCCATCGCACTAGAACCCATACCAGCATCACAGGCTACGATGATTTTACGCACAGTGCTCAAATCGCCAGCAGCAGCGGCTGCATTGGCGGCTTGTGCGCCTTTAGATTGTGCTTTCATGTCTTGCATACGACGGGTCGCATCTTCCAAACTGTCTTCGTCGTCATCTTTCACTTTAGAAGTTTTCAGCAAGATAGCTGACACCACGAATGACACAGCAAAAGCCGCCGTTACTGCAGCAATGTTGGCAAAATATGCGCCTTTCGGTGTCATCGCCAATACCGCCAGGATAGAACCCGGAGATGCTGGTGAGACCAAACCGCCATTCAGCAGAGTCAGTGTGAACACACCGGTCATACCACCCAGAATCACCGCCAGCAATAAGCGTGGGTTCATCAGAACGTATGGGAAATAGATTTCGTGGATACCACCGAAGAAGTGGATGATAGCCGCGCCGCCAGCAGATTGTTTGGCATTACCTTTGCCGAAGAACATATAAGCCATCAATACCCCCAAACCTGGGCCTGGGTTAGCTTCGATCAGGAAGAAGATAGACTTACCGGTTTCAGTGGCCTGCTGGATACCCAGCGGTGAGAAGATACCGTGGTTGATGGCGTTATTGAGGAACAGGATTTTGGCTGGCTCAACGAAGATTGATGTCAATGGCAGCAGGTTATTCTGCACCATGATATGCACGCCTTTCGACAGCACATGAGACAATATTTCAACCAATGGGCCAATCGCCATAAAGGCCAAAATAGCCAACAACATACCGATAATACCGGCTGAGAAGTTGTTAACCAGCATCTCAAAGCCGCTTTTAATTTTACCTTCAACCCAACGGTCAAAGTGTTTGATTGCCCAGCCACCTAGTGGGCCGACAATCATTGCACCGAGGAACATTGGCATATCCGCACCAACGATAACCCCCATGGTGGTAATCGCACCCACCACACCACCACGATCACCCCCTACCAAGCGGCCACCGGTAAAACCGATCAGCAGCGGTAACAGGTAGGTGATCATCGGCCCCACCATTTTGGCTAACGTTTCATTCGGTAACCAACCTGTTGGAATAAACAGTGCGGTGATAATACCCCAGGCAATAAATGCGCCGATATTGGGCATAACCATGTTACTGAGGAATCGGCCAAAATTTTGAATTCTGACCTTTGCGTCTGGTGAAAACATAAAACACCCCTATTGGTACGCGCTAACAATAAGAGCGCGATATCATTGTTTTGTTGAGGCAGTTCCGCAAAACCCGCCGGTGTTATCGAATACAAACACGCTGTATGCAAAACAAACTCTAGCATGCTCCTTTACTCACGCGTAGCTCACCCCATAAATGTGATAAACATCACACTAAACCCCCCATCACTGGGGTGTATTTGTTGATGTACATCACATTATTAGGGTGTAAGAAAACCACAGCGAAGAATTTTTAAGCTAAAAACAGCCAATATGGTGATATAAATCACACTTTTATTGCCATCATTTGTTTTGAAAATGTGATGTTAATCACAAGTTATTTTTGCTCGCACAGAGGAGATGAGACATTCACACAACTAATAGCCTCTAAGACTCAGCTTTTAATAAAAATGTGTAATAAAGCAACAGGGAAAGGGGGAGTGTGCTGCCGGGAACAGCAGCGAAAAGTGCGCCAAAGCGGGAAAGGACACGCAGTTCGTCAGCTCGAAAGATGCAACAAGTTTACCCGCCGGCACCACCATATTTCAGCGCGGGAGACCAAAAGGTGCGCGCCCGCACCCTTCGGCGGTTGAGTGAGCAAAAATCCAGACAAAGCCCAATCAACAAACTAAATTCATCACTGCATGATACTCATGACGCTCTTCTGCGCCGCCATCATTGCCGGATACTTAGCAACCAGATTCGCCATCATCGCGTTGTATTGTGCCGCTTGCTGCGCAGTCTGGAATTGGACGCCGCCATTATTAAAGCTGACTTGGGTGCCCTGCTGTTGCAGGAAATCGCCCACTTGCGCCAAATCCTGCACAAAGGCAGAAACCACCGGAACTGCCGGGGTCAACACATTCGTCGGCTGAGTGACCACGTTATCAAAGACTTTATTAAACACGGCTTTCAGGTCATCGGGCTGTTTCAGTGCAGCTACAGCAGTGTCTGCTTGTGTTTTTGCAGTGCGAATCTGTTGCACCAACAGGTTTAAAGCGCCCGCGGACTGCTGTAATGCATCGCGCTTATTGAGATAATCCTGCGCGACACGAATCTCATTGATTTGTGCAATAGCGGGCGTCAGGCTGGCATCTACAGATTTACTCAGTTGCTGTGAAAAAGTGACTAAAATCGCGTAATCGCTGACATAAGGGCCAAACTTCTGCTTTTGATCTTCACTCAATGTCGGCAGTTTCATCCCACTGCGCATCACGGTGTTTTGCAGATAATCAATAAAAGCCTTACGTTGTTCTGGCTCTTTATCCCCGCAGGCAGTCAATTGGAACACCACCAGTAACGCCAGGAATGGCGCCAACCAACGTGAATATCGGGTCGTATTCAGTGCAAAAGTCATGTGAAACTACTCCTGTAATAAGTACTTATCTTCACAAAATTCTATTCTTATCACTCATATCCACTAATAAGAATAGCTAAGGGGAGCGATAAACGCTCCCCTGTGATTAGCTGAGTACAGGATTACTGCAACAGCGAAATATCAGCAACCTGCAAGAACAGCTCGCGTAACTTGCTCAACAATGTCAGGCGGTTAACCCGCACGGCATCGTCTGCGTCCATCACCATTACACTGTCAAAGAACTCATCGACCGTTTCCCGCAGAGCCGCCAACTGAACCAATGCTTCTTGGTATTGGCCAGCAGCAAACACCGGCTCCAGTTTATCGCGCAGCACCACCAAATGAGTGGCCAGTTTCAGCTCAGCAGGTTCTTTCAACACGGAAGCACGAACATGGTCACTCAGCTTATCAGTAGATTTGGCCAGAATATTCGACACCCGTTTGTTGGCAGCGGCCAGTGCTGTAGCGGCATCCAGAGTACGGAAATAGGTCACCGCCTTCACCCGAGCATCAAAATCAGCCGGTTTGGTGGGCCGGCGCGCCAGAACTGCCTGAATGGTATCGACGCTATGACCTTCATCCTGATACCAAGCACGGAAACGGCCCAGCATAAACTCAATCACTTCATCGACCACTTTGGTGTTGGTCAGCTTACTGCCATACAGGCGCACGGCCTCTTCAGTCAGCGTTTGCAGATCCAGCGGCAAATTCTTCTCAACAATAATACGCAATACACCCAACGCCGCGCGGCGCAGAGCGAATGGGTCTTTATCGCCTTTCGGATGTTGCCCGATACCGAAAATACCGGCCAATGTGTCCATTTTATCGGCAATCGCCAATGCACACGCCACCGGATTTGACGGCAAATTGTCACCGGCAAAACGCGGCTGATATTGCTCATTCAGTGCGACAGCAACGTCTTCAGCTTCACCGTCATGACGGGCGTAGTGCATCCCCATCACACCTTGAGTGTCAGTGAATTCGAACACCATATTGGTCATCAGGTCACACTTGGACAGTAAACCCGCACGTGTTGCATGGTTAACATCCGCGCCAATTTGCGCCGCAACCCAACCGGCCAGTGCTTGGATACGATCAGTTTTATCGCGCAGAGTGCCCAGTTGCTGCTGGAACAACACGGTTTCCAGACGCGGTAAATTATCTTCCAGCCGTTTTTTACGGTCAGTATTAAAGAAGAATTCAGCATCCGCCAGACGCGGGCGCACCACTTTCTCATTACCCGAAATAATCTGCTGAGGATCTTTCGATTCAATGTTGGCCACAAAAATAAAGTGTGGCAGCAAGTTACCGGCCTTGTCGTAAACCGGGAAATACTTCTGGTCACCTTTCATGGTGTACACCAGCGCTTGTGCAGGAACAGCCAGGAATTTCTCTTCAAACTTGGCGGTCAACACCACCGGCCATTCAACCAGTGACGCCACCTCTTCCAGCAAGCTTTCACTCAGATCTGCCACACCGCCAATTTTCTGTGCGGCCAATTCAGCATCACGCTTAATGATAGCTTTGCGTAATTCATAATCAGCGATAACTTTGCCGCGCTCCAGCAACACTTCCGGGTATTGATCCGCATTATCGAGAGTGAATTCAGCTTCCCCCATAAAGCGGTGACCACGGATAACGCGGCCTGACTCGATACCCAATACAGTGCCAGGAATAACTTCAGAACCTAGCAACATGGTCACGGTATGAACCGGGCGAACGAATTGGGTTTCTTTATCACCCCAACGCATTAGTTTAGGAATCGGCAGTTTGCTCAGGGCGGTATTTACCATCCCCGTCAGCAATAATTGTGCGGATTGCCCTGTTACGTGAGCGCGATACAGCAGCCATTCGCCTTTGTCAGTGACCAGACGTTCTGCTTGATCCACAGTAATACCACAGCCCCGCGCCCAACCTTCGGCGGCTTTGCTTGGTTTACCTTCCGCATCAAATGCTTGGGCGATTGCCGGGCCACGTTTTTCGACTTCACGATCAGCCTGAGCAGCACTTAAATTAATCACTTTTAACGCTAAACGGCGCGGGGCGGCATACCAAATAACCTCGCCATGAGGCAAATTGGCGCTATCAAGTTCAGCCGTAAAATTGGCAGCAAAAGATTCGGCCAGAGAACGAAGAGCCTTCGGCGGCAACTCTTCCGTGCCGATTTCCACCAGGAAAGTCTGTTGAGTCATGACAGCCTCTTAGTTCTGATTCTTTTTGCACATAGGGAAGCCCAATGCCTCGCGGGAGGCATAATAAGCCTCGGCGACCGCTTTGGTCAGCGTACGAATGCGCAGAATATAGCGCTGACGCTCAGTCACCGAGATGGCTTTACGGGCGTCAAGCAGATTAAATGTGTGGCCCGCTTTCAGAATACGTTCATAAGCGGGCAACGGTAGCGGAACTTCCAGCGCCAGCAGTGACTGAGCTTCTTTCTCATACTGTTCAAAGCAGGAGAACAGGAAGTCCACATCGGCGTATTCAAAGTTATAGGTGGATTGCTCCACTTCATTTTGATGATAAATATCGCCGTAGGTGGTTTTACCCAGTGGGCCATCGCACCAAATCAGGTCATAGACACTGTCTACACCCTGAATGTACATTGCCAAACGTTCCAGCCCATAGGTTATCTCGCCGGTGACTGGCTTACATTCCAAGCCCCCCACTTGCTGGAAGTAAGTGAACTGAGTCACTTCCATGCCGTTGAGCCACACTTCCCAGCCCAGCCCCCAGGCACCCAATGTTGGGTTCTCCCAGTTATCTTCGACAAAGCGGATGTCATGAATCATCGTGTCCAGGCCCAATTCTTTCAATGAACCTAAATACAGTTCCTGAATGTTGTCGGGCGAGGGCTTAATAATCACCTGGAACTGATAATAGTGTTGCAGGCGGTTCGGGTTCTCACCGTAGCGACCATCGGTCGGGCGGCGCGAGGGTTGTACATAAGCGGCAGCGATTGGCTCTGGGCCAAGCGCGCGCAGGCAGGTCATGGGGTGGGAAGTACCCGCGCCGACTTCCATGTCCAGTGGTTGAACAATGGTGCAGCCTTGGCGCGCCCAATAGTCCTGTAACGTCAGGATCAGGCCCTGAAAGGTCTTGGTATCAAACTTTTGCATGTTGGATTCGCACGCGATACAAGTGGATTAAAATGGAATGGGTCAGTATACCCGTTGACCGTAAGATATACAGCCAGAATCCAGCAAGATGTCAGGATCGGGGTGAATTTATTGATTAATTTTGCAAAAAATAGCGGAAACTGAAGGAGAAGGGCCGTATCTGAAAAGAAAAACAAGCCTATTTTTAGATACGGCCGGATATTGCTTTACGACATAAGCTCTCAGTGCCATTGCTACCACCTTATATTATTCAAGGCCGTCGACAACCAAACCAACAACGCCAGTATATCGGCGGAGCTATGGCGGACAGAGCCACCGCTTGCTGGCGGCGTCTACCTTGCTGAGAAGATAAAATGGGCCGCTTATCCACATGATTGGCATAACCCTTACTTGTACTTGGCCCTTTAAAATTGCATTGATAAATACAGGAGCCACAGCAAATGGGTTTCTCGCCCAACTGAAACGCCGTGGCGGTGTGGATACAACCAAGAAAAACCCCCAAGCCGAATATACCTATCAAGGGCTTTTTTAGTTTATTTTGCTTTAAATTCATAAATTTACTCATATATTATTAAACAAGTAACGAATAGCAGCAATTAATGCTGCTAGAGGTTAATTATCGCTCTATAACTTATTGCGTCAAACCTCTCAGCAAATATAAAATGTGTAGGTTGCTTATCATCGCCCGAACAGCGATTATCCCCAGCCATGGGTCAGATAGAGGAATACGTCAGATGGCTATAGAACGCTGTGGCTGGGTCACATCAGATCCACTCTATATCGCTTATCACGATAACGAATGGGGCATTCCGCAGAGAAATAATCAGGCGCTGTTTGAGATGCTGTGTCTCGAAGGGCAACAAGCCGGACTTTCCTGGATAACCGTGCTGAAAAAACGTGAACACTATCGCCAATGTTTCTATCATTTTGATCCCATACGGGTGGCGAAAATGGGGCCAGAAGAAGTAGAAAAACTGATGTTGGACAGCGGTATTATCCGCCATCGCGGTAAAATTCAGGCCATTATTACCAATGCCCAAGCCTATCTGGCCATGGAAGCCAGCGGCGAAGATTTTTCGCATTTTATCTGGAGCTTTGTCGACGGTGAGCCAAAAATTAATCATTGGTGGTGTTTAGCGGAGTCGCCCGCGACCACGCCAATTTCCGATGCCATGTCAAAAGCCCTCAAAAAACGTGGTTTTAAGTTTATCGGCTCCACTATTTGCTATGCATTTATGCAGGCCAGTGGCCTGGTGAACGACCATCTGGCGAGCTGTTTTTGTCATCCGGATAATACGGTAAAATGATAAGAGCTTACCAACCTGACGATCTCGAGTCTTTGATGCAATTGTGGCTGACCAGTACAATTGCAGCACACCCTTTTATTGCCGAGCAATATTGGCACGAGAGCGCCGCATTAGTACGAAATACCTATCTTCCCGCGGCGCGTACTTGGGTATATTTACCACAAGATGTTCACCCGCAAGCCGTTGATGGCGAAAACACCATCGCTGGATTTATTAGTGTCCTCGAAGAACAACTGGTAGGCGCGCTATTTGTTGACCAATCCTATTACGGCAAAGGAGTTGGCAAAATACTGATGAATTATATTCAGCAGCACTATAACGCGCTAACTCTGGAGGTTTATCAACAAAACCACCGGGCTTATCACTTTTATCGTAAACAAGGTTTTATTGTTACTGATCTAGACCACAATGCGGAAACTAAAAGCATTATTTTAACCATGCACTGGCAACGACCATAAATATAAAACCCCGCCAATAATTCATATTACCCCCATCACATAAAATATATTTCCATTCTATAAAAAGAATAAAAAACAAATAGAAAGAAAATTAAATGACTTATTTAATCTCTATTCTCTATAGTGGCAATTGAGTTTATAAAATTTAAATTCCACCCAATGATATATGCGAGGCCATTATGTGTAAAAAATATAATTTACTCTTATTCCTCTTCTGCCTAACATCTTCACCCTTGGTGTATTCTGAGTTAGTCACATCATTTGACTATGCCACCCCACTCATAGACAACAATACAACCGCAGCCCCAATAAACGCTGCTGATAAAGTTATGTACTCTACACATGTCAAAAATAATTTATTGAATTTTAATGTGGATGAGTCTATAGGGGAAACACTATATTCCCAGCCAAAATCATCAACACCGGTTTGTTTCTACGTCGAAGATAATTTCCAAGGTGAGTCTTTTTGTCTGACGGTGCCGGAAGAAATTGATCTTTATAATATCAAAGATAACCATCTCAATGACAAAATATCTTCCATTAAAATCCCAAAGAATGTACAGGTCACTATTTATAAAAATGATAATTTTAACGCTCCCCACTATAATCTCACCGAGTCCGTTGACCTGACATGGTTAAAAAAAATGGACATGGTCGGCCAGATTAGCGCGATTAAAACTTTCAATTCCCCCGGTTTTTGCACTCAAGATTGCGTGGTGATTAAAGAAAATAAAATAGAATTAAATAATTTACTGGGAAAATACGATTCAGAATTTGGTGAAACAAATAAATTTATATTAATGAATATCGACATTAATAACGATAGCAATTTTGGTGTGGGGTTTATTCATTATCCACAAATCATTGTGGCTGGTAAAGATCTATTTTTCTATGCTGAAGATAAAAGTGAACCATTTAATATCAGGATAAGTGAAATTGCTGATAATATCTCTTTATTATTTAATTTAAATGGGAAACAACTGGGATTTCAATATATTGAAGCCAAAGGAACGGCCCCACTTAATACCCCACTTTGGATTAACACTCGATATTCATCAGAATATTTAACTGATTTATACATCGCTAATGGCATTCCTGATAATGACCAAGGAAATATGCCAGAAAACACCCCGTTATTGATGGTGAATAAAATCATTATGGCAATAAATAAGCACTCTCATCGTGATAAACGCGGAGTTTTAGGAATAGCTGGCTGTGTTGGTATCCCGCTGCTGGCCATTTATAATTTGGTGATTCAGGGGCACTGTAATCAACTTGATAAACTGGTTGGGGCGGATGAATTCTCTCACCACGATGGCGAGGGGAAAACATTAGTCGTGGCCGGTTCAGCAAAGCCCCTTCCGCCAGTAAAACAGACCACCAGCACGTCATTAGCTAAACCAGAACCCGCCATGTTAGTTTTAACACGCCTCGATACTCACCTACATAATCAGGCGGTTACGTTACCAGCTGCGGCAAAAACCTGTAAAACCTCGATAGGGGAAATCCTCTCCGCCCGCTATCCCCGTCAGACAGGAATACGATGTGGGTCTAGGCTGTCTATTCTACTGGCTGATTTTACATTCCTTTTTGGCGAAAATTTATTGACTTGGACAACCGAACATTTAAGCCAAGTTCTACAGAATATTAGGGATCATGGCACGACTGGTTATGCGGTATCTGACCAAGTAACAGAATCCAGATTGGTCGAAAGAGTGCAGACAGCCATATCTGATTTGGGATTTGCCCCATTGACCACCATGTTGGAGGAAGCTTTCAATTATGCATTATTAAATTATGCCCGCTATTTTATACATAATGAAAACCAAGAAACTTTTGCCACTCCCCAAGCAGCGCAAAGCCTCCCATTAGGAGATTATGTATTACCTTTAGCAACCTATATTCACCCAACAGAGCCACCATCCCCGCTTATTAGGGATAACAACGAATGGATTAGACCAGAAGGTGTGTATTTTGAAATTACCGTTATTCCTGGTGGCGATCAGCATATCGCCACAAATTTAACGGAGGAGATAGTTGAGGTGATTAATGATTGGCGGATATTTTACAATCAAGTTGAATATCAAGCAGATAATAACAGCACACCATTAACGAGCCACGACCGGACAATCTATGCCGCCAGAATAACCAGTAATATGCTGTATCACATGTTAACGGACAACTCTGCTGACTATCAATTTGTCGTTGTTAAACTCAAGGGGAAAATTGTGAGTGTGTTAGCCTCATTAAATGACGCCAATAATGAGGATAGCTATATTAATTTCTCTGTTACTCACCCACAGTATGTATTAAATCCTCATGAAAATGGCAGTGTTCGAGGTGCAGGAACCGCAGCAGTCAGAGAGTTAGCTCGATATCTAAAAGAAAAAGGTAAAAAAACCCTCAGCTCCCAGGTTATTTCACAGCCCTCAGCAATTGTGAAAAAAAAGCTGGGTTTCCTACATAAAGATGAACTCTAAATCCACCCTGTGTCGGTATTCATACTGGCACAGGGTTATTCCTTATTCTTATTCGACAGCAACGCGATATACACAGCGGCGTGAACCCGAGAGTATATGCTCAGTTCGCTCAACCGGTGCTTGTAATACCTCACGGAAAACATCTAATTCCGCACGACAAAATCCCTGGCAGCTAGTTGCCGCCGCGCAAATAGGACAATGGTTTTCAATCAGTAATATCGAACCATCGGCCTGAGTTTGGCACTCAGCCATATAACCCTCCTGAGAGCGAATCGCCACCAGCCGGGCCACCCGGTCACCAATATTATCGGCACCTTGCATTGCCAGGCAATATTGCTCACGAGTTTCCTGCTCACGGGTATCTATCAGTAAATTAAGGGCTTCTTCGCCTAATTTGCTTCGCACCATTCGCAATAACTGTACCGTTAACTCGCCATGGGCATCGGGAAAGCGCGCATTTCCAGCTTCAGTAAGTTGCCAAAGTTGAATAGGCCGCCCAACACCTTTTGCCTGCGCGAACGCCACCACCAGCCCATCTTTGGCTAACTTTACAAATTGTTGGCGTGCTGCTTCCCCAGTGGTGCCGAGGATTTTTCCTGCATCAGTGGCCTGCAATGGGCCGCGAGTCTTCAGCAACAGTAGCAGGCGTTCAGCAACAGACTGCGGCTGACTGGTTGAATGATCAATATTCATATCTTTCCCAGCATCATTGGTGCAATTTTGATGTTTGATTGCCAGCATAACATTTTACAAGCATATGCTTGACTTATTATCAGTGACTGGCCTAAGTTATTCCAAGAATTAACTTGTTTAACTTTAACGTAACAGTTAAACCAACTCAATAACCAGATTTTTGGCAGGATAAAAAACGTGATAATGAATGATGCAAGCCGATGGAGTGATTTGTTCTCCGGCAAAAATGCGGCTTTTGCTATAGCCCTGTCGGGTGGGGTGGTGTTGCACGCCATCAATATCTATATCGCCACGACCATTTTACCGTCCGTCGTGCTGGAGATTAATGGCCTGAGTCTCTATGCCTGGAATACCACTCTGTTCGTCACAGCATCCATTCTCGGCTCCGCGCTTTCGGCGCGCTTGCTCAGTGGCTACGGCCCGCGCAGTGCTTATCTGTTAGCTTCATTGACCTTTATGTTGGGCAGTGCCTTGTGTGCTATGGCACCCAACATGCCCCTGATGCTGGTGGGCCGCACAGTGCAAGGCTTGGGGGGCGGCTTCCTGTTTGCCCTCTCTTACGCCATGATTAATCTGGTATTTCCACAATCATTATGGCCGCGAGCTATGGCGCTAATTTCTGGGATGTGGGGGGTTGCGACCCTGATTGGCCCAGCTATTGGCGGCATATTTGCTGAAATGAATGCCTGGCGTTTTGCTTTCTGGACATTACTGCCCATTACCCTGATTTATGCCATTTTCACCTGGCGCATTCTGCCTGCGGGAAAATCAGCCAATACTGCGGCGTCAGTGTTGCCAATCACGCAATTAGTGTTATTAACCGCGATTGTGCTCACCATTTCAGCCAGCAGCATTGCCAATAGCGGCTTGATTAACATGATTGGCATGGCGGTGGCGATACTATTGCTGTTGCTATTATTGCGCATAGAATCCCGCGCCAGCATCCGCTTGCTGCCACAGGGGGCTTTGCGCCTTAATTCGCCTTTAGCGGCGCTGTACCTCACCGTCTTATTGCTGGCGATCGGCATTACCTGTGAAATTTTCGTGCCGTATTTCCTACAAACTCTGCATGGTCAGTCTCCACTGATTTCAGGCTATATTGCCGCCACCATGGCGGCGGGCTGGACACTTTCTGAGGTCATGAGTGCTGGTTGGAAAAAATCTGGCGTGCGTTTGGCGATTATCAGCGGCCCAATTATTGTATTGGTGGGCTTAGTTGCCCTGTCTATTCTGATGCCAACCGGCTCACAGGGAAGCTGGCAACATATGGCCCCCATCGCCATTGCACTGACGCTGGTCGGTTTTGGTATTGGTTTTGGCTGGCCACACTTACTGACCCGGATTTTGCAAGTGGCCGCAGAGGAAGATAAAGATATCGCCGGGGCTTCGATAACCACAGTACAAATGTTTGCTACCGCCGTGGGTGCCGCGATGGCGGGTATGGTGGCTAACCTTTCTGGCCTCAATATCCCCGGTGGGGTCATGGGGGCGGAAAATACCGCTCACTGGCTGTTTACTCTGTTCGCCATTGCGCCAGCGCTGGCCATTATCACTGCGCTACGCTGTGCCAAGATTCCCTCACCCCCTTATTCAGTGCCAAACCCCGCCCACAGCGAAACTCCCTAAATCGCAGCAATCGGCCTGCCAGCGCAGGTCGATTTTTTCATGAGCCGTAACATTATAAGGATGATTATCACTTGATCCTGTTGTACTGGTCGCTGGTATGCTGATTCTAAATCTCTTTTGTCGTTAGCTAACGGAGTTTGTGATGAAACCCTCTATCGTGCTGTACAAAAGTATTCCCCCCGATCTGCATCAGCGTTTAGCGCAACATTTCACCGTAAACAGTTTTGACGGTTTAACCCCGGATAATCAGCCCGAATTATTAGCCGCCCTGCAAAAGGCCGAGGGGCTAATCGGCGCGGGCGGTAAAATTGATCAGAATTTTTTGTCATTAACGCCGCACCTGCGGGCCGCCTCAACCATTTCTGTCGGTTATGACAATTTTGCTGTCGATGCCCTGAATCAGCGCGGCATTGTGTTGATGCACACGCCAACGGTACTGACCGAGACCGTGGCAGACACCATGATGGCCCTGGTGCTGGCCACCGCGCGCCGGGTGGTAGAGCTGGCTGAGCGCGTGAAAGCGGGCGAATGGCAAGAAAGTATTGGTGATGACTGGTTTGGGGTAGATGTTCATCACAAAACTATCGGTATTCTTGGTATGGGCCGCATTGGGATGGCGCTGGCCCAGCGCGCACATTTCGGCTTCAATATGCCCGTGCTGTACACCAGCCGCCGCCCACATGAAGAAGCTGAAAACCGTTTTGGCGCTCGCCGCTGCTCATTAGATACTTTACTGGCTGAAGTGGATTTCCTCTGCATCACTCTGCCGATGACCGAGCAAACTTACCATATGATTAGCCGTGAACAACTGGCGAAAATGAAATCCAGCGCAATCTTGATAAACGCGGGCCGAGGGCCGGTGGTGGATGAGCAGGCGCTGATTGCCGCACTGCAAGATGGCACCATTCATGGCGCGGGGCTGGATGTCTTTGAGCAAGAACCTCTGCCGCTAGATTCGCCATTGCTCAAATTACGTCAAGTCGTTGCGGTTCCACATATCGGCTCTGCAACTCATGAAACGCGTTATAACATGGCCGCCTGCGCCGTCGATAACCTGATTGCCGCACTGACCGGCACAGTGACAGAAAACTGCGTCAACCCGCAAGTGTTGAAGCCAGCATAAACACGGCCATCATCCCATTGGCCTGCTTGCAGGCCAAATTCCCCTCCTCCGCAGGCCTCCTCCCGCTAAAAATAGCCCAGGGATGAGGCGATTTTTTCACCTTCTGGCACGCTGAGATGCATAAAATTCGAATCAATTCTCA
Source organism: Yersinia hibernica (assembly GCF_004124235.1). Classification (NCBI taxonomy): domain Bacteria; kingdom Pseudomonadati; phylum Pseudomonadota; class Gammaproteobacteria; order Enterobacterales; family Yersiniaceae; genus Yersinia; species Yersinia hibernica. Next base: position 4,675,245 of record NZ_CP032487.1, read on the forward strand.
GACCCAAGGAAGATGCGCCATGAAATCTTTAATGCTCCCTTTGCTGCTCATCATGCCGCCCGCAGCAATGGCGAACTGGTCACTGCCCCATTTCCCGGCTTTTACTGAACAAGATAGCGGAGTTTTCCTGAGCAGCAGTGAGCTGACCAAAGGGGAATATTTGCTTAAATTTTATCAAGATAAGCAATGCTGGCAGCCCACTGGGCCAGTCAAGTTGAATCAGACATTTTCACTGCAACCCTGCCAAAATCAGGCCGAAATCCAATGGCGATTGTTCCGCGATGGCCAATATCAGGTGCGTATTGATACCCGCAGCGGCACACCCACACTCACTCTGAGCATCAAATCGCCGGTGGCGGAAGCTGTCAAAGTTGTGGCGCACAGTTGCCAGCGCTGGGATGGCAAGCCGGTGAGGATTGATGTCAGTAACACTTTTGCTGAAGGCGAAATGGTGCGGGATTTCTACTCCGGCCAAACGGCGAAAGTTTCCCTCGGTAAAATCACATTGCAGCCCAGCCCCGCGAGTGGCGGTTTGCTCCTGCTAGAATCGGCGCAAACCCAGCAAGCAGCGCCTTTCAGCTGGCAAAATGCCACGGTGTATTTTGCACTGACTGACCGCTTTAAAAATGGCAATCCAGACAATGACCACAGCTACGGCCGTCATGCTGATGGCCTGCAAGAAATTGGCACTTTCCACGGCGGCGACCTGGCCGGGCTAACAAAAAAACTTGATTATCTCCAACAGCTTGGCGTCAATGCGCTCTGGATAAGCTCCCCGCTGGAGCAAATTCATGGCTGGGTGGGTGGCGGCACTCAGGGGGATTTTCCCCATTATGCTTATCATGGTTATTATGGACTTGATTGGTCACGTCTGGATGCCAATATGGGCACCGAGCAAGACTTGCATAACCTGGTTGACCAAGCCCATAAACGCGGCATCCGTATTCTATTTGATGTGGTAATGAATCATGTGGGATATGCCACTCTGGCAGATATGCAGAATTACCAATTCGGGGCGCTGTATCTACAAGGTGACCAATTAGAAAAAACACTGGGCAAAAACTGGACTGACTGGGCCCCGGGTAAAGGGCAAAATTGGCATAGTTTTAATGATTATATCAATTTCAGTGATAAATCAGCTTGGGAAAACTGGTGGGGTAAAAACTGGATCCGCACGGATATTGGCGATTATGACGCCCCCGGCTATGACGATCTCACCATGTCGCTGGCATTCCTCCCGGACATCAAAACAGAATCGACTCACCCCAGCGGGCTCCCCGTGTTTTATCGCCACAAACCGGATACCGCGGCGCGCGAAATTGCCGGTGCCACACCGCGTGATTACCTCACTCATTGGTTAAGCCAATGGGTTCGCGATTACGGTATTGATGGTTTTCGGGTTGATACCGCCAAGCATGTGGAAAAGCCGGCCTGGCAACAACTTAAGCAACAAAGCACTGCGGCCCTGGCGGCCTGGAAAGCCGCTCACCCTAATCAAGCTCTGGATGATTTGCCATTCTGGATGACCGGGGAAGCTTGGGGGCATGGGGTGATGAAGAGTGATTATTACCAAAATGGCTTCGACGCCATGATTAATTTTGATTTTCAGGATCAAGCTAAACAGGCACTGACTTGTTTCTCATCCATTGACGGCACTTATCAACAAATGGCTGATAAACTGCAAAATTTCAATGTATTGAGCTACATTTCATCTCATGATACCCGGCTGTTTTTTAAAGATGATGCCCAACAATCACTGACAAAACAGCAACGTGCGGGCGATCTGCTGCTACTGGCCCCGGGGGCAGTGCAGATTTTCTATGGCGATGAAAGCGGGCGAGAATTCGGCCCCACTGGCTCCGATCCCTTGCAAGGAACGCGCTCGGATATGAATTGGCATGAACTGGCAGGTGAAAAAGGCGCGCTGTTGGCGCACTGGCAAAAAGTCAGCCAGTTCCGTGCCCGCCATCCGGCAATTGGCGCAGGCGAGCAAAAATCGCAACAAACTGCTGATTACTATGCTTTTAGCCGCCAACATCAGGGCGATAAAGTGCTCGTGGTGTGGGTTGGGGACCCAAAAGAGTAAATCAGCTTATTATTTTGCAATAACAACCCCTGCCGATATTTTCACGCGGCAGGAAGAAATATTTCCACATTGCGTCCGTTTTTATCTGCGAGTATGGTAGTCGTTTACTTACGGATAACAATAAATTTTCATTTATGAAGTTCTCACTTTTCGGCGACAAATTCACACGCTACGCGGGTATTACTAGGCTCATGGACGACCTTAATGATGGCCTGAGAACCCCAGGTTCTATCATGCTTGGCGGGGGTAATCCGGCGCATATTCCCGAGATGGATGCTTATTTCCAACAACTGTGTCAGGACATGCTGGAACGCGGGCAATTGACCGAGGCATTGTGCAATTACGATGGGCCACAAGGTAAAGATTTGCTGCTAAAAGCGCTGGCCAAAATGCTGCGTGATGAGCTGGGTTGGCAAATTGAGCCACAGAACATTGCACTGACAAATGGCAGTCAAAGCGCATTTTTCTACTTATTTAATTTATTCGCTGGCCGCTATGCCGATGGCAATCGCCGCCGGGTGCTATTCCCGCTGGCGCCAGAGTATCTCGGTTATGCCGACGCCGGTCTGGACGAGGATTTATTCGTCTCCGCCAAGCCCAATATTGAGTTGCTGCCAGCAGGGCAATTCAAGTATCACGTCGACTTCGAGCACCTCAATATTACTGACGATATTGGCCTAATATGTGTGTCTCGGCCGACAAATCCGACTGGGAATGTGATTACTGACGAGGAGTTAATTCGCCTCGATGCTATTGCTCAGCAACGCGATATTCCGCTATTGATTGATAATGCTTATGGCGTGCCATTCCCCGGCATTATCTTTTCTGACGCGACCCCACTGTGGAACCCGAATATCATTCTGTGCATGAGTTTGTCGAAACTCGGCCTGCCGGGTTCGCGCTGCGGGATTGTGATAGCCGATGAGAAAGTGATTTCGGCGATAACCAATATGAATGGCATTATCAGCCTGTCACCGGGCAGCATGGGGCCGGCTATTGCCGCCGAAATGATTGAGCGCGGTGATTTGTTGCGGTTATCCAATGAGGTCATTCGGCCATTCTATTTTGAGCGGGTGCAGCAAACTATTGCCATCCTGCGCAAATACTTGCCGCCAGAACGCTGCCTAATCCACAAGCCGGAAGGGGCGATATTCCTGTGGCTATGGTTTAAAGATTTGCCAATCAGCACCGAGTTGCTCTATCAGCGTCTGAAAAAACGCGGCGTATTGATGGTACCGGGCCACTATTTCTTCCCAGGTCTGGAATATGATTGGCCACATACCCATCAGTGCATGCGGATGAATTATGTCCCGGCACCGGAGGATATCGAAAAAGGTGTGGCGATTTTAGCTGAAGAGATTGAATTGGCATTTCAGGAAATAAAGTGATTGGCGGCAAATGGCCTGATGAGACTTAAAGCCCTTGAAGCCGCAGCAGTTATTCCTGCGGTTTCAAGGACAAAGAGCATGATTGGGCTACATTGTGGTCCAGAACAGCACCGCGAGTATCTGCGGTGACATTATTCGCAAAAACATCGCCAGCGGATAAACCGTCGCGTAAGACAATGCCGCCGCACCGCTGGTCGGGTGCAAGCCATTAGCAAAGGCCAGTGCCGGTGGGTCTGTCATTGAACCGGCTAGCATGCCGCATAATGTCAGGTAGTTCATCTTGACTAACATGCGAGCCAGAATCCCTACGGTCAGTAAAGGTATTCCGGTGATCATCGCCCCGTAACCAATCCACGCCAGCCCATCACCATTAACCAAGGTATTGATAAAATCACCGCCAGACTTCAGCCCGACCACTGACAAGAACAATACAATGCCCAGTTCGCGCAGGGCCAAGTTGGCACTCGGCGGCATAAACCAATACAATTTCCCGATGCTGCCAATTCGCCCGAGGATCAGCGCGACGACCAGCGGCCCCCCCGCTAAACCTAAACGCAGAGCGGCCGGGAACCCCGGGATAAAGAGCGGAATTGACCCTAACAACACCCCCAGACCGACACCGATAAAAACAGGCAACATCTGGACTTGTTGCAGTTTCTGTTGCGCATTACCAACAATGGCAGATACCGCCTCAATGGCTTCCGGCCGCCCGACCAAATTAAGAATGTCACCGAATTGCAAACTGGCGCTATTACTGGCGACCAGTTCAATACCCGCACGGTTTAAGCGGGTGATTACCACGTCATACTTTTGTTTAAGATTAAGGTCGCGAATTTTTTTACCCAGTACCGCTTCGTTGGTCACCACCACTCGGGCAGTTTGCAAGGTCGTACCGGCAGTAGACAAGGTGACATCCACCTCTTCCCCGACCACCAACCGCACTTTCTCCAAGGCCTCACGCTGCCCAACCAAATGCAGGTAGTCACCCAGTTCAATCACCGTCGCGGACAATGGCACCATCAGCAAGTCACCGCGTTTTAGGCGGGAGCAAACAACATCATCACTGTTGAGTAACGGCACGTCCTGTACAGACAAGCCATGCAGATTGGGGTTACGAACCGCCACATTCATCGTTTGCAGCAACTCACGGTTCTGGCCGTGACGGCTATCGAACTCTTTTGCTTCACGATCGACGTTGATTTTAAAGAACAAACGAATCAACCACATCACCAGCAAAATACCGCAAATGCCGAATGGATAGGCCATGGCATAACCCATCCCCATTTGGCTGACCAGTTGTGGTGGCGAGCCTAAATCAGTGAGGATTTGCTGTGCTGCCCCGAGCGCCGGGGTGTTGGTGACTGCACCGGAAAACACGCCCAAGATGATAGGCAGCGGTACGGCAAACAATTTATGGATAATGGCGGTCACTAGCCCGCCAACAATCACCATCAGGATAGCAAAGCAGTTAAGCCGCAACCCCGACACCCGCAGTGAGGAGAAGAACCCCGGGCCGACCTGAATACCGATGGTGTAAACAAACAGGATAAGACCAAATTCCTGAATGAAGTGCAGCATGTCGCCATTGAGCACCAATTGGTAAGTTTGTGCAAAATGGCCCACGATAATGCCGCCAAATAACACCCCGCCGATACCTAACCCCACACCATAGACTTTCCAATTACCGATCCATAACCCCAATACGGCGACCAGCGCCAACATACTGACGGTAAGGGCGATAGCACTCATAAATCACTTCCTTGCCTAAGTTTAAAAATGGGTCGGCCATGTGGGATGTCATTTCGGTCTTACATGGCCTTAAATTCTTACAATTAGTAAGGATTCTGTCAGAAGGGGGGGCTGTTGACTGTGGGATGCGCCACAAAATGCACCGGAGAGTGGGTAATCTCTCCGGTGAAAAAATAAACACGGAAAAGCTTAATGCTGAAAGGACAAAACAAGGAGAGGGGTAACTGTTACCGGCACCTCAGGCAGAGGTGCCGGTCATCATAATTACTGCTGTTCAGTTTGCTCAGTTGTCACCGGGCTATCTAATACCTGGCGCTCTTGCGGTGCCGCATTGCCAATGCTTATACGCTGTGGTTGCAGCGCTTCTGGCACTTGGCGCAACAAATCAATGTGCAGCAAACCATTTTCAAATTGAGCATTATCAACATTCAGATGCTCTGCCAAAGTAAAGGTCAATGAGAACTCTTTACGCACCAATCCTTGATGCAGGTATTCAACCTGTTTTTCAGTTGGTGCTGGCTTACCGCGCACAGTCAAACGCGGGCCTTCCACTTCAATATCCAGTTCGCTCTGTTTAAAACCGGCCAATGCCAGTGAGATACGATAGTGGTTATCGTCAGTTTTCTCAATATTGTAGGGTGGGAACCCCTGAGAATCCTGACCGCCCTGCATTGAACTGGCTAATTTATCAAAACCAATCCACTGACGAAGCAACGGTGACAAATCATAATTACGCATAAACATAACTCCTTCTTTGAAGCGAGATAAGATAATAATCAGTCACGAATTAGCGATATAAAAAAATCTAACGCAAAATACTGGCGTTATATTATTTCCCACTATCAATCCGTGACCGGTTAGCCCCCGATTACGGCAGGCCGAACTTCTTTAAATAATGTAATTCACTCACATTATTAAGCAGATTACTTAATTTCAATACGCCGTGGTTTTAAACTCTCTGGTACTAATCGCTCAAGATCGATATATAACAAGCCATTGACCAGGTTGGCACCTTTAATTTTAATGTGCTCAGCCAGCTGGAATTTACGCTCGAAGTTTCGTTCAGCGATACCTTGATACAAATAGGTTCGTTGCGCAGGTTCACTGGCATGAGAACCGCGAATAATCAACAAGTTACCTTGTGTGACAATATCCAGTTCCTGCTCTGAAAAGCCTGCCACCGCGATGGCGATGCGGTAGTTATTTTCGTCAACTAACTCGACGTTATAAGGAGGATAACCGCCATTACCTTGGTTCTGGCCGGATTCTAATAGATTGAACAGCCGGTCGAAACCGATAGCTGAACGATACAATGGTGCAAGCTCGGAATTACGCATAAAAACTGCCTCCTAAATATATTAGCAAGGGTATTATCATATTTTTCATTAAGCTTTCCATTCTGGACAAGCCCCCGGTCTGAATACCCTATCGGCGTATTCTCTCTGACCTGATAATAAAGTGGGGCTGGTCTTTTTCTTTTCAAGAGTAAAATCAAAAAAAATTCACAAGAAAAATCCCAATCAGACCTTTATTAATCTTATTATTCGATAAATGCGCTGCTATAACTTACACTTAGGCCAAGTTGCACCACAAGATGGAATCTTTGACCATAAGAACTGTCTGTAAGATGGTGTGAAAATCATGTCAAAACCTGACACTGATAGCGGGTTAATTGTCATTCACCGGTATGATGAGATCTGAATAAAACAATGAAAAATACAGTTATCCCTTTTGTTACCGGCTGTTCGCTGCTTTTGTCCGGCGGCTGCTCCAGTATTATGACCCACACCAGCAGCAGCCAGGGCTATTACTCTGGGACCGCTGCCAATGTGGCGATGCTCAAAGATGATGATACCGGTTGGGCACTGCGGCCGCTGCTTGCCGTGGATTTGCCATTCTCCGCGGTAATGGACACTTTGTTGCTGCCTTATGATTACTTACGCTCGGACAGCGAAGATAAAGTTACCAGTTCCCCACGCGAGCGTATCCGCCAGTCCGAAGCACAAAACCCGCCAGCTTCCTCTCCTGTTGATACGTCAATACAATGAGTTAGCCTGCATTTGTAGTAAAGATTTGAGCTAACCCGTCAATTTCCCGCATAAAGGCCACTTTAGCGCCATCCGGCGAAAACACCACCGCATCCGCCAGAGGGGCGACGGCACTGCGGGCGGTCAATCGCTGCAACTGGCCGGTGGTACTATCACACTGCATCACACTGTTATCACAAACAAATGCCAAGCTGTGCCCCTGTGGGTGCCAACTAAATGCTGACTGAATACCCCACTCACTGGCGGTCAATTGCCGCGGTTCTCCACCATTCGGTGAAACCAGCCACAGCTGCACCACGCCATTATCATCTTGCATTAAACAAGCAATGGCACGGCCATCAGGTGAGGTGCGCAACCAATGCCGCGGGCTGGTCGCAAGGCCGGGAAAACGCCGCCCAGCCGTGAAGGTTAGCCGCCGTTGGCTGACACCCGCGGGTGGTGCGGGCAATGTGGTCTGAGTGCCCTCCAGTGGCTCGGCCCCTGCATGAGCATAATCCCGGTCATACTCTGGTAAATCAACAAGATAAATCTCTGGGACTTTCTCACCTTGTGCCGAAAGGGTGTCGCCAATAAATGCCAGTGCCCAGCGCTGGCGAGTGCCGTCAGCTTTCAAATAGCCCTGAGAACCCACCCACCCTTCTTCATAAGCACGATTTATTTGGTCACTGCCCGCTTGTGGCGTGGGGGTGGTACGGGTCACTAGTACACAAAAATGGCTGCCATCATATTCACGTGGATGTTGCTTCGGCGGGTTAACACCATGCAGAGGCAGAGCTACGCCAACATTGCGGCAATCCAACGCGGGATCTTGCTCATGCAACACATGGTCATTATAGGTAAAACTTAGGCGGCTGCCGTCGGGGCTGAAAACATGCACATGAGTGCCACCGCGCAGTGCGCCGGGAGTGTATGGTGCCGTGATATCCATGGCATCCAGTGTTACCGCCAGTTCCCTGTCCGGTTCCGAGACAATAACACCTCGCCGATGATGGAAATCATAATGCCAGTGACTATCAGGGTGTTCCGGGCCATGGATAAACACATAACGCGCCGGCTGGTCAGGGCTTACCGTGACCACGCCAACATGCGCACCATGTTGAGCACGATAAATAACCTCAATAGCACCGGTGATACAATTAACCCGCTCAATCGTTAACCCACTAAATGTGCTGCCATTAGGCCGCACATCATAGGCCAGCCATTGGCTATCCGCAGTCCACACATTGATATTAGTGAGCTGATGCCCTCTGGGATCAAAAGTGAGTTGCTGCTCCTGTAAGGTCATGCTGGCTCCGGTCGGGATAACGCTGGCTATGATTCATTACTGTGAATTATATCATCCTAACTTCTTATTACTGTAAAACCACGCAGTAATAAATCATGGCGCTTTAGAAAAAAAAGTCTAATATGGATTTTTTATTCTAAATAAAAGTTTCCTATGCTTAGCCGATACCAGCCCATCGCCGATGCGATAGCCACACTTTTCTCACCTTATGCGGAAGTTGCCCTCCACGATTTAGCCTGCCAAAAGCTAGTTTATATCGCGAATAACTATTCACAGCGGGAATTGGGGGAAGACTCCAACCTAAGTGACCTGCAATTTGATCAGCATTCACAGGTGATTGGCCCTTACCAAAAGCGCAACTGGGATGGTCGCCAACTGCGCTCCATCAGCGCCGTGCTGCGCGATGACCATCAGCAACCTGTCGGGCTACTGTGTATCAATCTGGACATTACCGTCTTTGAAAATGCCAAAGCGGCACTGGATATATTCTTATCTGGCCATCAACTACAGCCGCAGCCAGAAGTCCTGTTCCAAGACGATTGGCAGGAGCGAATCAACACCTACACTCACCACTGGCTGCAACAGCAACAGCTCACACTGGCAACACTGAGCAATATTGATCGCCGAAAATTGATTGAAGCGCTCTATCAGCAGGGAGCATTTAACGGCAAAAATGCCGCGGGTTATGTTGCCAAGATCCTTAACATTGGCCGCGCCACTGTTTACAACCAATTGAAAAATATCAAAAACAACTATAACCAATAGATCTCGAGTGACAGGTGAGCGGCCGCTGAATGAACTTAGCGAATTGAGATAATTCAATAAGTTGAGTGAATGATGGCAGCCAACAATCCTGCGACTTGAAAAATAACCGGTATAAAAAATTCAAAGGAACCGATATGAATACCTTATTTGATGCTATTAAAGAAGCCCACCAAGTACTACGCCCGCAAGTGAGAGTGACGCCACTGGAATATAGCCCATTACTGTCCCAGCACAGCGGTTGTGAAATTTATCTCAAATGTGAGCATCTACAGCACACCGGTTCCTTTAAATTTCGTGGAGCCAGTAACAAACTGCGTTTATTAACTGACGAACAGCGCCAACGTGGTGTTATCACCGCCTCGACGGGCAATCATGGGCAAGCCATGGCGCTGGCAGGGAAACTGGCCGGGGTCAAATCCACTATTTATGCACCTGAGCAAGCTGCAGCCATAAAATTAGACGTGATTCGCGCGCTGGGTGGCGAAGTGGAACTGATCCCGGGGGATGCATTAAACGCAGAACTGGCAGCTGATCGCGCCGCACAATTGCAGGGCAAAATCTATATCTCCCCGTATAACGACAGCCAAATTATTGCCGGGCAAGGAACCTGCGGCATGGAGATGGTGGAGCAGCAGCCGGATCTCGATGCCGTCTTTGTGGCCGTCGGCGGCGGTGGGCTGATCTCCGGGATTGCCACCGTGCTGAAGAAACTCTCTGACAAGACTCAGATTATTGGTTGCTGGCCAGCGAATGCCACCAGTATGTATACCAGCCTGGAAAACGGGCAAATTCAGGAAGTGGCCGAGCAAGAAACACTGTCTGATGGCACTGCCGGCGGTGTTGAACCGGGGGCGATAACCTTCTCGCTTTGTCAGCAATTAATCGACCAGAAAGTGTTAGTCAGTGAACCGGAAATCAAAGATGCCATGCGCTTAATCGCCCGCACTGACCGCTGGATGATTGAAGGTGCCGCGGGTGTGGCCTTAGCCGCCGCGCTAAAATTGGCTCCCCACTGGCAGGGTAAAAAAGTGGCCGTCGTGCTGTGTGGGAAAAATATCGTGCTGGAAAAATACTTGGGAGCAGTCAGCAAATGATTATTTTGAATAAGCAGCAGATTCTCGACAAGTTCGATGCTGATGCCGTCACTTTGCTACTTAAAGCAGGGTTTATCGCATTTAGTCAAAAACAAGTGCAAATGCCGCCGGTACAGCATTTGTTGTTTGAGCAAGCAAACGGTGACTGCTGTATTAAAAGTGGTTATTTGCAGGGCGACAATCACTTTGTGGTGAAAGTCTCAGGCGGTTTTTATAATAATCCTGATCAAGGGCTGGCCAGTAATCAGGGGCTGATGATGGCGTTTTCGGCCCAAACCGGTGAACCACAAGCCATATTGCTCGATGAGGGCTGGCTAACCGCCCTGCGCACGGCATTGGCCGGGCGCATTGTCGCCGAACTTTGCGCACCAGCACACATCAGCGCCATGGGTATCGTCGGGACGGGTATGCAAGCGCGGCTGCATCTGATGTATCTGAAAAGTGTGATTTCCTGCCGCCAGCTATGGGTTTGGGGCCGCAGTGAAACAGCATTAGAGGAATACCGGCAATATGCTGAAGAGGAAGGTTTTGTGGTCAATACCACCTTGGATGCGGCGGAGTTAGGCCGTCACTGTCAGTTTATTGTGACCACCACCCCCAGCCGAGAGGCTATTTTACAGGCTGCGGATATTCAGCCCGGCACTCATATTACTGCGGTCGGCGCTGATGGTGCAGGTAAACACGAATTAGCCCCAGAACTCGTGGCAAAAGCCGATAAGATATTGGTAGATTCATGGGCGCAATGTACTGAATTTGGTGAAATTTCATCCGCATTTCAACAGCATATGTTAGCAAACCACAGCTTGACAGAAATAGGCACGGCTTTAGCGCAGAATAGTACTTTACGTGAAAATGAACAGCAAATTACCTTGGCAGATTTAACCGGATTAGGAATTCAAGACGTGCAAATAGTAAAAGGAATTCTAGAATAGTTCAGTGATTATTATTTTATGGCCGATAAAAGTCATCGGCCCCTTTTAATGGGTGCATGGCCCAATTCAGTTCGGTTATTGGGAGATTTGACCGGTCATTGCTTCACACTACCCCACGCCCTACTAGCATATCGCTGACGTTGGCATAACTCACCGGGCTGGAATCGAGCCACCCTAACCACTAAAAATTGAGTCGGCTCATTTGAAATCGTCATGTGGGCAAGAATGGATGACTCGCCTATGCTTTCATGACGACGTTAATTTTTGCCCCCTCATCTCCCTCTCTCATTTTTTAATGCTTCTTATGTAATAACCTTATTCATATTTGTTACTTTACTCCATTTAATAACAAGTGTGGGATAATTCCTATAGACAAATTATCTCGTCTTTTTTGATATTGTATGAATTTTCTAGTGACCGAAAAGATTATTCTGATTTATCGATTTGGTTACGATTATATAAATATCTGTGATTACAAAATTATTTGAACTATAACCTCGCCCAACGCCAATAGATCAGTAATAAACTCCAATTCAACAAGCAAAAAACAGAATAAATAACCATGTGAAATGAAACTTGCGGTTCATTAATCCATAAAGTCACCATTTACCAGATAAAAAGATTGCGCATGATTATCCACATGAGAAATGTGTGAAAAAACAATAAAAGTGAGTCTAGCTCACTTTTATATAAGTTTTTGTCGCGCCAAATTATCTATCACGCTGGCAAAACGTCTAATCCAGACGTCTGAATTTTACTAATTTTTCTAATCTAAAATAAAAATAAAAACAATCTAATGATGTCCTGTCAGAACATTATTTATTTTTAATGGATTTTACATGGCTGTTCTCTTCAATAATAACGACGTGTAGTTGGTAGAATTTTATCAACGTATTTCTTCATCTGTGGTGTTTAAATAAAGGTTATTAATATGTCTAATTTCAAGAAAAGTGCATTGGTTATTGCGTTAGTCTCTTCAGCTTTCATTTCTCAAGCATTTGCTGCGGATGAAGGTAATGGCCGCATTCATTTCACTGGCACTGTGATTGATGCGCCTTGTTCTATTGCCCCAGACTCTACTGATATCAACGTAGATATGGGACAAGTTGCGAATAAAGTATTGGAAACCGGGAATAAATATTCTCAAAACGTCCAGTACAGCATCAATTTACAAGATTGCGATTTAACTGAGCAAACAGCCGGTTCAGTCACCTACCCAGCACAATCAAAAGTGAGTGTCACATTCGGTGGTGTTTCTGATGCAACTGCTCCTGCATTACTGGCTAACACCGGTAGCGCTGGCGGTGCGGGTATTCGTCTGATTGATACTAACGGTTCATTGCTGAAAGTCGGCGACACTGGGGCTGATGTTAACCTCGTAACAGGCCCTAACCAAATTGTATTTGCCGCGCGTGTTGAAGCCACAGGTGCACCAGTTACAACAGGGACAATTGTATCCCAAGCAACTTACGCGCTGAACTATAAGTAATACCTCTTTCTGGTATTGAAATAACAGCATCGATAGCCGTTTATTTCTGGCGGTAACTAAAGGGGAGATAGCTCCCCTTTATTAACTCTTTTAGCCATAAGACAGTGATTTATTTATGCAATATCATTCAAAAAGAAAAGAAATGTTCTTTCGAATAGTGCAAATATTAACATTGGCAGGCATGAGCTTATTCCTACCTCAATGGGCTGGGGCTGTAGAGTTTAATACCAATATTATCGATGCTAAAGATCGAGATAATATCGATCTCTCTCGTTTTGAAGTTGATGATTACACGCCTCCGGGTAATTATCTGCTTGATGTTTTTATTAATGGTCGATTGTTACCAAATAGTTATTTAATAACTTATTTACCTGTTGATGAGGGTAAATCGAGCCGAGTTTGTTTGTCCCCAGAATTAGTTGACCTGTTAGGTCTATCGCCAGCCGTTCGTGAATCATTAACATTATGGAATGACGGCAAATGTGTTGCTCTTGATGAAAAAGAAGAAATAACTGCAACCTACGATAAAGAGAAACAATACTTAATTATTTCCATCCCACAAGCTTGGCTTGCCTACAGTGATCCAAATTGGGTTCCGCCATCACAATGGGATGATGGTATTACCGGTGCGTTATTAGACTACAACCTATTTGCAAGTCGCTATGCGCCAAAGAACGGCGATAGCTCGACAAATTTTAGTAGCTATGGAACTGCGGGTGCCAATATGGGGCCATGGCGGATTCGCGCTGACTACCAATATACCAATAATGAAGCTGGCGGTTCGCATTACAATAATTTTGATTGGTCGCAAGTTTATGCTTTCCGCGCCATCCCAGCGATAGGGGCCAAATTTGTTGGCGGTCAAACTTACCTCAGCTCCAGTATTTTTGACTCATTCCGTTTTCTCGGTGCATCACTTTCCAGTGATGAGCGCATGCTGCCACCGACGATGCGCGGCTACGCGCCTCAAGTCATCGGGATTGCGCGCACCAATGCCAGAGTGATTTTGAGCCAGAATGGCCGTACGCTTTATCAAACTAATGTCGCGCCGGGCCCCTTTGCCATTCAGGATATCAGCGAAGCAGTACAGGGCAACATTGATGTTCGAGTCGAAGAAGAAGATGGCCGGGTCACCACTTTCCAAGTCAGTGCTGCAACAGTGCCATTCTTAACCCGTAAAGGGGCGATTCGCTATAAAACAGCATTGGGCCGCCCTACCCAGGGCAGCAATAATTCAGTTAGTGACCCCAACTTTTTCAATGGTGAGGTTTCATGGGGGGCATTTAATGATGTGTCCTTATATGGCGGGTTGATAGCAACATCGCAGGATTACACCGCTATTGCCTTGGGTGTCGGGCAAAATTTGCATGAGTTTGGCGCACTGTCTGTTGATGTCACGCATTCACGGGCTCAATTACCCAACGAAGAGAAAAAAAGCGGCGAAAGTTATCGTGTTAACTATTCCAAACGTTTTGATCAGACCAACAGTCAGATTACGTTTGCCGGATACCGTTTCTCTGAAAAGAACTTCATGAGCATGAATCAGTATTTGGATCAGCTCAATGGCAATAATTATCTACAAAATGACAAGCAGACATATACAGTTACCGCGAACCAATATTTAGCATGGCCGGATATCACTCTGTATCTCTCAGCAACTCATAAAACGTATTGGAATGATGTTTCCAGCACTAACTATGGTGTTTCTGTGAGTAAAATATTCGATATCGGCACATTTAAAGGGATTTCAGCAACAGTTTCTGCCAATAAAGTGAGGTACCAATACGAAAATGAGAACCAGATGTTCTTCTCATTCAGCCTGCCTATTGGTACAGGGCAGCAAGTGAGCTATGACGCGCAGCATGATAAAAACAGTGGCTACTCACAGAATGTTTCTTACTTCAACAGTAAAGACCCACGAAACATCTGGCGTGTCAGTGCCGGTGGCGCTAGCCCAGAAGTGCAGCAAGGAAATGGCGTTTACCGTGGCGGCTATCAGCACCGTTCTCCTTATGGAGAGTTTGGTATTGATGGCAGCCATAAAAATAACGAATACAATTCAGTTAATACTAACTGGTACGGTTCAATTACGGCGACAGCCCACGGTATTGCTGCTCATCAAAACAAATCAGGTAATGAGCCACGGATAATGATTGATACCGGTGATGTTTCAGGGGTGTCTCTGAATAACAACTCAGCAATGACTAACCAATTTGGTATTGCAGTTGTGAATGGCATCACCAGTTACCAGCAGTCAGATATTCGAGTCGATGTACAAAGTTTGCCGGAAGATATTGAGGTTTACAGCACAGTAATTCAAAAAACGCTCACCGAAGGGGCGATAGGCTACCGAGAAATAAGAGCGGTGAAGGGCCAACAAATTATGGCCATTATCCGTCAAAAAGAGGGCAGCTTCCCACCATTGGGTGCATCAGTTATTGCCGATAAAAACGGAGCAGAAGTCGGTATTGTCGGTGATAGCGGATTAACGTATTTAGCTGGGTTAGAAGAAGGCGGGAACTTAACCGTTCAGTGGGGCAAGCAGCAGTGCAAGATAGTATTACCGAAAAATGGCGACATGAATTCAGGAAAGATTTTGCTTCCATGTCAGTAAGATGAGTGACTATTTTGAAACTTGACTCATTATTTCCAGCAATTGACCAAACACCAAGACTTATTACAATCATTAATCACAGCATAGTCGTATAAATTAGAGTGAAATAGCGCATGAAAAATATTAATAACCCTACTTGCACCCAAAAAAATCGGCAATTTAGTGCCGCCTTAGTCGGGATAACATTATTGTTGACCACCATGGTGAGTGAGGCCGCGATAAATCTGGACCGTACTCGGATTGTTTTTAATGATACCGATAAATCTGCCAGTGTTATTTTGGTGAACCAGAGCAAAACATCCCCCTATTTGGCACAGTCTTGGATAGAAGATAGTACTGGGAAAAAAGTGGATAGTCCGCTAGTAGCATTGCCGCCGATGCAACGAATTGATGCCGGACAAAAAAGTCAGGTTCGGATTATGAAGTTAGCTGACGTCAGTAAATTACCGACGGATCGCGAAACATTATTCTATTTCAATGTGCGGGAAGTTCCGCCGAAAAGTGATATGTCTAACGTGGTGCAAATTGCTATCCAAAGCAGGGTGAAATTATTTTACCGGCCTGCGGCGATCAGAGCTGATTATGGCAATATCTGGCAGGAAAAATTACAACTCACTAAGCAAGGCGAAAACCTAAAAATAAATAACCCGACACCTTATTACATTACCCTGGGATATTTAAGTCAGGACAATCGCGGCAATTTCCCTGGGTTCGATAGCGTCATGATTGCACCTTTTGGCACCGAGATGGTTAAGACCCCGGGTTACAGTGGTAGCCATTATACCATCGGTTATATGGATGATTTTGGTGGCATGAAGATGCGCACGTTTAATTGCTCTGCGACAGATTGCCAAATTCAGCCTGCTGAAAAGAAAAAATAACAGATGCGATCCGTCTCTGGCCCAGAAAAGGAATAACAATGACTCATGTGATTTTAAATAAAATGGGCCAGCTAGGCGGCTTGTTCGTGACTTTATTCGCGGCACTGCTGTTTTCACAAGCCGTATATGCGCTTGATTGCGTTGAGAAAGGCACGGGCACTGTGATTAAGCCGGCTATCCCTATCGGGCAATTAGCCATCCCTTCGAATGTGCCCGCAGGGACGAAAGTTTGGCAATCAAATGATATTACGGTCACGGCCTATTGCGATAATGTTTTAGGGTCAGTAACCGATCAGGTGTGGTTTTACTTTAATCCACTACACCAATCGCTAGGACAGGGTTTGCAATTAGGTGTCAGTTATAATGGCCAAGACTTAGAAACCAACTCGGCCCGCTTAAATACCAATACAACCCCAATAAGAACAGGGCAGAACGTCACAGTGACGGTAACTTTCCGGTTATACATTAAAGTTACCGGCAACCCGCCTTCAAGTGGTTATTATGTTGGCGCAGATAATTTTACGGTATTCCAACTTGATGGCTCAACTGGTTTAAATCTATGGCCAGGTGCAAAGAATTTACGCTACGCCTTGTCAGGATTAACGGGAGTACGTTTTATTGCCTGCGGTGCGGACTTAGTGGTTTCTCCAGCATCACAAATTGTGAATTTTGGCGTTTTCAATCGGACATTACTGCAAAACAGTGGCAATAATATTAGTCAGCCATTTTCCATCACGGCAGTGAAGCAAGGCTGTTTATCCAATTTTTCTATTCAAGCCGAATTTACCACGACCAATCCATTAATTGGTAACAATGCAGTTGATATGCGAAATGGCACCAAACTCACGATATATAACGATGCTAATCAGGCGATTGTTTACAATCAGTATGCGAATTTTGCTGAGTTAAACAATGTTACTCAGGTGACAAAAGGGTATACCGCCAGCTTAAATTCCATTGCAGGTCAAACCGTGCAATTGGGCCAATTTGATGCGACGGCCATTGTAAAGATTAACTATTACTGATATTAGCTCGTTGATTGATAGCCTCCAAGTGGCTATCAATCATAAATGGCTATCGTGACGGGCCTTAATTTAGCTGTCGCTTTGGGGTAATTTCAAAGCAATTAAATATCAAGAGACTGTAATTAAAATTGTGTAATTGCCTGTTTTTGATATGTTCACTCCAACAACGGAGACAGGCAAATTATGGACGAGAAGAAACTTAAAGCTCTCGCTGCAGAACTGGCTAAAGGCCTCAAAACCGAGGCCGATCTCAATGCGTTTTCCCGTATGCTGACGAAGCTTACCGTCGAAACAGCGCTCAATGCAGAGCTGACTGAACACCTCGGACACGAGAAAAATGCCCCAAAAACCGGTTCAAATACCCGCAACGGCTATTCATCCAAAACGCTGCTGTGCGACGATGGCGAGATTGAACTGAGCACGCCTCGTGACCGTGAAAATACCTTCGAGCCACAGCTTATCAAGAAAAATCAGACGCGTATCACGCAGATGGACAGCCAGATTTTGTCCCTGTACGCCAAAGGCATGACAACCCGTGAAATCGTCGCCACATTCAAGGAAATGTACGATGCGGACGTGTCACCCACGCTGATATCTAAAGTCACCGATGCGGTTAAAGAACAGGTTGCTGAATGGCAAAGTCGGCCTCTGGATGCGCTGTATCCCATTGTTTATCTTGACTGTATCGTGGTGAAAGTTCGTCAAAGTGGTAGCGTGATAAACAAAGCGGTGTTCCTCGCTCTCGGCATTAATACTGAAGGTCAGAAAGAACTTCTGGGCATGTGGCTGGCTGAAAACGAAGGGGCGAAGTTCTGGCTCAGTGTGCTGACGGAGCTTAAAAACCGGGGCCTTCAGGATATTCTGATTGCCTGTGTGGACGGCCTGAAAGGCTTCCCGGATGCGATAAACAGCGTGTATCCACAGACGCATATCCAGCTTTGCATCATTCACATGGTGCGCAACAGCCTGAAATACGTGTCGTGGAAGGACTACAAAGCCGTCACCAGCGGACTGAAAACGGTGTATCAGGCTCCGACAGAAGCGGCGGCACTGATGGCGCTGGATAACTTCGCGGCAACCTGGGACGATAAATACCCGCAAATCAGCAAAAGCTGGCGTGCGCACTGGGGAAATCTCAATACGTTCTTTGGCTACCCGCCCGACATCCGCAAAGCCATCTACACCACTAATGCTATCGAATCGCTGAACAGCGTGATCCGTGCAGCTATCAAAAAGCGCAAAGTGTTCCCGACAGACGACTCAGTGAGAAAGGTTATTTATCTGGCGATCAAGGATGCTTCAAAAAAATGGAGTATGCCGATCCAGAACTGGCGGCTGGCGATGAGTCGTTTTATTATCGAGTTCGGTGACCGCCTGAGCGATCACCTTTAATATGGTGGCAGTTACACAGAATTATTTACAGGGTCAATATCAAAGCACATATTTCTCAATTGCCATCGCCACACCATCTTCACTATTAGTGCCCGTCACAAACTGCGCAATTTCTTTCAGCTCAGGAATAGCATTCCCCATTGCCACCCCCACCCCGGCGTAATTAATCATGGCAATATCATTGCCCTGATCACCCAGCGCCATAATATTTTGCTGTGCAATGCCCAAGTGCTCAGCCAGCATTTTGACCCCGGTTCCCTTATCAACTCGTTTACTCAAAATTTCCAAGTAAAAAGGGGCGCTTTTCATGATAGTAAAATGCTCAAATGCTTCAGCGGGCATCAACTCTAATGCGCGGTCCAGTTTTTCTGGCTCATCAATCATCATCACTTTCGGGAAGCGCAATGTTGGGTCCATCTCTTCTACCGCCCGATATTTTAATGGAATACCAGTCAGAAGAACTTCATGCAAAGTATATTTACTGATGTCTTTGTTAGCCGTATATAAAGTATCAAAATCAAAAGCCTGGAAACTGACACCAAACTCGCGCGACAAAGCCTCAAAATAAAGATAATCCTCAAAATTGAGAGTTTCCTGCAAAATACACTCACCCGTGGCCGCTTTTTGTACTAATGCACCATTATTACTGATGCAATAATCACCACTATTTTCCATATTCAGTTCACGTAAATAACGTTGGATCCCGATATAAGGCCGCCCCGTGGCCAATACCACGCACACCCCTTTCGCCCGGGCGGCATCAATCGCCTGCTTTACCCGTGGGGTGATTTCATGCTGCGTATTCAGCAACGTGCCGTCCATATCAATAGCGATTAATTCAATAGCCATAGGTCCTCACATTTATCTAATGAATTCCACATGCTAACGCGATTCAGCGCTCAAATGCTACTAACTCCGCGCGCCGCACAACTGCCAGTAAGGTAAAAATGTGCAAGATTCAACTATCAAATAAAAAAAGCCCAGAAGCAGTTGCCTACTCTGGGCTTTTCTAGCTGAACTATAAATTATCGCATCAATAACTTATCTGATTAGATATCAATATTCGCTGCACGCAGTGCATTCTCTTCGATAAAGGCACGGCGAGGTTCAACCGCATCCCCCATCAGAGTGGTGAATAGCTGGTCAGCGGCAATGGCATCTTTCACCATAACCCGCAGCATACGGCGGCTCGTTGGGTCCATCGTGGTTTCCCACAGCTGCTCTGGATTCATTTCACCCAGACCTTTATAGCGCTGGATTGCCAAACCACGACGGGACTCTTTAACTAACCAGTCCAGTGCGTCTTCAAAACTTGCAACCGGCACACGGCGCTCGCCACGTTCAACAAAAGCATCTGCTTCAATTAAGCCGCGCAGTTTATCACCCAACAGGCAGATCTTACGATATTCACCACCATGGATGAAATCGAAGTCCAGATCATAATCGGTATCCACCCCGTGAGTACGAATCCGCAATACTGGCTCGAACAACTGGCGTTCGCGGTTTTCACGTACCACTGCGCTGTAGCTGCTGCCGTGTTGCTCTTTTTCATTCAGCAAGGCCACCAGCGACTCAATCCACTGCGTCACAATCTCTTTATCGCTCAAGTCCTCTTCTTTCAAGGTTGGCTGATAAATCAGGTTATTCAGCAGAGCACGTGGGTAACGCCGCTCCATACGAGCAATAGTTTTCTGGACACTGTAGTGCTCAGCAACCAGTTTCTCTAGATGTTCACCCACCAATGGTGGTGCATCAGCATTGATATGCAGAGCTGCGCCATCCAGTGCCAGTGTCATCTGGTACTGTTCCATCGCGTCATCATCTTTGATGTATTGCTCTTGTTTACCTTTTTTCACTTTATACAATGGCGGTTGAGCGATAAATACATGACCACGCTCAATAATTTCCGGCATCTGACGGTAGAAGAAGGTCAACAATAACGTACGGATGTGAGAACCATCTACGTCGGCATCGGTCATAATAATGATATTGTGATAGCGCAGTTTGTCCGGGTTATATTCATCCCGGCCAATACCACAACCCAATGCGGTAATCAGCGTTGCCACTTCTTGTGAAGAGAGCATTTTGTCAAAGCGCGCTTTCTCGACGTTCAGGATTTTGCCTTTCAACGGCAAAATGGCCTGATTTTTACGGTTACGGCCTTGTTTAGCAGAGCCGCCCGCAGAGTCCCCTTCCACTAAGTAGAGTTCAGACAATGCCGGATCTCGCTCCTGACAGTCTGCCAACTTGCCTGGCAAACCAGCTAAGTCCAACGCACCTTTACGACGCGTCATTTCACGCGCTTTACGCGCCGCTTCACGAGCACGGGCTGCGTCAATAATCTTACCGACCACGATTTTGGCGTCAGTTGGGTTTTCCAGCAAATACTCAACCAGTTTTTCATTCATCAGTGTTTCGACCGCGGTTTTTACCTCAGAGGAGACCAATTTATCTTTGGTCTGTGAGGAGAATTTAGGGTCTGGTACTTTCACTGAAACCACGGCAATCAAACCCTCACGGGCATCATCACCGGTGGCACTGATTTTTGCTTTTTTACTGTAGCCTTCTTTATCCATGTAGCTGTTCAGGGTACGGGTCATTGCCGTGCGGAATCCCACCAAGTGAGTCCCCCCATCGCGCTGCGGAATATTGTTGGTGAAACAGTAAATATTCTCTTGGAAACCGTCGTTCCACTGCAAGGCCACTTCTACGCCGATATCATCTTTCACGGTGGAGAAATAAAACACTTTTGGGTGGATCGGGTTTTTGTTTTTGTTCAGATACTCAACAAACGCTTTAATACCGCCTTCGTAATGGAAGTGGTCTTCTTTGTCGTTACGTTTGTCTTTCAGCTTGATTGAAACCCCGGAGTTCAGGAACGACAGCTCGCGCAGACGTTTAGCCAGAATTTCATATTGGAATTCGGTGTTATTGGTGAAAGTCTGGAAGCTCGGCCAGAAACGCACGGTAGTCCCGGTCTGGTCAGTTTCACCCACGACTTTCAATGGTGACTGCGGCACACCCATTCGGTAAGTCTGCTCGTGAACTTTACCTTCACGACGAATCACTAATTCCAGTTTTTCGGACAGGGCGTTCACAACAGACACCCCTACACCGTGCAAACCACCGGAAACTTTGTAAGAGTTATCGTCAAATTTACCGCCAGCATGCAATACGGTCATGATGACCTCAGCGGCCGATACCCCTTCCTCGTCATGCATACCGGTTGGGATACCACGGCCATCATCCTGTACGGACACTGAGTTATCCGAATGGATGGTCACCACAATTTCTTTACAGTGGCCAGCGAGGGCTTCGTCGATAGCGTTGTCCACAACCTCGAATACCATGTGGTGCAGACCGGTACCGTCATCAGTATCACCGATATACATGCCCGGACGCTTACGAACCGCATCCAGCCCTTTTAATACCTTGATACTTGAGGAGTCATAAGTATTCGACATCAACGTTTCTCGCTCATTTTTAATCCTGTGATTGAACCTCTATTTTGCCATGTTCCACGCGGAACATCTTGCCCTTTTCACCCACCATGTCAGCCACTTGTTCAGCGCTCACCGCACTGACAAAAACCTGTGCCTGGGTAGCTTTTAAACGCTCGGCCAATAAACGACGACGGCCGGTGTCTAATTCGGAAGCAAAATCGTCAAGCAGATACAGGCAACGCCGCCCGCTCTGTCGGGTGAGAAACTCACCCTGCGCTAACCGCAGTGCGCACATCAGCAGTTTTAGCTGACCACGCGATAGCAAATCCTCTACCGGCGTACCATCGGCCCGAATGCGAAAATCTGCTTTATGGGGCCCAACTGCGGTATAGGTTAGCGCGCGGTCACGCTCAAACTGGCGTTCCAGCAACTCTCCATAATCACTCTCTTTATCCCAGCCACGCTGGAAAGAGAAACTCAGGGCGAACTCTGGCAGGAACAGGGCGCATGTAGCTGAAATATCAGCCGCAATTGCGTCACTGTATGCCGCCCGCCACTCGCTAATTCGCTCAGCCAGCGGGATAATTTCCTGATCCCAAGCCCGGATTTGCGCATAGCGACTAACCTGGCGCAGCGCGGCGTTACGCTGCTTAAGTAACCTTTTCAGGTTGCTCCAGGCCGTAAAGAAACCGGGTTCATTATGAAAGCAACCCCAGTCTAGAAAAGCACGCCGAAATTTTGGCCCGCCATTCAATAAGGTAAACCCCTCAGGGGTAATCAACTGCATTGGCAGCAATTGCGCCAATTCAGCCACTTTATGACCATCAGTGCCGTCAATGCGCACTTTGGTATCGCCCTGCCGGCTCTTACTCAATCCCACCGACGATTCACGCTCATTAGCATCAACCCGGCCATGTAAAACAAACTCAGCACATTCATGACGAATCACACGACCGGCCTGCAAACTGCGAAAAGCGCGACCATGACCCAGAGTATAAATCGCCTCCAACACGCTGGTTTTGCCACTGCCGTTGGGGCCGACTAAAAAATTAAAACCCGACGCCAGCGCCAAGTCTGCCGCTTCAATATTACGAAAATCTTTTATCAGTAAACGCGTCAACGCCATGAAACTGCTTCTTATTCTTATGATCGAAGGCTTTATTGCCTCATTTCAGATCAAGGGCGTTATTGTCGCAGACAGATTGGGTGCGGCCGGCGCACAGTATCCGGAGCGTACATAAGTACATGAGGAGTACGAGCACTGCCCAATCCCAAGCTGGCAAGTAAAATAGCCCGCTATAGATCACAACCGCATTGGCATGACAACATAGGCCGCCGCCTGACTCGCACCATCTTCAATCTGTACGCTCGAGACCGAGTCGGTCAGTAATAGGCTGACATCTTCACACTTGAGTGCATTAAGTACATCAAGCACATAACTGACGTTGAAACCGATCTCCATTTCCGCCCCATCGTAGCTAACATCGAGGATCTCTTCCGCTTCTTCCTGCTCAGGGTTGTTCGCGGTGATTTTGAGCTGGTTTTGGCTAACATACAACCGCACGCCACGAAACTTCTCATTGGACAAAATGGCCGCACGAGCAAAAGCCTGTTTCAGCAAATCACAACTTGCTTTCAGTATTTTATCTGGGTTTTTCGGTAATACGCGACGATAATCCGGGAAGCGGCCATCAACCAACTTCGAGGTGAAAATAAAATCACCCACATGAGCGCGGATATTATTACTGCCGATTTGCAGGCGCAATGGCGTATCACCACCATCCAGTAATCTGACCAACTCCATCACACCTTTACGCGGCACAATCACCGAGTGTGAAGGTAGCGTTTGGCCCACTGGCATGGAACAAACTGCCAACCGGTGGCCATCTGTTGCAACAGTACGCAACTCTTCACCTTCAGTCTCAAACAGCATGCCGTTTAAGTAATAGCGCACATCCTGATGAGCCATTGAGAACTGGGTCGACTCAATCAGCCGCTTCAAGGTTGCCTGCGGTAAAGTGAATTCAACTTCACTTTGCCAATCATCCAGATTCGGGAAGTCTGCCGCGGGTAATGTTGACAGCGAGAAACGGCTACGGCCAGAACGCACCAATAGACGGTCGCCATCTAACGCGACAGTAATTTCCGCACCTTCCGGCAAACCACGCCAGATATCAAAAAACTTCCGGGCAGGCACCGTGGTCGCACCCTGCTCGTGAGGTTGAGACAGTGCCACGCGCGCCACCATCTCCATTTCCAGATCAGTACCAGTCAGCAGCAAAGAGTCTTCTGTGACTTGCAGCAACAAGTTACCCAAGATTGGCAACGTAGGGCGTCCACCCAGCGGGCTACTGACCTGTTGCAGCGGTTTTAGCAAATGCTCACGTTCAATGATAAATTTCATAGCGCTAGGAGGATAATGTTCTGATTAAGTTAGAGAAATCTTCTTTGATGTCGTGGCTTTCTTCACGCAATTGTTCAATTTTGCGGCAAGCATGCAACACCGTGGTATGGTCACGACCACCAAACGCATCGCCGATTTCAGGCAGGCTGTGGTTGGTTAACTCTTTCGCCAGCGCCATCGCCATTTGACGCGGGCGGGCTACCGAACGGGAGCGCCGTTTGGAGAGCAGGTCAGCGACCTTAATTTTATAATATTCTGCGACAGTCTTTTGAATATTATCGATAGTCACCAGTTTTTCTTGCAATGCCAGTAAGTCACGCAGCGCTTCACGTACAAAATCGATGGTAATGGCTCGGCCAGTAAAATTGGCATTGGCAATCACCCGATTCAATGCTCCTTCCAGCTCACGAACATTGGAACGCAGGCGCTTGGCAATAAAGAACGCGACCTCCCCTGGCAAGCGAATATCATTTTCATCCGCTTTCTTCATCAAAATCGCGACTCGGGTTTCCAGTTCCGGCGGCTCAATTGCCACCGTCAGGCCCCAGCCAAATCGCGATTTCAGCCGATCTTCCACCCCATTAATCTCTTTTGGATAGCGATCTGAGGTCAGAATGATCTGCTGATTACCTTCCAACAAGGCATTAAAAGTGTGGAAAAATTCTTCCTGGGAACGCTCTTTATTGGCAAAGAACTGAATGTCATCGATTAATAATGCATCAACCGAGCGATAATAGCGCTTAAATTCTTCTATTGCATTGTTCTGCAAGGCTTTAACCATATCTTGCACAAAACGCTCAGAATGCATGTAAACCACTTTGGCATTGGCTTTGCGCGCCATAATGCCATTCCCGACGGCATGTAACAGGTGAGTTTTACCTAACCCCGTACCACCATAAAGGAACAGCGGGTTATACGCGCCCCCAGGATTATCAGCAACTTGACGCGCTGCAGCACGAGCCAGTTGGTTCGATTTACCCTCAACGAAGTTATCAAATGTGTGCTTAGGGTTTACATTCGAGCGATAAGAAAGTTCAGGCTGAGCAGGCGAACTATCCCAACTCGGGCGCACAGGCGCACTGCGAGTAACCGGAGCAACAGGCGCACTAACGCTGGCTGTAACTGGATGACTGTGTGCTCTTACTGCGGGCTTACTCCCGACTTCAAAACGCAGCAAAGGAACCTCGCTGCCACAGAAATCATTCAGCAACCCATTGATATTGTTTAAGTACTTATCACGTACCCAGTCCAGTACAAAACGATTAGGGGCGTAAAGCGCCAGAGTATTGTCACTCAGTTCCGCCTGTAGGGGGCGTATCCACATACTAAATTCTGTGGCAGGTAATTCATCCTGCAATCGGGCAAGACACTGCTGCCAAAGCGAAAGTGACACGGCGGACTCCACTCGAACAAGATCAATAAAAAGAAAGAAATCAGGATTTTTTGTAACTCATCGTTTTTGACACACGCCAAAATATGGCCTGTAGCAAGCCTAAGTGACATGTGAACCGTTTTTCGGTTGTTTTTACGACTCACATCCCCCCACGATCCCGGAGTAGTGATCCCAGAGTAGTGGATGCGATCGGAATGGCGGATCATAGCGCAAAAGGAGCAATAGATCCTCCCCTTCCTCACAGATTAGATCCTTTTTATCCACAGGCCATAACTTCTGTTGGTAGTGTAACCCAGCGCACAGATTTTCGTGCCCCTCATCAGCCACGATCCCAAAATATTTCGGAATATGCTGGTATCGCCTTCCCTTATCCTGTAGCTGATCCCCATTAATCTACACAGGATCACGCGGCGATCCTTGCGATTTATCCGGGAGTCCGTATAATCCTCAGCCCTACGTGTGATGCCTGTTCTCTTGATGGCCTCGGCCAAAAAGAAACCAGCGGTGAACACGGACAGGCTCTTGGTAAACTCCCAATACAGAAAACTTCTGTGCGGGCGGGCGCAATGTCAATTGACTCAGGACTGTACAATTATTACAATCCCGCTTCTTTATATGTTGCGATTGAGGCGTCGGTGTCTTCACTCCGAGCAGCCAAACGCGTTTACTGAATCAGTAATTATTTTAAGTTTAGGTAGAAATCGCTATGAAACGCACTTTCCAACCGTCCGTATTGAAGCGCAACCGTAGCCACGGTTTCCGTGCTCGTATGGCCACCAAAAATGGTCGTCAAGTTCTGGCTCGCCGTCGTGCGAAAAGCCGTTCTCGTCTGACTGTTTCTAAGTAATAAAAGCTAACCATCTAAGTGGTTAAGCTAGCATTTCCTAGGGAGTTACGTTTGTTAACTCCCAGTCATTTTACTTTCGTCTTCCAGCAGCCACAACGGGCTGGCACGCCGCAAATCACCATCCTCGGCCGCCTGAACGAGCTGGGGCATCCCCGCATTGGTCTCACCGTCGCCAAAAAACATGTCAAACGTGCTCATGAACGTAATCGGATCAAGCGCTTAACCCGCGAAAGTTTCCGGTTGCATCAGCATACGTTACCGTCTATGGATTTTGTCGTTTTGGTGAAAAAAGGTGTGGCTGACCTCGATAACCGTGCGTTGACGGAAGCTTTGGAAAAATTATGGCGTCGCCACTGTCGCCAGGCTCCCGCATCCTGATCGGGCTCATTAGGAGCTATCAGCTCGTGATAAGTCCGCTGTTGGGGCCGCGTTGTCGCTTCCATCCGACGTGCTCTCATTACGGAATTGAGGCATTGAGCCGGTTTGGTATGATAAAAGGCAGTTGGTTAACACTGAAACGCGTATTAAAATGCCACCCTTTGAACCCAGGTGGCGATGATCCCGTGCCGCCGAAACCCGACGATAACAGAGAACACTAACGATGGATTCGCAACGCAATCTTCTACTCATCGCTCTGCTGTTCGTGTCTTTCATGATCTGGCAAGCCTGGCAAGTGGATAACAATCCACAACCAGCCGCTCAGACCACGCAACAGACTGCGAATACTGCAACCGGTGATAAAGCAAGCCAGGCCGTGCCAGGCAGTGGTCAGGGTCAACTGATTACTGTAAAAACTGATGTGCTGTCTCTGACCATTAATACCCGTGGCGGTGACATCGAGCAGGCTAACCTGTTGGCTTACCCGGATACCCTGGGTTCAGATAAAACTTTCGAATTACTGGAAACCACTCCTGCATTCATCTATCAGGCACAAAGCGGCCTGACAGGTAAAAGTGGCCCGGACAATCCAGCTAACGGCGAGCGCCCACTGTTCGAAGTGACGCAAACTAGTTTTGCATTAGCCGATGGCCAGGATGAACTGCGCATTCCATTGACCTTCACCGGTAAAGATGGCTCTGTTTTCACCAAGACTTTCGTGCTGAAACGTAATGACTATGCTATCGGTGTGGATTATCACGTTAAAAATGCCTCAGAAGCCCCACTGGAACTGACGCTGTTCGGCCAATTAAAACAAAGCATTAATTTGCCCAAACACCGTGACACTGGCAGCAATAACTTCGCGCTGCATACTTACCGTGGTACGGCTTACTCTTCTGATGAAACTAAATATAAAAAATACAGCTTTAGTGATATCGAAGATAAAAGTCTGGACATCACGACCAAAGGCGGCTGGGTTGCTATGTTGCAACAGTATTTTGCCACCGCATGGATCCCTGCTGCTAACGAAACCAACACTTTCTACTCCGCTGATTTAGGCAACGGTTTAGCTGCAATTGGCTTCAAAGGTGCACCGGTTGTGGTTCAACCAGGTGAGCAGAAACAACTGGGTGCAACCTTGTGGGTTGGCCCGGAAATTCAGGACAAAATGGCGGCCATCGCGCCACATCTGGACCTGACAGTTGATTATGGTTGGTTATGGTTTATTTCTCAGCCGCTGTTCAAACTGCTGAAATTCATTCACAGCTTTGTCGGTAACTGGGGCTTCTCCATCATTGTTATCACCTTTATTGTGCGCGGTATCATGTACCCGCTGACAAAGGCGCAATACACTTCGATGGCGAAAATGCGTTTGCTGCAGCCTAAACTGGCCGCCATGCGTGAGCGTATCGGTGACGATAAGCAGCGTATGAGCCAGGAAATGATGGCGTTGTACAAAGCTGAGAAGGTTAATCCGCTGGGTGGCTGCTTACCGCTGATCATTCAGATGCCAATCTTCCTGGCGTTGTACTACATGTTGATGAGTTCAGTTGAGTTGCGCCATGCGCCATTCATTTTGTGGATTCATGACCTGTCAGCACAAGACCCGTACTATATTCTGCCGATTCTGATGGGTATCACCATGTACTTCATTCAGAAGATGTCACCAACGACCGTGACTGACCCGATGCAGCAGAAAATCATGACCTTTATGCCGGTTATCTTCACCGTGTTCTTCCTGTGGTTCCCGGCCGGTCTGGTGCTGTACTATATCGTCAGTAACTTGGTGACTATCCTGCAGCAACAGTTGATTTATCGTGGTCTGGAAAAACGTGGTTTACACAGCCGCGATAAGAAAAAATAATCCACACCGATAATCATCAGTATCAAAGGGCGGTCAATATGACCGCCTTATTCTTTTTATAGAAACCTGATTTACACAGTCAGGTTTGTGTAAAAACAATAAGTTAAAGAGAGATATAACCATGAGCACCACTGATACTATCGTGGCACAAGCAACACCGCCAGGCCGTGGTGGCGTTGGTATTTTACGTGTTTCAGGTCGTGCCGCCGCCGCCGTCGCGCAGGCCGTGTTGGGTAAATTACCCAAACCGCGCTACGCCGATTATCTGGCGTTTAAAGATGTTGATGGCAGCACATTAGACCAAGGTATCGCTCTCTACTTTCCCGGCCCGAATTCATTTACTGGCGAGGACGTGCTGGAACTACAAGGCCATGGTGGCCCAGTCATACTGGATTTGCTGTTAAAACGCATCCTGGCCCTGCCTGGGCTGCGCATTGCCCGTCCAGGTGAGTTCTCTGAGCGCGCATTCTTAAATGACAAACTGGATTTAGCGCAAGCCGAGGCCATTGCCGACCTGATTGACGCCAGTTCAGAGCAAGCCGCTCGCTCAGCGGTCAATTCATTACAGGGCGCATTTTCTGTTCGTATCCATCAATTGGTGGAAGCACTCACTCACTTGCGCATCTACGTCGAGGCGGCGATTGACTTTCCGGATGAGGAAATTGATTTCCTTTCCGATGGCAAAATTGAAGCTCAATTGAAGGGCGTCATGGCGGATTTGGAGCAAGTGCGCACCGAAGCCCGGCAAGGTAGCCTGCTGCGCGAGGGGATGAAAGTGGTTATTGCTGGCCGCCCGAATGCCGGTAAATCCAGTTTACTCAATGCGTTAGCGGGTCGTGAAGCGGCAATAGTGACTGATGTTGCTGGCACCACCCGTGATGTATTGCGGGAACATATTCACATCGATGGGATGCCATTGCATATCATTGATACTGCAGGGTTACGTGAAGCCAGCGATAAAGTTGAGCGCATTGGTATCGAACGGGCCTGGCATGAGATTGAACAAGCTGACCGGGTGCTGTTTATGGTTGATGGCACCACAACAGATGCCACGGAGCCGGCCGCTATCTGGCCTGAGTTTATGACGCGGTTGCCACCGACGCTCCCCATCACCGTGGTGCGAAATAAAGCTGACATCACAGGTGAAACCTTAGGTCTGACCGAAGTGAATGGTCACTCACTTATTCGCTTATCAGCCCGAACCGGTGAGGGTATTGACCTGCTGCGCAACCATCTCAAGCAGAGTATGGGCTTTACCAGTAACACCGAAGGCGGTTTTTTGGCTCGTCGTCGTCATTTACAAGCGCTAGAAACTGCCGCGCAGCATCTGGTGCAAGGCCATGAACAGTTAGTAAGCGCTTACGCCGGTGAATTATTGGCCGAAGAGTTACGTTTAGCACAACAGTCGTTGAGTGAAATTACCGGTGAATTTAGCTCTGATGACCTACTGGGGCGGATTTTCTCCAGTTTTTGTATCGGAAAATGAGTGTGATGCCATAGAGGCATTTTGATAAGCTTGCTCTATGAGTCTGAGCCGTTCATCAATCTGAACTGAGTACGGCTCAAACACTTAACTCTATCTATAAATTGAGGTATCCATGATTATAAAACCACGTGTACGCGGCTTTATCTGTGTGACTGCTCATCCGGCGGGCTGCGAAGCTAACGTCAAAAAGCAAATCGACTATGTCACTGCAGAAGGCGCAATCGCTAACGGCCCCAAAAGAGTATTAGTGATTGGTGCGTCAACTGGATACGGGCTGGCAGCCCGCATTACAGCAGCATTTGGTTGTGGTGCCGATACTCTGGGGGTGTTCTTTGAACGTCCGGGTGAAGAGGGCAAGCCGGGCACCTCTGGTTGGTACAATAGCGCGGCGTTCCACAAATTTGCAGAGCAAAAAGGCCTGTACGCGAAGAGCATCAACGGCGATGCTTTCTCTGATGAAATTAAGCGCCTGACCATTGAAGCTATCAAGCAGGACTTGGGTCAAGTTGATCAAGTTATCTACAGCCTGGCCTCACCACGCCGTACTCATCCGAAAACTGGCGAAGTGTTTAACTCGACACTGAAACCCATCGGGCATGAAGTGAAGTTCCGTGGCCTTGATACCGACAAAGAAGTTATCAAAGAAGCCGTGTTGCAACCAGCCACCCAAGAAGAGATCGACAACACTGTTGCGGTAATGGGGGGTGAAGATTGGCAGATGTGGATTGATGCCCTGCTGGAAGCTGGCGTGCTGGCGCAAGGTGCGCAAACCACCGCCTTCACCTATCTGGGCGAAAAAATCACCCATGATATCTATTGGAATGGCTCCATTGGGGCGGCCAAGAAAGATTTAGATCAAAAAGTTTTAGCTATTCGCGATAGCTTATCTGCCCATGGCGGTGGCGATGCCCGTGTTTCTGTATTGAAAGCCGTTGTGACTCAGGCCAGCTCTGCCATCCCAATGATGCCACTGTATTTGTCACTGTTATTCAAAGTGATGAAAGAGAAAGGGACTCACGAGGGCTGTATCGAACAGGTGTATTCGCTGTATAAAGACAGCCTATGTGGTAGCGCACCACATATGGACCAAGAGGGCCGTCTGCGGGCTGACTACAAAGAGCTGGATCCTGAGGTTCAAGGACAAGTACAGCAACTGTGGGACCAAGTCACCAACGACAATATTTATCAGCTGACTGATTTCACCGGCTATAAGACTGAGTTCTTAAATCTGTTCGGTTTTGCTGTTGATGGTGTTGATTATGAAGCCGATGTTAACCCTGTGGTAAAAATTCCTAATCTGATTCAGGGCTAACTTCAAATTTATATCTAAACAACCCGCTGTACGGCGTGCGGCGGGTTATTCACTCTCTCATTATTGCCTTTCGTTAGACTCTTCTAATACACAATCACAAATCTCTTATGCCCATAATGGATAAGCTAAGGTCATTTTCTTCGTTTACGGATCCCCCCTGCAATGTTTGAATAATTTTATTCTTAGTTATTCAGTTCATCACTAACAGTGATAGCCCAACCTGCAAAAAATACGCTTTTATTTAAATATAATTATACAGGGAAATAATGATGAGAATGCGTTCACTGGCGATACCTTTATTAGGTTTCATTATTTTAACATCATTAAATGCCCACAGTGAGGAGAAGAAAGTCATTAAATTGGGATTTAACCCTGGCCCTTATAAAGAACAATTTGAGAAAGGTGTAGCACCTTATCTCATAAAGAAAGGTTATCATATCGAATATAAAGACTTTAATGATGGCATTCAGGTTAATAATGCCGTTAGCACTGGTGAGATTGATGGCAATATCATGCAGCATCCGATTTATCTGCAAGCTATAAATGACCGTCTACGCATTGATAACATCGGTATTGTTCAGGTACCCACTCCCCCTATGGGGTTGTATTCTGATAAACATCAAAAGAGTGATAAGCCGAAAGAGGGGGCATGGATTTCAGTCCCCAACCAGCCCTCAAATGAATACCGCGCCGCACTCTTATTGCAATCCATTGGTTGGATCAAACTCACAGATAAAATTGACCCAGCAACTTTCTCACAAAAAGATATTGCAGAAAATCCGTATCATTTAGTCATCAAGGAAATGGATAATGCCCAACAAGTCAGAGCATTACCTGATGTTGACTACGGGGCTATTCAAGGTAATTTTGCGGTTTCTAACGGTATCAAACTCACTTCCGCCTTACAACTTGAAAAACCTACAACTCAGTTTGTTAATGTGGTGACCGTTGCCGGTAAAAATAAAGACGCCGAGTTTGCCAAAGATATTATTGCAGGATATCACGCTCCTGAATTCAAAAAATATATTCTGGAAAACGAAAAGTATAGCGGTTATATGCTGCCTGATTATCTAAACTAGTGGAATAATAGATGATTGAGCTTCAGCATATTTTCAAAACCTTTGAACGCAAAGGTACTAAACTTCAGGCGCTTAATGATGTCAGTTTAACCATCGAAGATGGCGATATATATGGCATTATTGGTTACAGCGGGGCAGGGAAAAGCACATTACTGCGCATGGTCAACTCACTGGAAAGCCCAACCTCGGGAAATGTAGTGATTGATGGGAAGAATTTGCATGATTTTAGCCCTGAACAGCTTAGGCTGCTGAAAAAAAATATTGGCATGATATTCCAAAATTTTAACTTACTGGAATCAAAAACAGTTTTTAAGAATGTCGCTATGCCGCTTATTTTATTAGGAAAAAACAAAAAATTTATTCAGGAACGTGTCGCTGAACTGCTTGATTTTGTTGGGCTAAGGGATAAAAGTCACAATTTTCCTAACGAATTATCAGGTGGGCAGAAACAACGGGTGGGTATTGCCCGTGCGCTGGCAACCAATCCTTCAATTCTGTTATGTGATGAAGCAACATCATCGTTAGACCCTCAAACCACTGCCCAGATATTGTTATTACTGAAGAAAATTAATCAGCAATACAATATTACGGTTTTACTTATTACCCATGAGATGTCGGTCATTCAAAAGATTTGTAATAAGGTGGCGGTCATGGAAAACGGTAAAATTATTGAGCAAGGTTCGGTGTTGACGGTGTTTGGCCATCCAACTCATCCTACAACCCTTAATTTTGTGCGCACTGTCATCAAAGACAGTTTACCGGAGAGTGTGAAAAGGCAATTAGATAGCAGTCATGCTGGCCGTCAATTCCGCCTGGCATTTATCGGGGCGATAGCCACACAACCAGTTATAAATCAGCTTATCAAACAATATGATATTAGTGTCAATATTCTGTTCGCCAACATGTCAGAAATACAGGACACCACATTGGGCCATATGGTACTGCTATTAACTGGCGAAAATCGCATCATTGATAGCGCAGTTAATTATCTGGCAGGAACAGGGATTGATATACAGGAAATAAATTGATGATCGAAACCGCAATTACGTTAGAGCAATTTATCCAAGCGCTATATGACACCTTGGTCATGGTCAGTATTTCATTGGTGATCGGTTCTCTTATTGGTATTCCTTTAGGAATTTTACTGGTGGTGACCCGGCCGGGCGGATTAATTAAGAATCGTACTTTTTATAATATTCTTAATCCCATTATCAATATCATCCGATCACTGCCATTTATTATTCTGATGGTCGCAATTATTCCGCTCACCCGTCTAATTGTGAACACCACAATAGGAACGCCGGGCGCGATTGTGCCGCTGATTATTTTTATCGCACCGTATATTGGCCGCCTGGTGGAAAACTCACTGTTGGATGTAAACCCCGGTATTCTGGAAGCAGCAAAATCAATGGGGGCAACACCGCTACAAGCAATTTGGTATTTCTTGCTGCCCGAAGCACTGTCGTCATTAATATTGGCGCTGACCACTGCAACTATTGGCCTGATTGGTGCAACGGCAATGGCGGGGACTGTCGGGGGCGGTGGGATTGGTGATCTCGCTATTACTTATGGCTATCAGCGTTTTGATACTTTTGTCACCGTCACTACCGCCATTGTATTAATTATCACTGTACAACTCATCCAGTCGCTGGGTAATTTATTTGCTCGTAAAATTCGCCGCGAATAATTAAAACCCCCCTTTTGCTAAATAAAAGGGGGGTTCACTTTTTATGCAGCAAAGCTATATGACATTAAACCTTAAAGCCGCTAATCACACTTTCCAATTGCAAAGTTTGATCCTGCATCGCCTGAGCCGCTGCTGCCACCTGCTCCACCAGCGCCGCATTTTGCTGTGTTGAGTTATCTAACTGATTAATCGCCAGATTAACCTGCTCGATACCCAGACTTTGCTCTTGGCTGGATGCCATTATCTCATTCATTAACGCCGCTACATTGGAAACCCCATTCATCAAGTCATCCATTGTGGTGCCCGCATCCGCCACTAAATTCGTCCCAATCGCTATATCGGACACCGAATCTTCAATCAGCTTTTTAATCTCACGGGCAGATGTTGCGGAGCGCTGCGCTAAATTACGCACCTCAGAGGCCACCACCGCAAAGCCACGCCCTTGCTCCCCGGCTCTGGCAGCTTCTACTGCGGCATTCAGCGCCAGAATATTAGTTTGGAAAGCAATGCTGTCAATTACACTGATAATATCGACGATTTTCTTCGATGAGTGGTTGATTGACCCCATGGTGTCCACCACTTTCTTCACCACTGTACTGCCTTTTACTGCCACATTTGATGCTTCCATCGCCAGTTGGTTAGCATGGCTGGCGTTATCCGCATTTTGTTTCACCGTGCTGGTCAGTTCATCCATTGAAGCCGCGGTTTGCTCAATGGAACTGGCTTGATCTTCGGTCCGCGCAGATAAATCCAGATTACCACTGGCAATTTGGCGCGATGCCGATGCAATCGCCAAACTGCTTTCACCGACCTGCCGCATCATTTGCTGCAAATAGTCGATAAAATCGTTGAAACTCTGGTTAATGGCATTGAACTCCGGGCTAGTGCTTTGTGGCAAGCGCTGGGTTAAGTCAGCTCCTCCCGCTGACAGCGCGGTGATATTCTCTTTCAACACTGCCAAGCGTTTCATAAATACGCGGATAGAGAACACCAAGAACAGCAGCAATAACAACATGATGGGGATCTGCACTAACCCCAAGTGCATCAGAATGCTGTGACTCTGTTTGACCAATAAGCTGGTGGGCAGGTCAGTGACCAAATACCACGGGCTATTGGCGATTGGGCGGATAAACAGGGTGTGGGAAGTGCCATCGACGTCAAATTCACTTTCCAGCGATTTCTGGTCTTTCATCTGCGCCAATATCCGCTGTGTTTCTGCGGCCATCGGCGAGCTATTGGCAAAATCGGCCAGATTTTTTAATTCAGCTTTGCCATCGGCTAAGGCGCTGCTGCCGACAATTTTACCGTCAGCTTCAACAATCAGGATGGTGCCATTCACCCGCTGTTCCATCTCTTTAACCAAGCGGTTAAAGAAACCTAAAGTGACATCAATAGTAGAGACGCCATACACTGCGTCATCTTTATAAATCGCCATCGCGCAGTTGGTTCTCGGTTGCGGGCTGGCATCATCCTGATAGGCTTTAGCCCAAGCACAGAAGCCTTTGGGCGCATTTAAGCCATCTTTGTACCATGGTTGTTCAAAATAATTTTGCGACTCGGGTGAATTCCAATGAGTATTAACCGTTAACTTATTTTCCCCATTGCGTGCGAAGAAAGTGCTGAATTTAATCACCCCTTGCTCGCGTGTATTGGGCAATGGCCAAATCCCACCACCAAAGACATTACTGTCACCATATTGATCTACCAACCCCGGCAATAATAAGTCGATGGTATTACTGTCCATGATGGCAACAGCCTGCGTAATACTGCGGGCTTGTGCTTCCACTTTATTCATTTGCGCCGTTATTGCCGTTGCGATTTGGTCGACGCTATTGCTAATAATGGTGCTTTCAGATTGTTTGAGTTGTGGTGTCACAAAAAGCTGAATAACCACCACGGTGATTATCAGCAAGAAAATGAAAAACGCACTAACGAGTAAGGTAAATCGGGCTTGAGTGGTTTTTAGCATTATCGTGTCGCTCAATGTAAGAGAGCTGGATAGCCCCAGATCTATTAACGGCATTCCACGCAAAGACTTGATAACGGCAAGAAATGATTTTTCTGTTCCTCTCCTGCGATCACAATTTCAGCAAAATAAATCCCGCAACTGATTACTCATTTATGTGAAATTTAACCGGGTAATGGTGCAGATAGTCATTGTTTTGTCGCATAAGTTTGCCCTACTCTGGTGGTGAAATAGTGTTATTTATTGAATGGGAGTAAGTCATGTCACAGCAATCCCTTAAAATCGTTACTCTATTGGGTAGCCTGCGCAGTGGTTCCTACAATGCTATGGTGGCACGCGCGTTGCCAAAATTAGCCCCCAGCGGGGTGAGCATCGAAGCCCTACCTACTATTGGCGATATTCCGCTTTATGATGCTGATGTACAGCAAGAAGATGGCTTCCCAGCGGCGGTTCTGGCGATTGCTGAGCAGATTCGCCAAGCTGATGGGGTCATTATTGTGACACCGGAATATAACTATTCAGTCCCTGGCGGGTTGAAAAATGCCATTGACTGGTTATCGCGTTTACCTCATCAGCCGCTCGCCAACAAACCCGTGGCGATTCAGACCAGCTCCATGGGGCCAATCGGAGGGGCGCGTTGCCAGTATCATCTGCGCCAGATTTTGGTTTTCCTTGAAGCTATGGTGATGAATAAACCCGAATTTATGGGCGGGGTGATTCAAAGCAAAGTCGACGAACAAACCAAAGAGCTGACAGACCAAGCAACTCTAGACTTTCTGGCCAAACAACTTGCCGCCTTTGCGACATATATTGAACGTGTCCAAGTGAAATAAGCCCTGCGGCTGCAAAACCCCCATAGCCGCAGTAATGGGGGTTTCCTCCGAATCCCTAGTCATGTTATCAATAGCTACCTTATATTTGCGGATGCTCTTACCCCATGGCCGTTAAAATCACTGTCTGGTTTATCCTGACCCTGATATCCACTTTCTGGCTGGGTTGGTATGGGCTGAACACACAACAAGCTGCGCGTGAGGCCGATTTTCGCACCATTCACCGCGAACTGAGCCAACAGTTGGCTCAACAACAGGCGATTTTATTTTTAGCTTTGGAACCGAGCCAATTGGTGCAATTACAGCGCCATTTCCCACAGCTGGTGGCCATAAACCAAATGCCGGCCGACCCCTCCAAACCAGGCCAACTCAGCTTACACATTCAGGGGGGGGATTACCGCTTAGCCAACTCATACAGCGGCAGTGGTTTGCAGGTTAATGCCCAAAAGCTGCTGCAAATTGTCGGCTTACCGCCCCATTTTGACAGTTTGATATTACGTCATCAGCAGCAACAGCTGGCGATTTTGGGCCATGCAGCCCCCGAAAGTTTCTGGCAATGGCAAAAGCCGCTGGGAGAAGGGGCGCAATCTTTTACTTTGCTGGGTTATGCCACCCCTGTTTGGCGCGATTTACCGTGGTTTAGCGCCCTGCTGCTGTCGCTGATATCTGCCGTAGCCTTATACAGTTGGCACCGCTGGCAACAATTGGCGCAATACCGCTTACATGCCGAACAGCGCGCTAAATTTGCCGATCAAGCCAGACTTAATGCCATGGGAGAAATTGCAACTGGCATCGCCCATGAATTAAATCAACCACTTACCGCTACATTGACCTACAATCAAACAGCATTACGGCTGTTGCCGCCACAGGATGAAAAAGTGACTCCGTTGCTGGTGGCCTCTGTCGAACAAATCAAACGCATTGCTGCATTATTGGACAGACTGCGCGCCCTACTCAGCCGTGGGCAAATAAATTTACAACCGCTAGTCGTCGGCGATATCTGGCGGCGAGTGACCGTGTTGTTGAGTCAGGAAATAAGCGCGGCGAATGTCAAAATCCTAAACACTATTCCCACGAATTTGCCCACACTCCAGAGTGACCCCCTGTGGCTGGAGCAGGTTTTTCACAATTTACTCAGTAATGCCATTCACGCCCTCCAACAGACGGCCAACCCGACCATCCGCTTTACAATATATACTGAAGCTAAACAATGGGTTATTAAGATTGAGGATAACGGGCCAGGGCTGAGTCATCAGCAGTTAGATAACCTTTTCACCCCCTTTTACACCACTCGAGAGAGTGGGCTGGGGTTAGGGCTGACCTTGTGTGAAACATTGGTACAGCGTATGGGCGGTGAGATAAAAGCAAGCAACAGTGAATATAGTGGGGCCTGCTTTACCCTGACTTTTCCTCTGATTGCCGGGAGCATAGATGACAAAACACATTTATCTGATTGATGACGATGAGGGTGTTCGTGCCGCGTTGAGCGCATTACTCACGACCATGGGCTGGGAGGTTAAAGCATTCAGTCACGGCCAAACCTTCCTCGATACCTTGGTCGTGACTCAGCCCAGCTGTGTGCTACTGGATATTCGCATGCCGGGTAAAAGTGGGATGACGATATTAGAAACCATTCAAGAGCGTGATGACACCCTCCCGGTCATCATTATGACGGGGCACAGTAATGTTGAATTATGTCGCCGCGCTTTTAAAGGCGGCGCACTGGAGTTTTTGACCAAGCCGATTGATGCCGATGTATTGATTGAAACCATCAGTATGGCGCTGGAACAGCATGAACAGGCGATGCAAGCCCATCAACAGCAAGCAAGTTATCAACAGTTACTCAAGCAACTCTCTGCTCGTGAGTGGGAAGTTGCCACCCTGATTATTCAAGGGGAAACCAGTAAACAGATCGCCCATATTTTGTCGATTTCTCCGCGCACCGTCGAGGCCCACCGCGCGAATATCTTTGCCAAATTAGAGGTCAATTCGCTGGCATCACTTATTCATTACTATGGCCAGTTAATCGTCAGTCATGCTTAATAATAGGTAGATCTACGGATCAAAACGGGTAGTTAGCCGAATGTTTTTCCACCACTTTTCGCCGTAGCATAGCGTTACTGTGATGAATTCACGTCGCTAACAATAAGGATTTTATATGATCAAGCCTATTGCCCTGACCTCCGCCTTATTCATCGGCCTGATAACTCAAGCCTCTGCTGCGGGTCTGAATACTGAACGCAATATCTCACAGGCTCTGGCCACCGATTTAGCCAGCCGTACCCTCGCCACTTGCCAGGCTGATGGCTATAACGTCTCAGTCACTGTCGTTGATCGCGCGGGCATCATCAAAACGGTGCTACGCGGGGATAACGCCGGGCCACACACGGTAAAAGCCAGTGAGCAAAAAGCCTTTACTGCACTGTCGACCAAAACCCCGAGTGGGCAAGTGATGGAAAACAGTCAGAAAAACCCTGCGGCCAATAACTTGAAAGATATTCCGGGTTTCTTGCTGCTCGGTGGCGGAGTGCCGGTTAAAGCTGGGGATGAAGTGGTCGGTGCGGTCGGGGTTGCTGGCGCGCCAGGTGGGCATCTGGATGCACAATGTGCCACCAAAGCACTGGAGCAAATCAGCGCGCAGTTGAAAGCATAAGTGCTTTATTATCAATAAAATGCCGCCATCATTGACTGATGGCGGCGTTTTCACACCAATTTGCCAATCATAAATTATCAGTGATCAACAAAAACAATTTTCAGCACAAACAAGAGCGCCACCACCACCACACATGGGCTGATTTCACGCCAGCGGCCGGTACCCAATTTCATGACACAATAAGAGATGAAGCCCAGCGCAATCCCTTCAGTGATTGAGAAGCTGAATGGCATCATCACCGCGGTGACAAATGCTGGAACGGCTTCGGTCAAATCATCCCATTTCACCCGGGACAAGCTGGATGTCATCAGCACGCCGACATAAATCAGCGCACCGGCGGCAGCATAGGCAGGCACCATGCCAGCCAGCGGAGACACAAACATCACCAACAGGAATAGAATCCCGACCACCACTGCGGTTAAACCCGTGCGGCCACCAACAGACACACCCGAGGAGCTTTCAATATAAGCGGTGACTGACGACGTGCCGATAAAGGCACCAGCAACCGAGCTAATGCTGTCCACATACAGCGCCTGTTTCATGCGCGGGAACTTGCCTTTATGGTCAGTCAAACCGGCCTTATCCGTCACACCAATCAATGTCCCGGATGAATCAAACAGGTTAACTAGCATGAAGGAGAAAATAATTCCCGCCATACTAATATTCAGCGCACCGGCTAAATCAACCTGCCCAACAACCGAGGTCACACTCGGCGGCATGGAGAAAATCCCAGTATAATGTACATCACCCAGCGCCCAACCAATTAAGGTCGTCACCACAATAGAAACCAGCACCGCAGCATGAATATTGCGAGATGCTAGCACCGCAATAATAAAGAAGCCCAGCGCCCCCAGCAGCACACTGTGGGAGGTCAGATTACCCACCGTCACCAAGGTGTCCGGATTAGCGACCACGATGCCGGCATTTTTCAGCCCCATCATCGCAATAAATAAGCCGATACCACTGGTTATCCCGACGCGTAAACTCAGTGGGATATTGGCAATCATCCAATAACGGATACGGAAAATAGTAAGCAAAAGGAAACCGATTGCGCCCCAGAAAATAGCGCCCATACCGACTTGCCATGAAATACCCATCGCGCCAACCACCACAAAAGCGAAGAAAGCATTAAGCCCCATCGCCGGTGCCAGAGCGACCGGTAAATTTGCCAATAGCCCCATAAAGATGCTGCCGAAAGCAGCAATCAAACAGGTGGTGACAAACACCGCCTGCACATCCATGCCCGCAACCCCTAAAATCTGTGGGTTAACAAACACGATATAGACCATGGTCAGGAAGGTGGTGATACCCGCAATTAGCTCAGTACGGGCGGTGGTGCCGTGTTGTTTCAGTTTAAAAACACGTTCGAGCAGCCCCTGCTCAGTATCAAGGTTTGGTTTACTCATTCGAGGAGTTCCACAGAAGGGAGTGATAGTTAGAGATATCCTATAACAAAAAAACCGTTGTTTAGAGCGCGATCACCGTCTTTTTGGCTATTATTTATCAGCCATGTTGCGCAACAAGGTGCTTACGTCAGCGATTTCTTATTCAACTTATTGAATTTTATTCAGTTGATATGAATAACATTGCCAGTAAGGTAATTATGTATCGCATTCTGGGGCAGGATGGTTAAAGTGGGATGAACTGAAAACAGCATAATAAAGGATGAATTGAGTGAACCAGATTGAATGTGTCATGTTCGATTGTGATGGAACCTTGGTCGACAGTGAAGTTCTGTGTTGTCAGGCTTATGTTGTGATGTTTGCCCATTATGATATTCACTTGTCGCTGGAAGAGGTGATTAAGCGTTTTAAGGGCGTGAAACTCAATGAAATTGTCGCGCTGGTAAGCCAAGAAAACGGCCTGGATGAACCCATCGAAAAGCTGGAGAAACTTTACCGCGCCGAAGTTGCCCGCTTATTTGACGCCGAATTACAGCCTATCGCTGGCGCAAAAGCGCTATTAGAGCAAATCACCCTGCCAGTGTGCGTGGTTTCCAATGGACCGGTGAGTAAAATGCAACACTCTCTCGGCCTGACCAACTTACTGCCCTTCTTTGAAGACAAACTGTATAGCGGCTACGACATCCAACGTTGGAAGCCCGATCCGGCGCTAATTTATCATGCGGCGCAAGAGATGCAGGTCGCCGCCGAGCGCTGCATCTTGGTTGAAGACTCCGCAGCCGGAACACATGCGGGGGTCGCGGCGGGTATTCCGGTGTTTTACTATTGCGCCGATCCGCATAATCAGCCAATCCACCACCCATTAGTCACCATGTTTGATGATATGCAGCAATTGCCTGAGTTATGGCGCGCCAGAGGCTGGAACATCACTCGCAACGCATGACCGGCGGCTCAATTATGGATGACGCTGCCACATAACATCAGCGTCATCAATATGTTACCTGCCGCCCAGCCGGAAGAACCATGGGAATGGGTGCTACTGGCAGGGCTAGGTGTCGATATTGACGATCTCTGGCACGATTTACTGAAGTGACTCACCTTGTGCCAATCAACATCGTCGAAAGTTTCAGACCTAACGTTATGGCTAATAAGATACTGCGCAAAGGTATTATCCCAAGTTTTACCAACATCTAATGCCAATGCATAAGGCAGCATACTTTCGAAATAGACCACCAGTTTATCCGGCGGATCAAGTTGAAATGATGTTGGTATTATTGCCGGTTAATAGCCGTTTAATGGCACTTTGCTTATGAATAGCATGTTGGGGGGCTAAAACGGCGATTAAGCGCATTCGCCAGCAAATCCAGAGTCAGACATAAAACAAAATAGACCAACGCGACAAACAGGAAGACTTCCATCGGGTAAACCATGCTGCGATTGTTAACCTGAGTCGCCAAAAACGTCAGTTCATTTACCCCGACGATATAAGCCAATGAAGTATCCTTAATTAAAGAAATCCATTGGTTAATAAAGGATGGCACCATTATGCGTAAAGCTTGCGGCAAGATGACAAACAATAAAACCTGCCAACGATTGAATCCCAGTGATAAACCCGCCTGCCACTGCCCTGCCCCGATGGCCACAATTCCTGCTTTCACCGCGTGAGCCAGATAAGCCGCGGCAATCAGTGCTAGCGCACACACCACGGTGGTGATTTCCGGTATATCCACACCAAATACCATTGGCAGTAAAAAATATGTCCAGAAAATCAGCATAATCACCGGGATAGCACGGAAAAAACCTAAAACAGCGGCTAAAATTCCCGCCCAAGTACCGCGGGACATCGCCAGCACGACCCCCAGCACCGTGCCTAAAATAGCCGAAGCCACCCCTGCGAGTAGGCTTATCAGCAACGTCAATGCTGCTCCACCTAACGGGCCATCAGGCAACGTGCCCCACAACAAATAAGTCCAGTTATCGGCAATAATGGTAAAATCCATCTCAGTGCCCCTTAATGACAGTTCGCTGCTGACGCCACATACCCCAGGCCTCAATCAATGCAATAATCGCGATATACAACACCGTTGCCACGCCGAAAGCCTGGAACGTCCGCAATGTTTCGGTTTCCACCTGGCGAGAAGCATAAGAAAGTTCAGCCACACCAATAGCCATTGCCAGTGACGAATTTTTAATAATATTCATATATTGGCCCAGTAATGGCGGCATCGCGATTTTCAGCGCCTGCGGCAATACCACATGCCGCATAGCCTGCCACCCCGTCAATCCCAATGCATGAGCGGCGTATTTTTGCCCCTTAGCCACACCGCTTATCCCCGCCCGCAACTCTTCAGCAATAAATGCGGTGGAATAGAATGTCAGGCCAATAAAACCGGCTAAAAACTCGAAAGAAGGCCAGCCGAGGGTGAGTCCGAAGGCCGTGATTTCATGGGGAGTATTAAGCCAAGGAATCCAGGATGCAGGTAGGAATTGGCTGGCAGCAAAGTACCAAAAGAACAGCTGGATGAGCAGCGGTGTATTGCGAAACAGCGTGCTGTAGCCAATCGCAAACCATTGTAACCCTTTAAGTTCGCTGTCTCTGGCCGCCGCAAGTAAAAAACCCAACAACGTCGAAGCCACCACTGTGCAAGCAGAAATCCACAACGTCAGCAGAAAACCGTGCCACAGCCAGCCGAGATATTGCGGGGCCAGCAACCAGTCAGTGAGGTGATGTAGATTCATATATCCTTAAACCTATCTCTGCTGCTTGAAAGCAAACAGCCCTGCATCACTACAATGCAAGGCTTTTGGTGTTCTTAATTTAACCTTGAATCATGCCTTAGGCTGTTGATCCAATGGTGCAAATTTGAAATCACCACGGGGTTGAGCGGCCTTGGTTTCAGGCCCGAACCAGCGGTCATAAATTTTCGCGGCTTCGCCATCTTTTTCCAATTTAGCCAGGGTTTCGTTTACTTGAGTGGTTAAACGATCTTCCCCCTTAGGAATACCAATGCCTTGATATTCTTTGGTAATACTGAATGGTGAGATTTCGAAGTCTGCTTTTTGTGCGGCGGGAAGATTACCCAGCAACCCGACTAATTTGGCATCATCCTGAGTGATTGCTTGAACATTACCATTGCGCAGAGCAGTAAATGCCACTGGAGTATCATCGTAAGAAATGACTTTCGCTGTTGGATAACGGTCACGC
Source organism: Yersinia hibernica (assembly GCF_004124235.1). Taxonomy (NCBI): domain Bacteria; kingdom Pseudomonadati; phylum Pseudomonadota; class Gammaproteobacteria; order Enterobacterales; family Yersiniaceae; genus Yersinia; species Yersinia hibernica. The sequence goes on from NZ_CP032487.1 coordinate 4,719,943, forward strand.
AAGGTTATTTCCTGTACCGTGCCTTTATCCGCACCAATACGCAATTTGCCGATGTCTTCTGGTGTTTTCAGCACCCCTTTATGGGCGATAAATTTCTGTCCAGTGGCAAAATACGGCAAGCTGAAGTTCACTTCTTTGGCGCGATCATCAGTAATCGTGAAGTTGGCAGCAATCAGATCCACTTTTTTAGAGGTCAGTAACGGAATGCGGTTCGCTGGGTTAGTTGCCCGCAATTCAACTTTTACACCTAAATCTTTCGCAATAGCATTCGCCACATCTACATCATATCCCACCAGTTTTTTAGTCTGTGGGTCAATGTAGCCAAACGGTGGGTTGCTATCGAATACAGCAATTCGCACCACCCCTTCCTTCTTAATATCATCCAGTTTATCTGCATGAGCCGCACCAGACAGTGTGGCCAAACTGGCTAACAACGTCAGTGCCAGAACACTTTTTTTTGTGGTGAGAGATTGCTTCATTGAAAGCTCCTAAGAGGATTGAGATGTGGCGATGTGTGTAAGCTATCAATTCGGCGTTAGATCAGGAAATAATATAAAACAATATGTTTATAACTAATTAATCTCAATGAATAAATCTCATTATAATGAGAAATAAGGTGAGGTCGTTGGCAGGGATTGCGGCTGCAAATATTCAGCCAGATAAGAGAAGATAGCTTTTGGCTTTTAATTCATAAACGTGTTTTATGCAAGAGTTAATTTTGGTGTTTGCTATCATACCACCTCATCCTTCATTAAACAGGTTAATCTAATGCTTACACCCCCTCGCCCAACACCTAAAATGGTCAATGACGTTAAGTCTATTTTAGACAATAACATTGAATCATCAAAAATTAAATTTAATGGTAAAAAATATACTATTTCCATTCAAGATGGGAAGTGTGTGTCATTAACTCGCGATGATAAGAAATGGTATAAATCCGTTTGTGATTTTTTCAATCGTGGATTCACTTCAGGACAAAATGCATTTATCCCAAGGTCACATCAACTCAAAGTGGCTGTTAATGATTATCTGAGTTCAAATAAAAAAGAGCCTATTTACGCATCACTTGAAGAGGTTAAAAATGTTAACTTAGATAAATGTAAAAAAGATACTGATGACGATGCGAAAAAATTATGGAAGAGTTTAATCGAATTCAATAAAATAAATAATTACAAAACGACGTCAGGAAATGCCAATAGATATAGAGATATTTCATCAAGAGAATCAACCCAATTAAATGAAAAAATAAATGCAAATAAAATAAGCATCACTGATTGCCATATTGCTAATGCCGGTCAATACCCAAAAGATGAACAAATTGAAGATCACCTAAAAATACTGGCTGATAATAAAACCTCTTGCCTTGTCGTATTAGCATCAAATGAAGACATTAAAAAAGTTGGTTATACTGATTATTTCACCACTAACAATACCTATGCCACATCAACTTTAGTTGAAAAAAATCATAAATTAGGTTCGAAAGTACTTGCAAATATATATGTATTAGCAACAAAGAATAGCAAAGGGATATGTGTTGAGATTCCGGTGGTTCATGTAACCAATTGGCCAGATAAGAAACCAATTCCAAGGCTGGCATTAAGAGAGATGGTAAAAGTAGTGACTGATTTCAACAAGATTTTTCAAGATAAAAACAAACACCTATTGAACAACCTTGATGAAGGGAAACCTTTTGTTCACTGTAAAGCCGGTGTTGGAAGAACAGGGACATTTATTGCTGAATATTATATGTCAAATCACTCAGATAAAAATATCAGCCTAGAGAGAGTTATTGAAGATATGCGCACATCACGTAATGAAAAAATGGTTCAAACTCAAGAACAACTGAATACGCTGGTGGCTATATGTAAAGATCAAAATAGGCCGATATTTAAATCAGATGAAAAACCTAATCCAGCTATAAATGAACCTATTTACGCTAATGTAGCCCGAGCATAACATATGGATATTTACCAGCAAGTTTGTGAAGAACTCGGCATTGTAAATCTGACATTCGATGAAAATAATTTATTTATCTGCGAATTGAATTGCACAGAATCCGACAACGAATATAGCTGCCAGCTATCAATTTACCGCGATGAAATTGAACAAAGCTTATGCTTTGCGCTTTCTGGAAAAAATGAGTTACCGACGGTGATTTCCGGTGATTTTCTCACCCATTTATGTGAGCAGGCGCTACAACCTTTAAATTCAGGACTGGGCATTGGAATTTTCCCTGGCAGTCGGCTTCTCACCGTGTTTAAAAAAGTGTCTTTGGCCGGATATTATCAAGGCAGTCTTAACCAACTTTTATCGGAATTGATGACATCAATTGAGGAGTGGGATAGCCGCCTTATTACAGCTTAGTGTTGAGTTATATATTCAAAACAAGTTAGTGACCAATGGCTTATAAAAATCAGCCCCCTAATCAAGCATCAAGATACCGCTTGATTGGGGGAGTTTGTTATTTTTCAACTTTGGTGGAAAGCAGCTTTTCTAAATCATCGCCACCGAGGTGGCGGAAATCCTGACCTTTAACAAAGTAGAAGATAAACTCACAAATATTCTGGCAACGATCACCAATACGTTCAATGGAGCGGGCGCAAAACAGTGCTGTTAGCACGCTGGGTATGGTGCGCGGATCTTCCATCATATAGGTCATTAACTGGCGCACAATGCCCTCATATTCCTGATCGACCTTCTTATCTTCGCGATAAATTCGGATAGCCTCATCCAAATCCATCCGGGCGAAAGCATCCAGTACATCATGCAGCATCTGCACGGTGTGGCGGCCTAAAGACTCCAAACTGACTAACAGTGGCTGGTGCTGTTGGGAGAATTTTTCCAACGCCGTGCGGCAGATTTTATCCGCCACATCGCCAATGCGCTCTAGCTCAGAAATCGTCTTGATGATGGCCATCACCAGGCGCAAATCACTGGCGGTTGGCTGACGTTTAGCAATGATGCGCACACAGGCTTCATCAATCGCCACTTCCATCATATTGACTTTCTTGTCGCCATCAATGACCTGTTTGGCCAACTCACCGTCCTGATTATGCATGGCGGTGATTGCATCAGATAATTGTTGCTCCACCAGCCCACCCATGGTCAATACTTGGGTGCGGATATGTTCAAGTTCTGCATTGAACTGGCCGGAAATATGTTTATTAAGATTCAAGTTATCCATGACACTTCCCGTACGTATAAGTGGTCGAAATGAATGAGATCGACTCCAAAGCCATCAACCATAGCGACCAGTAATATAATCTTCCGTCTGTTTCTGCTGTGGTGCGGTAAACAGGGTATCGGTATCACTGAATTCAATTAACTCACCCAGATACATAAATGCCGTGTAATCTGAACAGCGAGCCGCCTGCTGCATGTTGTGCGTCACAATCACTACCGTATATTCAGATTTCAATTCACTAATAAGCTCTTCAATCCGGCCGGTGGAAATAGGATCAAGTGCTGAGCAAGGCTCATCGAGCAACAGCACCTCCGGGCGAATGGCGATACCACGGGCGATACATAAACGCTGTTGCTGCCCGCCAGACAAGCTATAACCACTCTGATGTAACTTATCTTTGGTTTCATTCCACAGCGCCGCTTTGGTCAAAGCCCACTGCACGCGTTCATCCATATCAGCGCGCGACAAGTTTTCAAACAGTTTCACACCAAAGGCGATGTTATCGTAAATCGACATGGGGAAGGGGGTTGGTTTTTGGAAAACCATGCCCACTTTTGCCCGCAATAAAGCAATATCTTGTTTATCCGTCAGGATATTTTGCCCATCGAGCAAGATATCACCCTCAGCACGTTGATCCGGATACAACTGATACATCTTATTGAATGTACGCAGCAAAGTAGACTTACCGCAACCGGATGGGCCGATGAATGCTGTGACCTGGTTTTTGGCAATATCCAGCGAAATATTCTTCAGCGCATGAAATTTGCCGTAGTAGAAGTTCAGATCGCGAACCTGAATTTTGCTGTTGTTGATGTCAGTAGCCATACTCATCAAGACTTCTCTCTTTTAGCCAATGCCGCCGTAGCCGCATTTTGGAATTTATTGGCGAATCGGTATTTTCTTTGCTAATTAATAGCCCGTTCTCAGCCGATTAATACTTCTTCTTAGCGAAAATAACGCGAGCCAGAATATTCAGTAGCAATACACACAGGGTTATCAAAAGCACCCCAGCCCAGGCCAGTTGCTGCCATTCACTAAACGGGCTCATGGCAAACTTAAAGATGGTAACGGGCAGGTTAGCAATAGGCTGCATCAGGTCGGTACTCCAGAACTGGTTGGAGAGCGAGGTGAACAGTAAAGGGGCGGTTTCACCCGCAATACGCGCTACCGCTAACAAGATACCGGTCAAAATACCGGAGACAGAGGCCTTCAAAGTAATGGCCGATATCATGCGCCACTTTGGTGTTCCTAAGGCGTAGGCCGCTTCGCGCAAGCTATCCGGTACCAATTTCAGCATATTTTCAGTGGTACGAATAACAATCGGCACCTGTAACAGCGCCAGTGCTATCACGCCCGCCCAGCCGGAGAAATGTTCCATCTTGGCCACCACAATGGTGTAGACAAACAAGCCGACCACAATGGAAGGTGCTGATAACAAAATGTCATTTATAAAGCGGGTAATTTCTGCCAGCCAGGATTTACGGCCATACTCAGCCAGATAAATCCCCGCCATAATACCTAATGGGGTGCCAATCACTGTCGCCCACAGAATTAACAACCCACTCCCGGCAATGGCGTTGGCTAAACCACCACCGGCGGTGTTAGGTGGCGGTGTCATCTCGGTAAACAGCGCCAAAGACATGCCATCAATACCTTTGGTTACGGTAGAGAATAAAATCCACACCAACCAAAACAGACCAAATGCCATGGTTACCATTGAAAGTATTAAGGCAATCCGATTCTTTTGACGACGCCAGGCCTGCTTTTTACGGCGGGTTTCCATCAGTGTTGCATCACTTTGCATATTCATCGTCGCCATCTTAGCGCCCCTCTTTCTTAGCCAGACGCAAAATCATTAGCTTAGACAAAGCCAGTACGATAAAGGTAATAACAAACAAGATCAGACCCAGTTCCATCAATGCGGCGGTATGTAAACCAGATTCAGCTTCGGCAAACTCATTCGCCAACGCGGAGGTAATACTGTTGCCCGGCATAAACAGCGAGAAGCTGTCGAGCTGATAGGTGTTGCCGATGATAAAGGTCACCGCCATGGTTTCACCCAATGCACGCCCCAACCCCAACATCACGCCGCCGATAACACCATTTTTGGTATAAGGCAGCACAATACGCCAAATCACTTCCCAGGTGGTGCAGCCAATGCCATAGGCCGATTCTTTCATCATCACCGGGGTTTGTTCAAATACATCGCGCATCACCGCGGCAATGTAAGGAATAATCATGATGGCTAAAATGACACCGGCAGCCAAAATACCAATACCAAATGCAGGGCCAGAGAACAGCACCCCCACAATCGGAATACCTGACATAACATTGCCAACCGGCTCTTGAAAATAACGGGCAAACAGCGGGGCGAAGACAAACAAACCCCACATACCGTAAACAATGCTAGGGATTGCGGCCAGCAATTCAATCGCAACTCCCAGTGGGCGTTTTAGCCAGTTCGGTGCCAGTTCAGTTAAGAACAAAGCAATGCCAAAACTGACCGGAACCGCGATGAGCAAGGCGATAACAGAGGTGACCACGGTGCCGTAAATGGGGACTAAAGCACCAAACTGCTCAGCCGGGGCATCCCACTCTTTGGTCCACAAGAAGGCCCAACCAAATTTTTCAATGCTTGGCCAGGAAGCAATAATCAATGAAACGATAATGCCGCCCAACAGAAATAGGGTAATCAGCGCCGCCAATTTAACCAGCGCACTGAAGATAATATCACCGTATTTACTCGGTGCTTTGATAGTTGGCTTATTCGCAGCCATAGACTCTCTTCTCATCCGACCCGTCGTAATTGAAGTTGCCGGGGTGTTGGTTGCATTCACAAACCCGAATCACTTACACAAGTAAGCTCATCGGGATTTGTTCACTTGCCGCCTACCTGTAACTCCAATGACTTTGGGTTTAAGGTATCTAATAAATCAATTTACAGGTTCAATCAAAAAATTGGCTTACCGCTGCTGTCTTTAATCTGTGTCTTCCAAGCGGCGCGGACTTGCTCAACAACTTCTGCTGGCAATGTTGCATAATCCAGCTCGTTGGCTTGTTTAGCGCCATGGGTGTAACCCCAGTCAAAGAACTTCAGCACTTCAACGCCGTTAGCTGCGTTTTTCTGAACTTTATGCACCAAAATGAAAGTTGTTGAGGTGATTGGCCAGACATCATCACCTTTTTGATTGGTTAAATCTTGAGCGAACGTTTTGCTCCAGTCGACACCTTTCGCCGCAGAGCTAAAGCTGTGCTCGGTCGGGCTAACGGGTTTCCCATCAGCAGAAATCAGTTTGGTATAAGCCAGATTATTCTGTTTGGCGTAAGCATATTCTACATAGCCAATAGAGCCCGGAAGGCGCTGTACAAAGGCGGCGATACCGTCGTTACCTTTACCACCCAAACCCGTCGGCCAGTTAACCGTAGAGCCTGCGCCAATTTTTTCTTTCCATTCGGCGTTGACTTTAGCCAGGTAGCTGGTGAACACAAATGAAGTGCCGGAACCGTCAGCGCGACGCACCACTGCAATATTTTGATCTGGCAATTTAACACCCGGGTTCAACTTAACAATAGCGGGGTCATTCCACTTTTTCACATTGCCCAGATAAATATCACCCAGTGTTTTACCGTCTAATGTCAACTCACCGGATTTAATCCCAGGAATATTAACGGCCAGCACCACACCGCCAATCACAGTCGGGAATTGGAATAAACCTTCAGCGGCCAGTTTTTCGTCTGCCAATGGCGCATCAGAAGCACCGAAATCAACAGTATTGGCAATGATTTGTTTCACGCCACCGGAAGAACCGATCCCCTGATAGTTAACTTTATTACCTGTTTCTTTCTGATAAGAATCTGCCCACTTGGCATACACCGGCGCGGGGAATGTCGCACCTGCACCTGTCAGGCTTGCAGCAGCGAACGCGGACACGGTGGTCATAGATAAAGTCGCTGCCACAATGCTGGCTACGGTGGTACGCATCAGTTTCATAATCCCTCCTAATGGGATATTAGAATCAACTTTAAATTGTTTTCATCAGATTAAGTATGGTGCAGGAGGGAAAATAGGACAGTTTAATGACAGAAAAATGTACGAAATATTACAGTTATATGACAGACAAACAAAAACAAAATAAGCTCATGAATAATATATATTTTTAACTTTCTCCGTTTAGATATTCCAACTCTCATTAGAGGGGGTATAAAGCAAAAAACGCTTATTTCATCCGCAACAGTCTGTTTTCTTTTCTTCACGTCTGATGTCTTACAGCAGAGTAATTAAGTTACTCATACAAAAATGGCCCGGTTGATAATCTCTGCAGAATTTGCTTATGATTTGCGATTAAAAGTGGCACTTACTTACAGCAGGAAAAAGCACCTAACTGATAATCATCCTAGGTGCTTTTTTATTTGCTGGCAGCGGGTAAGACTAAACAAAGTATCAGGATCAACCTCTCGGTTTTTATTGCAGCTTAACAGGGATGAGTGATATTGCGATGAACTTGCTGCAATAATTCCAACAGCTGCCTTTGCAGAACCTCCGGGCTATCTTTCAATAACTCATTGGCGACCTGCTCCTGTAAATCTCTTAGCCGCACAAACAGCTGTTTCCCCTGGTCACTTAAGTGAAGACAGCGAACACGTTTGTCATTTTCACTCGGGCTGCGCTCCAATAACTCTTTATCCTGAAGACTCGCCAGCATACGAGCCATTTGTGCTTTGTCGGTATGACTGCGATCTACTAATTCTTTTTGCGTTAGACCTGAATTGCGGCCCACGTGGATCAAAATACGCATTTCATTGAATGTGAGGTCAGGATGAACTGACTCCATGCGGTTGCGGGTAATCGAACGAAAAAGATGCAGCAATTCATGCTGTCTATCAAATATTTCAACGGCTAATGTACAATTCATCCCGCCTCAATTAGTTGACAAAATCAACCTTACTATGGATAATTAGTTGATATTATCAACTTAATGTCAGAGTGTGTCTATAGTCTCGCCAGCATAGCGAGCAATGTTTAATTCCTTTTCTTGATACAGATGAATTCCGGAGATATCCGGCCAGGGATTTATTTCTAACTCTTACAAACTCGCGCCTGTACGGTAATTAGCCCAAAGTGAAAGGTATATATATCTTATGAATAACACTAAACCCACGAATTCAATCCAACCTAAAAAATGCAGAAAACTTCATCGCCGATATACCCCTTTCATTTTCGCTTTTTTCATGGCGGCTATTATGGCTCTTTTTATGTGCGCCACTATCGTGGGAATACAAAGCGGTTTTCATTCAGGATATTTGTGGAGTGTTTTGAAAGCCTACTCTTTGGCAATGCCAGTGGCTTTTTGCTGCGTGATGATGGTGCGCCCATTTGTGATGCAATTGGTCAAACTCACCGTGGATATTTGAGGTTATTCTTTTCTGCGGGGAAATACCGAAACTTCCGCCCATTAAAAAAGCCGGCTTTTTAGCCGGCTTTTACTGTCAAATATCTATTTCTGCTTATTCAACAGTGACAGATTTTGCCAAGTTGCGCGGTTTGTCCACATCAGTGCCTTTAATCAGCGCGACGTGGTAAGCCAGCAACTGTAGCGGCACAGTGTAGAAGATTGGCGCAATAATCTCTTCAACATGGGGCAATGGCACAATCTTAATCAATTCACTACTGGTAAAACCGGCATTTTCATCAGCGAATACATACAGCAAACCGCCGCGTGCACGCACTTCTTCAATATTGGACTTCAGTTTTTCCAGTAAATCATTGTTAGGCGCGACCACAATCACCGGCATATTGGCATCCACCAATGCCAGTGGGCCATGTTTTAATTCACCGGCGGCATAAGCTTCCGCATGAATATAAGAAATCTCTTTCAGCTTCAGCGCACCTTCCATCGCGATCGGGTATTGGTCACCTCGGCCAAGGAATAATGCATGATGTTTATCGGCAAAATCTTTCGCCAATTCTTCAATGTCTTTATCTTTCGACAGCATCCCTTCAATCTGAACCGGTAAAGACTGCAGTGCCTCAACAATTTTGTGTTCTAGCACCTGACTATCTTTAACGCCTTTCAGTAAAGCGATGCGCCCCACCAGCATCAATAACACCGTCAACTGTGTGGTAAAAGCTTTCGTCGAGGCCACGCCAATCTCGGTGCCCGCTTTGGTCATCAGCGCTAAATCTGACTCGCGCACCAAAGAAGAGCCGGCGACGTTACAAATCGCCAGTGAACCTAAATATCCTAACTCTTTTGATAAACGCAGAGCAGCCAGTGTATCCGCGGTTTCACCGGATTGAGACAAGGTAATCAGCAGGCTATTAGGGCGCACCGCCGATTTGCGGTAGCGGAATTCAGAGGCAATTTCAACATCACAAGGAACGCCAGCCAGTGCTTCAAACCAATAGCGGGAAACCATGCCAGAGTTGTAAGATGTACCACAGGCTATGATTTGAATATGCTGAACATCAGTCAGCAGTGCATCAGCTTTAGGGCCAAGCTCCGACAAATCAATGGCACCATGATTTAAACGGCCTTCCAGCGTATTTTTAATCGCCATTGGCTGTTCATAAATCTCTTTTTGCATATAGTGACGATATTCACCTTTGTCACCAGCATCGTATTGCACCTGAGATTCAATTTCAGGGCGCTCAATGGTATTACCCTGCTTATCAAAAATCGTGATGCTACGGCGAGTCACTTCAACCACATCGCCCTCTTCCAGGAAGATAAAGCGGCGAGTTACCGGCAACAGAGCCAATTGGTCGGATGCAATAAAGTTTTCACCTACGCCACAACCAATCACTAGCGGGCTACCTGAGCGCGCAGCAATCAAGCGGCTTGGGTCGCGGCTATCCATCACCACCGTGCCGTATGCACCACGTAGTTGCGGAATAACGCGCTTAACCACTTCCAGCAGAGAACCGCCCTGCTGTTGCTCCCAATGCACCAAGTGAGCAATAACTTCGGTGTCAGTTTCAGAACTGAAACGGTAGCCACGGCTGATCAATAATTCACGTAAAGGTTCGTGATTTTCGATAATACCGTTATGAACCACAGAGATATAATCTGAAACATGAGGGTGTGCATTCGCCTCTGATGGCTCGCCATGGGTAGCCCAGCGGGTATGTGCAATCCCGGTGCCGCCGTGTATTGCCTGCTGTTCGGCCGCATCAGACAGTGCCTGAACTTTACCCAAGCGCCGTAAGCGCGTCAGGTTACTTTCTGCATCAACTACAGCTAAACCCGCAGAGTCATAGCCGCGGTATTCAAGACGACGTAAACCTTCGATCAGAATCTCAGCGATATCACGTTGCGCTACTGCGCCAACAATTCCACACATCTGTTTTGTTCCTATGTAAGGCTTTTTAAGAGCCTTGTCGATGTCAGTGACCTGATTTTCCGGATTTCCCGGGTTCCCCGAGCCTGTAGAGTTGGGGATTATTATGTTTTGTTCTGTATTCTCAACATAAATGCACAAGCCGAAAACACAGGGCAAAACATCCCTTCAATGAAAAATAAATAGCATTGAAGGGACTGTTTTAATAAATTATTTTTTCTTAACCGGGCGCTGCCACCCCTGAACATGAACTTGTTTAACTCGACTGAGAACTAATTCATTTTCAGCGATATCACGGGTTACCGTGGTACCTGCCGCGATAGTAACGCCGTTTGCCACAGTGACGGGAGCCACTAGTTGGGTATCTGAGCCGACAAAGACATCATCGCCAATAATAGTTTTAAACTTATTAGCTCCATCATAGTTGCAAGTTATAGTTCCTGCGCCAATATTTACGCCAGAACCAATCTCAGCATCACCTAAGTAGGAGAGATGACCCGCTTTAGACCCTTTGCCCAAGCGGGCTTTCTTGATTTCAACAAAATTACCAACATGTGCGCCTTCCGCTAACTCAGCGCCCGGGCGCAGACGAGCAAATGGCCCAACAGTACATTGCGCATCTAGGTGAGAATCTTCCAATACTGAGTATGGGCTGATTTCTGAATCATCGCCAATCACACAGTTTTTCAGCACACACCCGGTACCAATACGCACCCGCGAACCTAAAGTCACGTGGCCTTCAATGATGACATTGGTATCAATGGTGATGTCACGGCCATGTGTTAATTCTCCACGCAAATCAAAGCGTGTCGGATCCAGTAACATCACGCCAGCTAATAATAGCTTCTCAGCTTGTTCGGATTGATATACACGTTCAAGAGCTGCCAATTGCAAGCGGTTGTTAACACCTTCAACTTCACTCAGACGAGCCGGATGCACCGCCGCTATCTTCTTACCATCAGCATGGGCCAGCGCAATAATATCAGTGATGTAAAACTCGCCCTGGGCATTATTGTTATCCAACAGTGATAACCAGCGCTTTAAATCACGACCATTGGCGACCAAAATCCCAGTGTTGATTTCATTAATTTCGCGCTCTGCATCACTGGCATCTTTATGCTCAACAATTCCCACTACATCGCCATTCTCGCGCACAATGCGACCATAACCGCTAGGGTTATCCAGCTTCACCGTCAACAGGCCAATGCCGCCTTGTGGCTTCGCTGCCAACAGCCGTTGCAGAGTATCAACGGAGATCAATGGCACATCGCCGTAGAGCATCAGGACATCTTCATCATCAGAAAAATGTGGTGCCGCTTGTTGCATCGCATGCCCAGTCCCCAGCTGTTCGGCCTGTAACACCCAGTTCAATGCCGGATCAGTGAGTGTTTTCTGCAACAACTCGCCACCGTGTCCATAAACCAGATGAACATGTTGAGCCCCCAATTTCATGGCAGCATCAATCACATGCTGAACCATCGGCTTACCGGCCAGCGGGTGCAACACCTTAGGAAGGTCGGAATACATACGAGTCCCCTTACCTGCGGCAAGGATGACCACACTCATTGAGCTGTTAGACATAAGCAACCTGATAACTCCAAATTAATAGACGGAAGTAAACCTGTTTAGCGAAATAATTACTACATATTTCTCAGCGAAAAACGTATCTAACCCGCATGGTTAAAGGGTTGTAGCGACGGAGCAGGTAATAAAAAAATGCAGATAAAAGTGTCTGCGATCGACGACGTTTTATGACCTGTTTTTATCAAAATACATTCACTCACGCGGGTCATTTACCACTTATTTTACGACAAGAAACAAGAGTTTTCAGAAAGAAACGCTTTTAGTTTAGCTGAGACTTAGTTAAATGCAGAAGAAGTGGGGTGAGCTGATTTGAAGCATTCACTCATTAAAGATAAAAAAATGCCAATCAGTTTTCACCAATTGGCATTCTATCGTTCTTTATATGATAACTTTATAAATCAATGGATTAAAAACCCATAAAATATAAAATTACATCGCTTTCCGGGTCAGTTCGATTACACGTAGTTTTGCAATCGCCTTCGCCAGTTCTGCGGATGCCTGAGCATAGTCGACATCACCGTGGGAATTGCTGATATGAGTTTCGGCTTTACGCTTAGATTCCAGCGCTTTAGCTTCGTCCAGATCAGTTCCGCGAATAGCAGTGTCAGCCAATACGATCACCACACTCGGTTGCACCTCAAGGATGCCGCCAGAAAGATAAATAAACTCTTCCTCACCGAACTGCTTAACGATACGTATCATGCCAGGCTTAATGGCAGTGAGCAGTGGGGCGTGGCCAGGGTAAATCCCCAGTTCACCTTCACTACCCGTCACCTGAATCTTTTGCACTACACCTGAGAACATTTTCTTCTCGGCGCTCACAACATCCAGATGGTAAGTCATTGCAGCCATGTCACCCTCCAGTCAACAGCGTTACAGTTTCTTGGCTTTTTCCACTGCTTCTTCAATGGTGCCAACCATGTAGAACGCCTGTTCCGGCAGGTGGTCATAGTCGCCGTTCATGATGCCTTTGAAACCACGAATGGTGTCTTTCAGCGATACGAACTTGCCCGGTGAACCGGTAAAGACTTCTGCCACGAAGAACGGTTGAGACAGGAAGCGCTGGATTTTACGCGCACGGGATACCACCAGTTTGTCATCTTCTGACAACTCGTCCATACCCAAGATGGCGATAATATCTTTCAGTTCCTGGTAACGTTGCAGAATAGACTGCACGCCACGCGCTACATCGTAGTGTTCCTGACCAACTACCAGCGGATCAAGCTGACGGCTGGTGGAGTCAAGCGGGTCAACCGCCGGGTAAATACCCAGAGAGGCGATTTGACGGCTCAGAACGACGGTGGCATCCAAGTGAGCAAAGGTGGTTGCTGGAGATGGGTCAGTCAAGTCATCCGCTGGCACGTAAACGGCCTGAACAGAGGTAATTGAACCCGTCTTGGTGGAAGTAATACGTTCCTGCAACACACCCATCTCTTCAGCCAATGTCGGCTGATAACCTACCGCTGATGGCATACGGCCCAGCAGTGCGGATACTTCCGTACCGGCCAAGGTATAACGATAGATGTTATCGATGAACAACAGTACGTCACGGCCCTCATCACGGAATTTCTCCGCCATGGTCAAGCCAGTCAGTGCAACGCGCAGACGGTTACCTGGTGGCTCATTCATCTGGCCATAAACCAAGGATACTTTGTCCAAAACGTTGGAGTCAGTCATCTCGTGGTAGAAGTCGTTACCCTCACGAGTACGCTCGCCCACACCAGCAAATACAGAATAACCTGAGTGCTCAATCGCAATGTTACGAATCAGCTCCATCATGTTGACTGTTTTACCCACACCCGCACCACCGAACAGACCGACTTTACCGCCCTTAGCGAACGGACAAATCAAGTCCATAACCTTGATACCGGTTTCTAACAAGTCTTGCGAGCTGGCAAGCTCTTCGTAAGAAGGCGCTTCACGGTGGATTGCCCAACGTTCTTCTTCCCCGATAGGACCTTTCATGTCGATTGGGTCACCCAATACGTTCATGATACGGCCCAGAGTTGACTTGCCCACTGGCACTTCAATTGGGTGCTCCAGGTTGATAACTTTCAACCCACGGCTCAGACCATCGGAAGAGCCCATTGCGATACAACGAACAACACCACCGCCCAGCTGTTGCTGAACTTCCAGCACCAGCTTCTCAGCTGCGCCTTCAACCTCAAGGGCGTTGTACACTTTTGGTACAGCGTCTTGGGGGAATTCGACGTCCACTACGGCGCCGATTACCTGGATAATCTTTCCAGTAGCCATCTTGAATCCTCTACGTAATACGTTTACCCGTCATATTTCAACTTGCTGGCGCGCTAACCGCCTTCCTGCAATATGAACGACTAAGGGTAATAGCCTGGTTAAACCGCGGAGGCTCCCCCGACGATCTCGGTGAGTTCCTGAGTGATGCTGGCCTGACGAGCTTTGTTGTAAACCAACTGCAGCTCTTTGATCAGACTACCGCCGTTATCGGTGGCGGCTTTCATCGCTACCATTCGCGCGGCCTGTTCGCTGGCCAGGTTTTCAACGACGCCCTGATAAACTTGCGATTCCACATAGCGACGCAGGAGAGTATCCAGCAGTGCTTTAGGATCAGGTTCATACAGGTAATCCCAGGATTTCCTCTTCAGCTCCCCGTCTTCCGCTGGCGGAAGAGGTAACAGCTGCACGATCCGTGGTTCCTGAGACATCGTATTGATAAACTTGTTATTCACGATATACAGTTTATCCAGACGACCTTCATCATAGGCTTGCAGCATCACTTTCACCGGCCCGATAAGTTCTGACAGGGAAGGGTTATCCCCCATGCCAGTCACCTGAGCAACAATTTTGCCGCCCACGGAACCAAAGAAAGATGCCGCTTTTGATCCAATCAGCGCTAAATCACATTCAACGCCTTTCTCAGACCAACCTTTCATCTCAGCTAACAGTTTTTTGAACAGGTTAATGTTCAAACCACCACACAAGCCACGGTCTGTAGAAACCACCAGATACCCAACGCGCTTAACATCACGCTCTTCCAGGTATGGATGTTTATATTCCAGATTACCTAGCGCAAGGTGACCAATCACACTACGCATTGTTTCTGCATAAGGACGGCTGGCCGCCATGCGTTCCTGCGATTTACGCATTTTGGAGGCGGCGACCATCTCCATGGCTTTGGTGATCTTTTGCGTGTTTTGCACGCTGGCGATCTTGGAACGTATCTCTTTTGCGCCGGCCATTTCTGCTTCTCCTCATTGCCAGACGGCCTGCTCTCCTAATGAAAAGCAGGGCCGCATAGCGTTACCAGGACTGGGTTGCCTTAAATGTATCAAGGATGCCTTTCAGCTTGGCCTCGATCTCATCGTTATACGCGCCAGTTTGGTTGATTTGTTGCAGAAGCTCGGCATGCTCACGGTCAGCAAACGCCAACAGCGCGGCTTCAAAGCTACCTACCTTCGCCAACTCGATATCACCCAGATAACCACGTTCAGCTGCAAACAGAACCAGAGACTGCTGCGCTACAGACATTGGCGCATACTGTTTCTGTTTCAGAAGCTCGGTCACTTTCTGACCATGGCTCAACTGTTTACGTGTTGCATCATCCAAATCAGATGCGAACTGGGAGAACGCCGCAAGTTCACGATACTGTGCCAGAGCGGTACGGATGCCCCCGGACAGTTTTTTCATGATCTTGGTCTGCGCTGCACCACCCACACGGGATACGGAGATACCAGGGTTAACCGCAGGACGAATACCGGCGTTAAACAGGCTTGATTCCAAGAAGATCTGACCATCGGTAATCGAAATTACGTTGGTCGGAACGAACGCGGAAACGTCCCCTGCTTGAGTTTCAATGATTGGTAATGCGGTCAAAGAACCGGTTTTACCTTTCACTTCACCCTTAGTAAAGGTTTCAACGTAGTCTGCGTTAACACGCGCAGCACGCTCCAGCAAACGGGAGTGAAGGTAGAATACGTCGCCAGGATAAGCTTCACGACCTGGTGGACGACGAAGCAGCAAGGAGATTTGACGATATGCAACAGCCTGTTTAGACAGGTCATCATAAATAATCAGCGCATCTTCACCGCGGTCGCGGAAATATTCACCCATGGCACAACCGGAGTAAGGTGCCAGGTATTGCAATGCTGCAGATTCAGATGCCGTAGCCACAACCACGATGGTGTTAGCCAATGCGCCATGTTCTTCCAGTTTACGCACTACGTTTGCAACAGTAGAGGCTTTCTGGCCGATAGCAACATACACACACTTGATGCCGGAATCGCGCTGGTTGATGATCGCATCAATCGCCAGAGCAGTTTTACCTGTCTGACGGTCGCCGATGATCAATTCACGCTGGCCACGACCGATTGGAATCATGGCATCGACAGATTTATAGCCTGTCTGAACGGGTTCATCAACGGATTGACGTTCGATTACACCAGGTGCGATAGCTTCAACAGCTGAGAAGCCGTCATTTTCTACCGGACCTTTACCATCAACAGGTTCACCCAGAGTATTGACGACGCGACCCAACAGGCCACGACCGACGGGAACTTCCAGGATACGGCCAGTACATTTAACCTTCATGCCTTCAGCAAGATCGGCGTACGGGCCCATAACGACTGCACCAACGGAGTCGCGCTCCAAGTTCAGTGCGATTGCATAACGGTTGCCAGGCAGTGCGATCATCTCGCCTTGCATAACATCGGCCAGACCGTGTACGCGGATGATCCCGTCACTAACGGAAACAATAGTGCCTTCATTGTGAGCTTCGCTCACTACATTGAACTGAGCAATGCGCTGCTTGATCAGTTCGCTGATTTCGGTGGAATTCAGTTGCATATGCTCCAGTCCCCTTAAGACTGCAAGACGTCTGCCAGGCGTTCAAGACGACCGCGAACGCTGCCATCTATCACCATATCACCCGCACGTATTACTACGCCGGCCATGACAGACTTATCAATTTTGCAATTCAGCTTAACTTTGCGTGACAGACGTTTTTCCATCGCAGCGGCAATTTTAGCCAGCTGTTCGTCGTTAAGTGCACTCGCTGAGGACACTTCAACGTCGACGGTAGACTCTAGTGAGGCACGCAGTTGAATAAACTGCTGCAACACCTCAGGAAGAACCAGTAAACGGCCATTCTCCGCCATAACTCGAATGAAGTTCTGTGCGGGTTCATCGAGCTGCTCACCACAGACGGCAATAAACGTCTTAGACATTGTTTCTGGCGCTACAGCACCGGAAAGCAATTCAGCGATTTGTTCATTGCGCGTCACTTGGGCAGTAAACGCCAGCATATCTTGCCAACGCTCAACAGCCTGGTGCTCAACAGCAAAGTCAAAAGCTGCTTTGGCGTAGGGGCGAGCTACAGTTACAAATTCAGACATCAGCCCCTCCCTCCTTACAGTTCAGCGACCAGTTTATCAACGATGTCGCTGTTAGCAGCTTCATCCACGGAACGTTCGATGATCTTCTCGGCGCCAGCTATAGCCAACATCGCGACTTGCTTACGCAACTCTTCACGAGCACGCTTACGTTCGGCGTCGATCTCTGCCTGCGCTTGCGCCACGATTTTGTTACGTTCCTGTTCAGCTTCTGCTTTAGCTTCATCAAGGATCTGAGCTTTGCGTTTACTTGCCTGCTCAATGATCACCTGTGCTTCTGCTTTGGCCTTCTTCAGTTGGTCGGTCGCATTGGCTTGCGCTAAGTCCAAATCTTTTTTGGCACGCTCTGCAGAAGAGAGACCGTCAGCAATTTCTTTTTGACGTTTCTCGATGGCAGCCATAATTGGCGGCCATACATACTTCATACAGAACAGGACAAACAGGACAAACGCGATGGCCTGGCCGAGGATTGTTGCGTTAAGATTCACAGCACAATGCCTCTTTAAAAGTTAATAGTTTGGTGTAGTTCACAGTAGAGAAAACTCTACTTACGCGACAGCAAACATCACGTACAGACCCAGACCAACAGCGATCATAGGGATGGCGTCAACCAGACCCATGACGATAAAGAACTGTGTACGCAGCAGAGGAATCAGGTCAGGCTGACGTGCAGCGCCTTCCAAAAATTTACCACCCAGGATGCCGATACCGATCGCAGCACCGATTGCCGCTAAACCCATCATTATAGCGGCAGCCATGTACAGCAGATCCATATTCAGGTTTTCCATGACAGTCTCCAGTTTATTTCAGTTAAAACGCAGTAGTGTTATAAGAAAATCAGTGCTCTTCGGACGCCATCGACAGATAGACAATCGTCAGAACCATGAAGATAAAGGCTTGTAACGTAATAATCAGTATGTGGAAGATAGCCCAAGGTAAACTGAGCATCCACTGTGACCACCACGGCAACAGACCCGCAATAAGGATGAAGATCAACTCACCCGCATACATGTTGCCGAACAGTCGCAGACCGAGTGAAACCGGTTTGGACAGCAGGCTGACACCTTCCAGAACTAAGTTAACTGGAATGAATATCGGGTGATTGAACGGCTGCATCGTCAATTCTTTTACGAAGCCGCCTACACCTTTCATTTTAATGCTATAGAACAGGATCAGGATGAAGACACCCAATGCCATGGACAAGGTAATGCTCACATCAGCGGTGGGGACGACACGCAGTGCAGGTAACCCAAAGACATGTTCACCGATGTAAGGCAGTAAATCGATTGGCAGTAAGTCCATCATATTCATCAGTAAAACCCAAACAAACACGGTCAGGGCTAATGGTGCGATGACTTTACTTTTGCCGTGGTACATATCCCGTACGCTGCTATCGACAAAACCGATAATTAACTCGACGGCGGTCTGCAATTTGCCGGGCACGCCACTGGTGGCGCTTGCTGCAACTTTGCGGAACACAAGCAGAAAAGCTAACCCCAGCACGACAGAGAAGAACAAAGAGTCAATGTTCAACGTCCAGAACGTCGCAGGGCCAGGTGAGTGGGGATTGACCAACTCAAAGGTACGCAGGTCCAACTGAAGGTTATTCAGATGGTGCCCTATGTAGTCCCTTGGAGTAGAGATTTCTCCTGATGCAGACATGATGCCTCTTACCCTTTTGTAGTTAAATACGGTGATCGTCAAATACGATAACTGTTAAGTACGGTAGCCGCTAATCACGGCGGGTGCCAATATCTGCACAATCAGCACCGCTAAATAGGTTAAACCGAGTGGAACAAATACGGCTTTAAACAGCCCTAATGCCACAATCAGCAAAATTATCGTCAAGATAACTTTTAACCCTTCGCCAATGGCAAACGACCACGCAACACGACCCGGAGCAGCTGTTTTTGCCTGATGGCGGCAAGCAAACAACATAAAGATGGCGCTGGGTAACCAGGCTGCCAATCCTCCTGCCAAAGCAGAAGCACTCCATTCCAGGCTTTTAAAACCAAAAACAGCACTGAGAACAACAAAAGTCATTAACTGCAACAACAGCAACTTTCGTGCAATTTTCCCACTATAAAGGGATACAGACATGACGTTTGTTCTCTCCAGACTCATACTAAAGGAATGCTGAGTGAGGTATGAAACTGCCTTTTACCCCATTGAGTCAAGCAGCAAAAAACGTGCAAATTATACGGGCCACTCAAACGAATTCAATCGATAAGTAGCGAAAAGGTGAACAATTATTTAAATTTTCTTATTTCGAGCTATTTTCACAAGCAAAGCCTCGGAATAAAGCACACATTTAATTGTCTGACGATTCCAGCCATTATCAATAAAGCGTGGAACTGATCACATAACTAAAAACAAACTGATTTATATCCTATAAGATTCCTCTTTGTCTTTAACGAAAAGAGCCATTAAAAACTTTTATAAATCATAATGTTAAATTTAAACTATTATCAAACAACTTATCTACTTAGTAAAAACTTACCGTTGACATTTCCAATAATAAGCTTGCAACACTTCAGATACATAAAAAGTACAGAATCTCAGATAAAATAATGACCAAAGTGACTATTCAGTGACATTCAATATAGTAGTGTCATTTCTTACCGCTGATTTTGTGAACAATACGTGAAATATAATCTTTCCGTAAGAGAGTCTGCGAATAAATACTCACCAGTATTAAAACGACTTAATAAGGTATATTCCCCTATTTTAGGTAAGGGTTTATTACATTTTTTTGATAAATAGCAAACTTAGTTTGACTTAAGAACAACCAAATGGCGCTCACCCTCTAATTCGGGCACCTGCAATCGAATCACTGACTCAAGAACAACACCTTCAGGTAATGCCGCTAATTCATCATCTGGCCTCACCCCTTTAAGCGCATAAAAGCGCCCTTCTGGCTTAGCTGGTAAATGATGGCACCAAGACAGCATATCTTGTAAAGATGCAAATGCACGGCTTATTACACCATCAAATGCCGGTTTTGCGGCAAAGTCCTCAACGCGGCTTTGTACCGGCTCAATATTGTTTAACCCCAATTCATGCTGGACCTGCCGCAAAAAGCGAACCCGCTTGCCTAAACTATCAAGCAATGTGAAGTGTGCATCAGGGCGCACAATGGCCAGTGGTATCCCAGGCAACCCAGGCCCTGTCCCGACATCAATAAAGCGCTTACCTTGTAAATGCGGGTTAACCACAATGCTATCCAGGATATGCCGCACCAGCATTTGCATAGGGTCACGGACAGAGGTCAAGTTATAAGCTTTGTTCCACTTATCAAGCAGTTCTACATATCCTATCAATTGGTGCTTTTGCTGATCGGGTAACACAATGCCAGCTGCGTTCAGCAGCGAATCTAATTTTTTTAACACAACAATATCCTCTGACCGAAAAAGCTTCTGTCAGCATGTAATGAGCCGCTATATGAAATAATAATCTGGCTTAGCCACGGTGGTTTTAATCGGCCTGGTTGCTTATTCCGCACAGCTCAGGCCGATATTGAATCATTACGCGCTACGACGTAACAAGCCCTGTTTTTTCAACCAAACCAACAAAATAGAAATTGCCGCAGGTGTAACACCGGAAATACGTGATGCTTGGCCAATCGAATTAGGTTTGTGATCATTCAATTTAGCGATAACTTCATTCGATAAACCAGATACTTGGCGATAATCTAAATCAGCTGGCAACAAGGTATTCTCATTGCGCAATTGTTTTTCGATCTCTTCCTGCTGACGAGCAATATAACCCTCATATTTAACCTGAATTTCAACCTGATCAGCAGCTTGTGGATCGGTTAATGCAGGGCCGAATGAAGGTAAGGTCGTTAATAAGCGATAGTCGATTTCAGGGCGACGCAATAATTCTTCGCCATTAGCTTCTTTAGACAATGGCGCTTTCAACAATGCATTGATTTCAGAAACATTTTCAGAGTGAGGATGCACCCAGATATCACGTAAACGCTGGCGTTCTCTTTCAATTTGTTCAATTTTCTGGCTGAAATGAGCCCAGCGAACATCATCGACTAGCCCTAATTTGCGGCCCATTTCGGTCAAACGTAAATCAGCATTATCTTCACGTAGCATGAGGCGATATTCAGCTCGTGAGGTAAACATGCGGTACGGCTCTTTGGTGCCAAGGGTGCTTAAATCGTCCACCAGCACGCCAAGGTAAGCTTCATCACGGCGAGGTGACCAACCATCATCATCATTGGCGAAACGGCCCGCATTGAGGCCTGCAAGCAGCCCTTGAGCTGCTGCTTCTTCATAGCCGGTGGTACCATTGATTTGCCCAGCAAAGAACAAGCCCTGGATATATTTACTTTCCAAGGTTGGTTTCAAATCACGTGGATCAAAGAAATCGTATTCGATGGCATAACCCGGCCGGACAATGCGGGCATTTTCAAGCCCTTTCATTGAGCGGACTATCTGCATCTGGACATCGAAAGGCAGGCTGGTAGAGATGCCGTTTGGATAAATCTCATTACTCGTCAAACCTTCAGGTTCAAGGAAGATTTGATGTGAATTACGATCGGCAAAACGCATGACTTTATCTTCGATCGATGGGCAATAACGTGGCCCGATCCCTTCAATGATCCCGGCATACATTGGGCTGCGATCCAGGTTATTTCGGATCACTTCATGCGTTTTTTCATTGGTGTAGGTGATATGACACGGCATTTGCTCAGGATGCTGGCTGGCATTTCCCAAGAAAGAAAATACTGGAATTGGCGTATCACCAAGCTGAGGAGCCAATTGGCTAAAATCAATGCTGCGGGCATCAATACGCGGTGGAGTACCGGTTTTAAGCCGATTGACACGCAGTGGTAACTCACGCAGACGTTGTGACAATGAGATTGATGGCGGATCACCCGCGCGACCACCGCTATAGTTCTCAAGGCCAATATGAATTTTTCCGTCAAGGAAAGTGCCGACGGTTAACACTACCGCTTTAGCTCGGAATTTTAATCCCATTTTGGTCACAGCACCGACTACACGGTCATTCTCAACAATCAGATCTTCTACAGGTTGCTGGAAGATCATCAAGTTAGGCTGGTTTTCCAATGCGGTACGTACTGCTTGGCGGTACAGGACACGGTCAGCTTGCGCTCGAGTTGCCCTTACCGCTGGCCCTTTACTGGCGTTTAGTATCCTAAACTGGATACCGGCCTGGTCAGTTGCCATCGCCATTAAGCCGCCCAAAGCATCAATCTCTTTTACCAAATGCCCCTTACCGATACCGCCAATCGCTGGGTTACAAGACATTTGTCCCAGTGTGTCGATGTTGTGCGTCAGCAATAAGGTCTGACGTCCCATGCGTGCCGCTGCCATTGCAGCTTCTGTGCCGGCATGACCACCACCAATGATGATGACGTCAAATTGATCTGGATAAAACATGGTACTGCACCTCGCCGTTATGCGAATTTCTGTATTTGCCCTGGGGTGGGGGATTCTACTCAAGTTTGGACTATCGACCAAGTAGCTTAGGATCGCCCTTAATTAAAAGAA